>NZ_PSTP01000001.1:0-529391 GCF_002930935.1 Rathayibacter sp. AY1A2 | reverse complement strand
GGTCGGGGGAGAGAGCGGCGATCAGGCGGGGCGGAGCACCTTCGACTGCGGGCCCGGCGGCGCGATCGGCCCTGGATCCCGCTGCGGTAGCGCATCGCCGGCGGCGCATCGACGGGAGAGCGCAGTGGCGACAAGCGGCTGCGAGCCTGGACGACGCGTTCGGTTCCGCTCCGGGGCGGCGGCGAGCGCACGGGGACAGCGGTGCACCCTCGGGGACAGCGGTGGACGGCTCCGAGCGAGCGCCCCCTCGGCCTGAGCGGCCGCCGTCAGGATCAGAGGGAGCGGCGTCCCGCGATGACGCCGGAGACGACGGCGAGGACGCCGAAGACGATCGCGACGACCGGCTGGCCGAGGTCCAGCCACGCCAGCGCGGCGGCGCCCATCACGAGCAGCTCGATCAGCGAGCGGCCGTAGACGTCGATCGCGAGGACCGCGCGCGGCGAGAGGAAGAGCGCCCAGACCAGCGCGGCGACCACCGGAGCGCCGATGCCGAGGACGATGTTCCACGGGAGGTCCCACGTCGCGAAGCCCCAGAGGGCGAAGGTCGCCAGCGCGACGAGCTCCAGGAGGAACCGGAGGATCGCGTTCGGGCCGATCCTGATGTCGGTGCCCGCGGTGTCCGCTCCTGCTCGATTCACGCCGACCATGCTAGCCGCCGGAGGTCAGCGGAAGATGATGGTGCGGGCCCCGTCGAGGAGCACCCGGTCCTCCGCGAACCACTTGACCGCCTGCGTGAGCGTGCGGCTCTCCTCGTCCTGCCCGATCGCCACGAGCTGAGCGACCGAGTGCGAGTGGTCCACGCGCACCACGTTCTGCTCGATGATCGGCCCCTCGTCGAGGTCGCTGGTGACGAAGTGCGCGGTCGCCCCGATCAGCTTGACGCCGCGGGCGTGCGCCTGCTTGTAGGGGTTCGCGCCCTTGAAGCCCGGCAGGAACGAGTGGTGGATGTTGATGGCGCGGCCGGCCAGTCGCGCGCAGAGCTCGGGGGAGAGGATCTGCATGTAGCGCGCCAGGACCACGAGCTCGACGTCGTGCTCCTCGACGACCTCCAGCACGCGCTCCTCGAACCCGCGCTTCGACTCCGGCGAGACCACGGGTCGCGACTCGAAGGGCACGCCGTAGAACTCGGCGAGGTCGCGAAGGCTGCCGTGGTTGGACAGGATCATCGGGATGTCCACCGCGAGCTGCCCGGCGCGCTGGCGGAAGAGCAGGTCGTTGACGCAGTGCGCGGCGGTGGAGGCGAGGACGAGGGTGCGCAGCGGCCGGCCGACGACGTCGAGGCGCCAGGTCATCCCGTAGTGCTCCGTGATCGGCAGCAGGGCGGCGGCGAACTCCTCGCGGCTGATCGGCGACTCCACCTGCAGGCGCATGAAGAAGCGGCCGGTGTCGGCGCTCGAGAACTGCTGGCTCTCGGTGATGTTGCCGCGGGCCTGGACGACGGCACCGGACACGGCGTGCACGATGCCCGGCTGGTCGGGGCAGGCGAAGGTCAGGGTCCAGTGGTTTCCCGCGGGCCGGGCGCCGGACCACGCGGCGTCGCTGCCCGTCGGACGGGTGCTCGCGGGGGCGGGCCGGGGAGTCGCGGACGCGGCGGGTTCGGGCTGCATCCGCCCAGGATAACGGTGGGGCACGGGGCGGTCCGCGCGCCTCAGCCCGCGTCGACGGACACGACGGCGACGGGTCCCGTCCGCCCGTCCGGGGAGGAGTAGCGGACGCCGATCGTGTGCCTCCCGGGACCGACCTCCAGGGTCGCGGCGAGGACGGGGGCTCCGGGAGCGAGGGACCGCACCTGCCCGCCGTCGACCAGGAGGTCGAGGCCGTCCGCGTCGGGATCGGCGAGCACGAGCACGCCGACCGCGCCCCCGCTCGACGCGGCCCGGGCGAGGAGCACCGGAGCGCGCAGGTCGACCGTCTCGGGGGCGCTGACTCCTGCGGCGGTGCGCGCCAGCACCGTGGTCCTGCCCGCGGGGAGGGGGAGCGCCGGCGCGGTCCAGGAGCCGTCGGCGTCGGCGGTGGCGGAGCCCACGCAGCGTCCGTCGGAGGCGTCCTCGAGGAGCACCTCGGCGCCGGGCGCGGCGGTGCCCCGGGCATCGGGCAGCAGCCGGCCGTCGGTGTCGAGCGCGAGGGTCGGTGCGGCCGGAGCGGGAGGTGCGGCCGGAGTGGGAGGTGCGGCCGGAGTGGGGGTCGTGACCGGTGCGGGAGTCGAGACCGGAGCGGAGGTGCTCGGCGCCTCTGTCGGGACCGGCGCCGGAGTGCTCGGTACGTGCGTCGCTGCCGGAGCCGGAGTGTCCGGTGGGGGAGTCACGGTCGGAACAGGAACCGGGACCGGAGTGCTCGGTGCGGGGGTCGGGACCGGGACGGAGGGCAGGGCCGGGCCGCTGCCGATCGGGCCCGGCGCGGAGCCCCCGGTCGTGGCCCCCGGCGGCCCGGAGGGGGCCGGAGCCTCGGGGACGGCGGGCTTGGGCGCCGGTGCCGCGCTGCCGGTCACGGCGGGGCGGGACGGGGCGGGCTCGGCGGCAGGAGTCGGGGAGGCGGTCGCCTCGATCCCTCTCGACGCCGGTGCGCCGACGGGATCGGAGGACGGCTCCCGCTGCGGCGGACGTCCCGTCCTCCCGTGGGTTGCGCGCGTCGCTCCGGCATCGTCCGACGCATCCCCTCCGGCCACGGTCGGCACCGTGCTCCTCGGAGCAGCGCCGGAACCCCTGGACCGCCCCGCCGGATCGCCGTCCGCTGCACTCGTCCGGTCCGCGGCCTCCGGGTCCGTCTCCGGTCGGTCGGCGCTCGCCGCCGCTCCTCCGCTCGACGCCGGCGCAGCCGCCTCGGCCGTTGCGCGCTCGTCCACCCGCGCGGAGGCGTCCTCCGCCGCCACGAGCGCGCCGCCCCCGTTCCCGGACAGCAGCACCACCGCGCCGACGACTCCCGTGACCGCGAGTGCCGCCGCAGCGGACGCGGCGACGACCACTCCTGTTCCGCTGCCCGCTCTCGACGCCCTTACCGCCGATGCGCGGACCGCGCTCGACGCCCGGACCGCGCTCGGCAGCGGACCGGAGGCCGCGCCGGAGCCCCCGCCCGCCGCCCAGGCGGCTGCGCCGCTCACCCCGGCGGTCAGCGGCAGCAGCACCGACGCGAGGCGGCGCGCAGTGCTCTCGGCCTCCGCCAGCGCCTCCCGGCAGGAGAGGCACCCGTCCATGTGCCGGTCGATGCGGTGCCTGTCCCGGACGGGGACGCGTCCTCGCGCGTACGTCCCCGCCCGCTCGAGCACCCACTCGCACTCGCCCGTCGCCGAGGCGTCCGTCACGTGCTCCCGGATCCACGCGGATCGCAGCCCCTCCCGCGCCCGCACCCCGAGCGCTGCGACCGCATTGGGCCGCAGGCCCATCAGCGGCGCGGCGGCGGCGGGGGACAGGCCCTCCACCTCCGTGTACCAGAGCACCTCCTGCCAGCGCGGCGGCAGCGCCCGGAACGCGCGCGCGCCCAGGTCGCGCTCGAGGGCGGCGAGGGCGCGCGCCTCGGGATCGGGGCCGGCAGAGGGGAGGGCGCGGTCGGCCTCGTCGAACGGCCGCTCGTGCCGGTCCCGCCGGGCCCAGGACCCCGCGACGTTGCGGACGGCGGTGAAGAAGTAGGGGCGGAAGGCGCCCTCGGGTCCGCCGCCGCGCTCGATCGCCCGCAGGACGCGGAGGAACGCCTCCGAGACCAGGTCGTCGGGGTCGGAGCTGCTCGCCCACGCCCGGGCCACGGTGCGCCCGGCCGAGGAGTGGCGGCGCCAGAGCTCGGAGACGGCGTCGGTGCGGCCCTCCCGGACCAGCGCGACGAGCTCCTCGTCGCTGCGGCCGTCGACGCGCTCGGAGCGGCGTCGAGGACCCACGGCGACGCCCTCCCTCCCGGTCCCGCGCCGGGACCGCCCGAGGGATCGTCGCACGATCGCGCGTGCCCGCCCCCGGGTGGCGCGACTCCCGCGCCACCCGGCCCGCTTGCTAGAGTGAGCCCGCCGCGACTGGCGTTCGGATGGGTGACCATCAGGGAGCGGCACCTCCTCCGGGGCAGCGCCCCGGACACTTTTCCCGCCGCACGCCTGGGCTGGAACGGATACCGTAGATCGGGTCGCCCGAACGAGCCGTGTCGCGCCGCAGCGACCTGCCGGGCCCCTTCCGTTTCCCAGCCAAGGAGCGTCCGTGTCCTCTTCCCCCGCCAGCCCCGGCGTCGCCGCCTCGTTCGACCAGCCCGTGTCGGTGGTCGACCCCGAGATCGCCGCCGTGCTCCAGCAGGAGCTCGACCGCCAGCGCGGCTACCTCGAGATGATCGCGAGCGAGAACTTCGTGCCGCGCGCGATCCTCGAGTCGCAGGGCTCCGTCCTGACCAACAAGTACGCCGAGGGCTACCCCGGCCGCCGCTACTACGGCGGCTGCGAGTACGTCGACATCGCCGAGCAGCTCGCGATCGACCGCGCCAAGGCCCTCTTCGGCGCCGAGTTCGCCAACGTCCAGCCGCACTCCGGAGCCTCCGCCAACGCCGCGGCGCTCGCCGCGCTCGTGCAGCCCGGAGACACCATCCTCGGCCTCGAGCTCGCGCACGGCGGCCACCTGACCCACGGCATGAAGCTGAACTTCTCGGGCAAGCTCTACAACGCGACCGCGTACGGCGTCGACCCGCAGACCTTCCGCATCGACATGGACGCGGTCCGCGAGAAGGCCCTCGAGGTCCGCCCGCAGGTGCTCATCGCCGGCTGGTCCGCCTACCCCCGTCAGCTCGACTTCGAGGCGTTCCGCGCCATCGCCGACGAGGTCGGCGCGAAGCTCTGGGTCGACATGGCCCACTTCGCCGGCCTCGTGGCGGCGGGGCTGCACCCGTCGCCGGTGCCCTACGCCGACGTCGTGACCACCACCGTCCACAAGACGCTGGCCGGCCCGCGCTCGGGGCTCATCCTCGCGAAGCAGGAGTACGCGAAGAAGCTGAACTCGGCCGTCTTCCCCGGCCAGCAGGGCGGCCCGCTCATGCACGTTATCGCCGCGAAGGCGACCGCGTTCAAGCTCGCCGGCGAGCCCGAGTTCGCCGATCGCCAGGCACGCACCATCCGCGGCGCGCAGATCCTCGCCGAGCGCCTCACGGCGGCCGACTCGAAGGCCGAGGGCATCGACGTCCTGACCGGCGGCACGGACGTCCACCTCGTCCTCGCCGACCTGCGCGACTCGCCGTTGGACGGCAAGCAGGCCGAGGACCGCCTCCACGAGGTCGGCATCACGGTCAACCGCAACGCCGTGCCGTTCGACCCCCGCCCGCCGATGGTCACCTCGGGCCTGCGCATCGGCACGCCGGCGCTCGCGACGCGCGGCTTCGGCGACACGGAGTTCACCGAGGTCGCCGACGTCATCGCCGAGGCGCTCAAGCCCTCGGCCGACCTCGAGGCGCTGCGCGGCCGTGTCGCCCGCCTCACCGACGACTTCCCGCTCTACCCCGGGCTGTAGTCGATTTGCTGCACCACCCGCGCGGCGGAGGACGGGGCACCGCCCCCCTCCGCCGCGCCACGACCGAGGAGCCCGAGATGACGGCACAGGTACTCGACGGCGTCGCGACGGCGACGGCGGTCAAGACGGAGATCGCGGAGCGGGTCGCCGCTCTGCGCGAGCGGGGCGTCGTGCCCGGGCTCGGCACGCTGCTGGTGGGGGACGATCCCGCCTCCCGCTCGTACGTCGCGGGCAAGCACCGCGACTGCGCGGAGGTCGGGATCGAGTCGATCCGCGTGGACCTCCCCGCGACCGCGTCGGCGGACGACATCCGCGCCGCCATCCGGCAGCTCAACGACTCGGAGGCCGTGACCGGGTACATCATCCAGCTCCCGCTGCCGAAGGGCATCGACGAGAACGCGATGCTCGAGCTCATGGATCCGGACAAGGACGCCGACGGCCTGCACCCCACCAACCTCGGCCGCCTGGTGCTCGGCGTCGAGGGTGAGCTGGACAGCCCGCTGCCCTGCACGCCGAACGGGATCGTCGAGATGCTGCAGCGCCACGGCATCCCGACCTCGGGCCGGCATGTCGTCGTCGTGGGCCGCGGGCTCACCGTCGGCCGTCCGCTCGGGCTCCTGCTCACGCGGAAGGGCCTCGACGCCACCGTGACCCTCACCCACTCCCGCACGGCCGATCTCGCCGCGGAGGTGCGCCGCGCCGACATCGTGGTGGCCGCCGTGGGCGTGCCCGGGCTCATCCGCGCCGACTGGGTGAAGCCCGGCGCCGCCGTGCTCGACGTGGGCATCACGCGGGTCGAGAACCCGGAGACGGGCCGCGCGAAGCTGACGGGCGACGTCGCACCGGAGGTGGCGGAGGTCGCGGGCTGGCTCTCGCCCGTGCCCGGCGGCGTCGGCCCGATGACGCGCGCGATGCTCATCCACAACGTGGTGACGGCGGCCGAGCGCGCCCTGCGCTGACCGGTCCCGCGCCACAGGACCCGCGCCGGACCGCGCTCGGGGGCGACGTCCAGTCGCCTGCCGGTAGCGTGGCCCGGCGCTCTCGCGTCCCCCACCCCGTCGGACACGTCCTCGGAGCGCGCCCCGCCCCACGAGGAGAACCCATGCTCACCGTCACCGCCTACGCCGCCCCCTCCGCGACCGAGCCGCTCGTCCCCACCACCATCGAGCGCCGCGACGTCGGACCGCACGACGTGCTCATCGAGATCGCCTACTCCGGCATCTGCCACTCCGACATCCACACCGTCCGCGGAGACTGGGGTCCGGTGGCGTACCCGCTGACCGTCGGCCACGAGATCGTCGGCGTCGTCGCCGAGGTCGGCTCCGAGGTCACCAAGCACTCCGTCGGCGACCGCGTCGGCGTCGGCTGCATGGTGAACTCCTGCCGCGAGTGCGAGAACTGCCTCGCGGGCGAGGAGCAGTACTGCCTGAAGGGCAACACCGGCACCTACGCCTCCGTCGACCGCGACGGCACCATCACCCAGGGCGGCTACTCCACGCACGTCGTCGTCGTCGAGGATTTCGTGCTCCGCGTGCCGGAGTCGATCCCCTACGAGGCCGCTGCTCCGCTGCTGTGCGCGGGCATCACGACCTACTCGCCGCTCTCGCACTGGGAGGCGGGCCCCGGCAAGCGGGTGGCCGTCGTCGGCCTCGGCGGGCTCGGCCACATGGCAGTCAAGTTCGCGCACGCGATGGGCGCCGAGGTCACCGTGCTCTCGCAGACCCTCAGCAAGAAGGAGGACGGCCTCCGTCTGGGCGCCGACCACTACTACGCGACGCGCGACGAGGCGACCTTCACCGATCTCGCGAACACCTTCGACCTGATCGTCAACACGGTCAGCGCGCCCCTCGACCTCGACGCCTACCTGGGGCTCCTGCGCCGCAACGGCACGATGGTGAACGTGGGCGCTCCGGCCGAGGCGCTGCCGCTGCACGTCTTCACGCTCTTCGGCGCCCGTCGCTCCTTCGCGGGCTCGGGCATCGGCGGCATCCGCGAGACCCAGGAGATGCTCGACTTCTGCGCCGAGAAGGGCATCGCGAGCGAGGTCGAGGTCGTCTCGGCGTCGCAGATCAACGAGGCCTACGAGCGCGTCCTCGCCTCGGACGTCCGCTACCGCTTCGTGATCGACGCCTCCACGTTCGAGAAGTGAGGGCGGCCGGGGCGCTAGCCTCGGCGGCATGAGCGAACGGAGCCACCCGGCCGTCGACCGCGTCCTCGCCGACCTCGACCGGCACGGCGTGCACCCGACCGTGCGCTGGCTCGATTCGGCCGCGTCGACGGCGGCACTGGCGGCCGAGGCGCTGGGCGTCGACGTCGGCCAGATCGCCAACTCGCTCGTGTTCCTGATCGACGGTGCGCCGCTGCTGGTCCTGACCAGCGGCGGCCACCGCGTCGACACCGCCTGGCTGGGCGTGCAGCTGGGCGGATCGATCACCCGGGCGCCGGCCGCGGAGGTGAAGTCCGCGACGGGCCAGACGATCGGCGGGATCGCGCCGGTGGGCCATCCCGCGCCGCTGCGCACCGTGGTCGACACGGCCCTCGCCGCCTACGACGTGGTCTGGGCTGCGGCCGGGCACGCGCACACCGTCTACCCGACGAGCTTCGCCGAGCTGGTCCGGGTCACCGGGGGAGAATCGCGCGCCGTCGTTCCGCCGGATCCGGCGCCGTAGCGGCTGGACGAGGAACGCCCCCTGCGACGCGAGGTCGCAGGGGGGCGTCGACGGGAGCAGAGGTCAGAGCACGCGACCCGCGCCGTCGGCGGCCGTGACCAGGAAGAGCTCCGGAGTCGCGAAGCCCTTCTCGGCGAAGGCGGCGAGGACCGCGGCGCGGACCTCCTCCTCCTTCTCCACCGGCGTGAGGGCGATCGCGGAGCCGCCGAAGCCGCCGCCGGTCATCCGGGCGCCGATCGCTCCGGCGCCGCGCGCCGCCTCGACGGCGGTGTCGAGCTCGGGCACCGAGATCTCGAAGTCGTCGCGGAGTGAGACGTGGCCGGCGTCGAGCAGATCGCCGATCGCCCGGGGACCGTGCTCGCGCAGGGTGCGGACGGTCTCGAGCACGCGGGCGTCCTCGGTCACGACGTGCTTCACGCGCCGGTAGGTGACGTCGTCGAGGAGCTCCTGGGCGCGCGGCAGGTCGTCGACCGTCAGCTCGCGGAGCGACGGCACGCCGAGGGTCGCGGCGCCGAGCTCGCAGGAGGCGCGCCGCTCGGCGTAGCCGCCGGTGGCGTGCGCGTGCTCGACGCGGGTGTCGACGACGAGCAGGACGAGCCCGGCCTCCTCGAACCCGAGGGGGACGACCTCGGTGTCGAGGCTGCGGCAGTCCAGGAACACCGCGGCGTCGCGCTTCCCGAAGAGGGAGGCGGACTCGTCCATGATCCCGGTGGGGGCGCCGACCGCGACGTTCTCGGCGCGACGACCGACGCGGGCCATCGTCGCGCGGTCGAAGCCGAGGTGCCAGAGCTCGTCGAGGGCGACGGCCATCGCGCACATCAGCGCCGCCGAGCTCGAGAGCCCCGCGCCGACCGGCACGTCGGAGTCGACGTACGCGTCGAAGCCCGAGCGGGAGCCCAGGTCGACGCCGTACTCGGTGAGCGCCCAGACCACGCCGAGCGGGTAGGCCGACCAGCCGGTCACGGCACCGGGGCCGAGCTCGTCGAGAGCGACCTCGACCACCTCGGGGGAGAAGGCGCTGCTGATCCGGATCAGGCGGTCCTCCCTCGGAGCGACGGCCATCGCCGTGGCGCGGTCGATCGCGAAGGGGAAGACGAAGCCGTCGTTGTAGTCGGTGTGCTCGCCGATCAGGTTCACGCGGCCGGGGCCGGCCCAGACGCCCGCGGCAGGGCGGCCGAAGGTGCGCTCGAAGGCGGCGGCCGCGCTCTCGGCGACGGCGGTCAGGGAGGCGGGAGCGGCGGTCATCGGTTCTCCTCGGCGATGTCGGCGGCGGTGGTGGCGGGAGTGGCGGCGCCGCCGGGAAGCGAGTCGTCGCTGTGCGCGGCGACCGGCAGCGCCGCGTCGGGGCGCTGTGCGATCCCGGCCTCGAGCACGGCCGCGTCGGCCCGCTCGATCGCCGCGCGCAGGGCCGCGGCGCTCGTCTCGGGGGCGATGTCGCCGATCCAGGCGCCCATCGCGGCCTCGCTCCCCGCGAGGTACTTGAGCTTCGTCTCGGCGCGGCGGGGCGAGGTGATCTGGAGCATCAGGCGCACCTCGTCGCGGCGCTCGTGCACCGGGGCCTGGTGCCAGGCGGCGATGTAGGGCGTCGGGGTGTCGTAGAGGGCGTCGATGCCGCGGAGCAGGCGCTGGTACATCGCAGCCAGCTCGTCGCGCTCCTCCGGGGTGGTCGCCGCCAGGTCCGGGACGTGGCGGTGCGGCAGGAGGTGCACCTCGACCGGCCAGCGCGCGGCGAACGGCACGAACGCGGTGAAGTGCTCGCCGCGGAGGAGGACGCGCTCGCCGGCCTGCTCGAAGGCGAGGACGTCGGCGAACATCGACGGCCCGTAGCTGTCGAGCGAGGCGAGCAGGCGGGTCGTGCGCGGCGTGACGTAGGGGTAGGAGTAGATCTGCCCGTGGGGGTGGTGCAGCGTGACGCCGATCGCCTCGCCGCGGTTCTCGAACGGGAACACCTGCTGCACGCCGGGAAGGGCCGAGAGGGCGCCTACGCGGTCGGCCCAGGCCTCGACCACGGTCCGGGCGCGGGAGGCGCTGAGCGTGGCGAACGAGCCCTCGTGCTCGGGGCTGAAGCAGACGACCTCGCAGCGGCCGACGCTGGTCAGCGTCCGGCCGAGCCCGAGGGTGCGCAGGTCCTCCAGGGAGGCGGGCGCGTCCGCGTCCTCGAGGAGCGGGCCGAAGGAGGGGGAGCGGTTCTCGAAGACGGCGACGTCGTAGCGGCTGGGCACCTCCGACGGGTTCGTCGGCGACGCCGGGGCGAGCGGATCGAGCTCGGCCGGCGGCAGGAACACGCGGTTCTGGCGCGACGCGG
The DNA here is from genome assembly GCF_002930935.1 of Rathayibacter sp. AY1A2. NCBI lineage: Bacteria > Bacillati > Actinomycetota > Actinomycetes > Micrococcales > Microbacteriaceae > Rathayibacter > Rathayibacter sp. AY1A2. The sequence continues at coordinate 518,955 of NZ_PSTP01000001.1, read as the reverse complement.
CGATGGAGACCCACTCGCCGGTCAGCACGTCCTGGCGCATCCGCGCGGTGGCGGGGCGGGGGTCGAGGTGGCGTGCGTCGGCGGTGCGCTCCGGGGGGAGGGTCGTGTCGGCGTCGTCGAAGTAGAGGAGCTCGCGGCCGTCGGCCAGCGTGTGCCGGCGCTTGACGACGCCGGCGGAGAGTGTGATCGCTTCGTTCATGGCAGGAGTCAGACTAGGGCCGCACCTTCGAAAAGGAAAGCTCGTTTTCCCTTTGACAAGTCCACCGGCCCGCGGGCACGATGGGCGGATGAGGACGGACGGCGAGCAGGAGTCCACGTCGGCGATCGAGCGCCGGCTGCGGCTGCGTCTGGCCGCCGAGAGCTCGGGCTTCGTCGGGGTCGCCCCGATGGCCGACATGCTCGGGGTCTCGGTCGTCACCGTCCGCTCCGATCTCGCCCTGCTCGCGAGCGAGGGCGTCCTCCAGCGGGTGCGCGGCGGGGCGATCCCGGCGCCGAGACGCACCGGCGAGCGCTCGCTCGAGGAGGGCCTGAGCGCCGCCTCCGACGAGAAGGCCGCGATCGGCGAGGAGGCCGCCGCCTCCGTCTCCTCCGGGCAGAGCATCGTGCTCGACGTGGGCACCACACCGCTCGCCATCGCGCACGCGCTCGTGGCGCGGGAGGAGCTGCGCGACGTCACGGTGATCACGAACGGCCTCTCCACGGCGCTGGCGCTCGAGCCGGCCATCCCGCGCTTCACGGTCGTCGTCACCGGGGGCACTCTGCGGCCGCTGCAGCACTCGCTGGTCGAGCCGCTGGCGTCCGAGCTACTCGAGCGGATCCGCGCCGACATCGCCTTCATCGGCTGCACCGGTGTGCACCCCGAGGCCGGCGTCACCAACGTCAACCTCCCCGAGGCGACCCTGAAGCGCCGGATGCTGCAGGCGGCGACCCGCCGGGTCGTGGTCGCGGACTCCTCGAAGCTCGGAGTGGTCGACCTCGGCCGGGTCGCCGCTCCCGACGAGTTCGACCGTCTGCTCACGGGGGCGGGGGCCGCCGACGGACTCGTCGCCGCTCTGGAGGAGGCGGGGCTCGCGGTCACCCGCTGCCGGACGCTCGGCGAGCGCGTCAGTCCGTAGGATCGAGGAATGGCCGACTTCACCCCCGCTCCCGCCACCGGGCGCCAGTTCCCGCTCGACCTCACCGCCGAGGGACGCACCCTGCACGCCGTCGTGACGGAGGTGGCCGCAGCGCTGCGCCACCTCTCGGTCGACGGAGTGGAGATCACCGCCTCCTACCCGGAGAGCACCGTCCCGCCGTTCGGCTCGGGCATCGTCCTGATGCCCTGGCCCAACCGCGTCAAGGACGGGCGCTGGCACCACCGCGGCGAGACGCTCCAGCTCGCGATCACCGAGCCGAAGTACCACAACGCCATCCACGGCCTCCTGGTGAGCACCCCGTACCGCCTCGTCGACCAGGGCCCGTCCTTCGTCGAGCTGGCCGCGCCGGTCGTGCCCCAGGCGGGCTACCCGTTCCACCTCGAGACCTCGGTCCGCTACGAGCTGCAGGCCGACGGACTGAAGGTCGTCCACCGCGTCGTCAACGTCGGAGCCGACGAGGCGCCCGTCGCCATCGGCACGCACCCCTTCCTCGCCATCGGCGACGTCCCGACCGACGAGCTCGAGATCACCGTCGACGCGGCGGTGCACATCGAGGTCGACGAGCGCCTCAACCCCACCGTGCAGAACCCGGTCGAGGGCACCGAGTGGGACCTCCGCTCCGGCCGCCGCATCGGCGACCTGGAGCTCGACGACGCCTGGGCCGACGTCCGGATGGTCGACGGCGAGAGCGTGCACGGCCTCCGCGCCGCGGACGGCCGCCGCGTGCTCCTCTGGGCCGACGCCTCGCACAACTTCATCCAGGTCTTCATCACCCGGATCTTCCCCGACGGCGACGACGTGAAGACCGCGATCGCCGTGGAGCCGATGACCGCTCCGGCAGAGGCGTTCAACAGCGGGCAGGGCCTGCGCTGGCTCGAGCCGGGCGAGGAGTGGACCGTCGCGTGGGGCATCCGCCACGAGGGGTTCCCCACCGCGTCATGACCACCCTCGCGGCCGTCGGGCGCGACGACGAGGCCAAGCGCGTCGCCCTCGTCCGGATGAAGCGGCTCGCCACGGGCCTGCTCGTGGTGATGGCCGTCGTCTTCGCCGTGTCGTTCGCCCTGCAGGAGCGCTACCCGTGGCTGCAGTGGGTCCGGGCCGCGAGCGAGGGCGGGATGGTCGGCGCGCTCGCCGACTGGTTCGCCGTGACCGCGCTGTTCCGGCGGCCGCTGGGCCTGCCGATCCCGCACACCGCGATCATCCCGACCAAGAAGGACGAGATCGGCGCGAGCCTCGCGCAGTTCGTCGAGGAGAACTTCCTCCGCGGCGCCATCGTGCGCGAGAAGCTCGACTCCTTCGGGATCGCCCGGCGGGCGGGGCTCTGGCTCGCCGAGCCGGAGAACGCGCACCGCGTCGGCGGCGAGAGCGCGGCGGCCGTCCGCTCGGCGATCGCCCTGCTGGACGATTCCGATGTGCAGCGCGTGATCGAGGCGCTGGCGCGGCGCCACCTCCTCGACCCGCAGTGGGGCCCGCCGCTGGGCTCGCTGGTGGGCACCGTGGTCGAGGCCGGCCACCACCGGCGCCTCGTGGACACGCTGGTCGAGCAGGCGGAGGAGTGGCTGACCGCGAACCCGCAGAGCTTCACCCGCATGGTCAGCGGCCGCCTGCCGAGCTGGCTGCCCTCCGCGGTCAGCCGGGCGGTGGACGAGCGGCTGTACCGCGAGGCTCTCGTCTTCGTCGCCGCGGTGCGCGAGGACCAGGTGCACCCGTTCCGGATCGCGATCGACGGCTACCTCGCCACGCTGGCGCAGGATCTGGGTACCGATCCCGACCTGATCGCCCGCGTCGAGGAGATCAAGAACCGCGCCTTCGACAGCCCGCGCGTCCGCGAGCTCGCGGGGGACGCCTGGGAGGCGACGAAGGCCTCGCTCCTCGGCGCGATGGACGACCCGTCGAGCCCCCTCCGCGGCAGCATCGAGTCGATCGTGGTCGATCTGGGCCGCCGGCTCTCGACCGACGCCGACCTCGCGGCGACCGTCGACTCCTGGATCGGATCGGTCGCGGCCAACCTGGTCGACCGCTACCGCACCGACATCGCCAGCATCATCGGCGACACCATCCACCGCTGGGACCCGCGCGAGACGTCCGAGAAGCTCGAGCTGCAGGTCGGGAAGGACCTCCAGTTCATCCGGATCAACGGCACCGTCGTGGGCTCCCTGGCCGGGCTGGTCATCTTCACCGTCGCGCACGCGCTGCTCGGCTCGTGAAGCGGGGCGCCCGGGCCCGCTCCGCAAGCCCTCGTCGGCGTCGGTGGTCGGGCGTACGGTCGCACCATGAGCGATGACAACACCACCGATCCCGATGTCAAGACCGAGGGCGACGTCCTCGGCGCCCGTGCCGACGACGGCAGCGACACCAGCGCCAGCAAGGACCCGTCCGACTGGGTCACCGGCGACGAGCCGATGACCGGCCCGCAGCGCAGCTACCTCGACACTCTCGCGCGCGAGGCGGGCGAGACCCTGCCCGCCGACCTCACCAAGGCCCAGGCCTCCGAGCACATCGACCGCCTGCAGTCCTCCACGGGCCGTGGCGACGGCAGCAACGGGCACGACTGATCCCGCCGGGGCGCCCCGGGGCTGAGCATCAGTCCCCGTCGGCGCCCCCGTCCGGGGCGCGCACACCGCGCCCCGGCGTCCCTAGGGTTCCGTCATGGCGATCTCCCGCACCACGCGCAACGCCCTCGACCTCATCGACGCGATCCGGATCCCCGGCCGCATCGATCCCCGTCTGGCCCGGCAGGTGACCCTGTCCCTCCGCCAGCTCCTCGAATCCGGAGCCTTCGGCCCGAGCGAGCGGCTCCTCCGCCGCCGCGCGAGGAGGCTCCGCTCCCGCACCCGCGAAGCGGCCGCGTTCCGGCAGACGCGCCCGGCCGGCTGCACCGTCCACCCCTGAGCCTGCTGAACGGAGCCGCTCCGCTGTGACCGGCGACGGGACAGACACTGTCCGCGCGGTCGTCTAGAGTTCCTGGCATCCGGTCCGCCGGATGCCCGCCGCAGTCTCCCGGCCGGTCGACAACGGAGTCGTCCCGGCGCGGGTCATCCCCCCGTTCGCGCGTCGAACGCCCCGCTGGTTCCAGCACCCCGCTCCCTCCTCGAGAAGGGACTCCCGCGATGACGACCCGCGTCTCGCACACCGCGACGACCGTCCGCCTCGTCCGCTGGTACCGGATCGACTCCGACTGGCTCTCGGAGGTCGTCACCGGCCGCCTGCTCGAGCACCAGGACGGCCGCTGGCGCCTGCTCGTCGGCGAGAAGGTCCGCGACTACCCGGATGAGGTGTGGTCGCTCTGCCACGAGTGACGCCGTCGCGGAGCACCGCGGCCCGGACGAGGCGTCAGAGGTAGAGGTAGTACGTCTTCGCGCAGTCCGTCGAGCAGAACGGGTCACGGCGGCGGGCCGGCCGGACGCGGCACGCCTCGCACAGCCGCGGCCGGCGCAGGAGGACGCGGAGGACGGTCAGCACCTCTGCACGGTAGTGCTGCGACCTGGCTGCGCCCTGGCACTGTCCGGAAAGCGCGACCAGGCGGTCGTGTGGTGGGCCCCGTCGGGCTCGAACCGACGACCCGCGGATTAAAAGTCCGCTGCTCTGCCAACTGAGCTAGAGGCCCGCGCGCTCCAGGGTAGCGGGCCGTCGGCGCCCCCGGAGCAGGTGCGGCCCGGAGCAGGTGCGGCCCGGAGCGCGGACGATCCCGGAGCGGACCGCGTCCTCCGCGCGGGCATACCCGCCCAGCCGCGGGCGTTACCCTCCTCGAACCCCCTACGGAGCGCGAGCGCGAGAGCGTCCGCGCGCACGACCGCGGAAGGCGGCCCCATGACAGACGGCTTCCACAAGCCGACCAAGTTCCCCTCCCACGTCTTCGAGGCGTTCCAGGGAGGAGAGGACCCGGCGCAGATCAGCCGCGTCGCCCACGAGACCGCGATCGCGCTGCTGAGCCGTGTCCGGAACGACCCCGACCCGGTGGTCATCGACCGCCTGGTCGAGTACACCGACCACAACGGCATCGACGCGCTCGCCGAGCTCTGGGCGCGCTCCAGCGCGGCGAGCCTGCCGGGCGCCCTCTGGCGGATCTACCTGCTGCGGCTGGTCATCCGGCAGGACCCGGAGAGCACGAGCTTCCTCTACCAGCGCGGAGTCGAGCTGTCCGCCACGATCGACCCGGTGGTCGCCGGAGCCAGCACTCCCACGGGGCCGGCCGAGATCACCGAGCTGGCCGACCGGATCCTCCGCGGCGTCTTCGACGGCGACTTCGCGGTGGCACTGGACCGCGCCGCGGCGTTCTGCCGCGTGAGCGCCTCCGGAGCCGTCTCGGTCGCCGACGACGTGGAGCCGGTGAACCCCGCCCGGGCGAGCGAGCTGACCACCCGCGCCCTGCGCCTCTCGACCACCGCGGCCGAGCTCGTGAGCTGCGCGCGGCTGTGGCGGAGCGACTCCCTGGAGTGACGCGCAACCCGCGTTCACCCACTGCGAACGCCGCTCGCCGCCACCGCGGAGGCCTTTGGTAGACTGGCGGAAGCCGGATCGCAGTAACCCCGGGCTCCACTTATAGCCGCTTCGAGCGGCCTCGCGCCGAGAGGCGTTCCTGCGGTCCGGCCCCTTCTCTGCTCGCATCGCCGCCACGGTGCGCGAGGCGAGGGCCCAGGAGGAGTCGATCCTCGCCCGAGTCCCCACAGACAGGCGCCAGCGGAATGAAGAACAGCAGAGCTCTCCGGATCGGCGCGCGCGTCTGGGCGGGGGCGGGGCTGCTGGTCGTCGCCGCCCTCTACCTCCTCGCCGCGCCGAGCGTCGACGACGCGGAGGGCGCCCAGTTCGCCGCGGGGGTCTCGCTCTCGCAGGGCACGGTGATGCGCGTCCTCGCGGTCCTCGACGTGCTCGCCGGGCTCTGGGTCCTCATCCGCCCGCGCAGCTATCCGGGCATCACCGCTGCGGCGGTGGCCGTGATCTCGCTCTGGCTGGCCCCCCGGCTGGGCGACCCCGCGCTCGTGCCGATCGGCCCGTTGGCGCTGGATGTCCGATTCGTGACGCATCCGATCGAGGTGTTGGTCGTCGTTGCAGGCCTGGCCGTGACAGCCTTCTGGATGACGCGGAATCTTTCAGCCCGGGCGCGGGCGAGGCGGGGCTGATGACGGACGACACCACAGCGGAGGCGGCTGTCCTCCTCGAGCGCATCGCCGGGGGAGAGCAGGCCGCGTTCGCCGCGCTCTACGACCAGATGGCCGGCCGGGTCCTCGGCCTGATCATCCGCGTCCTCGTCGACCGCTCCCAGTCCGAGGAGGTGGCCCAGGAGGTCTTCCTCGAGATCTGGCAAACCGCTGGGCGTTTCGCTCCGAATAAAGGAAGCGCGACGACCTGGATCCTCACGATGGCACACCGCAGGGCCATCGACAGGGTCCGCGCGGCTCAAGCCGGCCGTGATCGGGACATGCGCATCGGAATCCGAGACCTCGGACGCGACTACGACCAGGTCTCCGAGCAGGCGGAGGTGTCCCTCGAGCACGAGAAGGTCGCGGCCGCCATGGGTCGCCTGACGGAACTGCAGCGGCAGGCGCTGCAGCTCGCTTACTACGGCGGATACTCGCACAGCGAGATCGCGGGGATCCTGCAGTGCCCCGTGGGAACCGTCAAGACACGCCTGCGTGACGGAATGATCAGACTTCGAGAAGAGATGGGGGTGGCCCTGTGAACGATGTGCGACTCCCCGACGGGATGGACGACCCGCGCGATCTCGCGGCGGGTCACGCACTGGGCATCCTGACGCCCGAGGAGCAGGAGCGCTACGAGCGCTTCCTCTCCGAGCACCCGGAGGCGCGCGGCGAGGCCGACGCGTTCGCCGAGGTGGCGGAGGCGCTGGTCGCCGACGCACCCGCCGTGGAGCCCTCGCCGGGCTTCAAGGCCGACCTGATGGCGCTCATCGCCACCACTCCGCAGCTGCCGCTGGAGGAGCCCGACGAGGACCGCGAGGCGCCCGCCGCGCCCCGTCTGGTCCCCGTCGCCTCCGAGGGCGAGCGGAGCGGTCCGACGGCTCGCCGGGACGGTGGCGGCAGCGCCGCGAACCGCGCCCGGAGCCGCTGGTTCGCCCGCCCCGCGGTCTACCTCTCGGCTGCCGCGGCCGCCGCGGTGATCGTGGTCGGCGGAGTGACCCTTCCGCCGCTGCTCTCGTCCGGCCCCGGCCAGACGCAGCAGCAGACGGCTCTGGAGCAGATCCGCAGCGCCGCCGACGCGCAGGAGACGACCGGCACGGTCGCCACCGGCGAGCAGGCGACGCTGGTCTGGTCGAGCTCGCTCGGCCGCTCCGCCCTCGTGGTGGACGACCTGGCGCCGCTGCCGGAGGACAAGACCTACGAGCTCTGGTACATCGGCTCGTCCGGTCCGGTCGCCGCAGGGACGTTCGACGGGGGAGAGGGCAGCACCGTGGCCCCGCTCGAGGGGAGCCTGACCGAGGGCGGAGTCGTCGCCGTGACGGTCGAGGACGCCGGCGGCTCGCCGACTCCGACCACCGATCCGATACTGGCGATCGACATCGCCTGACGGCCCGAACACGAGAAGAGCCGCACTCCCATGACGGAGTGCGGCTCTTCTCGTTCCCGGAGGGAACGCGGTGGAACGAGAGCGAGCCGCGACCCCGAAGGGACGCGGCTCGCTCTCGTCTGCGGCGGATCAGCCGAAGCGGCCCGAGACGTAGTCCTCGGTCGCCTGGACGGACGGGCGCGAGAACATCGTCGCGGTGTCGTCGTACTCGATGAGCTTGCCCGGCTTGCCGGTGCCCGCGATGTTGAAGAACGCGGTGCGGTCCGAGACGCGCGAGGCCTGCTGCATGTTGTGGGTCACGATGACGATCGTGTAGTCGTTCTTGAGCTCCTCGATGAGGTCCTCGATCGCGAGGGTCGAGATCGGGTCGAGGGCGGAGCAGGGCTCGTCCATCAGGAGGACGTCGGGGGAGACGGCGATCGCGCGGGCGATGCACAGACGCTGCTGCTGGCCGCCGGAGAGACCGGAGCCCGGCTTGTCGAGGCGGTCCTTCACCTCGTTCCAGAGGTTCGCGCCCTGGAGCGAGCGCTCGACGAGCGCGTCCGCGTCCGACTTCGAGATGCGGCGGTTGTTGAGCTTCACGCCGGCCAGCACGTTGTCCCGGATGGACATCGTCGGGAACGGGTTGGGGCGCTGGAAGACCATGCCCACCTGCCGGCGGACCTGCACCGGGTCGACGCCCGGGCCGTACAGGTTGTTGCCGTCGATCAGGACCTCGCCCTCGACGTGCGCGCCGGGGATGACCTCGTGCATGCGGTTGAGCGTGCGGAGGAAGGTCGACTTGCCGCAGCCGGACGGGCCGATGAAGGCGGTGACCGTGCGGGGCTCGATGGCGAGCGAGACGCCCTCCACCGCGAGGAACTGGCTGTAGTAGACGTTGAGGTCGTTGACCTCGATGCGCTTGGACATTGCTTCCTTCGGGGATTCCGGCCGGAGCCGAGTGGTGGGTGTCAGCGGCCGAGCTTGGGGGCGAAGATCTTCGCGATCAGGCGGGCGACCAGGTTCAGCGCCATGACGATCAGGATGAGGGCCAGCGCGCCGGTCCAGGCCCGGTTGAGGAACGCCTCGGCGTCGGGACCCTGGTTCGCGTACTGCGTGTAGACGAAGACCGGGAGGGTCATCATCCGCTCGCTGAAGAGGTCGTAGTTCATCGACGCGGTGAAGCCGGCGACGATGAGCAGCGGGGCGGTCTCGCCGATGACGCGGGCGATCGCGAGGGTGATGCCCGTCGTGATGCCGGCGATGGAGGTCGGCAGCACGATCTTGACGATGGTCAGCCACTTCGGCACGCCGAGGGCGTAGGACGCCTCGCGCAGCTCGTTCGGGACCAGCTTCAGCATCTCCTCCGACGAGCGGACGACCACGGGGATCATCAGCACGGCGAGGGCGATCGAGCCGGCGAAGCCCATCCGGACGCCGGGGCCGAGGAGCAGCGCGAAGAGCGCGTAGGCGAACAGGCCCGCGACGATGGAGGGGATGCCCGTCATCACGTCGACGAAGAAGGTGATCGCCCGGGCGAGGTGGCCGCGGCCGTACTCGACGAGGTAGATCGAGGTGAGCAGGCCGATCGGCACAGAGATCAGCGCGGCCATGGCCGTGATCTCGAGCGTGCCGATGATCGCGTGGAGGGCGCCGCCGCCCGCGTCGATGACGTTGCGCATGGACGAGGAGAAGAAGAGCGGATCGAACCGCGCGACTCCGTTGGAGACGACCGTGTAGAGCAGGGAGATCAGCGGGAGCAGCGCGATGATGAACGCGGTCGCGACCAGCGAGGTCACGAGGCGGTCGACAGCCTTGCGGCCGCCCTCGACCAGGCGCGAGACCACGTAGATGGCGACGTCGAAGAGGACGGTGCCCCAGAAGATCGCTCCGACGAGGCTGAAGTCGTTCATCATGCCGGCCGCCTGGAGGATCAGGAAGACGGCGGCGAACACGACCCAGCTGCCGACGAGCAGCATCCAGGGAGTGCCCTTGGGCAGCTTGCCCGCCTGCAGCGAGAAGGGCATCGACGAGGTGGCGGCGGACATCAGTTGGCTCCCGAGAAGGCCTTGCGGCGGTTGACGATGAACCGCGCGACCGAGTTCACGACGAGGGTGATGACGAAGAGGATGAGGCCCGAGGCGACGAGGACGTTCACGCCGACTCCGCTCGCCTCCGGGAACTGCAGCGCGATGTTCGCGGCGATGGTGTTCGAGTTCTGCGAGGTGAGCAGGAGGAAGGAGACGACCGTCGCGGGCGAGAGCACCATCGCGACGGCGAGCGTCTCGCCGAGGGCCCGGCCGAGGCCGAGCATGGCGGCCGAGACGATGCCCGGGGCGCCGAAGGGCAGGACGGCCATGCGGATCATCTCCCAGCGGGTCGCGCCGAGCGCGAGCGCCGCCTCCTCGTGCAGGCGCGGGGCCTGGAGGAAGATCTCGCGGCAGACCGCGGTGATGATCGGGATGACCATGACGGCCAGCACCACCGAGGCGGTGAGGATCGTCTTGCCGGTGCCCGACGCCTGGCCGCCGAAGAGCGGGAACCAGCCGATGTTCACGTTGAGGAAGAGGTAGAAGGGCTGCACCATCGGCGCCAGCACGGTCGCGCCCCAGAGGCCGAAGACCACCGAGGGGACGGCGGCGAGGAGGTCGACCACGTAGCCGAGGGCCATCGCGATGCGGCGCGGCGCGTAGTGCGAGATGAAGAGGGCGATCGCGATCGAGAGCGGCAGGGCGATCACCAGGGCGATCACCGCCGACCAGACCGTGCCGAAGACCAGGGGGCCGACGTAGGCCCAGAAGCTCGTCGCGTCGCCGGGGAGGCTGCCGGCCGGCGCGGTGAACGCGGGGATCGACTGCGCGATCAGGAAGATCGCGACGGCGGCGAGGACGAGGAGGATGAGGGAACCGGCGGCGACGGTCGAGATCGAGAAGACCCGATCTCCGACACGCACCTTCGCCTTCGGGCGGACGACGGTCTCAGTTGCCATTCCAGGGGACTCTCTTCAGACGAGGGGGTTCGGCGGGGCGCACAGGAAGATGCTAGGGCTCGGAGGGGGCGTCCGGTGGGTCGAGCCCGGCACAGGCGGGGCCCGTCCCGCGGATCGTGCTGCGAGACGGGCCCTGCCGGTGGGACTACTTGATCGACTCGATCGCGGTGGCGACGGTCGAGGCGAGCTCGGAGCTCAGGGGAGCGGAGCCGGCCTGAGCGGCGGCGGCCTCCTGGCCCTCCTCGCTCGCGACGTAGGAGGCGAAGGACTTGACGACCTCGCCCTTGTCGGCGTCCGCGTACTCCTGGCACACGATGAGGTAGCTGACCAGGACCATCGGCCAGGCGTCCGCCTCGGTGCCGGTACGGTCGATCTTGATCGCGAGGTCGTTGTCCTCGCGGCCCTCGGCGATGGGCGAGGCGGCGACGACCGCCGCGGCTCCGTCGGCCGAGATGGTCGAGAACGCGTCGCCGACCTTCAGCTGGGCCATGTCCATGCCCTGGGCGCCGGACTCGTCGGCGTAGCCGATCGTGTTGGTGCCGTTCTTGACCGCGTCGACGACACCCGAGGTGCCCTTGGCGCCGTCACCGCTCTGGTACGGGAAGGTCTGCGCGGCGGGAGCGTCCCAGACGTCGCTCGCGGTGGCCGCGAGGTAGTCGGTGAAGTTCTGCGTGGTGCCCGAGTCGTCCGAGCGGTGCACGGAGGTGATGTTCGCCGACGGGAGGGTCGCGTCGGGGTTCAGGGCCTTGATCTCCGGGGCGTCCCAGGAGGTGATGGTGCCCTTGAAGATGCCAGCGATGGTGGCCGCGTCGAGCTTGAGCTCGTCGACGCCCTCCACGTTGAAGATGACCGCGATCGGCGAGATGTAGACCGGGAGGTCGATCGCCTTGGTGTCGGGGGCGCAGGCGGCGAAGGTGCCCGCGAGCTCCTCGTCCTTGAGCGCGGAGTCGGAGCCGGCGTAGTCGGCGGCGCCGTCGATGAAGTTGGTGCGGCCGGCGCCGGAGCCCTGCGGGTCGTAGTTGACCGTGACCTCGGGGTTCGCGGTCTGGAACGCGGCGGCCCAGGTGGTCTGCGCGGTGCCCTGAGCGGACGAGCCGATCCCGGTGATGGTGCCGGAGAGCGTGGAGGTGGTGGCGGAGCCGGAGCTGCCGCCTGCGGCCGGTGCCTCGTTGGCAGCGCAGGAGGTCAGCGTGATCGCTGCGACGGCGGCGACGACGGCCGCCTGGCCGAGACGCGAGAATCTCACAAGTATCCCTTTCGGGTAGGAAAGCGTGGAAAACAGAACAGGGCCTGGTGCAGCCCGCGAGCGAGAGTACGGAGGGGTCGTGTCCTGGCACCGACCGCTCGGTGAACGCGCGGTGAACGGGTCCGCCTCGGGGATTGCGGAGCGACGGGGCGGCGGGGAAGGCGCGGTGCGTCGGGCGCGTCCCGGCTGCGCGACCGGCCCGGTGCGGAGGGACCCGTCGAGCCGGACGCGCAGCGCCCGGGCGGGTCAGGCCAGCGGCGTGTGCGTCTCGATCGCGACGATGCCGGAGCCGGGGTGACCGGTGGAGAGGTGCACCACGGCGAAGCCCCCGGTCGGGAGCGCTGCCGCCTCGTCGAGGTAGGCGCCGAGAGGAGTCGCCGTGGCGAGGGCGATCTCGCGCAGGATCTCGGGGATCACCGGCCGGTGACTGCAGAGGACGGCGGTGCGGCGGGCGCGGACCCGCTTGCCGACGAGGGCGCGGACGTCGGCGGTGCCCTGCTCGTGCGCCTCCTGGCTGAGGTCGTCGCGCAGCTTGACCGGCTTCCCGACCAGACCGGACAGCGGGGCGATGGTCGACCGGCAGCGCTTGGCGGTGCTCGAGACGAGGCGGCGCGGGCGCCAGGCGGCCACGGCCTGAGCGGCGGCCGCGGCCTCGACCCGGCCGCGCCCGGTGAGGCGGCGGGTGGAGTCGCGGCCGTCCCAGGAGGAGGCGGGCACCGCCTTCGCGTGCCGCAGGACCACGATCGCGAAGGTCTCGAGCGCACCGCGTGCGGCGATCCGGGCGAACTCGTCGACGATCGTCACGTCGTGCGGATAGGTCAGGTAGCTCCGGGCCCGCTTGAGCGTCACCCACTCGAGCGCCTCGACCTCGTCGTTCGGGAGGAAGTCGGACGCCAGGACGGCCTTCTCGGTCACCTGCGCCGCCCAGTAGTAGACGGCCTTCGGGCGCCCGCTCGGCAGCGTGTACTCGGTGCACCCCAACGGCACCCCGAGCGCCACCGAGAGCCCGGTCTCCTCGCGGATCTCGCGCACCGCGGTCTCCGGGAGGGACTCGCCCGCGTCGACCTTGCCCTTGGGCAGGCTGACGTCCCGGCGGTGCGGCCGGTGGATCACGAGGATGTGCGGGCGGCCCTCGATGATCCGCCAGCACACCGCTCCTGCTGCGTAGACGGTGCCCGTCACGGGCGTCAGCGGCTGGAGGCCCGGTTGGCGGACCGTGTCGCCGCGCGCTTGCGATGGGTGATGTGCTGCATCAGCTGGTTCTGCAGGTCGGCGAGCGGAGCGCCCTCCTCATCGAGGTGGTGCCGCGTCCAGTCGCCGTCCGGGCCGAGCCACCAGGAGGCGGTCCGCTCGTCCATCGCCCGCTCGAACATGTCGTCGATCTCGCTGAGGTGCGCCGGCTCGACGATCCGCACCAGAGCCTCGACGCGGCGGTCGAGGTTGCGGTGCATCATGTCGGCGCTGCCGATGAAGACGTCCGGCTCGCCGCCGTTGACGAAGCTGAAGATGCGGGAGTGCTCGAGGTAGCGGCCGAGGATCGAGCGCACGCGGATGTTCTCGGAGAGCCCCTCCTGGCCGGGCTTCAGCCCGCAGATGCCGCGCACCCAGACGTCGACCGGCACGCCGGCCTGGCTGGCGCGGTAGAGCGCGTCGATCACGGACTCGTCGACGATCGAGTTGACCTTGATCCGGATGCCCGAGGGCCGCCCCGCGCGGGCGTTCTCGGTCTCGGCGGCGATCCGCTTGAGCAGGCCCTTCCGGAGGTGGCGCGGCGCGACGAGCAGGCGCTTGAACTTCTTCTCGATCGCGTAGCCCGAGAGCTCGTTGAACAGGCGCGTGAGGTCCTTGCCGACCTCGGGGTCGGCCGTCAGGAGTCCGAGGTCCTCGTAGATGCGCGAGGTCTTCGGGTTGTAATTGCCGGTGCCGATGTGGGAGTAGTGGCGGAGCACTCCACCCTTCTCCTGGCGGATGACGAGCGCGAGCTTGCAGTGGGTCTTCAGCCCGACGAGCCCGTAGACCACGTGCACGCCCGCCTTCTCGAGCTTGCGCGCCCACGAGATGTTCGCCTGCTCGTCGAAGCGCGCCTTGATCTCGACCAGGGCGAGCACCTGCTTGCCCGACTCGGCCGCGTCGATGAGCGCCTCGACGATGGGGGAGTCGCCCGAGGTGCGGTAGAGCGTCTGCTTGATCGCGAGCACGTCCGGATCGGCCGCCGCCTGCTCGAGGAACGACTGCACGCTCGTCGCGAAGGACTCGTAGGGGTGGTGAAGGAGCACGTCGCCGCGGGAGACCGCCTTGAAGACGTCCTGCCGCTGGTTGGGCTCGCTGGGCGAGAGCTGCACCGCCGTCGTCGGGACGTGATTGGGGTACTTCAGGTCCGGGCGGTCGATCTTCTGCAGGCTGAAGAGCCCGCTGAGGTCGAGCGGGGCCGGGAGCTTGTAGACCTCCTGCGTCGTGATGTCGAGCTCGCGGACCAGCAGGCCCAGCGTCTCGTCGTCCATGTCATCGGTGACCTCGAGGCGGATGGGCGGGCCGAACCGGCGGCGCAGCAGCTCCTTCTCGAGGGCCTTGATCAGGTTCTCGGTCTCGTCCTCGTCGACCTCGACGTCCTCGTTGCGCGTCACCCGGAACACGTGGTGGTCGAGGATCTCCATGCCGGGGAACAGGTCGTCCAGCTGGTTGGCGATCAGGTCCTCGAGCGAGATGAACCGCATCGGCTCGCCCGGCGCCGCGACTCCGGCGATCCGCACGAAGCGGGGGAGCATCTGCGGCACCTTGAGGCGCGCGAACTCGACCTTCTGCGTCTTCGGGTTCCGCACCCGCACCGAGAGGTTGAGCGAGAGGCCGGAGATGTAGGGGAACGGGTGCGCCGGGTCGACCGCGAGCGGCATCAGAACAGGGAACACCTGGGCCGAGAAGTAGTCGTCCAGCACGGTGCGCTCGGCGTCGCTCAGCTCGTCCCAGCGGACGAGGTCGATGCCGCCGGCGCGCAGGGCGGGCTCGACGAGCTCCTTGAACGCTCGGGAGTGGCGCTGCTGCAGCAGGTGCGCCTTCTCCGAGATGTCGGTCAGCACGTCGACCGGCACGCGGCCGATGTTCGTCGGCAGGGCGAGCCCCGTGAGGATGCGGCGCTTGAGGCCGGCGACCCGGACCATGAAGAACTCGTCGAGGTTGGACGAGAAGATCGCCAGGAAGTTCGCCCGCTCGAGCGCCGGAACCAGCGGATCCTCCGCGAGCTCGAGCACGCGCTGGTTGAACGCGAGCCAGCTCAGCTCCCGGTCGAGGTAGCGGTTGTCGGGGAGGAGCGGGTCCGAGTGCTCCTCCTCGTCGTCGAAGTCGTCGTCGAGGTCATCGCTGAGACCGTCTTCGAGAAGCAGGTTGTCGCCGTCCATGCGACCATCCTGGCACCGCGTCCGTCCGCTCCGCGCCGCCGCTCGTGAATGCCGGATGAACGGGGCCGGGGGAGGCCCTGTGGAGGAGTGCCGGCTCAGCGCAGCGGCGCGGCGCGCTGCAGGTACTGCACGTCGACGGAGGCGTCCGTGAACCCGAGCGAGCGGTAGAGCGCCACCGCCGACCGGTTCTCGGCCTCGACGTAGAGGTCGGCCGCGGTGCAGCCGCGCTCGAGCATCCGCGCGAGCCCGGCGTTCAGCAGGGTGCGGCCGAGTCCCCGTCCGGCCGCCTCGGGGGCGACCCCGAGGACGTAGATCTCGCCGGTCGTCGATCCGGGCTCGATCTTGAGCCAGTCGTATCCGAGGAGCGTGCCGTCGACGTCGCGGAGCAGGAGGAAGTCGCCCTCGTCGAACCACGGCTCGGCGCGGCGGGCCGCCAGGTCCTCCTCCGTCATCCGCCCCTGCTCGGGGTGCGCGGCGAAGATCCGCGCGTTCAGGGCGATCCACTCGGCCGGAGCGAGGTCGCGGGCGTCCGAGAGGACGACGCCCTCGGGGACGCGGACCTCGGGGGCGGCGAGCGGCTCGAGCTCGAGGTGCAGGAGGGTGCGAACCGGTGCGAAGCCGTGGGAGGCCGCGAGGGCCCGGGCGGCGGGGTGGTCGCCGTGCGCCCAGGCGAGCAGGCCCGTCCGGCCGCTCGCGAGGACCTGCTCCAGGGTCGCGGTGCCGAAGCCGACCCCGCGCCACTCCGGATCGACGACGAACTCCAGCTCGCCCTGCCCGAGGATCGCCGCCGCCACGACCACGTCGGCGCGCAGCCCCACGAGGAGGGTGCGCGAGCCGGCCCGGGCGTCGACGAGGGTCTGATCGCTGAAGGGGGGCTGGTGGTCGAACCAGGCGGCGCGCCCGATCAGGTGCTCGAGGCCGGCCGCCACCGCGGGATCGGCCAGATCCTCAACGGACAGGTTGAGCGACTCGCTCATTGTCCTCTTCGTACACGTTGAAGCGGTATCCGACGTTGCGGACCGTGCCGATCAGCGACTCCAGGTCGCCGAGCTTCGCGCGGAGGCGCCGCACGTGCACGTCGACCGTGCGGGTGCCGCCGAAGTAGTCGTAGCCCCACACCTCGCTCAGCAGCTGCTCGCGGGTGAAGACGCGCGAGGGGTGCGTAGCGAAGAAGCGGAGGAGCTCGAACTCCTTGAAGGTGAGGTCGAGCGGGCGCCCGTGGACCTTGGCGGAGTAGCTTGCCTCGTCGATCACGACGCCCGAGGCCTGGATGCGCGAGGTCGACTGCTCCTGCGCCAGCCGGCCGATCACCAGGCGGATGCGGGCGTCGACCTCGGCGGGGCCGGCCGAGTCGAGGATGACGTCGTTGACGCCCCAGTCGGCCGAGACGGCCGTGAGCCCGCCCTCCGTGAGGATCAGGATGAGGGGGACGTTGATGCCCGTGGTCGTGAGGATCTTGCAGAGCGACTTGGCGCTGGCGAGGTCCTGCCGCGCATCGACCAGGATCAGATCGCAGCTCGGGGCGTTCACGAGCTGGGCGGGCTCCGCGGGGATCTGCCGGGTCCGGTGGCTGAGGAGCCCCAGTGCGGGGAGCACCTCGGCGCCTCCCGCCGAGGTCAGTATCAACAACTGCGCCACGGATCCTCCAGAACTGGTCTGCCCGCAATACTAGCGGCGGGCCGGGAGGGGCGTCCGCCTGGGGCACAATTGTCGGATGGGCAGGGATCGGGTGGGCATCGGAGTCGTCTGGGCGCTCGCACTCGCGGGCTCCGTGCTGACTCTGGCGATCGCCGCTCCGGAGTCCCGGCAGCTCTGGCTCGCGCTGACGTTCGGCGGCTGCGTGCTCGCGACCTTCGCGGTGCAGCTCGCCGTGGCCCGCGCCGAGGGGTACCTCCTCCGCGCGATGACGAGCATCGTCGGAGCGATGGCCGTGGTCGCGGTCGCGAGCGGGATCGCCCTCCTCCTCCCCGCCTGAGCGGTCGCGCCGTCCTGTCCCGAGCACCCGGATCCGCACCGCCTGAGCGGCCGCGTCCGCCCCGCCCCGGCGTCGGAGGCGGCGGGTAGGATGAGCGCATGCTTCTCGCCCTGGAACTCTTCTACCTCGGTCTGCTCGGGCTCGCCTCCCTCGCCATCGCGTGGGTCTCCGGCGTGGTCGTCTACAAGCTCTACCGCGGCCAGCGCTAGCCGCCGCCGGAGCCCGAGTGATCTCGCTTCCGTCGGGCCTGCCGCCCGAGCTCGTCCCCCTGTCCTGGCTGCTCGGCGTCTGGGAGGGCTCGGGCGTCATCGACTACACGATCGGCGACGACTCCGTCCAGGCCGAGTTCGGCCATCGCATCAGCTTCAGCTACGACGGCCTCCCGTACCTCAACTACAACTCCTACACGTGGCTGATCGAGGAGGGCGCCGAGGAGGCGCCCCGGCCGCTGGTCACCGAGACCGGCTACTGGCGCCTCAGCCGCGCTCTGACCGACTCCGACGCCGGCCCGGGAATGCTGCCCGGCCGCGGCGCACCCGCCTTCCCCGACGCGGAGTCCGTCGAGACGCTGCGCAACGCCGCCGGCGGCTTCGACATCGAGGTCTCGCTCGTGCACCCGGACGGGGTCAGCGAGCTCTACCTCGGCCAGGTCAAGGGGCCGCGGATCGACCTCGCGACCGACGCGGTGATGCGCACCGCCGCGGCGAAGGACTACGCCGCCGCCACCCGCCTCTACGGCCTGGTCGACGACCACCTGCTGTGGGCGTGGGACATCGCCGCGCTCGGCCAGGGCCTGCGGACCCACTCCTCCGGACGGCTCGCCCGTGTCGACTGACGCGCTCTCCCCGCTCCTGGCCGCCCCGGGCGCCGTCGCCACGACGAGCGCCGCCGAGCCCGGCGTCGCCGCTCACTACGGCGAGCCCTTCCGCGAGCAGCGCGCTCTCGCCGCGGGCACCGCGCTCGTCGACCTCTCCGGCCGGGGCGTCGTGACCGTCACGGGGCCGGACCGCCTCACCTGGATCGACTCGCTCACCAGCCAGGCCGTCTCGCGCCTCGCTCCCGGCGCGTCGGCCGAGACGCTCCTGCTCGACCCGACCGGCCGGATCGAGCACGTCATCCGCCTCGTCGACGACGGCGAGACCGCCTGGCTCCTGCTCGACCGCGACGAGACGGCCGGCCTGGCCGCCTGGCTCGACCGGATGCGCTTCATGCTCCGCGTCGAGGTCGCCGACCGCACCGACGACTTCGCGACCCTCGCCGCCCTCGGCGACGGGCCGGCCCTGACGCTCGCCCTGTCCCTGGCCGAGGAGCCCGTCGTCTGGAGCGACCCGTGGTCGCAGGTCCAGCCGGGCGGCTGGCAGTACGCGCTGACCACAGAGCACCCCGGGGCCTCCTGGGAGCTCCGCGAGGTCCTGGTCCCGCGAGCGGCCCTCGAGGCCCTCGCGGAGACGGCCGTCGGGGTGGGAGTGGCCCTCGCCGGGGTCGATGCCCTCGAGGCCCTGCGCATCGCCGCCTGGCGCCCGCGCCACGCGACGGAGGTCGACGAGCGGTCCATCCCGCACGAGCTCGACCTCCTCCGCTCGAGCGTGCATCTCGCCAAGGGCTGCTACCGGGGCCAGGAGACGGTGGCGAAGGTGCACAACCTCGGGCACCCGCCGCGGCGCCTGGTCCTGCTGCAGCTCGACGGCTCCGACTCGGTCCTCCCCGCCCACGGCGACGTCGTCACGGCGCTCAAGGGCGGCGAGCCGGTCGAGGTCGGCACGGTCACCTCGAGCGCCTGGCACTACGAGGACGGACCGGTCGCTC
Source organism: Rathayibacter sp. AY1A2 (assembly GCF_002930935.1). Lineage (NCBI taxonomy): Bacteria > Bacillati > Actinomycetota > Actinomycetes > Micrococcales > Microbacteriaceae > Rathayibacter > Rathayibacter sp. AY1A2. The sequence goes on along the minus strand of NZ_PSTP01000001.1, from coordinate 499,907 downwards.
TCGCGGTCGTCAAGCGGAGCGTCCCGGTGGACCTCGAGCTGACCGTGCTGGCCGACGACTCGCGCGTGGCCGCGGCCCAGGAGGTCGTGGTCCCGCCCGGAGCCGGAGCGGAGGCGGGAGTGCCCCGCCTGCCCCGCCTCGGGGCGACGACCAGGTAGGCCACGCCGTGGTGGCCGCACGTCCCGCCGAGCGGGGCCGGGCGGCCGAGCGGCTGCGCGGTCTCGTCCGGGCCCCCGAGCTGAGTCCCGCGCGCGCCCTCGCCCGCGCGGGGGCGTCGCTCCCCGCAGTGCTGCAGATCGTGCTCGCGGCGACCCTCGCCTACTCCGTCGCGCACTTCCTCCTCGGGCACCCCGCGCCGGTGCTGGCGCTGACGGCCACGATCTCGAGCCTCGGCATCGCGCGCGACACCCGTCCCAAGCAGGTGGCCGAGACAGCGACGGGGATGCTCATCGGTATCACGGCCAGCGAGGTCCTGCTCCTGCTGTGGGGGAGCGGCGTCTGGCAGCTCGCCGTCGTCCTCGCGATCGTCTTCACGCTCGGCCGGGCCCTCTCGCCCTCGCCGGGGTTCGCCGTGGCCGCCGGGACCCAGGCGATGCTGGTGATGGTCCTCCCTGCGCCGGACGGAGGCGTCTTCACCCGGAGCGTCGACGGCCTGATCGGCGGGCTCGCGGCGCTGCTCTGCACGGCGATCGTGCCCCGCCCGCCGCTGCGCACAGCGCGGGCCGAGGCGCACCGGCTCCTCACCGCGCTCAGCCGGACCGTGGAGGAGCTGGCCGAGGCGCTCCGCCGGGGCGACTCCTCGGCGTCCACCGCGGCCCTCGAGCGGATCCGCGGGACGCAGCCGGTCATCGACGGCTGGACCGCGGCGCTCGACTCCGCTACCGGCGTCGCCCGGATCTCGCCGTTCGTCCGCCGGCACCGCGGCGAGCTCTCCCGCCAGGCCGTGATGCTGTCCGCGCTGGACCTCGCGACCCGTGATCTGCGCATCGTCGCGCGCCGCACCGACTTCCTCGTCGGGGACGGCGCCCCGCGGCCGGCGCTCGCCGGAGCGGTCGCCGCCCTCGGCCCGGGCATCGCGCTGCTCGGCCGCGCGGTCGCCGATCCGTCGGTGCTCGCCCTGGCGCGTCAGGACCTCGTGCTGCTCGCGACCACGCTCGACCCCCAGCGGCTGATCCCGGAGGCGCGCCTCGCCGAGAAGACGGTGCTCGTCCTGCTCCGCCCGCTCGTCGTCGACCTGCTCACGGCGACCGGCGCCGCTCCCGCCGAGGCTCGGGCCGCTCTGCCCCCGCTCGCCTAGGGCTCAGGAGGTCCGGTGCTCAGGCCCGGCGCTCAGCAGGAGGGGGCGACCGCCTCCCACGCGACCGTCACCTCGCCCAGGCGCCAGCGCCGCGGCCCGCCGAGGACCGGCCACTCCGGCCGGAGGTCCCGGACCGTCGCGATCCACCGCTGACCCGGACTGTAGACGGCGAGAGGGGCGTTCAGCGTCCACGCCCGCTCGAGGGCGGAGAGGAAGGCGTGCACGCCCTCGCCGGGCACGTTGCGGTGGATGAGGGCCTTCGGCAGGCGCTCGGCCGCCGTCATCGGCGAGGGGATCGCCGCGAGCCGGAGCGAGAGGGTCAGCGAGCGCGGGCCCTCCCGGCCGACCTCGATCCAGGTGCAGATGCGGCCGATCTCGTCGCAGGTGCCCTCGACCAGGACGCCGTCGGGCTGCAGACGGTCCGTCATCGTCGCCCAGGCTCTATGAACCGCGTCCTCGTCGTACTGGCGGAGCACGTTGAAGGCGCGGATGACGCCTGCCCGCCGCCCCGCGGGCAGGGGCACCTCGAAGCCGCCGCGCTCGAAGCGCACGCGCGCGTCCGCAGGGAACGGCGTGCCGCCCTCCCTCACCCGCGCGAGCTGGCGCCGAGCGGTGTCGACCCGTGCGGGCTCGATCTCGAGGCCGAGCACCTCGACGTCGGGCGCGGCCCGGACGAGCCGGCGGTGCAGCTCGAGCGTGGTGACCGCGCTCGCCCCGAAGCCGAGATCGACGACGAGCGGGGAGGCGGTGCTGCGCAGGACGGGCAGCTCGGCGAGCCGGCGGTCGACCCGGCGGAGGCGGTTCGTGCCCGTCGTTCCGCGGGTGACGGCTCCGATGGGCATGCTCTCCAGCGTATCCGCGGGTGAGGGGGCCGCCTCTAAGCTGGACGCATGTCCGAGACCTACACCCTCATCCTCGTGCGCCACGGCAACAGCGAGTGGAACCAGAAGAACCTGTTCACCGGCTGGGTCGACGTGCGCCTGACCGAGCAGGGAGTCGCGGAGGCCACCCGTGCCGGCGAGCTGCTGACCGAGGCGGGCCTGCACCCCGACATCGTCTACACGTCGCGCCAGACGCGTGCGATCCAGACCGCCAACATCGCCCTCGAGGTCGCCGACCGCCTGTGGATCGACGTCAAGCGCTCCTGGCGCCTCAACGAGCGCCACTACGGCGCCCTGCAGGGCAAGGACAAGGCGCAGACCCTCGCCGAGTACGGCCCCGAGCAGTTCCAGACCTGGCGCCGCTCCTTCGACGTGCCGCCGCCCCCGCTCGACGACGACGACCAGTACTCGCAGGCGCACGACGAGCGCTACGCCGACCTCGGCGACGCACTGCCCCGCACCGAGTCGCTGAAGCTCGTGATCGAGCGGATGCTTCCGTACTGGGAGTCCGACATCAAGCCGGACCTCGCCTCGGGCAAGACCGTCATGATCACCGCGCACGGCAACTCCCTCCGCGCGCTGGTGAAGACGCTCGACGGCATCTCGGACTCGGACATCGCGGAGCTCAACATCCCGACCGGGATCCCGCTCGTCTACGAGCTGAACGAGGACTTCGAGCCCATCGGCGAGGCGCGCTACCTCGACCCCGAGGCCGCGGCCGCCGGTGCCGCCGCCGTCGCCGCCCAGGGCGCCAAGAAGTAGCACCGCCCCGAACGCGCGAACGGCCCGCCCGAGTCCTCGACTCCGGCGGGCCGTTCCCGTAGCCCCGGAGGCGGAGCGCACGGACACGTCCGGCCCGCAGGAGACGCTCGTTCCTGCGGGCCGGACGGTGAGACGGGCTGGAGCCCGAGGTGTCGACTAGGAGTAGTCGCCCGAGATCAGGTACTGGACCTTCTTGGCGATCGACACGGCGTGGTCGGCGAAGCGCTCGTGGTAGCGGCTGGCGAGGGTCGCGTCGACGGTGTCGGCGGCCTGGCCCTTCCACGCCTCGCTGAGCACCTTGTCGAAGACGCTGACGTGCAGCTCGTCGATCTTGTCGTCCTCGTCGCGGATCTCCTCGGCGATGCGCGGGTCCTGCGAGCGGAGCAGGTCGGTCAGCTTGTGCGCGACGACCACGTCGAGGCGGCCCATCTCGACGAACGTCGGACGCAGGCTCTTGGGGACCACCTTGTCGGGGAAGCGGTAGCGCGAGAGCTGGGCGATGTGCTCGGCGATGTCGCCCATCCGCTCGAGCGATGCGCTGATGCGCAGCGCCGAGACGACGATCCGCAGGTCGCGGGCGACCGGGTTCTGCCGGGCGAGGATGTCGATCGCGAGCTCGTCGAGGCTGATGGCCAGCTCGTCGATGCGCGCGTCGCTCGCGATGACCTCCTCCGCGAGGGTGACGTCGGAGTGGTTGAACGCCTGGGTCGCCTTCTCGATGGCGATCTCGACGAGTCCGGAGATCTCGACGAGTCGTTCCTGGACCTCGGCCAGCTCCTGCTGGAAAACTTCGCGCATCTGTGTTCGACCCTCTCTACGGCGCGCGCGGACGACGGCGCCGGATCTGCGGCGAGCACCTCGCACGCCGCTGCGACTGCACTCCGTGGGCGCAGGCGCAGTCATGATGACCACGGCAGGTTAACGGACGGTGCCGGGCGTTTGAACAGTACTCGACCCCCGGAGGATCGACGGGCGTCCGGTAGGGGGACGCCCGGTGGATGGTTAGCCTGGGTCCGTGGATTCGGGCTTGATCGTGGTTCTGTCACTCGTTCTCGGTGTCGCGATCGGGATCCTTCTGACGACCGTGCTCACGCTCGCCGCCCGCCAGGGCCGCATCGCGCAGGACGTGATCTCGGTCGGGCTCCCCGAGGGGATCGAGGCGATCATCGACGCCGTCGGCTCGCCCGCCTTCGTGACCGACCCGTCGCACAACGTGCTGAAGGCGTCCACCCGCGCCGTCGCGCTCGGCCTGGTCTCGCAGGACACGCTGCTCCACCCCGACCTCGCCGCCATCGTCGACCGCGTCCGCCGCTTCGGCGACGACATCGTCCAGGACCTCGAGCTCGCGACCAGCCCGCTCTCCGACGCCGCCGTGACGCTCGTCGTCCACGCGACCCGCCTGGGCTCCCGCTACGTCCTCGTCATCGCCGAGGACCACACCGAGGCGCGCCGGCTCGAGGCCGTCCGCCGGGACTTCGTCGCCAACATCTCCCACGAGCTGAAGACCCCGATCGGCGCCGTCGGCCTGCTCGCCGAGGCCCTCGACTCCGCCGCCGACGACCCCCAGCAGGTGCGCCGCTTCGCGCACCGGCTGACCCAGGAGTCGCACCGCCTCGCGAAGATCACCCGCGAGATCATCGAGCTCTCCCGCCTCCAGGCCGCCGACGTCGCCGGCTCCGCCGAGATCATCCGCGTCGACGACGTCGTCACGGCGGCGCTCGAGACCACCCACGTCCTGGCGGAGTCGCACGACGTCACCCTGGTCAAGGGCGGGATGAAGAAGGCCTACGTCGTGGGGCAGGAGAAGATGCTCGTCTCGGCGCTGCACAACCTCCTCGCCAACGCCATCCAGTACTCGCCCGCCGGCTCCCGCGTGGGCATCGGCGTCCGCTCCACCGGCGGCGTCGTCGAGATCGCCGTCACCGACCAGGGCATCGGCATCCCGGAGGAGGACCTCGACCGGGTGTTCGAGCGCTTCTACCGCGTCGACCAGGCCCGCTCCCGCCACACCGGCGGCACCGGCCTCGGCCTCAGCATCGTCAAGCACGCCGTGCAGAACCACGGCGGCGACGTCCGCGTCTGGTCCAAGCCCGGCCGCGGCTCCACCTTCACCATCCGGCTCCCCGAAGCCGACCCCGCCCGGACGCCCTTCGCGGCGACCGCCCCGATAGGAGAACACGCGTGACCAGCATCCTGCTCGTCGAGGACGAGAGCGCCCTCAGCGAGCCCCTCAGCTACCTGCTCGAACGCGAGGGCTACGACGTCACCGTCGCCGAGGACGGCAACCGCGCCGTCGCCGCCTTCGACGAGGGCGACTACGACCTGATCCTCCTCGACCTCATGCTGCCCGGCATGCCCGGCACGGAGGTCTGCCGCGAGATCCGCACCCGCTCCTCCGTCCCGATCATCATGGTCACCGCCAAGGACTCCGAAGTGGACATCGTCGTCGGCCTGGAGCTCGGCGCGGACGACTACGTCACCAAGCCCTACTCCACCCGCGAACTGCTCGCCCGCATCCGCGCCGTCCTCCGGCGCCGCACCGAGGAGCCCGGCGAGGAGCGGATCGTCGTCGCCGGCCCCGTCCGCATGGACATCGAACGCCACACGGTCGAAGTCGACGGCGTCGAGACCCCGATGCCCCTCAAGGAGTTCGAGCTCCTCGAGATGCTCCTCCGCAACGCGGGCCGTGTCCTCACCCGCGGCCAGCTCATCGACCGCGTCTGGGGCAGCGACTACTTCGGCGACACGAAGACCCTCGACGTCCACGTCAAGCGCATCCGCTCGAAGATCGAGAAGACGCCGAAGGAGCCGGTGCTCCTGGTTACTGTCCGCGGCCTCGGCTACCGCTTCGACGCTTGATCGCGGGCCCTGGCGGGGCGATCTGCGGCGTTGTCGTCGGTTGCGATACCGCTGGTATCGCGCCCTCCTCCGCCTTGCAGCTCACCCCGCCAGGACCCGCGATCAACCCTGTACTGGAGGGGTGGGGGACGAGGCCGTCGCTGCGCGACGAGCCAGGTGGGGTGGGCCGTCGCTGCGCGACGAGCCGGGCGGGGGCGTCGCTCAGGGCGTGGTGCTCGAGTGGTCGGCGGAGTCGGTGTATCGAGACGCGCGCAGCCGGACGTCGCGCGAATGGTGGTCGAGTGGCCGACGGAGTCGGCGGATCGTGACCTGCGGGCACGACGAAGGGCCGCTCACCGCGGTGGACGGCCCTCGAGGGCGGAGGGGGCTACTCCGCGGTGGGAGCGTCGACGCCGGGCTCGGCGGTGGGAGTGGGGAGCGCGGTCCGGGCGGGGTCGGCCGTCGGGGTGACGGTCGGCGTCGCGGAGGGAGCGGGAGTCAGCGTCGAGTAGGCCTCGAGGGCGTTCGTCAGGACGGGGACGAGGAGCTCCTTGCCCTGCTCGGAGCCGTACTGGAAGTAGACGGGGAGCAGGCCGCCGGGAATGGTGTCGATGTCGTCCATCTGGACGGCCTCGGTGCTGTCGGGGCGGACCTCGGTGCGGCCGGGGACGGCGTCGACGGTGTCGCTGGTGCGGCCCGCGGAGCCCTCGTACTGCACCTCGACGCTCAGCGCCTCATCGGTGGAGTTCACGAGCGTCACGATCAGGGTGCCGGCCTCGCCGTCGTCCGAGACGATCATCGCGTTGCGGATGGCGAGATCGCCGATCGTCGCGCCGACTCCGTCGCTCGGGTCGTAGATCTTGCGCGTCGCCTGCGGGGCGACGAGGTTGCAGCCGGCGGTAGCGAGGGCGACGCCGACCGCGAGAACGACGGATGCAGCGATACGCGCCTTCACAGGAACCTCCAGATCGTCGGCCCCGCTCGCCCCGGACAGGGCGACTTCACTGTGCACGAGCCGACACCAGGCTAGCGTAGCGAGCACCGCGGCTCCGCCCGTCCGGACTCCCGTCCCGCTCGGCGCGCATGGTAATCTTTCCGCCGCTGAAAGGACGTCGCATGCAGTTCGAGGTCGGAGAGACGGTCGTCTACCCCCATCACGGAGCCGCCACGATCGCCGAGGTGAAGACCCGGACGATCAAGGGCCAGGAGAAGACGTACCTGAAGCTCCGCGTCGCGCAGGGCGACCTCGTCATCGAGGTGCCCGCCGACAACGTCGACCTGGTCGGCGTCCGCGACGTCATCGGCCGCGAGGGCGTCGAGCGCGTGTTCGAGGTCCTGCGCGCCGAGGTCGTCGAGGAGCCGACCAACTGGTCGCGCCGCTACAAGGCCAACCTCGAGAAGCTCGGGTCCGGCGACGTCGTCAAGGTCTCCGAGGTCGTCCGCGACCTCACCCGCCGCGACCGCGACCGCGGCCTCTCGGCGGGGGAGAAGAGCATGCTCGCCAAGGCCCGCCAGATCCTCGTCTCCGAGCTCGCCCTGGCCGAGAAGACCGACGAGGACGCCGCCTCCGTGCTCCTCGACGAGGTCCTCGCATCCTGAACGGTCCGGCCGGCGCGCCGACCGCGGCCGTCGTCGTCGTCGCCGCCGGCAGCGGCACGAGGCTCGGCCGCGAGCGCCCCAAGGCCTACGTCGACTGCGCGGGGAGGACGATCCTCGAGCGCAGCCTGCGCACGGTGCTGCTGCTCGCGGAGCCGGTCCAGATCGTCGTCGTGGCTCCCGCCGCCCTCCTCGAGGAGACGGCCGCTCTGACGCACGCCGCCGGAGCCCCGGACGGCTCCGTCAGCGTCGTCGCCGGAGGCGCCAGCCGCCAGGAGTCGGTCGCTCGAGGGCTCCGGGCGCTCGGTCCGGCCGTCGAGACGGTGCTCGTGCACGACGCCGCCCGCGCCCTCACGCCCGTCGACCAGTTCGAGCGGGTGATCGCGGCGGTCCGGGAGACGGGCGGCGGAGTGATCCCGGGTCTGCCGGTCACCGACACGATCAAGCGCATCCGCGCCGACGGCGGGATCCTCGGCACGGTGGACCGCTCCGAGCTCGCCGCGGTGCAGACGCCGCAGGGCTTCCCGCGCGCGCTCCTCGACGAGGCCTACGCCTCGGCGGAGGAGGACTTCACCGACGACGCGGCGCTCCTCGCCTCGCGCGGCAGTCCCTCGATCGTCGTCGCCGGCGACCCGCTCGCCTTCAAGATCACCACCCCCTGGGACCTGGCCCGCGCCGAGCAGGTGCTCGCACCGCCGCCCGCCGTCGTCGTGCCGCGCGTCGGCATCGGCACGGACGTGCACGCGTTCGACGACGCGTCGCCGCTCTGGCTCGCCGGGCTGCACTGGCCGGGGGAGCGGGGCCTGTCCGGGCACAGCGACGGCGACCCGGTCGCCCACGCGATCTGCGACGCGCTCCTGGGGGCGGCGGGTCTCGGCGACATCGGCTCCCGCTTCGGCACGGCCGACCCGCGCTTCGCGGACGCCCACGGCGAGGTCTTCCTCCGCGCGACCCGCGAGCTGGTGGAGGCCGCCGGCTTCGCCATCGGCAACGTCTCGGTGCAGCTCATCGGCAACCGCCCGAAGTTCTCGCCGCGGCGCGAGGAGGCGCAGAGGCTGCTCTCGGAGCTGCTCGGCGCACCGGTCAGCGTCGCCGCCACCACCTCGGACGCGCTGGGCTTCACCGGCCGGGGCGAGGGGGTCGCCGCGACCGCGACGGCACTCGTCCTCCCCACCCCCGCTGTCACCCGGTAGTCCCCGGGCGGAGCCGCCGACCCGGCCGGGAGCGGTCCGCCCGGTAAACTCGCCCGCGTGACTCTGCGACTGCATGACTCGAAGGCCCAGGCCCTCGTCGATTTCGTCCCCCTCCGCGAGAACGAGGTCGGGATGTACGTCTGCGGACCCACCGTTCAGTCCTCGCCCCACATCGGGCACCTGCGCTCCGCCCTCGCCTACGACCAGCTGCGCCGCTGGCTGGCGTACCGCGGCTTCCAGGTCACCCTGGTGCGCAACGTCACCGACATCGACGACAAGATCCTCGCCATCGCCGAGGACGCGCGGCGTCGGGTGCCCGAGGGTGCGCCGGTCGAGCAGTGGTGGGCGCTCGCCTACCGCGTCGAGCTCGAGTTCACCGCCGCGTACACGGCCCTCGGCATCCTCCCGCCGACCTACGAGCCGCGCGCGACCGCGAGCATCGCCGAGATGATCACCCTCATCCAGACCCTGATCGAGCGCGGTCACGCCTACCCGGCGCCCGACGACTCCGGCGACGTCTACTTCGACACGCGGTCCTGGCCGGACTACGGCTCGCTCACCCACCAGCGCCTCGAGAGCATGGAGGCGGCGACCGACGCCGACCCGCGCGGCAAGCGCGACCCGCACGACTTCGCTCTCTGGAAGGGCGCCAAGCCGGAGGAGCCCGAGTCGGCCGCCTGGGCCTCGCCGTGGGGCGCCGGCCGCCCCGGCTGGCACATCGAGTGCTCCGCGATGTCGACGAAGTACCTCGGCACCCAGTTCGACATCCACGGCGGCGGGCTCGACCTGCGCTTCCCCCACCACGAGAACGAGCTCGCCCAGTCCAGCGCCGCCGGCCACGCCTTCGCCAGCTACTGGCTGCACAACGGCCTCGTGTCCGTCATCGGCCAGAAGATGAGCAAGTCGCTCGGCAACTCGGTGTTCGCCTCCGAGCTGCTCGAGGCGGCCCGCCCGCTCGTCGTCCGCTACTACCTCGGCTCGGCCCACTACCGCTCCACCCTCGAGTTCCACGACGGGGCCCTCGAGGAGGCCGAAGCGGCGCTGGAGCGGATCGAGGGCTTCCTCGAGCGCTCCCGCCGCCGCCTCGACGGCACGCGGTTCGCCGCGCTCGGCGAGCCGGTGGTTCCGGAGGAGTTCGCCGAGGCGATGGACGACGACCTGTCCGTCCCGCAGGCCATCGGCGTCCTGCACGAGACCGTGCGCGCCGGCAACGCCGCCCTCGACGCCGAGGACCTCGGCTCCGTCTCGGCCCTGCGCACCCAGGTGCTCGCGATGGCGGCCGTGCTCGGCATCGACCCGGAGGCGCCCGAATGGGCGCGCTCCGACGACGAACCCTCGTACCGCGCGCTCAGCGTGCTGGTCGACCGCCTGGTCGCCGAACGCCAGACCGCGCGCGAGCAGCGCGACTGGGCGAGCGCCGACCGCATCCGAACCGATCTCGCCGCGGCGGGAATCACGATCGAAGACACCCAGACGGGTGCGCATTGGAGTCTCGATGGCGAATAAGCCCGGCCGCCCCGGAGCGGTCCGAAAGAAGAGCAAGGGCAAGGCCGTCGGTTCCGGCGGTCAGGGCCGTCAGGCCCTCGAGGGCAAGAAGCCCACGCCCAAGGCCGAGGACCGGCCCTACCACCCCGCAGGCAAGGCGAAGCTCGCGCGCGAGCGCTTCGTCGCCGCCGGCGGCAAGGGCCGCCCCGGCGGAGCCCTCTCCGCGGCCGCCCGCGGACAGGGGCGGCCCGCCCCGTCGCGCAAACCCAAGAGCGGCGACGACTTCGAGATGGTGACGGGCCGGAACTCGGTCCTCGAGGCGCTGCGCGCCAGCATCCCGGCCACCACCCTCTACCTCGCGACCCGCATCGAGATGGACGACCGGGTCAAGGAGGCGCTCAAGATCGCCACCGCCCGCGGCCTTCCCGTGCTAGAGGTCATGCGCCCGGAGCTCGACCGCCTCGCCGGCCCCGACTCCGTGCACCAGGGCCTCGTGCTGAAGGTGCCGCCCTACGAGTACGCCCACCCGAGCGACCTGCTCGAGCGCAGCGTCTCCCGCGGAGCGGTCCCCCTCCTCGTCGCCCTCGACGGCATCACCGACCCGCGCAACCTCGGAGCGATCATCCGCTCCGTCGCCGCGTTCGGCGGACAGGGCGTCATCGTCCCGCAGCGCCGCTCCGTGGGCCTCAACTCCGCCGCCTGGAAGACCTCCGCCGGAGCCGCCGCACGCATCCCCGTCGCGATGGCGTCCAACCTCACCGCCATGATCAAGGACTTCAAGCGCGCGGGCGTCTTCGTCATCGGACTCGACGGCGACGGCGACGTGATGCTCCCCGGCCTCGAACTCGCCGACCGGCCGCTCCTCGTCGTCGTCGGCAGCGAGGGCAAGGGCCTCTCCCGCCTCGTCACCGAGCAGTGCGACGCCGTCGTCTCCATCCCGATCAGCTCCGCCACCGAATCCCTCAACGCCGGGATCGCGGCGTCGGTCGCGCTCTACGAGATCTCCAAACTCCGCTCCGCCTCCGAGTAGCGCGGGCACCGGCACGGTGATCTGCGGCGTTGTCGTCGGGCGCGATACCGCCGGTATCGCTTCCTCCTCCGCCTTGCAGCTCCCCGCGCCGGCACCCGCGCTACGGGTCTGGATGTCAGAGGCGCCGCCTGCGGCGAGCGGATCGAGGGGCGCCGCCTGTGGCGAGCGAGCCGGGGGAATGTGAAGAGGGCCCGTGCTGACAGCGCGGGCCCTCTCGCGGTCGTGGGAGGGGTCAGACGTTCTTCGTCCAGTCGACGTCGGCGTCCTCGTCGGTGAGCTCGGCGTCGCCGGACTCGTCGAGGACGAGGTTCGGGAGGGTCAGCGCCTCGGTGGGAGGAGCGATGACCGTCGCCTCGTCGCGGCGGTGACGCAGGATGTCGTTCACGTAGGCGGTGACCGCCTCCGCCAGGGGGACGTCGCGCGCCTGCTGCTGCGACATGAACCATCGGTGCTCGAGCAGCTGGTGGAACATCTCGGCCGGCTCCAGGCGGCCCTTGAGATCACGGGGGATCGAGCGGATGACCGGCTCGAACACCTGCGCCAGCCACTCGTGCGCCACCATCTCCTCGTCCAGGCCCTGCTTGTCGTAGGTCGCCGTGTACGAGTCGAGGTCGTTGAGCAGGCGTCGCGCCTGGTTCTCCTGCGCGTCCAGCCCGGTGAGACGGAGCAGCCGCCGCTGGTGGTGGCCGGCGTCGACCACCTTCGGCTGGATGCGCACCGTCGACCCGGCCTCGTCGGTCTTGATCGCGAGCTCCTCGATGTCGAAGCCCAGCTCGTTCAGCCGGTTCACGCGGTCGTTGATCCGCCAGCGCTCCGACGTCGCGAACGACTCGGCACCGGTCAGCTCCTTCCAGAGGCTGCGGTACGCCGCGACGATGCCGTCGGAGACCGTGATCGGATCGAGGTCGTCGTCGACGCGACCGCCGGCCTCGAGGTCGAGCAGCTCGCCGGCGATGTTGACGCGGGCGATCTCCAGATCGTTCTCGCGCTGGCCGTTCGAGAGGCCGCCCGAGTAGAGTTGCCCGGTCTCCGCATCGACCAGGTAGGCGGCAAAGGCGCCGGCATCGCGCCGGAAGAGGGTGTTCGAAAGGGACACGTCGCCCCAGAAGAAGCCGATCACGTGCAGGCGGACCAGGAGGAGCGCAAGCGCGTCGACCAGGCGGGTCGCCGTGTCCGGCCGCAGCGTCTGCGAGAAGAGCGCCCGGTAGGGGAGCGAGAACTTGAGGTGACGGGTGACGAGCACGGCGGGCAGGGCCTCGCCCTCGTCGTCGGTGCGGTTCGTGATCACCGCGCCCGGAACCACGCACGGCACGTCGAGGCGCTGCAGCGTCTTCAGCATCTCGTACTCGCGCCGCGACATCTCGGCGGTCGTCTCCTTGACGGCGACGACGTGTCCGGAGAGGTGGGCGAAGCGGACCGTGTGCCGCGAGATGCCCTTCGGCAGGGCGGCGATGTACTCGTCGGGCCAGTCGTCGAGCCGCAGGTTCCACGGCAGGTCGAGCAGGGCCGGGTCGACGGTGGCCGAGGTGATGTTCAGGGAGCCGGACATGGTGCGCCGTTCGTGTCGCGTGTCGGACGGTGGGGGAGCCGCAGACGACGCTGCCGCCGCCCTGGAGGGGACGGCGGCAGCGTGCGGTGCAGGAGGAGGCTCAGGAGAGGCGCTCGCCCGACTCCGCGTCGAAGATGTGCACGCGGTGGTTCGCGGTCACGTACACGCGGTCGCCCGCGGTCGGGTGCACGCGGCCGTCGACGCGCGCGACGATGTCGGTGCGGCGGCCCTCGACCTCGGTGTGGCCGTAGAGGTAGCCGTCCGAGCCGAGCTCCTCGATGAGGTCGACCTCGATCGGCAGTCCGCCGGGCTGGGTCGAGACGGTGACGTCCTCGGGGCGCACGCCCAGCGTGACGACCTTCTGGCTCGTCTTCGCGAGCGCCTCGCGGGCGATCGGGAGGACGGTGTCGCCGAACTTGACGCCGCCGTCGGTGACGTCCGCGTGGAACAGGTTCATCGCGGGCGAACCGATGAAGCCGGCCACGAAGACGTTGTTCGGGTTCTCGTACAGGTCGCGGGGCGAGCCGACCTGCTGGAGGAGGCCGTCCTTGAGGACCGCGATGCGGTCGCCCATGGTGAGCGCCTCGGTCTGGTCGTGGGTGACGTAGACCGTGGTGATGCCCAGGCGGCGCTGCAGCGTGCCGATCTGGGTGCGGGTGGACACGCGGAGCTTGGCGTCGAGGTTCGACAGCGGCTCGTCCATGAGGAAGACCTGCGGCTTGCGGACGATGGCGCGGCCCATCGCGACGCGCTGGCGCTGGCCACCGGAGAGCGCCTTCGGCTTGCGGTTCAGGTAGGGCTCGAGGTCGAGCATCTTCGCGGCCTCGAGGACCCGCGCGGCGCGCTCGTCCTTGTTGACGCCGGCGATCTTGAGCGCGAAGCCCATGTTCTCGGCGACCGACATGTGCGGGTACAGCGCGTAGTTCTGGAAGACCATCGCGATGTCGCGGTCCTTCGGCGGAACGTCCGTGACGTTGCGGTCGCCGATGAGGATGCGGCCCTCGTTGACCTCTTCGAGGCCGGCGAGCATGCGCAGGGAGGTGGACTTGCCGCAGCCGGAGGGGCCGACGAGGACGAGGAACTCGCCGTCGCCCACCTCGAGGTTGAGCTTGTCGACGGAGGCGCGAGTGGCCCCGGGGTAGACGCGGGACGCGTGGTCGAAAGTTACGGACGCCATTGTTCTTGCTCCTTCACCGGCAGGTACGTGCCGGACGATCCGAGTGAATGGAAGTGATGGTCATCATCGCGTGGGCGACTCCGACCAACCGTCACAGTATGCCACGGGGCCGACAGTCGTCGGTCGGGCACCGCGTATCCGTCGTTTGGAGGTTTCCCAGGGCTCGCGCGTAGGATTCCGGCGAGTCGCGCCCGGCGACCCCCTTCTTCCCCCTCTCTCATTCGGAGCGTTCTTGTCATGACCACCGGCGGAGCCAACGACCGTCTCTCGAAGAACCAGCGACGAGAGGCCGCCCGAGAGAAGGCGCGCCGCCTGCGCGAGCAGCAGAAGCGCCGCGACCGCGTGAGCCGCTTCGCCCTGCAGGGCGGGCTCGCCGCCGTCGTGATCGCGGTCGTCGTGATCGTGGTCTTCGCCGTCACCTCGAGCATCCGCCCCGCGGGTCCGGGCCCGGCGAACATGGCGAGCGACGGTGTCGTCATCGGCGAGAACATGGTCGCGCAGACGAGCGGCGCCGTCGCCGCCGACGGGACGCCCACCCCCAGCGCGCTCGACACCTCGGCCGGCACGGTCGACATCCGGGTCTACCTCGACTACCTCTGCCCCTACTGCGGCCAGTTCGAGAAGACCAACGGCGACCAGATCAAGGAGTGGGTGACCAGCGGTGCCGCGACGGTCGAGATCCACCCGATCGCCATCCTCACGACCCGCTCCAACGGCACCAAGTACTCGGAGCGCTCGGCCAACGCCGCCGCGTGCGTCGCGGACCGCTCGCCCGACTCGTTCTTCGACTTCAACTCCCTGCTGTTCGCCAACCAGCCGGCGGAGGGGACCGACGGACTCTCGGACGACCAGCTGAAGGACTACGCCTCGCAGGCCGGCGTCGAGGACACGGCGGCCGTGAACACCTGCATCGACGACCAGAGCTTCGTGAGCTGGGTCCGCGCCGCGACCGAGCGCGCCACCTCGGGTCCGCTGCCCGGCACGGACGTGCCCGCTGTCACGGGCACCCCGACCGTCCTGGTCAACGGCGAGGCGTACTCGGGCTCGCTGACCGACCCGGACGCCTTCAGCTCCTTCGTGCTCTCGGCCGCCGCCGACTCCTACTCGTCGGCGACTCCCGCGCCCACCTCCTCCGAGACCCCGGCGCCGAGCGACACGCCCGCCTCGACCGAGGCCCCCGCGTCGACCGAGGCCCCCGCGTCGACCGAGACGCCCGCGTCGACCGAGACCCCGGCTCCCGGCGACGCCCCGGTCTCCACCGAGGCTCCGGCCTCCTCCGAGCCGACTCCGGCCGCCGCCGGCTGAGCCCCGGACGCGCACGAGCCCCGCGCATACAGAAGGCCCCGACCGCACACAGCGGTCGGGGCCTTCTTCTCTCCTGAGCCGACGACGGGACTTGAACCCGTAACCGCCCGATTACAAGTCGGGTGCGCTACCAATTGCGCCACGTCGGCAGGTGCGCTCGCGCGCCCGGCCACCCTATCGCGGGCCCCGGATCCGCCCGGATCGGGGCCCGCCGCGTCTCACGGTTCGAGGATGCTGAGGTGCCGCTCTGCGGGAGCGGGACGCTTGGGGCCGCCGATCTTCCCGTCGGGACGGCCGACGTAGAGCCAGCCGAGCAGCTCCTCGCCCTTCTCGAGGCGATGCGCCTTCCGCACGGCCTTGTCGCGCGTGTAGGAGCCGGTGCGCCAGAAGACACCCCAGCCCGCCTCGTCGAGCAGCAGGCTCAGGAGGTGGGCGACGCCCGAGGCGACGGCCTCCTGCTCCCAGGCCGGCACCTTCGACTTCTTGACGCTCACCACGACGGCCAGCAGCAGGGAGGCGCGGTGCGTCTTCTCGATGTACTTCCGCGGGTCCTTCTTCGCCCCTGAGGCGACCGCGAAGCTGCGGCCGACCCGGTCGCGGGCGGCGCCGCGGATCTCGATGACCCGCCACGGGCGCAGCGAGCTGTGATCGGCGAGACGCGACGCCGCCGAGACGAACGCCGCGATCTCGTCGTGCCCCGGAGCCTCCGGCGTCACCTTCGAGCGCGATCGGCGCGCGAGGACGGCCTCGAGCACGGGGGAGGAGGACACGGTCACTCGCCCTCGGCCTGGAAGTTCAGGGCGATCGAGTTCATGCAGTAGCGGTCGCCGGTGGGCGTGCCGAAGCCGTCGGGGAAGACGTGTCCCAGGTGGGATCCGCAGTTCGCGCAGCGGACCTCGGTGCGGACCATGCCGAGGGTGCTGTCCTCGATCAGCTGGACCGCGTCCGGGTTCACGGACTCGTAGAAGCTCGGCCAGCCGCAGCCGGAGTCGAACTTGGTGCCGCTCTTGAAGAGCTCGGCGCTGCAGGCGGCACAGGTGTAGAGGCCGGAGCGGTGCTCGTCGAGCAGCTCGCCGGTCCACGGGCGCTCGGTGGCCGCTTCGCGCAGGACCGCGTACTGGTCGCGGTCGAGCTCCTCGCGCCACTCGGCGTCGGACTTGTTCACGGAATACGACGACATGGGTCTCCCTCGGAATCCTCGTCAGTGTACGGGGGCGGTCGCGCCCCTCCACCTGGTCCAACCCCCGGGGCGACGGCTCCATTCCGCCTCCGCGGGCTGTGGAGGAGACTCCCCGCCTCCATGCCGCGACACGGTCACGAGGTGTTCGGAGCGCCTCCCCGGCGGCGGCCGTGGGCCTGCCTACCCTGGAGGGATGAGCAGGACGACGGACCCGAGACCGGGCACCGGTCTGTCCGAGCGCGAGCTGCGGGTGCTCGCCTTCGAGCGCGAGTGGACGGCCCGCACCGGGGACAAGGACGACGCGATCCGCTCCCAGTTCGGGATGTCGGCCGCCCGCTACTATCAGGTGCTCAGCGCGGTGCTCGCCTCTCCGGCCGCCCTCGCGCACGACCCGATGCTCGTCACGCGGCTGCAGCGCATCCGCGACCAGCGCGCCGGCGCCCGCGCCTCGCGACGCCTCGGGCGCCTCGAGTAGACGAGCTGCTCGAGTCCACCAACGGAAGGCCGGCCGTACCCCCGATGTCGAACACGCACCCGAGAGACCGCTTCGACGAGGTCCCGGCGACGGAGGCGCGCGTCGGCGCCCACCGCCGACCGCCGGCCCCTCACGCCCGGGCCGTCGCGCTCGCCTGGGCCGCGCTCGCCACCGGAGTCATCGTCCTGCTCGGCTTCATCGGGCTGCTGGTCATCGACGACCGGGTGCAGTTCACGGACGTGTTCACTCCGCCCACCGCGACCGCGGAGGCGACTCCGACCGCTGCCGCGACGCTCGATCCCGAGCTCGCCGTCGCCGTCCTCAACGGCACCGCCACCGTCGGACTCGCCGCCAGCGCCGGCGACGCCCTGACGACGGCCGGCTGGAGCGTCCCGACCGTCGCGAACGCGAACACCGAGGACATCGCCGCCACGACCGTCTACTTCACCGACCCGGCGCTCGAGGGAGCGGCCCTCGGTCTCGTCGACTCGCTCGGAACGGGGACCGTCCTGTTCTCGCAGGACTTCGTCGAGACGGGCTCCGTCGTCGTGGTCCTGGGGGCCGATTACGCGTCCGAGCAGGGCTGATCGGGGCCCTCTGTTACGGGCACGTTTCCTCCGTGTTGAATCCCGGGCAACTCTTCCCCGCGAGGCCCTTTCCAGCCCCTCCCGGGGCCGATAGCCGGATTAGTATTCCTGACCAGGCACCAGCACATCGCTCGTGCCGCGGGCATCACAGCACTGGGGAGTACAGAGATGGCGAACGGAACCGTCAAGTGGTTCAACGCTGAGAAGGGCTACGGCTTCATCACGGTCGACGGCGGCGGACAGGACGTCTTCGTCCACTACTCCGCGATCGACATGTCGGGGTACAAGGTCCTCGAGGAGGGGCAGCAGGTCGCGTTCGAGGTCGGCACGGGGTCGAAGGGCCCCCAGGCCGAATCGGTCCGCCCGGCCTGACCGCCGAGCCTCCCGGGAGCCGTCGTCCGCCTCGTGCGGGCGGCGGCTCCTTCGTGTCGGAGCGCGTGCCCATCGCTTGCACTCGTCCACCGCGAGTGCCAGAATCGACCTTGGCACTCGCTCCGGTCGAGTGCCAGCACAGACATTTCACGACGTCCGGGAGGGACGAGAAACACACATGGCCAAGATCATTGCTTTTGACGAAGAAGCCCGCCGCGGCCTCGAGCGTGGACTCAACACTCTGGCCGACGCGGTCAAGGTGACCCTCGGCCCGCGCGGCCGCAACGTCGTCCTCGAGAAGAAGTGGGGCGCTCCCACCATCACGAACGACGGCGTCTCCATCGCCAAGGAGATCGAGCTCGACGAGCCGTACGAGAAGATCGGCGCCGAGCTCGTCAAGGAGGTCGCCAAGAAGACCGACGACGTCGCCGGCGACGGAACCACCACCGCGACCGTCCTCGCTCAGGCGCTCGTCCGCGAGGGCCTGCGCAACGTCGCGGCCGGCGCCGACCCGATCAGCCTCAAGAAGGGCATCGAGAAGGCCGTCAAGGCCGTCACCGCCGAGCTCATCGCCGGCGCGAAGGCGATCGAGACCAAGGAGGAGATCGCGGCGACCGCCTCCATCTCCGCCGCGGACCCCGAGATCGGCGCGATCATCGCCGAGGCGATCGACAAGGTCGGCAAGGAGGGAGTCGTCACCGTCGAGGAGTCGAACACCTTCGGCACCGAGCTCGAGCTCACCGAGGGCATGCGCTTCGACAAGGGCTACCTGTCGCAGTACTTCGTGACCGACCCCGACCGCCAGGAGGCGGTGTTCGAGGACCCCTACATCCTCATCGTCAACTCCAAGGTCTCGAACATCAAGGACCTGCTCCCGGTCGTCGACAAGGTGATCCAGGCGGGCAAGCAGCTGCTGATCATCGCCGAGGACGTCGACGGCGAGGCGCTGGCGACCCTGGTCGTCAACAAGATCCGCGGCATCTTCAAGTCGGTCGCCGTCAAGGCCCCCGGCTTCGGCGACCGTCGCAAGGCGCAGCTCCAGGACATCGCGATCCTCACCGGCGGCCAGGTCATCTCCGAGGAGGTCGGCCTCAAGCTCGAGAACGTCACCCTCGACCTGCTCGGCTCGGCCCGCAAGGTCGTCATCACCAAGGACGAGACCACGATCGTCGAGGGTGCCGGCGACGCCGAGGCCATCGCCGGCCGCGTCGCGCAGATCCGCGGCGAGATCGAGAACACCGACAGCGACTACGACCGCGAGAAGCTCCAGGAGCGCCTCGCGAAGCTCGCCGGCGGCGTCGCGGTCATCAAGGCCGGAGCGGCGACCGAGGTCGAGCTCAAGGAACGCAAGCACCGCATCGAGGACGCCGTCCGCAACGCGAAGGCCGCCGTCGAGGAGGGCATCGTCGCCGGTGGTGGCGTCGCCCTCATCCAGGCCGGCAAGCTCGCCTTCGAGAAGCTCGAGCTCGTCGGAGACGAGGCGACCGGCGCGAACATCGTCAAGGTCGCCATCGACGCCCCGCTCAAGCAGATCGCCCTCAACGCGGGCATGGAGCCCGGCGTCGTCGCTGCGAAGGTCCGCGAGCTGCCCACCGGACACGGCCTCAACGCCGCGACCGGCGAGTACGTCGACCTCATCGCCGCGGGCATCATCGACCCGGTCAAGGTCACGCGCTCCGCTCTGCAGAACGCGGCGTCGATCGCCGGTCTCTTCCTCACCACGGAGGCCGTCGTCGCCGACAAGCCCGAGAAGAACCCGGTCGCCGCGGGCGGCGACCCCACCGGAGGCATGGACTTCTAGTCCGTCCCCCCACCACGCAGAAGGCGGTTCCCCTCCGGGGGAGCCGCCTTCGGCGTTTCCGGAGGCATCTGAGCGAGCAGCAGGCGACCGAACCGGCAGGTGGTTCTGAATCCGCTCCGCGACCACAACGGCGGTCCTCCTGCGGTGGCACCGCCCTCCGCGCCACCTCGGTCTCCTCAGCGGACACCGGCACCAGAAGCGCGCGGAAGGCGCCGGTGCGGGTCGCGACGTCCGGGGTCAGGGCGGAGATGTCTTCGGCGGAACGGATGCGGACGGCGACTCCGCAGGATCCGGCGACGCGGCATCCGTCGAGCGTCGGGCCTCATTTCCAGCGGTCCGGGCGGGCTCGCCGCCCGGTGGTCCCCAAGAGGAGAGAGTGAGCTGCGCGCGGCCATGAGCGCCGGGTGCGCGAGGTCACGGTCGCCCCGGGCCGATCGATCCGTGCCGCTCGCGGACGTCGACGGGAGAGCCCGGACCGAAGGGGCCCCCGAGGAGGGACGGACCGCGGTGCGGATCAGACCGAGGCGGGGGAGGTCTCGCCGTTCTGGCCGACCGTGAGCAACGGCAGCGCGACGCGGAAGGTCGCGCCTCCGCCCGGCGTCTCGACGACGTCCACGCGGCCCTTGTGCGCGGCGACGATCGAGGACACGATCGCCAGTCCGAGGCCGCTGCCGCCGGTCTCGCGGGTCCGCGACGTGTCCGCGCGCCAGAAGCGCTGGAAGATCTTCTCGCGGATCTGCGGCGGGATGCCCTCGCCGTGGTCGATGACCTCCAGCAGGGCGAGGCGGCGGGAGCGGTCGACGGCGACGCCGATCTCGATCGGAGTGTCCTCGGGCGTATAGCGGACGGCGTTGCCGATCAGGTTCGTCAGGACCTGGCGGATCTTGTTCTCCTCCGCCATCACCATCGCCGGCACGCCCGGCTCCTCGGGGGCGGTGGCGGTGCCGGCGGCGATCTCCTCGGCGTTGACCCGGCGCGGACGCCGGCGGAATCGGGCGAGCCTCGCTCCTGCCGCGGCGATCGGGCCGGTGAGCCCGGGGTTCGTCAGCTCCATGGTCTGCGTGGCGGAGGCGCCGGCCTCGTCGGGCTCGAGCGCGGGCGTCTCCACGGGGGTGTCGTCGCGGGTCTCGACGCCGAAGTCGCGGTCGGGCCAGGAGGCCATCGCGTCCATCGCGGCGTCGCGGGCGAGCGGCATCAGATCGACGGGCGCGAGTGCGAGAGGCTTCGTCTCGTCGAGGCGGGCGAGTTCGAGGAGGTCCTCGACCAGGCCGCCCATCCGGATCGCCTCCTTCTCGATGCGCTCCATCGCCTGGCCGACGGCCTCGGGCGTCTGCAGAGCGCCCATCCGATACAGCTCGGCGTAGCCGCGGACGGAGACCAGCGGCGTGCGCAGCTCGTGGCTGGCGTCGCCGACGAAGCGGCGCATCTGGTCGATCGTGCGGGCGCGGTCGCGGAAGGCGGAGTCGATCCGCCCGAGCATCGCGTTCAGGGAGCGGTTGAGGCGCCCGACCTCGGTGTTGGGCGTCGTGCCGTCCAGACGCTGGCTGAAGTCGCCGTCCGCGATGGCGGCAGCGGTCTGCTCGACCTCGCGCAGCGGGGCGAAGGTGGTGGTGACCAGCAGGCGGGTGAGGAGTGCGCCGATCACGACGATCGCGACTCCGAAGCCCAGGAAGATCGTGAGGTACGTCGTCATGATGACGTCGACGCTGCGGGTCGACACCGCGAGCAGGAGCGTCTGGTACTCGGTGCCCCTCGTGAACACCGTCGACATGACGTGGTACTCGACCTTGCCGTTCGAGCTCCAGATCTCCATCGGCTTGTCGCCGCCCTGCAGCGCCCGCTCGAGGGTGAAGGTCTGCGGGAAGGCGGGGTCGGCCGCGCCGGACGCGTTCGTGTTGTCGAGCGTGCCGTACTGGTCGTAGACGGCGCCGAAATCGGCCTTGGACTCGTCGATCGCGGCGAGGTCGTTGACGGAGAGGTCGCTCGCCGTCCGCTGGACCTGGTCGGCCAGCTGCGCGTCGAGCTGGGCGACGAGCTGCGGCTTCAGCATCGTCATCGTCCCGATCCCGGAGACGAGGAGTCCCAGCGTGAGCAGGAGGACCGTGACCGCGGTGATCTTGGTGCGCAACGAGATGGAGTTCCACCGCTCGGCCAGACCCTGGTGCATGGCGGTGGAACTCCCTCGGGATCGGCGGGCGCCGCGCCTCCGGCGGGAGGTGGCGCCGAGGTGGCGGAGGCTAGGCCTTCGCGACCTTCAGCATGTATCCGAATCCTCGCTTGGTCTGGATGAGCGATTCCTCCGAATGCGTGTCGAGCTTACGTCGCAGGTACGAGATGTAGGACTCGACGATGCCCGCATCGCCGTTGAAGTCGTACTCCCACACGTGGTCGAGGATCTGCGCCTTGCTGAGCACCCGGTTCGGGTTGAGCATCAGGTAGCGGAGCAGCTTGAACTCGGTGGGGCTGAGCTCCACCGGCTCGTCGCCGACGAGGACCTCGTGCGTGTCCTGGTCCATCGTCAGCTCGCCGGCCCGGATGACCGCGTCCTCCTCGGCGTGCATGGTGCGGCGGAGGATCGCCTTGATGCGCGCGACGATCTCGTCGAGGCTGAACGGCTTCGTGACGTAGTCGTCACCGCCGACGGTGAGGCCCGTGATCTTGTCCTCGGTGTCGTCCTTCGCCGTGAGGAAGAGGATGGGGGAGGTGTATCCGGCCGAGCGGAGGCGCTTGGTCACGCCGAATCCGTTCATGTCCGGGAGCATCACGTCGAGGATGATCAGGTCCGGCTCCTCCTCGAGGACCGCCGAGATCGCCTGGGCCCCGTTGCCGACCGCACGCACGGCGAAGCCGGCGAAGCGGAGGCTCGTGGTGAGCAGGTCTCTGATGTTGGGCTCGTCGTCGACGATGAGAATGCGGGGTCCGTCCATGCAGGACAGTATCTGGCCGTCGGCTGTACGGAGTCTGGGAGTCGGTTGTCCGGGCGCTCGGTGCCGGCTCGGCGGCGGGGAACGCCGGATCGGAGGCGGTGCGGCGGGAGGAGCGCGCGTCCGATCAGGACTGCGCGCGGCGGCGCCGGACCCCCGCGATGAGCATCGCGATCATCATGAGGAACGCGATGGGCAGGCCCACCAGCGGCACGGCGAAGACGAACTGCCAGAACGGGCCGGCGTACTCGCGGATCCCGAGCGCGGGGGCGACCAGGATCGCGAGGAACGCGAGGACCGTCACGACGATGATCGCGATGAACATGTAGGCGAGCGTGCGCTCCGCGCGTCCGACGCCCGCCGGCTCCTGTGGCTTCACCCGTCAAGGATAGGGCGGGCCCGGTCGACTAAACTGATGGCTGCTTCATTTCCAGGAGGGGTCTGCATGCCTACCGGCAAGGTCAAGTTCTACGACGAGGAGAAGGGCTTCGGCTTCATCAGCACTGATGACGGCCAGGAGGTCTTCCTGCACGCTTCCGCGCTGCCCTCCGGGACCGCGGTCAAGGCCGGCACCCGCCTCGAGTTCGGCATCGCGGACGGCAAGCGCGGGGCGCAGGCGCTCTCGGCGCGCGTCCTCGACGCTCCGCCGAGCCTGGTGAAGCTCAACCGGAAGTCCGCGGACGACATGTCCGTGATCGTGGAGGACACGGTCAAGCTGCTCGACGGGATCGGCGCCGGGCTCAAGCGCGGCCGCTACCCCGACAAGGCGCACGGGCGCACGATCGCGGCGCTCCTGCGCCGGGTTGCGGACGAGCTGGATGCCTGACGCCGACGGCACGACCGACGAGCAGGGCCCGGTCGAGGAGACCGTCGCCGCTCCGACCACGGAGGACGCTCGCGTTAAGCAGTCCTCGGGAGAGGGCGTCTCCGGCGCCGAGCCCGACGCGACTCCCGCCGATTCTGACTCCTCCGCTGAGGACGCGCGCGGAGCCGACGAGGAGACCGACGCTGACCAGGCGGCTCCTGTCGACGAGGCTCCCTCCGGCGAGGGTGAGAGCGACGCCGCCCTCCCTGTACCCGAGGCTCCTGGCGAGGACTCCGCCTCTGCGGAGGAGACTCCTCCGGCCGACGATGTCGCCGCTGAGGCGGGGGCTCCCGGCGCGGACACGGCTTCTGCTGCAGTGCCGACTCCTGCTGAGGACGCGGCGCTTGCTGACGATGCGGTTCCTGCTGACGACGCGGTTCCTGCTGACGACGCGGGAACACCTGAGGGCTCGGCTCCTGCTCAGGACATGGCTCCTGCTGACGACTCGGCTCCTGCTGAGGATGCGGCTCCTGCTGAGGACGGGGCTCCTGCTGAGGATGCGACTTCTGCTGAGGATTCCGGCCCCGTCGCCGACGACCGTTCCGAGGCCGACGACGACGCTTCCCCGGGGGAGGCGGACGAGGCCGCCGCGGACGAGGCTCCCGAGCCCGTCTACGAGGCGGACGCCGTGCTCGCGGGGTCTCTCGATGTCGCTCGCGCCGCGCTCGCCGAGATCGCCCCCGAGGGGACGATCGGCGAGCTGGTCACGACTCTGGCGCAGGGCGAGCACGTCGTGTCGCTGCAGTTCGCGAACCTCATGCGCGGGTACCCGGGTTGGCTGTGGACGGCGACGCTCTCCCGGATCGACGAGAACGAGGACGTGAACGTCCTGGAGGTCGAGCTGCTGCCGGGTGAGGGCGCGGTCCTCGCTCCGGACTGGGTGCCGTGGTCCGTGCGTCTGGCCGATTACCAGACCGCGCAGGACGCGCTCGGCGAGGAGGTCGAGGACGCGGACGACGACGAGCTCGAGGACGCCGAGGAAGACGACCTCGACGACGAGTCGGACGACGACTCCGACGAGGACGAGGACGCGGGCGACGACGACGACTCGGATGACGACGACGACTCGGAGGACGATTCCGACGACGACGACTCGGACGACGAGGACTCCGACGACGTCGAGCCCGAACCCGCTCCCGCCCCGACCACCCGTCGCCGTCGCCGTCGCCGCTGATCCGGTCCGGCGCCGCCCGATGAGCATCGACTCCGACACCCGCATCGCCTATCCCGACGGCGCCGTGCGCTCCTCCGGGCGCGTGCAGCACGTGGGCCGGCTGCAGGACGGCCGCTGGGCGGTTGTCCTCGATGCGACCGCCGCTCACCCCGTCGACCCGACCTGGCCCGACCAGGGGCCCGACCGCGGTGCGCTGGTCGTGGCGGGGGAGCGGCTTCCCCTCATCGACTGCCTCATCGGGGCGTGGCAGGGCGGCGAGCTGCACGTCGGCGAGCGGCTCCCGGCGCGGCTCGGTACTCCGGAGTGGAGCTTCGTCGTCGTCCACATCGTCGACGACGCCTCCTCACTCCACGTGGACGACGAGGTCGACGTCGAGGTCGACGCGGAGCACCGGCACGAGCTCTCCCGCGGGCACACCGCCTGCCACCTCGCCTCCCTCGCCCTCAACGCTGCTCTGGCCTCGTTCTGGTCGAAGCCGGCGCGCACCGACGCCCTGGGCAACCCGGACTTCGACCAGGCCGCGATCCAGACCTCGCGGATCCGCGAGTCCGGCTCCACCGACGTCTACCGCCTCGGCAAGTCCCTTCGACGCAGCGGGATGGACACCGCCCGCCTGCTGGCGGAGATCGTCGAGGTGCAGGAGCGGGTGAACGCCCTCCTCGCCGAGTGGATCGCCTCGGACGCGGAGGTGCGCATCGAGCGCGACGACGACCTCCTCAGCACGCGGCGGACATGGCGCTGCACCCTCCCCTCGGGGGACGCCGCGATCGCGTGCGGCGGCACCCACGTCGAGCGCCTCGGCGAGTTCACCGGCCTGCGCGTCCGTCTCGAGCCCGAGGCCGACGGCACCGGGCTCCGGATGGAGACCGACGCGGTCTAGCGGCGGTTGCGGCTGTAGAACAGCCCGATCGTGCCGAGGACCAGTCCGATCACGACGGTCGACAGGACGACCGGCTCGACGACGGCTCCGACGGCCGCAGCCACGAGCGCGGCCACGAGGGCGACCGCCCAGACGGCGCACCCGACCAGCAGAGCCGTCGCGTCGTCGCTCGCGTAGGGCGGCGGCGCGGGCCGCCGCTCCTCCTCGCGCAGCCACAGCCGCATGGCGTGCCTCAGACCGCCAGGCGCTCGAGGACGTGGTCGATGCAGCCGAGCAGCGAGCGGACGTCGTCCGGCTCGATCGCGACGAACGTCGCCACGCGCAGCTGGTTGCGGCCGAGCTTGCGGTACGGCTCCGTGTCGACGATCCCGTTCGCGCGGAGGATCTTCGCGACGAGAGCGGCATCGACGGAGGCGTCGAAGTCGACGGTCGCGACGACCTGGGAGCGGTGCTCGGGCACCTCGACGAACGGGGTGGCGAGGCTCGAGGCCTCGGCCCAGTCGTAGATCGCGGAGGAGGACTCGGCCGTGCGCGCCGACGCCCAGGCCAGGCCGCCCGAGGCGTTCATCCACTCGAGCTGCGACTCCATCAGCAGGAGGGTCGAGAGCGCCGGAGTGTTCAGCGTCTGGTTCAGGCGCGAGTTGTCGACGGCGTTCTTGAGGCTGAGGAACTCGGGGATGTAGCGGCCGCTCGCCGCGATGCGCTCGATCCGCTCGATCGCGGCGGGGGAGAAGAGGCCGAACCAGAGTCCGCCGTCGGAGGCGAAGTTCTTCTGCGGGGCGAAGTAGTAGACGTCGGCCTCGGCGATGTCGACGTCGATGCCGCCCGCCGCGCTGGTGGCGTCGATGACGGTGAGCGCGCCCTCGTCGCCGCGGACCCGGCGGACCGGGGCCATCACTCCGGTGCTCGTCTCGTTGTGGGGCCACGCGTACACGTCGATCCCCTCGACGATCTCGACCTCGCTCCGGGACCCCGCGGGGGCGGAGACGACGTGGGCCGGCTCGAGGAACGGCGCGGAGGCGGCGGCCGCGAACTTCTGGCCGAACTCGCCGAACGTGAGGTTCTCGGCGCGGCGCTCGATGAGGGAGAAGGCCGCGGCGTCCCAGAAGGCGGTCGAGCCGCCGTTGCCCAACAGGACCTCGTAGCCGTCGGGGATGCGGAACAGCGTGGCGAGGTGCTCGCGCACGCGCCCGACGAGGTCCTTGACGGGCGCCTGGCGGTGCGAGGTCCCGAGGAGGTGCGCGCCCTGCGTCGCGAGGTGGGCGAGCTGGTCGTGCCGCACCTTGGACGGGCCGCAGCCGAACCGTCCGTCGTGGGGGAGAAGCTCGCGAGGAATGGTGAGGTCCGGCATGCGTTAATACTAGGGTTCCCGGCCCGCACCCCTCCTCCGAGCGACGGAGGCCTGCGTCGCGCCGCAGCGCCGATGCTGCGTCGTGGCGACCACTAGGGTGGAGCGCGCCGAGACGGGAAGGCTGAGATGACGGATCTGATCGACACCACCGAGATGTACCTGCGCACCATCCTCGAGCTCGAGGAGGAGAACATCATCCCGCTGCGCGCGCGCATCTCGGAGCGGCTCAGCCACTCCGGGCCGACCGTGTCGCAGACCGTCGGTCGCATGGAGCGCGACGGCCTCGTCGTCGTCTCGGGCGACCGCCACCTCGAGCTCACCTCGGACGGCCGCCGCAAGGCGATCCACGTCATGCGCAAGCACCGCCTCGCCGAGCGGCTCCTCCACGACGTCATCAAGCTCGACTGGGAGTTCGTGCACGAGGAGGCCTGCCGCTGGGAGCACGTGATGAGCGAGCAGGTCGAGCGCCGTCTCCTCGAGATGCTCGACCACCCGACGGAGTCGCCCTACGGCAACCCGATCCCGGGCCTGGACGAGCTCGGCGACACCCCCGCCTCCCGCTTCGCCGACGGCGTCATCAGCCTGCCGCGCTTCGTCGCCGGGTCGAGCGAGCCCCGCCGCGGCGTCGTCCGGCGCCTCGGCGAGCCGGCGCAGGTCGATCCGGAGCTCCTCCTCCAGCTCAAGCAGGCCGGGGTCGTCCCCGGTGCCGAGGGCGAGTTCTCGGCCCTCAACGGCTACGTGCTCGCGCGCATCGACGGAGCCGAGGCGGGCATCGAGCTGCCGAACGAGGTCGCGGCGCACATCTTCCTCGTCGTCTGACCCGCGTCTCCCTGGGAGCGGCCCGTACGGGCCCTTACCGCATCCGGTGACCGGAGGCGAACGGGAGAGCGGTCTCTTTCCGCCGAGAAGGTGACAAATCGGTAACGGTCGCTTACGCTCTGTGGAGCCCTGCGGCCGAGCCTCGGTCCCAGGGCGCGGGATCCGACGCCCCCACACCCGTCTCGGATCCTGTGCACACCGATGCTTCGTGCATGAGACGGGACAGCTGCCTGGGCTGAGGGGACGTCGGAGGATCTCCCCCTTGCCCCAGAACCCCCTCACCCCGAACGAGGACGCCGGCTCACCCGACCGGTTCCGCTCCAACCACCCCGACCGCTCCGGCGACGCGAACTTCGAGAACCGGCCCCCGGTCATCCGCGCCCGGATCCACGGGGACGCACCCGTCTCCCGTCGCGCCGTTCCCGCAGCTCCTGCCCGCCGCGCGGACATCACCGACTTCGTGCCGTCGCCGGCCGGGACCCCGCGCAAGCGCCGGGGCCGTGTCGTCGGCAAGGTCGCGATGGTCGGCTTCGCCGGCGCGCTGGTCGCGACCATGGCGCTCCCCGCCTACGCCTTCACTCCGGGCAGCCAGGACGACGGCCTGTTCGCGGCGTCGCGGGCCGACCTCCTCCGTCAGGGCTCCGCGCAGACCGTCGCCGTCGACGGCGGAGTGGTGCAGGCCGCGATCGCCCGCGACGGCTTCTCGGCCGAGGCGGCGCCCCCGCCGCCCGCACCGGAGCCCGAGCCCGTCGTGGTCGCCGAGCCCGTCGTCGACACGAGCGACGTCGCCGAGGCGCGCGCCGAGACCGCCGAGGAGTTCAACTCCTACTCCGGCGCCTCGGCCAGCGAGATCGCGGCCGCCGCCCCGACCACCAGCTACAGCCTCTCGGCCGTGTTCGACACGGCGATGCAGTACCAGGGCGTGCCCTACGTCTTCGGCGGAGCCGACCCGAGCGGCTTCGACTGCTCCGGCTTCGTGATGTACGTCTTCGCGCAGTACGGCATCTCGATGCCGCACTCGGCCGCGGGCCAGGGCGCCATGGGCACCCCCGTCTCGCTCGCCGACGCGCAGCCCGGCGACCTCGTCATCATGGACGGCCACGACGGCTTCTACGCGGGCAACGGCAACATCCTGCACGCGCCGTACGAGGGCGCGAGCGTCCGCGTGCAGCCGCTGTGGACCTCCGACTACCGGATCGTGCGCATCAACGGCTGATCCGGTCGATCCGCTCGAGAGCCCGTCCCCTCCTGGAGGGGGCGGGCTCTCGTCGTCCCGCCGTGTGAACGCCGCGTGACGAATCCGGACCGACCCCTGGTGTTCCGGGCGTGAAGGGTTAACCTGAACCCCAGTCCGCTCGCGTGGCGAGCGGATCGATTCGTCGAGGGACGGAGTGCCGGGATGGCCGAGCGGAGCGGGCGCCACAGCGTGGGGCTGCGCTCGCGCGTGCGGCCGGCCGATTCGATACGCGCGCGGGTCCTCACCGCGGCGGTGCACTCCTCCGACACGCGGATACGACTCCACGTCATCGCGCGGCACTCCGCCGCGGCCTCGCAGGGCGCCGTCATCACGACGGCGCCCTTGCTCGTGGTCGCGGTGCCTTCGCGCGACGGCGTGCGACAGCACGGAGGTCACTGATGCGCACTCTGGTTCTCAACGCCGGCTACGAGCCGCTCGCGGTGGTGTCGTTCAAGCGGGCCCTGGTCCTGCTGATGACGGAGAAGGCGACCGTGATCGCCGCGGACGAGGGCAATCCGGTGCACAGCGCGCACGGCGACCACGTGCGGCCCTCGGTGATCGTGCTGACCCGGTACGTGCGCATCCCGAGCGGCCGGAGCGTGCCGGTGTCGCGCCGGGGCGTGCTCCGCCGGGACAACCACCGCTGCGGCTACTGCGGTCAGCACGCGGCGACGATCGACCACATCCAGCCCAAGTCGCGCGGGGGCCGGGACACGTGGGAGAACCTCGTCGCCTGCTGCCAGCGCTGCAACAACGTCAAGAGCGACCGCACCCCGCACGAGATGGGATGGCGTCTGCGCACCGTCCCCCGGATGCCGCGCGCCGGCTCCTGGCTCGTGCGCGGCGCGGAGCGGACGCAGCCCGACTGGGACGACTACCTGGCTCCCGCCGCCTGACGGGCCGCGGTCGCGCCGCTGGCGGCGTTGTCGTCGGGCGCGATAGCCGGTATCGCTCCCTCCTCCGCCTTGCCAGCGCCTGACGGGCCGCGGTCGCGCCGCTGGCGGCGTTGTCGTCGGGCGCGATACCGCCGGTATCGCTTCCTCCTCCGCCTTGCCAGCGATACGACCGCGACCCGTCA
The DNA here is from genome assembly GCF_002930935.1 of Rathayibacter sp. AY1A2. Taxonomy (NCBI): domain Bacteria; kingdom Bacillati; phylum Actinomycetota; class Actinomycetes; order Micrococcales; family Microbacteriaceae; genus Rathayibacter; species Rathayibacter sp. AY1A2. Next base: position 470,051 of record NZ_PSTP01000001.1, on the reverse strand, counting down.
GGAGAGGGGCGTGGGGTGCGGCCCAGCGTTACTCGTTGTCGTTGCCGGTGTTGGCGCTGGCGTTGCCGGAGCGCTCGCCGGCCCAGGTCCAGTTCGCGACCTCGGGGATGTCCTCGCCGTGCTCGCGGGTGTAAGCGCGGGCGCGGATGCGGGCGTCCTGCATCTCCTGGCGGAGACCGGCGGCGCGGGCGCCGAGGCCGGGGGTCCGGTCGATGACGTCGATCACCAGCGAGTAGCGGTCGAGGTCGTTGAGCATCACCATGTCGAACGGAGTGGTGGTGGTGCCGTTCTCCTTGTACCCGCGCACGTGCAGGTTGCCGTGGCCGGTCCGCTTGTAGGTCAGGCGGTGGATGAGCCACGGATAGCCGTGGTAGGCGAACACGATCGGGCGGTCGGGAGTGAAGATGGCGTCGAACTCGCGGTCGGAGAGGCCGTGCGGGTGCTCCGACTCCGACATCAGGCGCATCAGATCGACCACATTGACCGTGCGGATCGCGAGGTCCGGCAGCGTCTCGCGGAGGATGCTCACCGCCGCGAGGGTCTCGAGGGTCGGCACGTCGCCCGCGCAGGCGAGCACGACGTCCGGGGACTCGCCCTGCCGCTCGCTGCTCGCCCACTCCAGGATGCCGAGTCCGCGCGTGCAGTGGGCGACCGCCTCCGCCATCGTGAGCCACTGGGGCGAGGGCTGCTTGCCGGCGACGACCACGTTGACGTAGTCCACGCTCCGGAGGCAGTGGTCGTAGGTCGAGAGGAGCGTGTTCGCGTCGAAGGGCAGGTAGACGCGCACGACCTCGGGCTTCTTGTTGACGACGTGGTCGATGAAGCCCGGGTCCTGGTGGCTGAAGCCGTTGTGGTCCTGGCGCCAGACGTGGCTCGAGAGCAGGTAGTTGAGGCTCGCGATCGGGCGGCGCCACTCGATGTCGCGGGTGCCGTCCAGCCACTTCGCGTGCTGGTTGAACATCGAGTCGATGATGTGGATGAACGCCTCATAGCAGGTGAAGAGCCCGTGGCGGCCGGTGAGCAGGTAGCCCTCCAGCCAGCCCTGGCACTGGTGCTCCGAGAGCACCTCCATGACCCGCCCGGCGCGAGCCAGGTGGTCGTCGAGGGGGCTGAGCTCGGCGTCCCACTGCTTGTCGGTGGCGGCGTAGACGGACTGCAGCCGGTTGCTCGCGACCTCGTCCGGCCCGAAGAGGCGGAAGTTGGTCGGGTTGGCGCGGATGACGTCGGCGAGCCATTCGCCGAGCACCTTCGTCGCCTCCGCGACGGTGCCACCCGGCTGCTCCACGACGACCTCGTAGCGGCGGAAGTCGGGCAGGTCGAGGGTCTGCCGCAGCAGCCCGCCGTTCGCGTGCGGGGTCGCGCTCATCCGCAACTCGCCCTCGGGGGCCAGCGAGCGGACGCGGTCGACCACGCCGCCCTCCTCGGTGAAGAGCTCCTCGGGCCGGTAGGAGCGGAGCCAGTCCTCGAGGAGCCGGGTGTGCGCCTCCGTGTCGCGCGCGTTGGGCAGCGGGACCTGGTGCGAGCGGTAGGTGCCCTCCACCTGGACGCCGTCGATCTCGGTCGGACAGGTCCAGCCCTTCGGGGTCTTCAGCACGATCATCGGCCAGGCCGGGCGTGAGAGGTCGCCGGCGGCGGCGCGCTCCTTGATCGCCGCGATGCGGTCGAGCACCGTGTCCAGGACGTCGGCGAACCGCTCGTGCACGCGCATCGGGTCCTCGCCGTCGAAGCCGCCCTCGACGAGGAACGGCTCGTGGCCGTACCCGCGGAGGAGGCTGTCGAGCTCCTCCTGCGGGATGCGGGCGAGGACGGTCGGGTTCGCGATCTTCCAGCCGTTGAGGTGCAGGATCGGCAGGACGACGCCGTCGGTGAGCGGGTTCACGAACTTGTTGGAGTGCCAGCTGGTGGCGAGCGGGCCGGTCTCGGCCTCGCCGTCGCCGACGACCGCCGCGACCAGGAGGTCCGGGTTGTCGAAGGCCGCTCCGTACGCGTGGCTCAGCGCGTACCCGAGCTCTCCGCCCTCGTGGATGCTGCCCGGAGTCTCCGGGGCGGCGTGGCTGGGGATGCCCCCGGGGAAGCTGAACTGGCGGAAGAGGCGGCGCAGCCCCTCCTCCGACTCGTCGATGTGGGAGTAGATCTCGCTGTAGGTGCCGTCGAGGTAGGCGTTGGCGACCATGCCCGGTCCGCCGTGGCCGGGACCGGTGATGTAGAGGGTCGGCTGGCGGCGCTCGCGGATCGCGCGGTTCAGGTGCGCGTAGATCAGGTTGAGGCCGGGGGTGGTGCCCCAGTGGCCGAGCAGGCGGGGCTTGATGTCCTCGCGGCTCAGCGGGGTCTTCAGGAGCGGGTTCGCGAGCAGGTAGATCTGCCCGACCGCGAGGTAGTTCGCGGCGCGCCACCAGGCGTCGACCGTGTCGAGAGTGTCCTGGGTCAGCTCGGCGTCGGCGGGTCGCGCGATCCAGCTGTGCTCGGGGACGGGCAGGAGAGACGGAGCGGGGGAGTCGGCCATGTGCCCACGCTGGCATCCGGACGCCCGGGGCGGAAGGGCCTTGCAGGCCCGGCTCAGGAGGGGGTCAGCCGCGCGGCGTCGCCCGGCGGAGGACCAGCGAGCCCACCGCCGTCAGGAGCGCGGCGGGGACGAGGAGCAGAGCGGCGGCTCCGGCGGTGCCCGCGCTCTCGAGGACGTCCACCACGACCGGCCGGCCCCCGGCGAGAGCGACGACGACGACCACCGCGAGTGCCACCGCTCCGAGGGCGAGGAGGAAGGCCGTCACTCCGCGCTCCCGCCAGCGGAGGAAGACCGCGCCCGCTGCTCCGCCGAGGGCGAAGGCGGCGAGGAGCGAGCAGAGCAGGACGACGAAGCGCTCGAGCCACGGGCCGTCGAGGGGAGAGGCGAGGAAGAGCGCGCCGCCCAGCCACCAGCCCCCGGTCGCCTCCTCGATCGCCCCGAGGGCCACGACGATCGCCGCCCAGAGCACCGACAGGGCCGCGAAGGCGAGAGCGCTGCCGAGGACGTGGTCGCGTCGGGTCGCTCCGTAGCTCAGCGCCAGCCCGAAGGTGGCGGTCGTGGCCTGGATGGAGCCGATGAAGAGAAAGACGACGATCAGCATCCCCGGCCCCACGAGGAGGATGCCCGAGTCGCCGCCGCCCCGCTCGGCCCCGATCCCGCGGAGGACGAGCCACCAGATCACGAGGTTGCCGGCGAGGACGGCGAGCAGGACGAGCAGCGGCCAGCCGAGGACCGTCCCGGGGTGGGCGAGGTGGAGCCTCAGGACGGAGAGGATCCTCCGCGGGGAGGCGGAGTGGCGGGCGGGGGCGGTCATGGTCGGTCCTCTCGGATCGGTGGCGGTGGTGTCAGCTGCTGCGCGGGGTGGCGCGGCGGAGGATCGCCCAGCCCGCGACTCCGGCGATCGCGGTCGGGATGAGCGAGAGGGCGTAGCCGCCCGCGTATCCGACGCTGCCGAAGAAGGAGCCGACGGCGGGCCAGTTCTCGGTGAGCGTGAGGAGGGTGATCACGGCCAGCAGGAGGGCGCCGAGGATCCCGAAGAAGAGCAGCATCCCGCGCTGGCGCCAGCGCACGTAGACCGCCGCCGTCGCCGCTCCGATGAAGAAGAAGAAGAGCAGGGCGCAGAGCACCGCGACGGCCTGCTCGCCCACGGAGTCCCCGCCGAAGTAGATCGAGCGGAAGAAGCTGCCGCCGAAGCCCCAGCCGTCGGTCGCCCGCTCCACGATCCCGAGGACCACGAAGACGCCGGTGTAGAAGACCGAGAGGGCGACGAAGGTGAGGGCCGTGCCGAGGGAGAAGTCGCGGCGGGTGGCGCCGTAGCCGAGGGCGAGGCCGAAGGTGACGTTCACCGACTGGACGGCCACGACCATCATGTAGACGAAGAGGAAGAAGGATGCGCCGGAGTAGGTCATCCCCTCCTGCGCCTCGAGGCGCTCGCCGGAGTCGAGCCCGCGGAGGATCAGCCACCAGACGACCAGGTTGCCCGACAGGATGACGGCCGTGATGATCAGCGGCGTGTAGAGGATGGTGGCGGGGTTAGCGAAGTGCAGGCGGACGATGCTGCCGAGGCGGCCGGCGGCGGTGTCGTGGCGCGCGGGGGCGCCGGTGAGGGCGGTCATTCCGAGGCCTTCCCGGTGGTGAGCTGGACGACGAGCTGCTGGAGGGGGACGGACTCGAGCTCGAGCCCGTGGCGGGCAGCGGAGGCGCGGCCCGCGTCGTCGAGCCGGGGGAGCGTGGCCGAGGCGCGGCTGCCGAGAGCGGAGCGGGCGATGACCTTGCGGCCGGCGGTGAACGACTCGACGGCCTGCCGGGGTCCGATGACCGTTGCCGCAGCACCCCGCAGCTCCTCCGCGTCACTGTCGACGACGAGGCGGCCCTGATCGATGACGAGGACGTGCTCGAGCAGACTGCTGACCTCGTCGATGAGGTGGGTGGAGAGGACGACCGTGCGCGGGTGCTCGGCGAAGTCCTGGAGGAGGCGGTCGTAGAACAGCTGCCGGGCGACGGCGTCCAGCCCCAGGTACGGCTCGTCGAAGAACGTGAGCGGGGCGCGGGAGGCCAGGCCGACGATCACTCCGATCGCCGAGAGCTGTCCGCGGGAGAGCTTCTTGATCTTGCGGTCGACCGGGAGGCGGAAGTCCTCGACGAGCTCGCGGGCGAACGCCTCGTCCCAGCCGTCGAAGAACCAGGGAGCGCTGCGCAGGACGTGCTTCACCTTGAAGTCGTCGGGGTACTTCTGGCTCTCCTTGATGAAGCAGGTGCGGGAGAGGACGGCGGCGTTCTCCACAGGTGACTGCCCGAAGACGCGGATCTCGCCCGAGCTGGCGAACTCCTGGCCGGTGAGCAGCGACATCAGCGTCGTCTTGCCCGCGCCGTTGCGGCCGAGGAGGCCGTGGATGCGGTTCTCCTCCAGCGCGAAGCCGATGCCGTCGATGGCGCGCATGCGTCCGTAGTTCTTGGTGAGGTCGTGGACCTCGATGACCGCGCTCATCGCGATCCCCCTTCTGTGATCATGTCGGCGAGCTGCTCGGTGCTGAGGCCGAGCTTGGCGGCCTCGGCGAGCAGCGGAGCGACGAACTGGTCGCGGAACTGCGTGCGGCGCTTCTCGACCAGCCGGTCGCGCGCCCCCTCGGCGACGAACATGCCGATCCCCCTCTTCTTGTAGAGCACCCCGTCGTCGACGAGCAGGTTCACGCCCTTGCCGGCGGTGGCCGGGTTGATGCGGTGGAACGCGGCGAACTCGTTGGTCGACGGGACCTGCGACTCCTCCGGCAGCGCACCGTCGATGATGTCGTTCTCGATCTGCTCGGCGATCTGCAGGAAGAGCGGGCGGGAGTCGTCCACGCGGGCTCCTTCGGTGCTGGGTTGAGTGGTTAGTTGGGGTTGTAACTAACCATGGAGCCTCGGCGAGGCTGTGTCAAGAGGCGGGTGCCGCTCGGTCGGCGCGGGGAGGGCCGAGGCGCGCTTCGCGGGCGCTGTGATGGGGGCCGGTCGGCGCTTCGCGGGCGCCGGGGCCCGGCGGGTACACTGGCTCGGCCAGCCTCTGTAGCTCAATGGAAGAGCGACTCCGTCCTAAGGAGCAGGTTGGGGGTTCGAGTCCCTCCAGGGGCACCACGATCCGCGATCGGGATCAGTCCATCGGAAGACCGCGCCGTCGCTCCGTCTGACGCCACGGTCTGCCGCCCGCTCAGCACTCTGAGCTGTGCTGGTCGAGGCGCCGACGGTTCGAGTCCTCGATGGTCCTGCCCGGGTGGGGACTCCTCGGCGGCAGGGAGGCACGACCGAGGAGCTCCTTCGCGGGTTCGCGGCCGTCCTCGTCCTGAGTCTCTCCGTTCAGCGGAACGCGTTCGCGAAAAGCCGACTCGCGGGATTCAGCGCGCTGCTCGCGATAGCCGGTCGCATGGCGGCCGTCCGCAGGCGGTCGCTGTCGGAATTCGAGACCCCCTTCCTCGGCTGGATGTGGCGGGCCGTCCTCCGCCCGCGGTGCGTGCGCGAGCTCCTCGAGCAGGCGAGGGCGGAGAGGACATCTTGGAGCGACGCCCACCGCCCGACCGCTCACGGCCTTCTGAGGGCGTCTCGCGGGCCTTCGCTCAGGCGGCGCCGCCATGATCGAGGCTGGTACTCGACGGAAGGTTCTCTGTGAGCATGTTCAAGCGCGTTCTCGGCATGGCGTCGAAGGCGCTCGATTCGAAGAGCGGCTCGGGGTCGTCCTCGAGCGGGACGACCGATTGGCGCGACATGGTGCGCTCCGCCGCCGACAAGGTGACGGGCGACTCGCGGAGCGGGCAGGCCCAGCCGCCTCAGCAGTACGGGTCGCCGCAGCGACCCTCCGCGCGACCGCAGGACGCCCGGCCCGGGCAGCAGCCGGTGGTCACGCAGGAGGACCGCGCAGCGATCGCGCGCTACGACTACCTCCTCCGCACCGCCGACCCGGAGCAGCTCGAGCAGGTGCACCGCGACGCGTTCGCGAAGCTGTCGCCGGCGCAGCGCGCCCAGGTCGAGGCGCGGCTCCGCGACGAGCTGCCCGCGAACGAGCAGCCGCGGTCCTCCGCCCCCGAGGACCTGGCGCGCGCGGCGACGCGCGGCGAGGCGAACGATCCGGGGTTCCTCAAGAAGATGTTCTCGAAGCCGGGGACTCGCGGTGCCCTCGCGGGTGCCGGCGTCGGAGCGGCGGCGGGCATCGGGCTCGGCGCGGCGGGCGGACTGCTCGCGGCGGTCGCGGGCGGTGCCGTGATCAGCAGCGTCGCCGGTCCGTTGCTCGCGCAGGCGTCCGGCCTCGGCGTGGACTTCGAGAACCTCGCCGGCGGGTTCGGCGATCTGGGCGACTTCGGTGACATCACGGGCGGCGCGGGAGAGTTCGTCTCCGGTGCGGGTGAGCACGTGTCCGGGCTGGGGGAGCAGGTGTCGGAGTTCGGCTCCGACTTCCAGCTGCCGGGGCTCGGCGACCTCGGGAACCTCTTCGACCGCTAGACGGACGGGACCGGAGCGCGCCTGCGGAGGAGCGGCGACGCGATCGCGAGTGCCGCGCCGACGACGAGCAGCACGGCCCCCACGATCGCGACGGCGGTCGTCGACCAGTCGGGGAGGTCGACCACCGTCGTGCCGTCGAGCAGCGTCCATTCGCAGGCCGCGCCCAGCGGCCACCACGACCAGAAGCCGCGGACCAGGTCGCCTGCCTCGGGCGGGACGCCGCCCAGGCTGACGCTGCAGACGTCGTCGAAGCCCTGACGGTCGATGTTCGCGTACTGCAGCGGTACGAGCGCGAGGGCCGCGAGTCCGGCGACGGCGAGGGCGAGGCCGGCGAGCAGGGCGAGACGCGCGGCGGTCAGGCGCTTCCTCGCCGGCGTCGAGGCGGGGGCGGGCGGCGTCTCGGTCATCGTCCGATGGTGGCACGCGTTCGTGGGGAGCAGGCGTGTGCCCGGGATCGGCGCCGAACAGCGCGGAGGCACGGGGCGGATGCGTCGGAGCCGCTCCTCGACCGCAGGCGCCACGGACGTCGGCCGACACAGCGGCGACGGGGAGCCCTCGGCGTCGTACCCTCGACTGCATGGGGTTCGTCTTCTCGCTGGTGATCATCGTCCTGACCGTGCTCGCGCTGGTCGACGTCGTACGGCAGCCGGACAACATCATCAAGAACCTGCCCAAGATCGTGTGGATCCTGCTGATCTTCTTCCTCCCGCTCATCGGCGTCTCGCTGTGGTTCCTGCTCGGGCACGACTGGAAGCGCGGCGACGGCGGATCCTTCGTGCCGGGCGGCCGAGTGCCCCGCCGCCGGAAGCAGGCGCCGCCGCCGATGGTGGTGCGGCCCGCTCCGAAGAGCACCGAGGAGCAGCTCGCCGACCTCGAGCGCGAGGAGGCGCACTACGCGCGGCTCGCCGAGGAGCAGCGTCGCCGCCGCGAGGGTGAGCGGCCGCTCGACGCGTGAGCGGCCGCTCCGGAGGCCGCTACTTCGAGAAGTTCGACGCCGCCCACTGGATCGAGGCGATCTTCGCCTGACCCGCGACGCTCGGGTGGAAGTAGTCGGTGGTCCCGATCAGGCCCTTGGTGACGGGGGTCGCGGTGAGCGCTCCGCCGTCCCAGTCGCAGAGCTGACCGGCGGCGCTGCACGCCGTCTGCAGCGCGGTGTTGTACTGCGTCGTCCGCGTCTTCGCGGCAGCGGCGGAGGCGGCAGCGGCGGTGCTGCTGAGCCTGCGGCCGGTGGAGCTGACGCCGCGCGTGGTGCGGCAGAGGTCGCCGCCCGCCCAGACGAGCGCGCCGACTCCGGTCTTGACGACCGACCACTCGGAGGCCACGTTCGGCATCGACGAGAGGACGATGCGGGCGGAGGGCCACGTGGTGCGGATCTTCGTGATCGCGGCGGAGGCTCCGGTGCGGAACGTGCTCGCCGGGGTCATCGTGTAGCCGTCGGAGGCGACGCGGTTGTCGGGCGAGCAGAGGTCGTTGCCGCCGATGAGCAGGGTGACGACGTCCGGCCGCACGCCGGCGGCGACCGCGGCGTCGATCCGCGAGGGGACCTGAGCGACGACGTCGCCGGTGGTGGCGAAGTTCGCGGTCGTGACGGTGGTGCCGGGGAGCGCGGTCCGCAGGCGCGAGGCGAAGGAGTTCACCGAGGAGCTGGTGCCGGTGGACCAGTTGTTGCGGGGGCAGTCCGCGAAGGAGCCGCAGGTTCCGTAGGCCTGGGTGATGGAGTCGCCGAGGCTCAGCACCGAGAGGGTGGCGGGAGTGGCGGCGGCGGCCTGCGCCGGGAGCAGCGCGGCGGCGAGGGCGAGCGCGGCTCCGACGGCGAGGGCGCGGACGCGGCGGCTCGGGGTCGGCGGGCGGGAGGAGGAGAGGCTCATGGGGGACCGTTCTCGAGGGGGAGGACGGTGGGGGAGCCGTCGGTGCTGACGCTAGGGGAGCGGCGCCCCGGATGACCCCGAACGGGTGACCCCAGAACGGGCCGGATGTGCGCGACGGCAGCGGATCCGGTCGTCGGCGGGCGGAACCGGCTGGAAGGCGAGCGTCCTCTCAGCCGCCTGCCACCGGCACGATCCGCAGCCGGCTCATCGCCCAGACCAGCGCCCCCGACGCGAGGAACGCGACCGCGATGCCGACGACGAACACCGACACCTGCCCGTACCCGGTCGCGGGATCCAGGAACGGATACGGCACCCAGCCGTCCGTCGCTCCGCGGATCAGCACCACGACGAGCCAGACGATCGGGTAGACCACGACCAGCCAGACCCTCCGCCACGGCAGCGGAGGGCGATCTGCGAGCAGCAGCCAGTCGAGCAGTCCGTAGACGGGGAACAGCACGTGCATGACGGTGTTGGCCCACGGCAGCGCCACTCCGCCCGCCACATCGGTGAGGAGGGTGTTGTACACGAGGCCGACGACGATGATGTACCCGGTGAAGGCGCCCCGCACCAGCACGAGCCCGCCGGGCGCGGGACGGCGGCGGAGCGCGAGCACGGCGGTGGCTCCGAGCACGACGGCCAGCACGATGTTGCTCTGGATGGTGAAGAAGCCGAAGAAGTTGAACGGGTTCAGCGGCGTCCGAGAGGCGGTGTCGACGGCCGTCGCGATCACGGCCACCAGGACGGCGGCGGCCACGAGAAGGCGGAGGAGCGCGACCGGCACGCGGGCCGACTCCGCCCGGGAGGAGGGAGCGGGCGGCGTCATCGCTCGAGCGTAGCGCCGGAGCGCCTACCCTGTCCCCGTGCTCACGATCGGTGTCGACCTCGCTGCGGAGCCGGTGCGCACCGCTCTCGCCGCCCTCGAGTTCTCCGGCGGTCGGGCCGTCGTCCGCTCGCTCGCCCTCGGCGCCGAGGACGCGATGATCGTCGAGGCGTCACGGGACGCGGCGGTCATCGGGATCGATTGCGCGTTCGGCTGGCCAGTGGAGTTCGCGGCGTTCGTCTCCGCGCACACGCGGCGGGAGGTCTCGCCGCGGACGCTCGCGGGACGCGACTGGCGCCGCCGCCTCGCGTACCGCGAGACGGACCGGGTGGCGCGCGAGGTCACCGGCCGCTGGCCGCTCAGCGTCTCGACCGACCGGCTCGGGATGACCGCGATGCGCTGCGCGGAGCTGCTCGACGCCTTCGCCGCGAGCGGGGAGGACGTCGACCGCTCCGGGCGCGGACGGCTCGTCGAGGCGTACCCGGCGGCGGCGCTGCGGCTCTGGGGAGTGGACACCACGGGGTACAAGACGCGACCGGAGGCCGTGGCGCTCGCCGCGGAGTCGCTGCGACGGGCCGCACCCTGGCTCGATGTGCCGGCGCCTGCGCTCGCGCTGATGAGCCGCTCCGACGACGCGTTCGACGCCGTCGTCGCCGCTCTCAACGCCCGCGCCCACGCCCTGGGCGCGACCCTGCCGGTGCCTCCCGAACTGCAGGAGGCGGCGGAGGCCGAGGGGTGGATCGCGGTCCCGACCGGATCGCTCGCGGAGCTCGCGGGCTGATCCGGCCGTCTCGACGGGTGTGCGCTCAGGCCGGGATCTTCGCCCCCAGCAGGCCGGCGGCGACCTCGGCGGCCCGCTCGGCCTCCTCGACGGTCGAGAAGGGTCCGGTGGGGACGAGGGAGGGCGCGGTGGTCAGTCGGGCGTCGATCTCGAGTCGGAACCGGGGCAGCTCCGCCCCGGGAACGACGACGATCCTGACTCCGTTCCGGCTCCATCGCGCGGGTTGGATAGAAGAAATCTGTGTCATGGTGCTCTCCGCTTTCGCGATCATTCGCACGGGTGGCTGACGCCTCGACCGTGCACGCTTCACGCTACGTCCGGTGCCCGTCTCTCCGAACGGGCTTGACCTCTCAGGCTCGTCGGGCGTAGCGCGTCACTGCAGTCGGTCGAGGGTGTCGCTGATCCGCCGCAGGCACTCGATGAGGACCGACATCTGCGCGGCGTCCAGGTCGGCGAGCACCTCGCCCTCGGCGGCGACGAGATTCCGCATCGCCTCGTCGACCCGCTTCGTGCCCCGCGGGGTGAGCGAGACGATCTTGCTGCGTGAGTCGGCGGCGTTCTGCTCGCGGACCACGAGCCCGCGGGCCCCGAGGCGGTCGACGCGGCTGGCGAGGTTGCCGCTGGACAGCGCGAGGTGCGTGGCCAGGGCCGAGGGCGTCATCCCGCCCTCCCCGCGCTGCCGCAGCAGCGAGAGGAGCTCGAACTCCCACGGGGCGAGATCGCTGACGGCGAAGGACTGCCGCCGCACCTCCTGCACGCGCGGGCTGAGCCGGCGGAGGCGGGAGACGACGTCCAGAGGCGCGAAATCGAGGTCGGGCAGGGCCCCGGCCCACGCGTCGATCACCAGATCGACATCGTCGTCTTCGCGCATGCCCCGATTATCCCCGGACGGCGCGGGCGCCGACGACGGGTGGTCCGGGGAGGCCGGCGGGCCTAGCCTGTGCGGACGACGGGCGGACCGGTCAGGCGCGGGCGGCCCGGACGTAGGCGACGATCGCGTTGGCGTGGCCGTGGCCCAGGCCGTGCTCGGTCTTCAGCCAGGTGACGACCTGCATGTGCGGCTCGGAGCGCAGACGCTCGTCGGCGAGGTCCAGCCAGTCCTGGACGGGACGGTCGTAGGTCTTCTCGATGCTCGGGAAGTACGAGGCCGGTCCCTTCGGCTTCGCACCGTCGGCGGGCGGTTCGGGAGCGAGCACGCGGTCGGTCATGCGGTCACGATAGCGAGCCGCGGTCAGGTCGTGTAGGCGGAGGGGTCGAACCGGCCGAGCTCCTCGCGGAAGGCGAAGGCGAAGTCGGGCCAGAGCAGGGTGAGTCGCCGGTTGTCGTCCAGGTACCAGCTCTCGCAGCCGCCGTTGGTCCAGACGGTGTCGGCGCTGAGGGCGTCGAGGCGGGCGACGGAGGCGGCCTCGGCCTCGGCGGTGACCTCGAGCCGGTCGGCGCCGGAGACCGCGAGGTGGTCGAGCGCGGCGAGCACGTAGGCGATCTGCGTCTCGATCATGTGCACCGCGGAGTTGTGGCCGAGGCTCGCGTTGGGGCCGTTGACGACGAAGAGGCTCGGGAAGCCGTGGACCGCGGTCGACTCGTACGCGACCATGCCGTCGGCCCAGCGGTCGGCGAGGAGGACGCCGCCGCGGCCGCGGATGCGCCGGGCGAAGGGCGGCCGCGTGGAGTGGAAGCCGGTCGCGAAGACGAGCACGTCGACCCTGTGCGGGACACCGTCGTCGCCGAGCGCGGCGCCCTCCTCGAGGCGCCGGAGCGGACCGGGGACGACGCGGACGTGCGGCTGCGCGAGAGCGGGGTAGTAGTCGTCCGAGAGGAGCACGCGCTTGCAGCCGATCTCGTAGTCCGGAGTCAGCACGGCGCGGAGCGCGGGATCGATGATCTGCGCCTCGAGGTGGCCGAGTGCCTCCGCCCGCAGCCGGTCGATGGCCTCGGGCACGGCGACGCGGCCGGCGAAGCCGAGCTCGGCGCGCCAGAACAGCTCCTCGCGGAGCCTCGCGAGGGCCCCGGGCGCGCGGGAGAGGGCTCGGCGCTCCTCCGGCGGGTACGGGCGGTTCCGGCGGGGGACGACGTACGGGGCCGAGCGCTGGAAGAGCACCACCTCGGCGGCGCGCTCGGCGAGGTGCGGCACGATCTGCACGGCGGAGGCTCCCGAGCCGACGATGCCGACGCGCTTCCCGTCGAGGTCGACGTCGTCCCGCCAGCGTGCGGAGTGGAAGGCGGGACCCGCGAACGAATCCAGGCCCGGGACGGCCGGGAGGCGGGGCTCGGAGAGGCGCCCCGCGCAGACGAGGAGGACCGCGGCGGAGTAGTCGCCCCGGGAGGTGCGCACCCGCCAGCGGTGCGCCTCCTCGTCGAAGACCGCCTCGAGCACCTCGGTCCCCAGCCGGAGCCGGGGCGCCAGGCCCTCCTTCTCGACGACGCGCTCGAGGTAGGACTGGATCTCGGCCCCGGGGGCGTAGAACGCCGACCAGTCGGCCTCGGGGGCGAAGGAGTAGGAGTAGAGGTGCGAGGGGATGTCGCAGGAGACCCCGGGGTAGAGGTTGTCCCGCCAGGTCCCGCCGATCCGCTCGGCGCGCTCCAGCACGACGAACGAGGTCCCGCCGCGGCGCTCCAGGCGGACCGCGGCTCCGAGCCCGGCGAACCCGGCGCCGATCACGACGACGTCGACGTCCATCAGACGGTCGTCCTCGCCAGGACGCTGCCCGCCGGGTCGCGGTGCGGATCGGCGAGGAAGTGCTCGAGGACGGCGAGGAGCTCGGCGGGCCGCTCGGCGAGCACCGCGTGACCGGAGTCGAGGACGGCGTAGCGGGCGTCGTCGATCGCGCCGAGCAGGGCCTCGGCGCCCTCGACGCCGGCGACGGCGTCGGCGGAGCAGCCGACCACGAGGGCGGGAACCCGGCAGTCCGAGGCGGCCGCAGCGACGTCGGCCCGGGCGGAGGCGGCGAGCATCCGCGCGGCGTCGGCGCCCCACGGGGAGGAGGCGGTGGCCGAGCGGACGGCGAGGAGCCGAGCGGCCTCCTCCTGCGCGTCGGGCGGCAGCATCGGCCAGAGGCGCGCCGTGCGGAGGAGGCGCTCCGTCGGGCGCAGCCATCCGGCCACGAGGGCGAGGGCGCGCACCCGCCGATCGCCCGCGGCGAGGGCCACGGCGGCTCCGAGCGAGTGGCCGATCAGGACGGCCTCCTCGGCGCCGAGCGCGTCCAGGGAGGCGCGGACCGCGGCGGGTCCGTCGAGCCAGGGGTCGCCGAGATCGGCGAGCTCGAGCGCGGCGACGCGGTGGCGCCGCGCCAGCATCGGCAGCAGCAGCCCGGTGTCGCTCCGCGCGCCCCGGCCGACGCCGGTCAGCAGCAGGACCGCGCGCGGGCTCTCGGCGCCCGCGGTCAGCAGCCGCACGGTGGCGCTGCCCGACTCGATCCGCTCCTCCCGGACCAGGTCGGCCTGGCGCCGCAGGTACTCGGAGCGGGTCATGACGCCCGGCGGGTCCCGCGGACCGGGAGGCGCATCCGCTGCGGACCCGCCGCTGCGACGGGCTCCGCCCGCAGCGCCCTCTCCGGCGCGACCACGCCGTACGTCGTGGTGCGCTGGCGCCAGCCGCGGCCGATCTCGCCGCTCAGCCGGGCGACGGTCGCGGTGTCGAGCGAGCGGTAGGCCTCCGCTCCGGCCTCGGGCCGCAGGGCGCCGTCGAGCAGCAGGCCGCCGAGGTCGTCCGCCCCGCCGCGGAGGAGGACCTGCGCCGCGTGCAGTCCGAGCTTGGTCCAGGCGGTCTGCACGTGGGCGATCCGGCCGTGGAGGACGAGCCGTGCGACGGCGTGCACGGCGCGGGTCTCGCGGAGGGTCGGCCCGCCCCGGCTCGCGCGCACCACGGAAGGAGGCGCCTCCGCCGGGACGAAGGGCATCGCGATGAACTCGGTGAAGCCGCCCGTCTCGTCCTGGATCGCCGCGAGCGTGCGCAGGTGCGCGAGCTGCTGCTCGGGGGTCTCGACGTGTCCGTAGACCATGGTCGAGGTGGAGCGGAGGCCGCTGCGGTGCGCGGCCGTGATCGCCTCGCGCCACTCGGCCACGGTCGGGTCCGTCCCCTCGCTCAGGACGGCGCGGACGTCGTCGTCGAGGATGCGGGCGGCGGTCCCCGGGACGGAGTCCACGCCGGCCTCGCGCAGAGCGTCGAGCATCGCGGGCAGGGTTCGGCCCGTGCGCCGGGCGACCTCGAGGATCTCGCCGGGCCGGTAGGCATGCAGGTGCAGCGAGGGCTGCCGCTGCTTCAGCGTGCGGACGATCAGCAGCAGATCGTCGCCCGGGTGCTCCGGTCCGATCGCGCCCTGGAGGCAGAGCTCGGTGGCGCCGAGCGCGACCGCCTCGTCGGCGAGCTCCTCCAGCCGCTCGACGGTCAGCCCGCCGTCTCCCCAGAGGGAGGTGTCGATGTTGCGGTTGACGACGACCGAGACCTCGTCGCCGGCGGCGTCGTGCCGCAGGTCGTCCGCCAGAGCGGAGAGGGCGTCGAGGTCGTCGCCGTCGGCTGCGAGCAGGGCGAGGTAGTCGGCGTCCTCGAGACCGGCGGGGTCCGTCTCCGCCCGGGCGAGCACGGCGCCGAGGGCGGGCGCGACCGGTCGGGGCAGGGCGTCGAGCGAGTCGCGGTAGGGCCGGGGGAGGACCGCTGCCGCCTCGTCGGCGAGCCAGGTCCCGCGGTCGGCGAGCGCCTCGACGTAGGGAGCGACGCGCGGATCGATCCAGGTGGCCGAGTCGCGGAGGTACTGCGGGTGGGCGGTCAGCCGCTCGTGCAGCCGGTAGCCGGCCGCCGCGGTGAGCCGCGCGAGGTCGTCGATGTTCGGCCAGGGGCGCTCCGGATTCACGTGATCCGCCGTGAGCGGGCTGACACCGCCCCAGTCGTCGACCCCGGCGCGCAGCAGCAGCCCGAGCTCCTGCTCGTCGGTGAGGTTCGGCGGCGCCTGGATCGTCGCCTCAGCGCCCAGCACGAGGCGCGCGACCGCGACGTTGGCCACGTACTCCTGCAGCTCGAGGTCGACCTCGTTCTGCATGGCCGTCCGCGGCTTCGCGCGGAAGTTCTGGACGATGCACTCCTGCACGTGGCCCCACCGCTCGTGGGACTCGCGGATCGCGAAGAGGGCGTCCGCCCGCTCCGCCGCGTTCTCGCCGATGCCCAGCAGCACGCCGGTGGTGAAGGGGATGCGGCTGCGGCCCGCGTCCTCGAGCACGCGCAGGCGCAGCGCCGGGTCCTTGTCCGGGGAGCCGTAGTGCACACCGCCCTTCTCGGACCAGAGGCGCTCGGCGGTCGTCTCGAGCATCATGCCCATCGAGGGCGCGACCGGGCGGAGCCGCTGCAGCTCGGCCCACGACATCACGCCGGGGTTCAGGTGCGTGACCATGCCCGTCTCGCTCATCACCAGGACGGCCATCGCGCGCACGTACTCGAGCGTCGAGGCGTAGCCGTGCTCGGCGAGCCAGGCGCGGGCGATCGGCCACCGGTCCTCCGGGCGGTCGCCGAGCGTGAACAGGGCCTCCTTGCAGCCGAGCGCGGCACCGGCGCGGGCGACCTCGAGGATCTCCTCCGGCTCCATGAAGGTCGACTCGCGCTTGGCCGCGAGCCCGCCCGGTGTCTCCACGAAGACGCAGTAGTGGCACCGGTCGCGGCAGAGCTTGGTCAGCGGGACGAAGACCTTCCGCGAGTAGGTGACGACGCCGGGCCGTCCGCGGCGGGCGAGTCCGTCGTCGCGCAGGCGGCCGGCGGCCTCCAGCAGCAGGTCGAGGTCGTCGCCGCGCGCGCCGAGGAGCTCCTCGGCGGTCACGCGCGTCAACGCCTCGCCGCGGTCGAGCCGGGCGAGCAGGGTGGCCGTGGTCATGCGGGAGCGGCCCTTCCGAAGGGGGTCGTGGCGGAGGCGGGAGGTCAGAGCGCGCGCAGCCGCGGCGCGAGGTCGCGCTCGAAGGCGTCGAAGAAGCGCTGCTGGTCGTCGCCCGGGGCGTGGAAGACCAGGTGGGTGAAGCCCGCGTCGACGTAGGGCTTGATCTGCGCGACCGTCTCCTCGGGGTCGGAGCCGACGATCCAGCGCTTCGCGACCTGCTCGATCGGCAGCTCGTCGGCGGCGCGCTCCATGTCGACCGGATCGGTCAGCGAGTGCTTCTGCTCCGGCGACAGCGAGAGCGGCGCCCAGAAGCGCGTGTTCTCGAGCGCGAGCGCCGGATCGGGATCGTAGGAGAGCTTGATCTCGATCATGCGGTCGATGGTCGAGGAGTCGCGATCGGCCGCCGCGGCGCCCTCCTCGACGGCGGGGAGCAGCTTCTCGGTGTAGAGCTCCATGCCTTTGCCCGACGTGCAGATGAAGCCGTCGCCCGCGCGGCCGGCGTACTTCGCGACGACGGGGCCGCCCGCCGCGATGTAGACCGGCACGCCGCTCTCGGGCTTGTCGTAGATCGACGCCTCGTGCGTGGAGTAGTACTCGCCGTCGAAGGTGACGCGGTCGCCCGCCCAGAGCGCGCGCATGAGCCGCACGGCCTCGCGCAGGCGGGCGAAGCGCTCCTTGAAGTCGGGCCAGGTCTGCTCGCCCGCGCCCTGGTAGCCGGTGGCGACCTCGTTCAGCGCCTCGCCGGTGCCGACGCCGAGCATGATCCGCTCGGGGTAGAGCACGCCGAGCGTGCCGAACGCCTGGGCGATGACGGCGGGATTGTAGCGGTAGTGCGGGGTCATCACGGAGGTGCCGAGGGTGATGGTGGAGGTGCGCTCACCGGCCGCGGCGAGCCAGGCGAGGGAGAACGGCGCGTGCCCGCCCGTGTGCCGCCACGGCTGGAAGTGGTCCGAGACGACCGCGGTCTCGAAGCCGTGACGCTCTGCGCCGACCGCGAGCTCGACGAGCTCCCGGGCGCCGAACTGCTCCGCCGATGCCTTGTACCCGAGCGTGATCGTCATCTGCAGCCTTCGTGAGAGGTGGGACGGCTCCCGGAGCGGGAGCGGCCCCTCCATTCTGCGCCCGCCGCGGCGCCCGGCGGGACGGGTGGACGCACCCGGGGGAGGCGTGCCCCGATCCCGCACTGGGGAGGAGCGTCAGGCCGGCGGAGCGGCGATGTTCACCATCCAGCCGACGCCGTAGCGGTCGACCAGCATCCCGAAGCGGTCGCCCCACGGTGAGGCGACCAGCGGCTCGACGACCATGCCGCCCTCGGCCAGGCCGTCCCAGTAGCCGCTCAGCTCGGCGTCGTCGTCGCCGAAGAGCGCGATCGTGATGCGGGCGCCGCTCTCGGCCGGGCTCGAGGAGGGGGAGTCGGAGCCCATCAGGATCATCCCGCTCGGCGTGACGAGCTGGGCGTGCATGATCCGGTCCTGGTCGGCCGGATCCGCGCTCATCCCGAAGTCGCCGAAACGGCTGGAGCTGAGCTCGCCGCCGAGGACGTCCCGGTAGAACTCCATCGCCTCCTGCGCGGAGCCGTCGAAGCCGATGTAGGGGCTCAGTGAAGTGGGCACGGCACGCCTTTCCGTCGAGGTGCGCCCAGTATCTCCGCGTCCCGACGCGAGCACCAGGGGCGTCCTGCAGAAGGTCCGCCCCCGGCCCTCAGAGCTCGTCGCGGGTGGGCGGGTTCGCGCCGGAGCGGGAGGTCGTGATGCCGGCGACGTGCGCGGCGTGGCGGCCGATCGCGTGCAGGGCGGGGCCGTCGAGGAGCATCCCGTTCGCGGCGCCGAGGCCCTGGCGGAACGCCTCGTCGAGGATCGCGCCCATCGCGGAGTCGCCGGCGCCGATCGTGTCCGCCACCACGATCCGGGCGGCGGGCACGGTCACCCGCGTGACGGTCGAGGCCAGCAGCAGTCCCTCCGCGCCGCGGGTGACGACCGCGAGCTGCGACCCGAGCGAGAGCAGTCGGCTGAGGACCTCGTCGAGCTGCATCGTCGGGTAGAGCCACTCCGCGTCCTCATCGCTGAGCTTCACGACCTCGCACGCGGCGGCGATCCGCTCGAAGCGCGCGAGCGCCTCGGCGTGCGCGCCGACCAGAGCCGGGCGGATGTTCGCGTCGACGCTCGCCGTCACTCCGGCGGGCAGAGCCTCGAGGAGCTCGAGCACGGCGGATCCGCCCGGCTCGAGGAAGATCGCGATGGAACCGGTGTGGACGTGGGAGGCGCCCTCCGGGTCCGCCGCCGGCGGGTTCCAGGAGAGGTCGAAGACGTAGCGGGCCGACCCGTCCGCGGCGAGGACCGCCCGAGCGGTGCTGGTGCGCTCCGAGTCGCCGTGCCGGACCTCCACGCCGGAGGCCTCGAGGTGGGCGCTGATGCGGCGGCCGCGCTCGTCGTCGGCGATGTCGGTGACGAGGGTCGCGGGCCGCCCGAGTCGGGCGAGCGTGAGGGCGACGTTGGCCGGGGAGCCGCCGACGTGCTCCGTGGCGCTGCCGTCGCGCTCGACGATGTCGATCAGCGCCTCGCCGATGACCAGGGTGCGGGAAGCCGGGCTGACGCGCTCGTCGGTGGAGGACATGCCGACATCATGCCGGGTGACGGGGTCGCCCCGCGACGCGCCGGGCCGACCGGCGCGAGCGGCTCGTGTCCCGCCCGCGGTCTCAGCCTCGGTCGCGCAGGTCCGCCAGCACCGCGTCCACGGTCGTGATCTCGATCAGCGGCGCGTACAGGGACATGGCGTCGAGCGCGCGCTGGTGGTCGGCCTCGGAGGCGCCCGCGCAGGCGTCCGCGGCGACCCTGACCCGCACTCCGGCGTCCGCGGCCGCCAGCGCCGTCGAGAGCACGCAGCAGTCGGTCGAGACGCCGGTGAGCACGAGCTCGCGGGAGTCGTCGAGCTCGGCCTCGAGCTCGGGCCCCCACTTGCCGAAGGTCGTGGCGGTGATCGTGCGGTGGCCCTCGAACCCGGCCGCGAGCTCGTAGAGCCGGTCGCTCTCGGGGACGAGCGCGAACGGCCACTCGCGGTAGTAGGGGATCCACGCGCCGGCGGGCCGCTCCGGGGCGACGAAGCGGGTGGTCACGACCCGCTCGCCGAACGCCGGGAGGAGCCGGCGGGTCCCCTCGGCCGCGCGCTCGAATCCGCCGGATCCCCACGGCGACTCGGCGTCGGCGAAGACGTGCTGCAGGTCGATCGCGACGAGCAGGCTCACGCCGAGGCCTCCTGGCGGCGGACGGCCCCGCGCGAGAGGGCGAGCGTTCCCGCGAAGCCGATCACGAGCGCCACGAGGACGCCGAGGTTGGCGCCGGCCCAGTCGCCGTCGCGGCCGCCGAGTGGGCCGAGGAGGTAGCCCTCCCACTCGAACCCGGGGGAGTAGTTGACCACCAGGCCCCAGCCGACGATCGCGCCGATCAGCACGAGGGCCACGGGGACCGCCGAGACGCTGCCGTAGCGGCCGCGGGAGTCGTACAGGGCCTCCTGGTCGTAGTCGCGCCGGCGGAGGAGGAGGTCGGCGAGGAACACGCCGAGCCATACCGCGATCGGCACGCCGAGGGTGATCAGGAAGCCCTGGAACGGGCCGAGGAAGTCGCCCGCGACGAACACGACGTAGACCGCTCCGAGGACCATCAGCACGCCGTCGATCCCTGCGGCCACCGGCCGCGAGACCTTGAGCCCCGTGCTGAGCAGTGCCAGGCCCGAGGAGTAGATGTCCATCACGGCCCCGCCGATCAGGCCGAGTAGCGCGACGACGATGAAGGGGAGCAGGAACCAGGTCGGCAGGATCCCGGCGAGGGCTCCGATCGGGTCCGCGGCGATCGCGTCCGAGAGCTTCTGCGAGGAGCCGGCCAGCAGCAGGCCGACGACCACCAGCACGACGGGCGCGACCGCTCCGCCGATCGTCGTCCACGCGATCACTCCGCTCGTGCGGGCACCGCGGGGGAGGTAGCGGGAGTAGTCGGCCGCGGCGTTCACCCAGCCCAGCCCGAAGCCGGTCATCATGAACACGAGCCCGCCGATGACCGCGGCGGCCGAGCCCGCGGGCAGGGCGCCGACGGCGGCGAGGTCGATCCGGTCGAGGACGAGCACGACGTAGACCACGGTCAGCACGGCGGTCGCGACGGTGATCGCGAGCTGGAGCCGCATGATCAGGCGGAAGCCCGCGATCCCGGCGATCACGATGAGCGCGGCGACCACGATCAGCGCGACCACCTTGGTGAGCACGCCCCCGTCCCAGCCGAACTCCTCGAACACCGTCGCCGTCGCGAGCACCGCGAGGGAGGCCAGCACCGTCTCCCAGCCCACCGTGAGCAGCCAGGAGATCACCGAGACGAGGCGGTTGCCGTCGACCCCGAAGGCCGCCCGGCTGAGCACCATCGTGGGGGCGGAGCCGCGCTTGCCGGCGACGGCGACCAGACCGCAGAAGAGGAACGAGACGACGATCCCGATCACGCTGACGAGCGTCGCCTGCCCGAAGGAGAGGCCGAAGCCGAGGAGGAAGGAGCCGTAGCTCAGCCCGAGCACGGACACGTTCGCGGCGAACCACGGCCAGAACAGGTCGCGGGGGCGGCCGTGCCGCTCCGACTCCTGGATCGTGTCGAGGCCGTTGAGCTCGATGCCGCTCGCGGGGCGGGTGCTCGGACGATCGGGGGAGGTCATCGCGTCCTCGTTCTCACGGGTGCCGGCCCTGCGCCGGAGCTGTGACGAACCTACAGCGCCCCGCGCTCGAACAGCAGCCGGAGCGATTCGAGGTCGTCCGCGACCCGCGCGCAGTCCTCGTCCCAGTCGTCGAGGCTCATCCCGGGGCGCCGCCGCACGGTGAAGGCCACCTCGGCGCCGTTCCCGTTCACGAGCACCCGGAGCGGATTGTCCACCACCGTCCCGTCGGGGAGCGTGACCTCGTGGTCCGCGACGCCGAACGGGTTCTGCGGGGCGAAGCGCACCTCGACCCGGCCCATCGGCGAGTCGGCGAACCAGCGTCCGTCGACCTGCTCGAGCGCGGAGGAGGCGAGGCCCGCGGCCCACCGCGGGAGGTTCGCCGGGTCGGAGACGAAGGCGTACACCTCCGCGGCCGGAGCCTCGATCACGACGCCCACGGGGCGCGATTCGTACAGGGTCATCCGCTCGTCCTTCCTCTGCAGCCGGTCAGTGCTCGTCGCCGAAGCTGGCGACCAGCAGCGCGGCGAGCGCCGTCCGCTCCAGCATGCCCTCGATGCCGATCGCCTCGCTGCGCGCGTGCGCACCCTCGCCCGGGGCGCCGAGCCCGTCGAGGACCGGCAGGCCCAGCGCGGCGACGAGGTTGCCGTCGCTCGCCCCGCCGACCGCGATCTCGCGGAGGGGGACGTCGATCCGCTTCGCGACCCGCTCGGCCCTGCGGTAGAGCGCGGCGACGGAGGCGGTCCGCTCGAAGACGGGCCGCTCCCAGGAGCCGCGCACCTCCAGCCGGATGCGCGGGTCGGCGGCGGCGAGCGCGTCGAGCTCGGCCTCGACGCGGGCGGCCTCGGCGGATCCGCGGATCCGCGCCTCCAGCTCCAGGCGCACGCGGGCCGTCGTCACGTTGACCCGCGAGCCGCCGGAGACCACTCCGATGTTGACCGAGGTGCCCTCCTCCTCCCGCGCGATCGCCAGCACCCGCGGGATCAGCGAGCCGAGCTCGTGGATCGCGCTCGCCCCCTTCTCCGGCTCGACCCCGGCGTGCGCCTCGACCCCGACCACGTCGATCACGAAGCGCCCGATGCCCTTGCGCGCCGTCTTGACCGCGTCGCCGATCGCGCCCTCGAACACCAGGACCGCGTCGGCGCCCGCGCACTGCCGCTCCAGGAACGGGCGGGAGGCGGCGCTGCCGATCTCCTCGTCCCCGCTCATCACCAGGCGGACGGCCGGATGCGGGACGCCGGCGTGGCGGAGCGCGGCCACCAGCCACACCATCTGCACCAGCCCGGCCTTCATGTCGTAGCTGCCCGGTCCGCTCAGGCGGTCGCCGTCGACGGCGAAGGGCCAGGAGCGGGTCGTGCCCAGGGGCCACACCGTGTCGTAGTGGCCGAGCAGCGCCACGAACGGACGCGTGCCCCGGTGCGGTCTCGCGCCGCCGCTCGCCCGGACGGTCCAGCTGGTCGCGGTCGGCGCGTCCTGCGCACGCCGGTGCTGCACGTCGGTGTCGTGCCCGAGCCGCTCTCCCACCCAGTGCACCAGGAAGGCGTGCAGCTCGCCGAGCGCCTCGAGGGAGTCGCTGGGGCTCTCGATCATCACGAGGTGCCGGACGTCGTCGAGCATCCGCGAGCGGTTGTCGCGGAGGAAGGAGCGCACGCGGGCGGCGTCGTCGGCATCGGGGAAGGTCATCGACTCCGGAGTACCAGAGTGCGGCCGCTCGCGCGAACCGGCTGAACCGTTCGGGACCCCGTTACGTTGGTGCAGGAAGAGGTGGAGATGTCCGAGGATCAGGCCCAGATGCTGCGTGCGCTGCACGACGAGCACGCCAGCGCGCTCTGGCGGTTCGTGCTGCGCCTGACCGGCGACCGCCAGATGGCGGAGGACGTCGTGCAGGAGGCGCTGCTGCGCGCCTGGAAGCACCCCGAGATCCTCGCCCAGGGCGAGGCCGCCGCCCGCTCCTGGCTCTACACCGTGGCCCGGAACCTCGTCATCGACGACCGCCGCAGCGCCCGCTACGCCCGGGAGCTGGGCACGGACGAGGTCCCCGAGCGCCCGACCGCCGACCGCACCGACCAGGTGCTCGACGCCTGGCTGCTCTCGGACGCGCTCAGCGGACTGAGCCACGACCACCGCGCCGTCATCGTGCACGCCTACTACGGCGGCCGCACGGTCACCGAGATCGCCGCGCTGCTGGGGATCGCCCCGGGCACCGTCAAGTCTCGGATGCACTACGGGATGCGGGCCCTCAAGCTCGCACTGCAGGAGCGGGGGGTGACGGAGCTGTGAACCGCGACCCCTCCTCCGACGACCGGCACGACGACCCCTTCCGCGACTGGGACGCCGCGTACCTCCTCGGATCCCTGACCGCCGCCGACCGCCGCGAGTACGAGCTGCACCTGCGCGCCTGCCCCGGCTGCCGCGAGTCCCTCGCCGAGTTCGTCCCGCTGCCGGGCCTGCTGGCCCACCTGCCCCAGGACGAGGCGATGCGCCTGGTCGAGGAGCCGGAGGCGGCCGGCGATCCGGCTCCGGCGGCACTGCTGACCCGCCTCGCCGCGGCCACCGACTCCGTCCGCCGCCGCACCCGGCTGCGCATCGCGGGCCTGGTGCTCGCCGCCGCGGGCGTCTCGGCCGCCACCGCCGTCGCCCTGCCGCTCGCGATCGGCCCGTCCCTCGCCCCCGTCGAGACCGTCGGCTCGACCGTCTCGCTCGCCGCGGCTCCGGGCGTCCCCGTCGAGGCCTCCGTGCGGTTCGTGCCGCAGCAGTGGGGCACGCGGATCGACATGGACTGCAGCTGGGCCGACACGGCCGAGCAGTACGCGGGCTCGGCCGGATACGTCCTCTACGTCACGGACACCTCGGGCGGCACCGAGGCCGTCGGATCGTGGACGAGCGCGCCGGGGACGACGATGGAGCCCAGCCTCGCCACCGGGCTCCCGCTCTCCGAGATCGCCTCGGTCGAGGTGCGGCTGCAGGGATCGGACACCGTCGTGCTCACCGGCCGCCCCTGAGCGGGCCGCCGGATTCCCAGGTGCGCGCTCCGCGGACTGAGTAGCTTCTCAGTCATGACGATCGCGACCCTCGCCCTCGCCCCTGCCTCCGTGGCGACCGCCTCCTCCTCCGACAGCATCGACGAGCTCTCCGGGCTCGTCGGCGTCGCCGCGCGGGTGATCGCCGCGCTCGGAGAGGCGGGCGTCGGCCTGCTGACGCTGATCGAGACGGTGTTCCCACCGATCCCGAGCGAGCTCGTGCTGCCGCTGGCCGGCTTCCTCGCCCAGCAGGGCCGGATGAACCTGGTGCTGGTCGTGATCACGGCGACCCTCGGCGCCTACCTCGGCGGCCTGATCCTCTACGCGCTCGGCCACCGCATCGGCACGGAGCGCTCGATCCGCCTGCTCTCCAAGCTCCCGCTGGTCGACCGCGAGGACTTCGAGAAGGCGGTCGGCTGGTTCCGCCGGCACGGCACCTGGGCGGTCCTCTTCGGTCGCCTCATCCCGGGCGTGCGCAGCCTCATCTCGCTCCCCGCGGGGGCCGAGCGGATGAACCTGCTGCTGTTCTCGGGACTGACGATCCTCGGCTCCGGCGTCTGGAACGGCCTGCTGATCGGCCTCGGCGCGGCCCTCGGCACGCAGTACGAGCTCGTCGACCAGTACGCGGGCGTGCTCGACGCGATCATCTACAGCGCGTTCGGCGTGCTGCTGCTCGCGCTCGTTGTGCGCCGCGTGCGGCGGCACCGTGCCGCGGCGCGCACCGGATCGCGCCACTGACCTGCGTCCTCGGGCGGGCGGGCGCAAGGCCCCGCTCCACCCCGCCCCGGTGCCCTAACGTTCGAGGGGTCCGCACTCCCCGACGCGAAGGAACGCCATGTCCGAGACCGCCGCGCCCACGATGTCCCGCACCTCCGTCGAGCGCTGGTGGATCATCGCCGTCTCGCTGATCGCGATCGTGCTCGGCGTCATCGCCGTCCTGATCCCCGGTCCGACGCTGCTGACCGTCGCCATCGTCTTCGGCATCCACCTGATCGCCGCGGGCGTCTTCCGCCTGCTGCTGGCCTTCACCGCCTCGCGGCTCGATGCCCGGGTGCGCTGGCTCGCGGGCCTGCTCGGCGCCCTGATCCTGGTCGCGGGCATCCTGTGCCTGTCGAACCCGTTCGAGTCGCTGAGCGTCCTGGGCCTCGTGATCGGCGCGGGCTGGATCCTCGACGGCGTCTCGAGCATCACCAGCGGCCGCACCGTCGCCGGCCCCGCGTGGCTGCCGATCGCGGCAGGGATCGCCTCGGTCATCGCGGGCGTCCTGACGATCATCATGCCCGTGCTGGCGCTGGCCTCCTTCGTCACGGTCGCGGCCATCCTGCTGATCGTCGTGGGCGTCTCGGGCCTGCTCCTGCTCCCGGGCCGCACGAAGCGCCCCGAGGGCGCCGAGGCGTAGACCGCGCGGATGGCCGATCCCGATCTCGTCCCCGAGCTGCTCGTCGCCGACCTCGACCGGAGCCTGGGGTTCTGGTGCGGTCCCTGCGGGTTCCGGATCCACTACGCCCGGCCCGAGGAGGGCTTCGCGTACCTGGTCCTCGGCTCCGCGCACGTGATGCTCGAAGAGGCGGAGCGGGGCCGCAACTGGATCGCGGCACCGCTGGAGCGCCCGCTCGGCCGGGGGATGAACCTGCAGCTGCACGTCGACGACGCCGACCGGACGGCAGCGGCGCTCGCCGAGGCCGGGACGCCGCCGTTCTCGCCGCTCGAGACCCGCTGGTACCGGGTCGGAGCGGAGGAGGCGGGCGTCCGTCAGCTGGTGGTGGCCGATCCCGACGGGTACCTGCTGCGGTTCCAGTCGTCGCTCGGACGCCGACCGGCTCGAGCGGACGTCCCCGTCGCTCCCTGACCGGCCGACCGCCCCACCATCCGCTCGGCTCAGGACGTCATGCCAGCGAGTGACGACCGAGACACCGGGCGGCTGGTTGCCTCGGAGACATGACGCAGCACCCCGCCACCGCGACCCTCCCGCAGGTCCCGGCCGCCGCCCTCTCCGAGCCCGCGATCGAGCAGGCCGCCTCGGCGGAGCACGAGCCCCTCGTCCGTCCGGCAGACCTGGTGTCGGCGCTCACGGGCGTCGCGCTCTGCTTCTTCTCCCTCTTCGTCTACGCCATCGCGCACTGGCAGTACTTCGGCACGGACGTCGACGAAGTGAGCGTCCTCGGCTGGCTCGCGCCGCTGATCGCCGGCGTCGCCTGCCTGCTGTCGGCCGTCGTGTCCGTCGGGGTCCGCGCCTCCGGGCGCCGCGCCGAGCGGACCGCGGCATGATCCCCGTCCTCGCCGGGCCCGGCCTCGAGGCCGCGGAGCAGCTCCTCGTCCGCGCCGGATGCCTCCGCCCCGAGCACCTGTGGGCGGCCGGTGCCGCCACGGAGGCCGCGCCGCGGATCGACTTCGCCGTCCTCGCCGAGCAGGCGTGCCTCCTCGACCTCTCGGAGGAGGCGGTCGCGCGCATCGCCGTGTCGCTCGCCACCGGCCGCCCCGTCGATCTGCGGAGCGCCTTCGGGCATCTCACGCGCGACCACGCCCGGCTCGTCATGACCGCGGTCGCCGCGGCCGCCGGGCACGACCGCGTGAGCAGCCGGATCCGCGTGGTCGGCGACGAGCGCCGGGTCGAGACGGCGCCGCCCCTGGCCGTCTGGCCCTCCTGAGCCCCCCGCCCGCCCCGATCGGGCGGGCGCGCTCGCCGATCCGACCCGGCGCTCCGCGTGCCTCCGATGCTCCAGGCAGGTGAGCCGTTCGGAGGTGCCGTGCCGCCGACCCGCGTCGCTACGGCCTTTCGGAGGTGCCCGGTTTAGGGTGTCCGTGTGCAACGAGTCGACGATTTCCCAGGAGCCGGACCGGTGGCGACCTCACCCGAATCCGGTGACCAGGGGGAGGCGTCCGCGCATCGGCTCTCCCCGACGGCGACCTCTCCCGTGCAGGTGACGAGCGGCGAGGCCGGCTACCAGGGCGGCAACGTGGCCGATCCGGTGTGGCAGTCGTGGCGCGACGAGCTCGCCAAGGTCGGCGGTCCGTCGCCCCTGCTCCACTTCGTGGACTCGCCCCGGACGCGCATCGAGCTCTCGACCACGCACCCCGGCGGGCTGCCCCCGTTCATCTCGGGCAAGACGACGCTCCTCTCCTCGCTCATCCGCGACGAGCTCGCCCTGCGCACAGCGAAGAACGCCGCGGGTGCGATCACCGACAAGGGGATCGAGCTGCGCTCGGTCCGCGGCATCGAGGGCGTCCACCTCGCCATCGGCCTCGCCCAGTGGCGCGCCGGCGACACGGAGTTCACCGCACCCGTGCTCCTGCGCCCGCTCGCCATCCGCCGCTACGGCCGCGACTTCGAGCTCAAGCTCAAGGGCCAGCCCTACTTCAACCCGCAGCTCGCGCGTGCCCTCAAGCAGCAGTTCGGCATCACGATCGACCCCGAGCAGTTCGTCGAGCTGGCCGTGCAGAACGGCGTCTTCAAGCCGCAGCCGGTCATCGACCAGTTGCGCGGCCTGACCTCGCACCTGCCGTGGTTCGCCGTGCACCCGCGCCTCGTGGTCTCGAGCTTCGCCGACGTGGCGGGCGACATGCTCCGCGACGCCCGGATGCTCGAGCACCCCGTCCTCGACGCCGTCGCCGGGAACCCGGCCGCCAAGCGGGCGCTGCAGCAGTCGCAGAAGGTGGCGTCGATCATCCCGCAGGACGAGCGTCCTCCGGCGACCGACAACCTCCTCCTCGACGCGGACGCCGAGCAGGAGCAGGTGATCGCGAACATCGCGGCCGGCAACTCGCTCGTCGTGAAGACCCTCCCCGGCACGGGCGGCACCCAGACCATCGTCAACGCGATCGGCGCCCTGGCCGCCCAGCACAAGCGCGTGCTGGTCGTCAGCGCCCGCCGGTCGAGCCTCGACAGCATCCACCAGCGCCTGCTCTCGGCGGGCCTGGGCGGCATCGCGGTCGGGCCCCGCACGCTCCGCCGCGACCTCATCCAGTCGATCGGCCGCAACGAGAAGGCCGCGCGCCCCTCCATCAGCGAGATCGACGACGCCCTGCTCCGGCTGCGGAAGGTGCTGCTCGACTACCGCGGCGCGCTCTCCCGGCGCGACGAGAGCTTCGGCGTCTCGGCGCTGCAGGCGCTCGAGGAGCTCGCCCGCCTCTCGCAGCTGCGGACGCCCCCGTCGACCGCCGCCCGCCTCGACCGCCGCTCCGTCACCGCTCTCGCGCACAGCCGCCCCGAGGCGACCCGGATGCTGATCGAGTCGGCGCGCCTGGGCGAGTTCCGCTACGGCCCGGGCGACTCGCCCTGGTACGGGGCCCAGTTCGACTCCACCGCCGACGCCGAGATCGCCCACGAGCTGGCCAAGCGCCTGCACCTGCGCGACCTGCCGCGCCTGCTCGACCGCGCCCAGGACGTCATCGGCCAGACGCGGATGCGCCCGTTCGAGTCGGTCGCCGAGCTCGGCATCTACCTGCGCCTGCTGCAGGACGTCCGCGAGACGCTGGACAAGTTCCAGCCGGCCGTCTTCGACCGCTCGATCCAGGACCTCATCGTCGCCACCTCGCCGCGCCGCGAGGCAGCCGAGATGTCGTCCACCAACCGCCGGCGCCTGAAGAAGCTCGCCCGCGAGTACCTGCGTCCCGGCGCGCACGTCACCGACCTGAACGCGGCGCTCCGCCGGGTGCAGCAGCAGCGGACGCTGTGGCAGCGCTACGCGGTCGCCGGCACGATCCCCGAGGTCCCGGTCGGCGTCGCCGACGTGCAGGTGGCCTACCAGCAGGTGACCGACCAGCTGAGCCGTCTCGACGAGCCGCTCGGCCGACGCGGGACGAACCTGCAGCTCGCCTCGCTCCCTCTCGCCGAGCTGGCCTCGATGGTGTCCGGCCTCGCCGAGGACAGCGAGGTGCTCGCCAACCTCCAGGAGCGGACGACCCTCCTCGCCACCCTGCGCGACTGGGGCCTGGACCCGCTGCTCACCGACCTCTCGCGCCGCCACGTGCCGGCCGAGCTGGTCGCGGGCGAGCTGGACCTGGCCTGGTGGCGCTCGGCGCTCGAGATCATGCTGACCGACGAGCGTGCGCTGCTCGGCGGCAACACGAGCGTGCTCGACCGGCTCGAGGCCGACTTCAAGCTCGTCGACGAGGCGCACGCCGCCTCGAGCGCCGAGCTGCTGGCCTGGAAGCTCTCCGAGACCTGGAAGATCGGGCTCGTCGACTGGCCGCAGGAGCGCGACGCGCTGCGCGCGCTGCTGCGCACCGAGGCGGCGACGACCCCTCAGGAGCTGCAGAAGGCCGCTCCGCACCTCTCGCGCGTGCTCGCTCCGGCCTGGCTCGCCTCGCCGTACGAGGTGCACCGCATCGGCACCGAGACGACCTTCGACGCGGTGTTCCTCGTCGACGCCGGGGCGACCACGCTGGCCGAGAACGTCGGAGCGATCCGCCGGGCCAAGCAGGTCGTCGCGTTCGGCGACCCGGTCACGCAGACCCCCACTCCCTTCGGCCTGCGCGTCGACGAGACGCCGGAGTTCGGCTCCACCGCCTCGCGGACCGACGTGGAGGCGCTGCACGCCCAGTCGGCGCTCGCCCGACTCGGCGAGCTGCTCAACACCGTCACGCTCACCCGCAGCTACCGCGCGGGCGGCGAGGACCTGGCCGAGCTGGTCAACCGCCGCTTCTACGGCGGCCGCATCGACTCCCTGCCCTGGGCCGGATCCTTCCTCGGACACGACTCGCTCCGCTTCCACTACATCGCGAGCGGGCACGGCATGCCCGAGAACGACTCGGGAGCCGTCGAGTCCGTCGACGCCGAGGTCGCGAAGGTGGTCGAGCTGGTGCTCGAGCACGCGGTGATCCGTCCGCGCGAGTCGCTGATGGTCATCACCGCGAGTCCTCGCCACGCCGTGCGGGTGCAGCAGGCGGTGCTGACGGCCTTCGCCAAGCGCGCCGATCTGAGCGACTTCATCCTCGGCGATCGGCCCGAGCCCTTCGCCGTCGTGACTCTGGAGCAGTCGGTCGCGCAGAGCCGCGACCGCGTCATCTTCTCGATCGGCTACGGCCGGACGCCCCACGGCCGCCTGCTGTCGAACTTCGGCGCGCTCGCGGAGCCGGGCGGAGAGCGTCTGCTAGCGGTCGGGATGACCCGTGCCCGCCGCTCGATGGACATCGTCTCGTGCTTCCGCCCGGGCGACATCGACGAGTCGCGCATGCGCTACGGCATGGTCGCGCTCGCGCAGGTGCTGCAGGAGGCGGAGGACCGCGTCCAGCCGAGCGACCGCGACGACTACTCGGAGCCGATGCTGGTGGATCTCGCCGCGCGCCTCGAGCGCCGTGGACTCCGGGTCAACATCGGGCACAAGGGCAAGCTGGCCCTCGTCGCCGCGCACGGGACCCGTGCCGTGGTGGTCGAGACCGACCGCGACGTGAGCACGCAGAGCCTGCGCGTGTCGCTGCGCCTGCGTCCGGAGCTGCTGCGCCGGCTGGGCTGGCACTACCTGCGGGTGCACAACTTCGAGCTGTTCGCCGACCCCGAGGCCGTGGCCGCGCGGGTGGCCGGGCTGATCGGTGCGACCGCGGGGGAGGAGCAGACCCCTGCTCCCGCCGCCGGCGAGGCTGCTGCTGCTCCCGCCGCTCCTGCTGCCGCCGCCGCTCCGGCGTCGGGGGAGACACAGCCCGTCGAGCCGCTGCCGCGCGACTGATCGTGGCGCCGGATCCCGACGCCCCCGCGGGTGCCGACCGCCCGTTGCGGCGCACCCGCGGCGGCCGGCGGGCGACGCTCCCCGCGAAGCCCGGCACCGATCCGTCCCCGCACGATGCTCCGGTCGCCGACCCCTCCGCGCCGCCCGCGCGCCCCGACACCGGCCCGAACGACGCGCGCCTGCGCCAGGACGTCCCCCCGCACTACTGATTCCACCCGCGCGGCTGGCGGTCCGCGAGTCGACGCCGGTCCCGTCGACGAGCTCGGGCCTCACCCCGGCACGCCCCCGCTCGACGAGCGGACACGTCACGCGGACGTCTGGCGACCGATCACGTCGGGCCCGTCGACGGTGGCCGACCGCTTCCCGACCGATGCCCGCTGACGACCGCACCCGTCCGGTGCCCGTTGACCGACCGCTTCCCGCCCGGTGCCCGCCGGTATCGAGGAGCGCGTGGAGACAGGGCCGATCAGCCCCCGTCGGAGACGCCGAAGGTCCCGTTCGGCGACCTCCCGAAGGTGCAGGTGCCGTCCGAAACGCGTGCCGACGTTTCGGACGCACCGTTCGCACAACGCTCTGCGAAGCGTTCCCCCATCGGGAAGCCGACCGCGGTCCTCTTCCGCCTCCGGCGGAAGGAGACAGAGCGACTCAGTCGACGTGCTTGCCGGAGTTCGCGGTGGTGGCGGTGCCGTTGTTGGCGAGCAGGTCGCGGATGTCGGAGAGGAGCTCGAGCTCGGTGGGGGCCTTGTCCTCCGCGGCGGGGGCGTCGGCGGCCTTCTTGGCGAACGCGGCGTTCTTGAGGTGGTTGATCGGCAGGACGAACGCGAAGTAGAGGACGAAGGCGACGATCACGAACTGGATCAGGGCCGAGATGACCGAGCCGTAGGCGATGACGGTCGGGTCCTCGCCGTTCTCTCCCGGTCGGATGGGCCAGGCCAGGGCCTCGAGGGAGGAGGCGTCGAAGATCACGCCGATGAGCGGGTTGAAGATCCCCGTCACGATCGCGTTGACGATGGTCGTGAAGGCGGCGCCGATGACCACGGCGACAGCCAGGTCGATGACGTTGCCGCGGAGGATGAACTCTTTGAAGCCGTTGATCATGATGGTTCCGTTTCTGCCGTGAGCGGTGGGTGGCGGGTCAGCTCCCGGAGGAGGAACCCGAGGAGGAGGACCCGGAGGAGCCCGAGGACGAGGACGATCCGGAGCCCGAGGACCCCGAGCCGGACGAGGAGCCGCCCGAGCCCGATGAACCCGAGGATCCGGAGGAGGAGCCGCCCGATCCCGAGGAGCCCGACGACGAGTCGGATGAGCCGGAGCCGGATGCGCCCGAGCCGGACGAGCCGGCACCCGAGGAGGAGGAGCCGCCCTCGCTCGACTTCCCGCCGGAGCGGGAGTCGGTGCGGTAGAAGCCCGAGCCGTTGAAGGTCACGCCGACCGCGCTGAACACCTTGCGCAGCGCCCCCTGGCAGCTCGGGCACTCGGTGAGCGTGTCGTCGGTGAACTTCTGCTGGATGTCGAAGGCGTTGCCGCACTGCGTGCAGCGGTAGGAGTAGGTGGGCACAGGGGGCTCCTCGGAGGCGGGTGGGGGAGAAGGAGGACGGGGTCAGTGGCGCAGGTCGACGATGCCGGAGGGAGTGACGACTCCGTCGACGGCCTGGTCGTGGACCTCGCTGGGCACCCGGTCGACGAGCTCGCTGTCGAAGACGACGGCGTAGACCGGCGGGCACTTCTCCATCGAGCCGAGGGTCTTGTCGAAGTAGCCGCGCCCCCAGCCCATCCGCATCCCCTGCCGGTCGACGGTGGCGGCCGGGACGACGATGAGGTCGACGTCGTTGATCGCGATGGGGCCGAGCAGCTGCCCGACGGGCTCGGGCATGCCGAACAGGCCCTGGGTCTCGGTGTGGCCGTCGCCGACCGCCCAGTCGAGCAGGCCGTCCTGGCGCGAGACGGGGAAGAGGACGCGGATGCCGTGGCTCTCGGCCCAGCCCAGGAACGGCCGGGTGCTCGGCTCGTCCGGAGCGGAGAGGTAGCACGCGAGGGAGTGGGCCCCCACGCGGGTGGCGAGCTCGATCAGGTGGGCGGTGATCTGCTCCGCGGCCTGGTCGCGAGCGGTCGAGGTCTGCGTGCGGCGGCGCTCGCGCAGCTCGGCGCGCAGCGCCCGCTTCTCGTGCGTGATGTCGGCTGGCATGCGCTCAGTCTAGAACCGGGCCCCGCGCCGGCCTCCGCGCGGACGACCCTGAGGGACGCTCGTCCCGGACCGCCCCGGAACGGGGTCCGGCGCCTTCCGTCGCCGGTCCTGGCGCGAAACTCCCGCGACTTCCCCCGCCGCTAGGATGGCGCCCCATGGGCACTCGAATCCGCAAAGCAGTCATCCCCGCCGCAGGTCTCGGCACCCGCTTCCTGCCGGCGACGAAGGCCATCCCCAAGGAGATGCTGCCGGTCGTCGACAAGCCGGCGATCCAGTACGTGGTCGAGGAGGCTGCGGACGCCGGCCTCCAGGACGTGCTCGTGATCATCGGGCGCAACAAGAACGCGCTCGCCAACCACTTCGACTCGGTGCCCGAGCTCGAGCAGAACCTGTCCCAGAAGAAGGACGACAAGAAGCTCGAGCACGTCAAGTACGCCAGCGACCTCGCCGACGTGCACTTCGTCCGTCAGGGCGAGCCGAAGGGCCTCGGCCACGCGGTCTCCCGCGCGCAGCGCCACGTCGGCGACGAGCCCTTCGCCGTGCTCCTCGGCGACGACCTGATCGACGCCCGCGACCCGCTGCTCTCCCGCATGATCGACGTCGCCGAGCAGCGCGACACCACGGTGGTCGCGCTGCTCGAGGTCGACCCCGACCAGATCCACCTCTACGGCTGCGCGGCGGTCGAGGCGACCGACGAGGACGACGTGGTGCGGATCACCGGGCTGGTCGAGAAGCCCTCCAAGGAGGACGCCCCCTCGAACCTCGCGATCATCGGCCGCTACGTGCTGAAGCCCGACGTGTTCGGCGTGCTCGAGCACACCGCTCCGGGCAAGGGCGGCGAGATCCAGCTGACCGACGCGCTGGAGCGCATGGCCCAGGACCCGGCCGAGTTCGGCGGCGTCTACGGCGTCGTGTTCCGCGGCCGCCGCTACGACACCGGCGACAAGCTCGACTACATCAAGGCGATCGTGCAGCTCGCCTCCGACCGCGACGACCTCGGCAAGGACCTCAAGCCCTGGCTGAAGGACTTCGTCGCCGGCCTCTGAGCCCCGGCGAGCGCTCCTCCGGAACGGACGGGACCCCCTGCTGCGGCACGGGATCCCGTCCGTTCGTCCGTTCCCCGAGAGCACGGAACGCCGCGGAGTCCAGTCCCCCTCCCGCAGTGCGGCGGAGCAGTAGGGTCGCATCATGCCGCTCCCGATCCCGACGCTCACCGAGGGTCGTGTCACCGTCCGCCCCATCCGCGTGCGCGACGCCCGCCCTCTCGAGCGGGAGCTGATCGCGAACCGGTCGTGGCTGCGCCAGTGGGAGGCGTCCGACCCCCGGGGAGGCGCCGCATTCGACGTGCGCGCCAGCATCCGCTCGCTGCAGCAGAACGCGCGGGCCGGCGGGGGAGTGCCGTTCCTCATCGACTGGGACGGCGAGCTCGCCGGGCAGCTCAACATCTCGAACATCGGGTACGGCTCGCTCTCCTCCGGGTCGATCGGCTACTGGGTGTCCGAGCGCTACGCCGGGCGGGGGATCACTCCGATCGCCGTGGCGCTCGCTGCCGACCACGCCTTCCTCGACCTGGGCCTGCACCGGATCGAGATCTGCATCCGCCCGGAGAACCGGCCGAGCCTGCGCGTGGTCGAGAAGCTCGGCTTCCGCTACGAGGGCCTGCGGCGGCGCTTCATCCACATCAACGGCGACTGGCGCGACCACTTCTGCTTCGCCCTCGTGGCGGAGGAGGTGCCCCGCGGCGTGCTCCGCCGCTACCTCGACGGGCAGGTCCCGTCGGAGGTCGGCGTGCCGACCGACGCGGACCTCCGCGCCTCGCGCCGCTCGGGTCTCTCCGGACCCTCCGACGGCGCCGGTGTCCCTCCGACGGGGCCCCGGCTGATCCGCGATCCGCACGGACACACCTACCCGTAATGACGGACGGGAGTGCCCGGTGCTCCTAGCGTTGTCCGCATGAGTAGCGACTGGCTGGGCGGGGGCGTCGTCTGGGCGCTCGCCGCCGTTCTGTGGGTCGCCTACCTGATCCCCACGTGGATGCGCAGGCGGTCGTACAACGCGACCGAGCGCAACGCGGTGAGGCTGCAGCAGACGCTGCGGATCCTCGCCGAGACCGCGGAAGTGCCCGAGCACGTGCGTGCGGAGGCGACGGCCCGCGAGGTGGCGCTGCAGCAGCGCCGGCTCCGGGTGACCGAGACACGACGACGAGCCGAAGAGAAGGCACAGGCGATGGAGCTGGCACAGGCGGAGAAGGCGGCGCGCGACGCGCTGCGACGGGCGACCGCGAGCGCACGGCGGAGCACGCGGTCAGGGCCCTCGGTCCTGCGCTGGCGCCAGGGCGCCGCGCTGGCCGTGCTGGTCGGCGCGGTCGCCGCGCTGGTCGGGCTCGTGATGCTGCCCTTCGGCGGCACGGGCGCGGTGCCGCTCGTCGGCCTGCTCCTCGCCGTCGCGGGGCTCGGCACGCTGATCCTGCTGGCGCCGGGTCGCCGCCGCGCCGCCGCTCCGGCCGCGACCGCGACGACGGCCGCCGCGACCGAGCGTCGGCGCGCCGAGGTCTTCGAGGCCGAGCTCGCCGAGGAGGCCGCGGACGACGCCTCCGAGGAGCTCGCCGAGGACCGTGCGAGCTGGACGCCGCAGCCGCTCCCCAAGCCGCTGTACCTCTCCCGGGGCACGGTCGCCGCCTCCGCGATGGCGTCGATCGACGCCGTGGAGCGCCTGCGCACCGCCGCGGCGGAGGCGGAGCTCGCCCAGCGCGCCGCCGCGACCGCTCCCGAGGTGGCGCCGCTGCGCGTCCCGCGTGCCGCCGCTCCCGCTCCCGAGGCGCCGCGTCCCTCCTCCCGCTTCGCCGCGATGGGCGTCGTGGACGGCGTCGACGCGATCGACCTCGACCAGGCGCTGCAGCGCCGCCGCGGGGCCTGACTCGAGTGCGAGGCGCCTGCTCGTCCGTGCTAGTGTGGACGAGTTGTTCGGGCCGGTGACGGCTCGGAAGGCACGGGTCCGTGGCGCAGTTGGTAGCGCGCTTCGTTCGCAATGAAGAGGTCAGGGGTTCGAATCCCCTCGGATCCACCACCACGGAAGGCCCGCTCGAGAGAGCGGGCCTTCTGCGTTCTCCCGGCGGCCCGCTCAACGAGAACGTGCTGGTCGCGCTCGCCGTCTGCCCTGCCGTTCCCGCCCTGCGGCCGAAGGCCGGTCCTCCGCGGTGAGCAGCCGTCGTGCTCGCGGCCGCCCGTCTCTCCCCTTCCGGATCCCTCCCGCCGATCGCCGACAGACGTCCTCCGTGTCCCCCATCCGGGCCGCGCCGGACGGGAGCCGTTCTCCTCCGGTCCGTCGGGGGATCCGCGGCGACGTACGCTCGCCCCTCGTGCTCTCGCAGCACGCGAGGCACTCGAACGATGGACGACCAGGGGACGGGACGACATGGGGACCACAGCACACAGGGCACGGCGGAGAGCGGCAGGGGTCGGCGCGGGGGCGATCGCGGTCCTGGCGGGGCTCCTGGCGGCACCGCCGGCGCAGGCGTCCGGGACGCAGACGCTGCTCGCGCTCGGCGACTCGATCACGCGCGCGGCGACGACCTGCGGGGTGAACCGCGACTGCGTCGAGAACTCCTGGGCGACGGGATCGGCGCCCGCGGTCGACTCGATCGCGAGCCGGATGGCGGCGGCGGATCCGCGGACGGCGGTCCGCGCGGTGAACTACGCGAAGTCGGGCGCGGTCATCAGCGGAGTCGAGTCGCGGATCGACGCCGCGGTCGCGGCCGGGGAGGAGCCGGACGTGGTCACGCTGCTGATCGGCGGCAACGACCTCTGCTCGCTGAGCCTCTCGCCCGACTCCCGCGACGGCTACGCGATGACGCCCGCGGCCTCCTTCGCCGCGTCGGCGACCCGGATACTGCGCTCCATCGGCGAGGAGTGGCCGGAGGCGACGGTGCTCGTCGGCTCGGTCCCGGACATCGAGTCGGAGTGGGAGGCCGTGAAGCCGACGCCGGGCGCCGCGATCTGGGCCTGGGGCGGGGTCTGCCGGACCCAGCGCGGAGTCGACGCGACGACCGGAGCCCCGCTGACCAGCTCGGCCTACGCCGCCTCGCTCGCGGCGGCGGAGGACCGGGAGGCCGCCTTCAACGAGGCACTGGAATCGGCCTGCGCATCCGCCGCGAACGACTGCGTCTGGGACGGCGGCGCCCTCACGGCGGCTCCGATCTCGCTCGACCAGCTCTCGACGGACGTCGACTACTTCCACCCGAACGTCGCCGGCCAGGCGATGATCGCGGAGGAGCTGTGGACGGCCTGGGGCCTCGGCGACGAACCGGCTCCGACCCCGACCCCGACTCCCACGTCGGCGCCCACCGCGGCTCCTGCTCCGGCACCCACGGGCTCGCCCGCGCCGTCGCGCGACACGACGGCTCCGAAGACCGTCATCACCGCGCCGACGAGCGGATCGACGGTGCGCGGCTCGGTCACCCTGGTCGCCACCGCCAAGGACGACGTCGGCACGACGAAACTGAGCTTCTGGAGCGGAGCCACGCGGCTGGGCGACGCGACGAGGGTGTCGGACGGCACGTGGCGCCTGACCGTCTCGGCCTCCTCCTACCCGGCCGGGCGGTACGCGATCGTCGCGCACGCCTACGACGCCGCAGGGAACCTCGGGCGGAGCTCTTCGATCACCCTCAAGCGCTGAGCGGCTGAGGGGGCCTTCCGTCACCGGACCCCTCAGCCCCGCGCGACGAGCAGCACGTCGGGACGATCCCAGTTCTCGACGGTCTGCAGCACCCAGAAGACCCCGAAGAGGGCGAGCGCGACGGCCTCGCCGAGCAGGAGCCACTGCTCGCCGAGAAGTTCCGCTCCCCGCCCCGTGAGAAGCAGGAGCACCAGCGCCGCATCGACCGCGGCGATCAGCACCGCGAGAACGGCGTAGCAGCGGCAGTAGAAGCGCGGCGTCCCCGGCCCGCTCGCTCCCTCCTCGCGCACCGCGACGGCGTGCAGACCCGCGGTGACGGCGATGAGGAGGAAGAAGACGCCGGCGGCGGCGTAGTGGCCGAGCCGCAGGAACGACGGGAGCGTGCTCCAGGCCGCCAGAGCGATCAGGAGGGCGGCGGCGATCGCGGTGCGGACGAGCGCCCAGCGGTCGAGGACCCGGTCGAGGGCGAGCAGGATCACGGAGGCGACGAGGACGGCCGCGGCCGTGACCAGGTAGGCGGGCAGGGAGGCGGCGACCTCACCCGCGGCCGTCGCGGGAAGGCACGACGCCCCTCCCGCCGGGCACACCGCTCCCTGGAGGCGCTGCAGCTCCTCCGAGGCGAGGGGCACCGGCACGATCGCGATGACCGGCGCCGTCATGCCCGCCAGCAGCAGGAGGAAGCGCCGCACGCTCCTCCCGGCGAGGACGACCAGCGCGACGCCGACCGCGAAGAGCGCCCCGGTGAAGAGGGAGCGGACCGGGGTGTAGTACGAGGCGCTGATCGAGCGCAGCGGGCCTCCGACGACGAGCTGGTGGACGAGGCCGGCCGTGAGGAGCACCACGGCCGCCACCAGGGAGAGGCGGACGTAGCGGTAGGTGCGGAGGGAGGAGACGGCACCGCCCCCGCCCAGCGCGTCGCCGCGGGCCACCCGGCTACTCCGCGCGCAGGCCGGAGGAGGCGAGGGCGAAGTCGACGTCGATGCGGATGGCGACGCGGAGGGGGTTCGGGCGCGGGGTGCGGTAGCGCTGGGAGTAGAGCTCGACGGCGTGCTGCACGGCGTCCGGCTCCTCCTCGATCGTCGCCGGACCGCCCAGGCTCAGCCACCGGATGCCGTCGACCTGCCCGACCGTCGCGGTGCCGCCCCGCCGGACGTTGAGCACCTTCTGGCTCTCGCGGGAGGTGATGACGCGGACGACGCCGTCCTCGTAGGTGAAGCCCACGGCGACCACGTGCAGGCGGCCCTGGCGGCCGGGGGTGGAGAGGGTGGCCAGGTGGCGCTCGGTGACGAAGGCGAGGCCGTCGGCGCTCAGGATGCTCATCCCGCGAGCGTAGCCGGAGGCGCCGACGCGCTCCTGGGGGCGGACCGCCGGTCAGCCCTCGAGGATCAGCGCCTCGCCCTGGCCGCCTCCGCCGCAGAGCGCGGCGACGCCCAGACCGCCGCCCCGGCGCCGGAGGGCCAGCGCCAGGTGCAGGGCCAGCCGTGCTCCGGAGGCGCCCACAGGGTGGCCGAGCGCGATCGCCCCGCCGTCGGGGTTGACCGCCTCGGGCTCGACGCCGAGATCGTCCGCCGACTGGAGGACGACGGAGGCGAACGCCTCGTTGATCTCGATCAGGTCCAGGTCGGACACCGCTGCACCGCGGCGGCCGAGCGCCCGGAGGATCGCCGCCGACGGCTGTGAATGCAGGGAGTTGTCCGGTCCGGCGACCTGCCCGTGCTCGGCGACGGTCGCGAGCCAGGGCAGTCCGCGCTCGCGGGCCCAGCCGCGGGACACGACGACCAGCGCGGCGGCGCCGTCCGTGATCGGGGACGAGCTGCCCGCCGTGATCGTGCCCTCGGGCGAGAACGCGGGGGCCAGCCGGGCGAGCGTCTCGACCGTGCTGTCCTCCCGGATCCCGTCGTCGGCGGACACGACGAGGTCCGGTCCGCGCCGCTGCGGAACCGCGACCGGCACGATCTCCTCGGCGAGCACGCCGGTGGACCGTGCCGCGGCGGCCCGCTGGTGCGAGAGCGCGGCGAAGGCGTCCTGGCGCTCGCGGCGGATGCCCCGTGCGGCGTTGCCGTCGTCGGTCACCCTCCCCATCAGGCGGCGGTCGAACGGATCGAGCAGGCCGTCGTGGAGGAGTGCGTCCTCGAGCGGACGCGGACCGACACCCAGGCCCGAGCGGGATCCGAGCAGGAGGTGCGGCGCGTTGGTCATCGACTCCTGCCCTCCGGCGACGACCACCTGCGCCTCGCCGAGCCGGATCATCCGCGCCGCGTCGATCACCGCGGTGAGACCCGACAGGCAGAGCTTGTTGATCGTGACCGCCGGGACGTCCCAGCCCAGGCCCGCGAGGACCGCGGCCTGCCGGGCGGGGCCCTGACCGGCTCCGGCCTGGATCACCTGGCCGAGCACGACCGCGTCGACGTCGGCCGCGGAGGCGCCCGAGCGCTCGAGAGCCCCTCGGATGGCAGCGGCGCCGAGCTCGACGCCCGAGAGCGGCGCGAAGGCTCCGGAGAAGCGGGCGAACGGGGTGCGGGCGCCCCCCAGGATCACGGGGGTGGTGTCGTCAGTGGACACGGGGACTCCTTCTCGACGGTGAGAGCGGGGGAAGCGGTGGGGAGACGGATGCCGGATGCCGGCCCGGGTCAGGGAACGAGCAGGATCTTCCCGCGGACGTGGCCGTCCTCGCTGAGCCGGTGCGCCTCGGCGGCCTGCTCGAGCGGGAGCCGCGGACCGGTCGCGACCGCGAAGCGCCCCTCGCTCGCCAGCCGGGCGGCGAGCGGCACGCCCTCGCGGCGGAGGCGCTGCTCCTTTTCGGTCAGCGGCACGGGACTGCCGCCGCTCCAGGCCCGGATGCCCAGCTCGGCCGCCCGAGGACCGGCGACCACCGTTCCGACGTGCTGCGGATCCGCCACCAGCGCGAGCGAGGCGGCGAGCGCCTCGTCCGTCCCGGCCGCGTCGAGCACGCGGTCGACGCCCTCGGGCGCCGCGGCACGCAGCCGCTCGAGCAGTCCGGGCCCGTAGGCGACCGGCACCGCTCCGAGCGCGCGCAGCGCCTCGTGATTCGCCGGGCTCGCCGTGGCGATCACCCGGGCTCCGCGGTCGACGGCGAACTGGATCGCCGCCCGGCCGACCGCTCCGGCGCCCGCGTGGACGACGAACGTCGATCCCTCCGCGACGCCGAGCGAGACCACCGCCTGGTAGGCCGTGGAGACCGGGATGCCGAGCGCGGCCGCCTCCTCGAAGCCGAGTCCGTCGGGGAGCGGATCGAGGGAGTCGGGGGAGACCGCGACGGCGGTCGCGTAGGTGCCGGTGGCGCCGCTGACGATGACCCGGTCGCCGACGCTCCAACCGGTCACTCCCGGACCGACGGCGGAGACCACGCCGGAGCCGTCCGACCCGAGCCTCCGCGGACCGTCGAACGGCGGGCTCGGGCGCAGGCCGGAGCGCACCTTCCACTCGATCGGGTTCACACCGGCCGCGCGGACGGCGACCACCACGATTCCGGGCCCCGCCTCGGGCTCCGGCGCCTCGACGGTCTCGAGCACCTCGGGCCCGCCGATCCGCTCGTACTGCACGATCCTCGCCATGTCGTCCTCCTCCTCGCGGGCCACCGCCCGCTCCGGTCGCCTCAGTCCAGCAGACTCTCGCGCACCTGGCGGCGCAGCACCTTGCCGATCAGCGAGGTCGGCAGCTCGTCCACCGGGACGATCCGCTTGGGCACCTTGTAGGGCGTCAGGTGCAGCCGGCAGAAGTCGCGCAGCGCCTCCGGATCCACGGCCGTCCCGGCCCGCAGGACCACGGCCGCCGCGACGCTCTCGCCGCCGTCCTCGCGGGGGAGCCCGACGACGGCCGCGCGCGTCACGTCCGGGTGCGACTCCAGCACTCCCTCGACCTCGGAGGGGGAGACGTTGAAGCCGCCGGTGATGATGAGCTCCTTGGCCCGGTCGACGATCGTGACGAAGCCGTCGGCCGAGACGGTCGCGATGTCGCCCGTGCGCAGCCAGCCGCCGGGGAGGAGGGCCTCGGCCGTCTCCTCCGGCCGCTTCCAGTACCCCTGGAACACCTGCGGCCCCCGGAGCAGGAGCTCGCCGGACTCGCCCGGGCCGCGGTCGACCGACGGATCGGCGGGGTCGACGAGGCGGATCGTCGTGCTGGGGAACGGCACGCCCACCGTGCCGGGCCGGCGGGTCGGGCCGACCGGGTTGCCGAGGGCGACCGGCGAGCTCTCGGTCATTCCGTAGCCCTCGACCAGGAGTCCCCGGCTCGCGCGCTCCCAGCGGTCGACCGTCGCGACCGGCAGGCTCATCGCTCCCGAGATCGCGAAGCGGATGCCGCGCAGGTCGAGCTCGTGGCGCTCGGAGGCGCGGGCCAGCGCGTCGTACACGGGCGGCACCGCGGGGAGGAAGGTGGGCGGCGACGACTTCGCGGCCGCCTTCACGAGGCCGACGTCGAAGGTCGGGAACAGCACGACCTTCGCGCCGATGCTGATCGCGAAGGTCAGGCACAGCGTCAGCCCGTAGGCGTGGAACAGGGGGAGCACCGCGTAGAACGTCTCGTCGCCCTCGCGCAGGCCCGGCACCCAGGCGCGGCCCTGCAGGGCGTTCGCGCGGAGGTTCGCGTGCGAGAGGATCGCGCCCTTGGGCGTCCCGGTGGTGCCGCTCGTGTACTGCAGCAGGGCCGTGTCGCCGAGGACCGGGCGGGGGTGCGAGCGCGCGATGCGGCGGTTCTTCAGCAGCGACGCGAAGGGCACCAGGGAGCGGCTGCGGGGGGTCGCGGTCAGCTTCTCGCGCGACCGGCGCACCGACGGCAGGGGGAGCCGGAGCGCCAGGCGCTTGCCGAGCGGGAAGGAGCGGGTGAGGTCGACGGAGACGACGCGCTCGATGCCCAGGTCGGCGGGCATGGTCGCGACGACGTCGGCGATCTTGTCCCAGACGACCGCGAACCGGGCGCCGTGGTCCTCGAACTGCCGCCGCAGCTCGCGCGGCGTGTAGAGCGGGTTGTGCTCGACCACGATCGCTCCGAGGCGGAGAGCGGCGTAGAACGCCACCACGTGCTCCGGGCAGTTCGGGAGCACCAGCGCGACGCGGTCGCCGGCGCGCACGCCCAGGCGCCGCAGGCCCTCCGCCGTGCGCGCGACCTGCTCGCCGAGCTCGGCGTAGCTGGTCTCGGCGCCGAAGAACTCGAGGGCGATGCCGCGGCGGTACCGCGCGACCGAGTCCTCGAGCAGGTCGACGAGGGTCTGGGTGGGAGGGTCGATCTCGGCGGGCACGCCCTCCGCGTAGGAGGTCAGCCACGGCTTCGTCGCCAGGTTCGAGGATCCGGAGGT
The DNA here is from genome assembly GCF_002930935.1 of Rathayibacter sp. AY1A2. Taxonomy (NCBI): domain Bacteria; kingdom Bacillati; phylum Actinomycetota; class Actinomycetes; order Micrococcales; family Microbacteriaceae; genus Rathayibacter; species Rathayibacter sp. AY1A2. The sequence goes on along the minus strand of NZ_PSTP01000001.1, from coordinate 427,216 downwards.
CACGGGCCGAGTATCGGGCACCCGCCTCCGCACTTCCTCCGAGGCGCGCGGAGGGGGTGCCGCACCGGGCGCGGGAGCGGCAGGCTGGCGGCATGAGCGCAGCCATCGACCTCCTCCGCGACGCCTTCGGCCGGGTGCACGAGAACGTGCACGCCGTCCTCGACGACAGCACCCCCGATCAGCTCGCGTTCCGCGCGGACGCCCGCTCGAACTCGCCCGCCTGGCTCGTCTGGCATCTCGTCCGGGTGCAGGACGACCACCTCGCCCCGCTCGCCGGCCACGAGCAGGTGTGGACGGCCGACGGCTTCCACGGCCGGTCCGGCCTGCCCTTCGGGCCCGACGAGACCGGCTACGGGCAGGAGCCGGCCGAGGTGGCGGCGCTCGCCGCGGTGCCGGCCGCGCTGCTCGCGGAGTACGCCGACGCCGTGCACCGGCAGACGCTCGCCCTCCTCGACACGCTCGGCGACGAGGACCTCGAGCGCGTCGTCGACGAGCAGTGGGATCCGCCGGTGACCCTCGGGGTGCGGCTGGTCTCGGTGATCGACGACGACACGCAGCACGTCGGCCAGGCCGCGTATGCGAAGGGTCTCGCCGAGCGCTCGGCGCGCTGAGCCCGGCCTCTACGCTGGCGGGATGCGCGCGCTCCGGACCCTGCCCGCGAGCGCGGTCCTCGCCCTCGCCACCGCGCTGACCCTCGTCGGCTCCTGGATCCCCTCCTACTGGAACGACGAGGCCGCGACCCTCCGCCTGGCGCGGCTCCCGGTGGGGGAGCTCCTCGCCTTCGTGCAGGAGAAGGACGCGGTGCACCTGGTCTACGGCCTGCTGATGCACGGCTGGATCGCGATCGCCGGGGAGTCGGAGCTCTCGGTGCGCGCGCCGTCCGCTCTCGCCACGGGAGCGGCGGCGGCGGGCGTCGTCGTCCTGCTGCGATCGTTCGACCGGCCCCGGGCGGCACTCCTCGCCGCCGCGGTGCTCGTGCTGCTCCCTCGGTCCTCGTTCTCGGGGACCGAGGCGCGATCCTCCGCTCTGGCCACCGCGCTCGTGGTGGGAGCGGCGGTCCTCGTCGTGCGGGCGGCCCGCTCCGGAGGCGCCCTGCGCTGGACCGCGTTCGCGGCCGTCGCGGGACTGGCGAACGCCGTGTTCCTCTACTCCGTGCTGGTGCTGCCGGCTCTCGTCGCTCTCGCCGCGGCCGCGGCGCCCCGGGGTGCCGTGCGGGCTCTCCCGGCGAGCGCCCTCTCGGCACTGGGCGCCGTGCCGGTGCTGCTCCTCGCCGCAGGGCAGAGCGGCCAGGTCGGCTGGCTCCGCTCGCAGCCCGTGACCGCGTTCGCCGTCCTGGTCGAGCCGTTCTTCGGATCCGCGTGGTGGCTGGCCGGGATCGCCGTCGCGCTCCTCGCGGTCGCCGCGGTGCGGGGCGGCCTGCGCGGGCCGCTCCTGCCGGCCCTCGTCCTCTGGATCGTGCTGACGACGGCGGTGCTGGTGCTCGGGACCCTCCTCGTCGAGCCGATGTTCACCCCCCGCTACCTCGCGGCGAGCACGCCCGCCCTCGCGGTCCTCCTCGGCCTCGCGCTCGACTCGTTCAGGGCCCGGACGGGCGTCGCCCTCCTCGCCCTGATCGCGGTGGCCGCACTGCCGGTCCTCGTGCAGATGCGCACGGTCACCGGGAAGCCGGCCGCGCAGGATCTCCGCGGTCTGGCGGCCGCCGTCGAGGAGCGGGCCCGTCCGGGCGACGCCGTCCTCCTCGGCTCCTCCGGGACGGTCTCGCTCCGGCCCCGCCTGGCGCTCGCCGCCTACCCGGAGGCGTTCGCGGGCGTGGACGACGTCGCCCTCGCCGCTCCGTACGGGACGACGGGGACGTACTCCGACGTGCTCCTGGAGGGCGAGGCCCTGCTCGCCGCGCTCGCCGGGGAGGACCGGGTCTGGCAGGCGCTGCCGGAGGGCGAGGCGGACACGGTGCTCGCGGAGGCGGGGTTCGTCGCGCGCGAGCGGATCCGGGTGCCGACGACGGTGCTGACGCTGTGGGAGCGCCCGGAGGGCCGCTGATCCGGAGCGCTCGGGGCGTCGCAGCCCCGGAGTGGAGAGACGCCGGAGTGCTCGGAGCCCCGCCGACGGGGAGCCGCTACCCTTGTCCCCGGCGCCGTCGCAGAGCGGTGGCGTCCGCGGAGCGAGGACCGCGCCACCGAGAGGACCCGAACGTGACGTTGCCCGAGACCACCACCACCGCCATCGCGAAGCGGAAGGGGCGCGACGTCGCCCCCGAGATCGCGCGCTCCTGGCTGCTGGTGAACGCCACCCGCACCGAGACGTTCGACGCCGCGCACGCGTCCCGCGCCGACCAGATCGTCCTCGACATCGAGGACGCGGTTGACCCCAAGGCGAAGCCCGACGCGCGGACCGACGTCGCGGAGTGGCTGACCGGCGAGAAGCGCGCCTGGGTCCGCATCAACGACCACTCCACCCCGTTCTGGTCCGACGACGTCGACGCGCTGAAGGGCCTGCCCGGCCTCGCCGGCGTCATGCTCGCCAAGACCGAGGCCGCTGAGCACGTCACCGAGACCTTCGACCGCCTCGGCGGCTCCACCCCGGTGCTCGCCCTGGTCGAGTCCGCCCTCGGCATCGAGGAGGCGGTCTCGATCGCCCGCGCCCGCGGCACCTTCCGCCTCGCGTTCGGCAGCGGCGACTACCGCCGCGACACCGGCACCAGCGCCGACGACCTCGCGATGGCCTACCCGCGCTCGCGCCTGGTCGTCGCCTCGCGCATCGGCGACCTGCCCGGCCCGATCGACGGACCGACCGTCTCGAACAGCCACCCCGTGCTGCGCGAGCAGTCCGCGCTCACGGTCTCGCTCGGCCTCACCGGGAAGCTCTGCCTCGACACCGAGCAGCTCGCCGTGATCAACGAGGTCATCAGCCCGACGCCGTCCGACGTCGCCTGGGCCCGCGACTTCCTCGACGACTTCGAGGCCCGCGGCCGCGTCATCCGCGACGGCAGCGACCTGCCCCGGCTGGGCCGCGCCAAGAAGATCGACAAGCTGGCCACGGCGTTCGGCGTCAACCCGCTGTGATCCGTCGCGGGGAGGGCGCCTCCGCGGCACACTGAGGGAGCCGCGGAGACCCTCCCGCGCAGGACGGAGACTCCGATGGGCGCGGTCAGCACCTTCCTCTGGTTCGACGACGGCGCGGGGGAGGCGGCGCGCTTCTACACGGAGCTGGTGCCGAACTCGCGGATCACCGGAAGCCAGGTGCTGCCGGAGGGCTCCCCGTCGCCCGGCGAGGTGCTGTCGGTGACGTTCGAGCTCGACGGGCAGCGGTTCCAGGCGATCAACGCCGGGCCGCGGTTCCCGTTCACCGAGGCCGTCTCGATCGTCGTGACCGTCGGCGGCCAGTCCGAGCTCGACCGGCTGTGGGACGCCCTGATCGCGGACGGCGGCGAGGAGAGCCGGTGCGGCTGGCTCCGCGACCGCTGGGGGCTGTCCTGGCAGATCGTGCCGGAGGTCCTCCCGCGTCTGCTCGGAGGCGCCGACCCCGAGGCGTCCGCGCGCGCTCTGCAGGCGATGCTCGCGATGAGCCGCCTCGACATCGCGGAGCTGGAGCGGGCCCATGCCGGCGCGTGACTCCGCCCGCCCGCGCCGCTCGACCTCGCTGCGGCGCGCGTACCTCCGCGACTACCGCTACGCCTACGGCTCGCGCTTCGTGCACCTGCGGGAGGGCTGGGACGTGTCGCGGTACGCGTCCGGCGACGGCGCTCCGGTGCTGCTCATCCCCGGGATCTACGAGACGTGGCAGTTCCTCCGGCCCATCGCCGAGAGGCTGCACGCGGCGGGCCATCCGATCCACGTGCTGCCCGCGCTCGGCTACAACACGCGGCCGATCGTCGCGTCGGCCGGACTCGGCCAGGACTACCTGCGCGAGCACGATCTGCGCGGAGTCGTCGTCGTCGCGCACAGCAAGGGCGGCCTGATCGGCAAGCACATGATGGTCGTCGACGACCGCGAGGACGGGCGGATCGAGCGGATGATCGCCGTCTCGACCCCGTTCAACGGCTCGTCGCTCGCACGGATCGCCCCGGCGCGGGCGCTCAGGGAGTTCGCGCCCCACCGCCCGCTGATCCGCACCCTGCTGGCCGAGCGCGAGGCCGACGCGCGCATCACGTCGATCTACGGGATGCGCGACCAGTACATCCCCGGAGGAAGCCGCCTCGCCGGGGCGCGCGAGAACATCGCGGTCTCGGTGGTCGGCCACTTCGCGCTGCTCTCGAGCCCGAAGGTGCTCGACCTCATCGCGGCCCGGGTCTGAGGCCGGACCGGATCCGCTGGACTCGCCGCCCGCGTGAGGCGCCTGCCGTGCGGCGCGTCCTCGACCGGAGGACGGCCGCCTCAGCGACGGGCCGAGCCGCCCGCCGCGCTCAGGACCAGGGAGTGAGCAGCACGAGCGGGATCTGCCGCTCGGTCCTCGTCTGGTACTCGGCGTAGTCCGGCCACGCGGCGACCGCGCGCTCCCACCAGGCCGCGCGCAGATCGCCCTCGAGCACGCTCGCGGCGTAGTCCTTCTTCACGGGCCCGTCCTGCAGCTCGACGTGCGGCTCCTTGAGCATGTTGCCGTACCAGACGGGGTGCTCGGGCGCGCCGCCCTTGGACGCGACGACCACGTACTCGCCCTCGTGCTCGACGCGCATCAGCGCGGTCTTGCGGAGCTTCCCGCTCTTCGAGCCGACGGTGGTCAGGACGATGATGGGGCGGCCGCGGAGGAGGTTCCCCTCGGCTCCGCCGGTCCGCTCGTAGAGCTCCGCCTGCTCGCGGGCCCACTCGGACGTGCTGGGTTCGTACTCTCCGGTCAGCGGCATGCCTCCGATCGTACGGCCGCGGCGGCCCCGGTGGCCGACCCGCGTGCAGGAGGATGGAGCGGTGTTCTCCGCAGACCCGTTCGACCGAGCCCGTATCGCCCTCCTGCGCGACGATCTGATCCGCGCCCGCTACGGCGTGGACGCCGTGCGGGGGCTCTGGGGCGACGAAGCGGCCGAGGCGCTGCACCGCGGCGACCGGGTCCCCGCCCGCCGCGCTCTCGAGCGCAGCGGCGACCGCGACGCGCTGGCCACCCTCGCCCGCCTGTTCCTTCTGGCCGATCCCGTCTCGGCCGACGACGCGGACGAGGCGTTCGGCGCTCTCGCGCTGGAGGGGGCGGTGGAGCTCGGCCTGGTGCGCGTCGAGGCCGGAGCCGTCGTCACCGCGGCCCTCGACCTGCGCCCCTACGACGTGGTCGACCAGCGCGGCGCGGCCTCCTGGTGGATCGCCTCCGACCTCGGGGAGCTCGCCCTCGGCCGCGCGCTCGACGAGGACCACGTGCTCGGCGTCGGCGGCGCGAGCCTCACGCTGACCGGCCTGATGATCCAGCGGCCCGTCGGCCGCGTGCTCGACCTGGGGACCGGCTGCGGGATCCAGGCGCTGCACGCCTCCCGCCACGCCGAGCAGGTGGTCGCCACCGACATCTCGGAGCGCGCGCTCGCGCTCGCCTCCTTCACCGCGGCGCTCAACGGGATCGAGAACATCGAGTTCCGCCTCGGCAGCCTCTACGAGCCGGTCGCGGGGGAGCGCTTCGACCACATCGTCACGAACCCGCCGTTCGTCATCACGCCGCGAGCCGAGGGCGTTCCCTCCTACGAGTACCGCGACGGCGGGCTGGAGGGCGACGAGATCGTGCGCCGCGTGATCCTCGGAGCAGCCGAGCACCTGGTGCCCGGCGGTGTCGCGCAGCTCCTGGGGAACTGGGAGTACCGGGAGGGCGCGGACGCCTTCGACCGGATCGCGGACTGGCTCGCCGACGCCCGCAGCCCGCTGGAGCAGGCGCTCGAGGCGGGGCCCGAGGGGCTCGACGCCTGGATGGGCGGGACCGCCTCTCCGCTGGACGTCTGGGTCGTGGAGCGCGAGCGTCAGGATCCGGCGGTCTACGCCGAGACCTGGATCCGGGACGGCGGCACGACTCGCGGCCCCGCGTTCGACGCGCTGGTCGACGCCTGGCTGACCGACTTCGAGCGGCGCGGGGTGACCGGCGTCGGCTTCGGCTACGTCACGCTCCGCCTGCCCGAGCAGCCCCGCCCGCCGATCCGCCGCCTCGAGCGGATCACCACGCCGGTGGCGACCGCGGGCCTGGGCGGCCACCTCGCCGCCTGCCTCGACGCGGCCGAGGCCCTCGCGTCGATCGACGATCGCGCTCTGGCGGGTCTCGCCCTGGTCGTCGCCGGAGACGTCACGGAGGAGCGGCACTACTGGCCGGGCAACGACGATCCGACAGTGCTGCGGCTGCGCCAGGGCGGCGGCTTCGCCCGGGTCGAGGAGGTCGACACGGCGCTCGCCGCCGTGGTCGGCGCCTGCGACGGCGAGCTCTCGGTGGCGGCGATCGCGGCGGCGGTCGCCTCGCTCCTCCAGGTCGAGGAGGAGGCGGTGTCCGACTCGGTGCTGCCGCGGGTGCGCGAGCTGGTGGCGACGGGGCTGCTGCGGCTGCCCCAGGGGGAACGCGGCTAGAAGAGGGTGGCGGAGTCCTCGACGGGGGGCGCATCGGCCGCGGCGGGCGCGGCGGCGGCCGTCGGCCATCCGGGTCCGGCGTCGACGGGCTGCCGGCGCTGGTAGGCGGTCGCGGCGCTCCGGGCGCGGACGTCGGCGGCCTCGTTCATCCGGTGGTTGGCGTGCCCCTTCACCCACTCGAAGGTGACGGCCCGGCCCTGCAGCTCCTCGTCGAGCGCCTTGATGATCTCGACGTTCATCACCGGCTTGCCGTCGGCCTTGCGCCAGCCCTTCCGCTTCCAGCCCGGCAGCCACTCGGTGCAGGCCTTGATGGCGTACTGGCTGTCGCAGAGGATGTGCAGCGGCTCCTCCTCCTGCGCGGTCGCGCGCAGCAGCTCGAGCACCGCGGTGAGCTCGCCGATGTTGTTCGTGCCGTGCGACCAGCCGCCCGCGGCCCAGCGCTCGTCGTCGACGTACCAGGCCCAGCCGGCGGGGCCGGGGTTGCCCAGTGCGGACCCGTCTGCGGCGGCGATGATGCTCACGTGCGTCTCTCCTCGTGCTCTCGGTGCTCGCGCCGGTGCGGCGCCCTCCGAGGGTAGTCGGCGGGCGGGGCGGTCCGCGGCGCGCGGCGCGGAGTCAGGCGGAGGAGGAGCGGCGCGCGATCGTCACGCGCGTCGAGTACGGCATCGCGACGGTCCCGCTCCCGCCCGACTCCTCGTCCACCACGGCGTCGACCGCCGCGAGGACCGCGGCGCGCTCCTCGTCGGGCATCGCGATGACGGAGCTGCGGGACGCGAACATGTCCCGCACCCCGGCTCGGTCCAGCTCGAAGGACCACTCGAAGGCCGCGAACGCCACCCGCTCGAGAGCGGAGCCGAGCGGCGGCCGGAGCGTCTCGAAGCGCCCGGCGGTGGAGGCTCCGGCGACCTCGCCGAGCCGGCGCACCCAGGGGACCGACTCGTCGCGGATGTTCCACACCAGCGCGAGCACGCCCTCCGGCACCAGGACGCGGGCGACTTCGGCTCCCGCGCGCTCGGCGTCGACCCAGTGCCACGACTGCGCGGCGGTGACGAGCTCCGCGGAGGCGTCCGCGGCGGGGATCGCCTCGGCCGTCCCCTCCTCGGGGCGGACCCCCGGCAGATTCGAGGCGAGCCGCGCGAGCATCTCCGCGTCGGGCTCGACCGCGGTCTCGTCGAGGCCGCGGGACGCGAGCGACGCGGTGAACTTGCCCGTTCCCGCGCCGAGGTCCACGGCGCGCAGCCGATCGGAGGCGTCGGCTCCCGCCGCGCGGGCCCGCTCCGGGATGAAGGCGCCCGCCACCCGCGCGGGGGCGTGCCCCACGATCCAGTCGACGGCGTCGTCGGGGTAGCCGGGCCGCCCGCAGTCGTAGGCGTCGACCGCGCTGCCGAAGGAGCGTCCGAGGCCGCTCATCGCTTCTCCGCCGCTCGCGCGAGCACGTCCACCGCGTAGCCGTAGCCGGCGATGCCCGCGCCGACGATCACGGCGATCGCGACGTCCGAGAGGTAGGAGTGCTGCCGGAACGGCTCACGCCGGTGCACGTTGCTCACGTGCACCTCGACCATCGGCAGCTCGGTCGCGAGGACGGCGTCGCGGATCGCGATCGACGTGTGCGTGTACGCCCCGGCGTTGAGCACCACTCCCGAGACGGAGCCGCGAGCCGCGTGCAGCCGGTCGACGATCGCGCCCTCCGAGCTGCTCTGGAAGGTCTCGACCGTGAAGCCGTGCCGCTCGGCCGCCTCCGCCGCCAGCGCCACGGCGTCGACGAGGGTGTCCGAGCCGTAGAGCTCGGGCTCGCGGGTGCCGAGCAGGTTCAGGTTCGGGCCGTTGAGGACGAGGATCGGCAGCTTCACGCTCCGACCCTAGCGCCGGCCGTCCCCGCGAGCGGGAGCGGCGGCAGCGCCGCGCGCAGGAGGATCAGCTCGCGCGCATGGGCGTCCAGATGCCGGTCCTCCCCGGTCCGCAGCTCGAGAGGCGGGACCGGCTCGGCCGCCCCGTCGGCGCCCCGCACCACGAAGACGCTCCGGCACTGCGTGGTCAGCTCCAGCTCGCCGGTCCGCGGGTCCCCGGAGCGCACGTGCACCGCCAGGTGCATGCTCCGGGCGCTCGTGTGGATGAGGCGCGGCTCCACCTCGACGAGATGCCCGATGCGCACCGGACGGTAGAAGTGGATCCCCCCGGAGTAGACGGCCACAGAGTCGCGGCCGGTCCAGCGCTGCGCGACCGCGTCGGCCGCCTCGTCGATCCAGCGCATCACGATCCCGCCGTGGGCGTTGCCGCCCCAGTTGACGTCGCCCGGCGCCGCGAGGAAGCGGAACACGATCCGCGGACCGGTGCCCTCCTCGGTGTACTCCTGGGCGCGCATCACGTCGTGCAGCCGTCGGCGGCCGTCGATGCGCGCGGCAGCGCCCTCGGCGAGGGACAGGTCCTCGATCGAGCGGGGCCGCCACTCCGGGACCGACCGCGGCCTCTTCTCGTCGTCGACGGCCACGAACACGAGGAGGCAGTGCGTGGCGTCCTCGTAGAGGCCGGTCCGCGGATCCGCCTGCGCGACCTGCACCAGCACGTGCATGCTCGTGCGCCCGGTGTGGATGACGCGGGCGGTCGCCTCGATCAGGTTGCCGACCGAGATGGGCCGGGTGAAGTGGACGTTGCCGACGTACGCCGTCACGCAGTAGCCGCCGCTCCAGCCCACGGCGCAGGCGTAGCCGGCCTTGTCGATCCACTCGAGGACGCGGCCGGCCTGGGCGCTGCGGCCGTCGGCGGTGGCGTCCTGCGGGGCGGCGAGGAAGCGGAGCGTGATGCGGTCGGTCATGGTGCCCGTCGTCGTGGGAGCGGAAGGGGGGAGTGGACCCGCGGGGGTGCGAGGAAAGGGGGATGATCCGCCCGCGGGCCACAGGGGTGTCCGGCAGGAGCCGGCTCGGTCAGGGGGATCAGGCCGCCAGCGGCAGCTTCTCGGCGAGGAGCCGGAGCCGCAGGGCCTGGAGCTCGGCGGACAGCTCGGGCGGCAGCCGGTCGCCGAACCGCGTGAAGAACTCCTCCGTGAGCGCGCACTCCTCCAGCCACGCCTCCACCGGGACGGAGAACAGCTCCTCCTTCTGGGCCGCGGAGAGCAGGAGCCCGTGCGTGTCGATCGCGACCGGCAGGTCGCCGAGGGGGCTCCGCCGCGCCTCAGCCAGCCCCTCCAGGCGGCGGACGAGCCACTGCAGCACCCGCGCGTTCTCGCCGAAGCCGGGCCAGAGGAACTCGCCGTCCGCGTCCTTCCGGAACCAGTTGACCTGGAACACCGCCGGCGCCGCATCGCCGAGCTCGGCGCCGATCGCGAGCCAGTGCGCGAAGTAGTCGGCCATGTTGTAGCCGCAGAAGGGGAGCATCGCGAACGGATCGCGGCGCAGCTCCCCGACCGTGCCCTCCGCGGCCGCGGTCTTCTCGGAGGCGACGGTCGCACCCAGGAAGACGCCGTGCTGCCACGAGGTGGCCTGCGTGACCAGCGGGACGTTGCTCGCCCGTCGGCCACCGAAGACGATCGCGTCCAGCGGCACGCCCTCGTGGGCGTCCCAGTCGGCGGAGAGCGACGGGCACTGCGCGGCCGGCGCGGTGAAGCGGGAGTTGGGGTGCGCGGCGGGCGTGCCGGACGCCGGCGTCCACGGGTGCCCGCGCCAGTCGGTCAGCCGCTCCGGGACCTCGTCGGTCAGGCCCTCCCACCACACGTCGCCGTCCTCGCGGAGCGCGACGTTGGTGAAGATCGTGTTGCCCCAGAGCGTCTGCACGGCGTTCGGGTTCGAGGTCTCCCCGGTGCCGGGAGCGACGCCGAAGAAGCCCGTCTCGGGGTTCATCGCCCAGAGGCGTCCATCCTCGCCGCGGCGCATCCAGGTGATGTCATCGCCCAGCGTCTCGACCCGCCAGCCGGGGATCGCGGGCTGCATCATCGCGAGGTTGGTCTTGCCGCACGCGCTCGGGAAGGCGGCGGCGACGTGGTAGCGCCGTCCCTCGGGCGAGACGATGCGGATCAGCAGCATGTGCTCGGCGAGCCAGCCCTCCTCGCGCCCCATCGCCGAGGCGATGCGCAGGGCGAAGCACTTCTTCGCCAGCAGGGCGTTGCCGCCGTAGCCGGAGCCGTACGAGACGATCTCGCGCGTCTCCGGGAACTGGGTGATGTACTTCACCGGGCTGCACGGCCAGGCGACGTCCTCGCGGGTGACGCCGTCCGCGTCGCGGAGAGGCAGCCCCACGGTGTGCACGCCGCGGACGAACGGGGTCTCCTCGGTGAAGGCCGCGAGCGGCTCGGAGCCCACGCGCGCCATGATCCGCAGGTTCAGCACCGCGTAGGCCGAGTCGGTGACCTGGACGCCCAGCTGCGAGAGCGGACCGCCGACGGGCCCCATCGAGAACGGGACGACGTACATCGTCCGTCCGCGCATCGCTCCGTCGAGGAGGGGAGCGAGCTCGGCCCTCATCGCGGCGGGCTCGCGCCAGTTGTTGGTCGGTCCCGCGTCGGCCTCGTCGGTCGTGCAGATGAAGGTGCGGTCCTCGACCCGGGCGACGTCGTCCGGGTCGGTGCGGGCCAGGAACGAGCCGGGCCGCCACTCCGGATTGAGCGGGAGGAGCGTGCCGGAGGCGACGAGCCGCTCGGTCAGGCGGTACCACTCCGCGGGGGAGCCGTCGCTCCACTCGATCGCGTCGGGCTGGAGGATCGCGGCGGTCTCGCGCACCCAGCGGCGGAGGGCGAGGGGCGCCGGCGGCACGACGGGCGCGGGGACGGACGTCGGCGCGGTCATGGTGCTCGGCTCGAGTCGGACGGTGTTGCTGTAGATGCTCATGCTGGCTCCGCTTTCGGTGGTCGTCGTCGACGGGGGTGGGGAGTCGCCGGCCGCAGCCGGGAAGAGGCCGGCCGGGCCGGGAGGGGCGCTCGGTGGCGCCTGAAGCCAGGATGGAGGAGGATCAGGAAGTATTCCCGGTGCTCAGGCGGTCAAGAAACCGTCTTTTTGCGCTTTCGTCACAACCGACCGCTGGAGCTCGCCGTGACCGATCCCTCGACACCCGCCCCGGGCTCCGACGCCGTGCTGCTCGGGCAGCGCCTGCGCCACTTCCGCACCCGGCGCGGACTGACCCTCGGGCAGCTCGCCGAGCGCGTCGACGTGTCGGGGAGCCAGCTCTCGCTGATCGAGACGGGGCGCCGCGAGCCGCGCCTCTCCCTCCTGCAGCGCCTCGCGGCCGCGCTCGGCGTCGAGCTGGCGGCGCTGCTCTCGGACGAGCCGCCGAGCGAGCGGGCCGCGCTCGAGATCGAGCTGGCGCGCGTGCAGAAGGGGTCGCTGTACCGCTCACTCGGCCTGCCCGAGTTCAAGGTCAACAAGGGGCTGAGCACGCCCGTGCTGGAGGCGTTCCTCGGCGTCTACCGCGAGCTCGCACGGCGCCGGAGCGAGGCGAGTGCCACACCGGAGGAGGCTCGCCGGGCCAACACCGCCCAGCGGCTCCAGCTGCGCGAGCGCAGCTCCTACCTGCCCGAGATCGAGGAGGTGGCGGGCGAGATGCTCCGCACCGTCGGGCACCGCGGAGGAGCACTGACCCACAGCTCCGTCTCGAAGATGGCCCGGCACCTCGGCTTCGAGATCATCCACGTCGGCGACCTGCCGCACTCCGCCCGCTCGGTGATCGACCTCGCGAACGGCAGGATCTACCTCCCGCCCGCCTCGATCCCCGGGGGCCACGGCCTGCGGGCGCTGGCGCTGCAGGCGATGGCGCACCGCCTCCTCGGGCACGAGCGGCCGGTGACCTACGCCGACTTCCTCCGCCAGCGCCTCGAGATCAACTACTTCGCCGCCGCGTGCCTGATGCCGCTGGAGCCGGCGGTCGCGTTCCTCCAGGAGGCGAAGCGCGAGCGGGACGTCTCGGTGGAGGACTTCCGCGACGGCTTCGGCGTCACCCACGAGGCCGCCGCCCTGCGCTTCACGAACCTGCTCACCTCGCACCTCGACATCCGGATGCACTTCCTGCGGGTGCTGGGAGACGGCTCGATCCAGAAGGCCTACGAGAACGACGGGCTGCCGCTGCCGACCGACGTCACCGGGGCCGTCGAGGGCCAGGTCGTCTGCCGCTACTGGTCGGCGCGCTCCGCGTTCACCCGGACCAACCGGACGACGGAGTACTACCAGTACGTCGACACTCCGGCGGGCACCTTCTGGTCGGCGTCGCAGACCGGCACGACCGCCACCGAGGAGTTCTCGATCACCGTGGGCGTCCCGTTCGCCGAGGCCCGCTTCTTCCGAGGCCGCGACACCGACCGCCGCGAGCTCTCCCGCTGCCCCGACGAGTCCTGCTGCCGGCGCGCCCCGTCGGAGCTCGCCGCGCGCTGGGACGGCAACGCCTGGCCGAGCGCGCGCCTGCACGCGCACGTGCTCGCACCGCTGCCGTCGGGGACCTTCCCGGGCATCGACGACGCCGAGGTCTACGAGTTCCTCGACGCGCACGCCCGCGAGTCCTGACCGCTCCCGCCTCACCCTTCCCCTTCCGCGAGATGCCACTTGCGACGGTCTCCTTCGGCGTGTCGCCCTCACAGGTGGCATCTCGCAGGAGGGGGTGTGGAGAACGCGAGCGGGGTGGGCGGCGGATCGGGCACCCTGCGGGGCATGAGCGAGCAGCAGCACCCCGGGGTCATGAATGCATCGACGAGCGGGCAGTCGCGACACGGTCTCGTCCGGGACTACCCGGTCGCCGTGTTCCGGGGAGCCCGTGCAGCGCTTGAGCCGGCCGATGTCGACGAGCGGATCGCCGCGTTCTCCGCTGTGATGCGGCCGGGCGAGTTCTTCTCCCACGGCACGGCAGCGCATCTGCTGGGCCTGCCGGATCGGCGGATGACCGCGACGAGTCCGCTCGACGTCTCGGTCGCTCCTCCGATGCGAGCCGCCCGACGGGTGGGCGTGCGGTCACACCATCTCTGGGACGAGGCGGTCGCCGTGGTGCAAACGCGATACCCGGCAGCCGACCCCGCTTCGACCTTCTGCCACCTGGCCGACTCCCGCCGTCTCGACGAGCTCATCGTCCTCGGCGACGCGATCGTCCTCCCTGATGACGAGGGACGCAGGCGCGGCCTGCGGGTCGACCTCCCGGTCCTCACGGAGCGTGCAGCGCGGTTCCGCGGGCGTGGCGGCCGGCGAGCACGCGAAGCAGCGGGCCACCTCCGGGTCGGGGCGGAGTCGCCCCGCGAGACCCTGCTGCGGCTCCTGCTGGTCAGGGCCGGGCTTCCCGAGCCGGAGCTGCAGGTGGAGCTGTCCGATGCCGACGGGTGCTTCGTCGCTCGGGTCGACATGCTCTACCGGATCGCGCGCGTCGTCGTCGAGTACGACGGTGACCACCACCGCACCGATCGTGCACAGTACGAGCGCGACATCGCCCGGATCGAAGCGATCGAGGCCCTCGGCTACCGGGTCGTCCGAGTGCGGGCCTCGGGCATGCTCGACCCGGACGCCACCGCCGCCCGGGTCCGCCGCGCGCTCGCGCTCTGACGACCCTCGCGAGATGCCACCTGTGCTGGCGACACGCCGGACGGAAGCGTCACAAGTGGCATCTCGCGGCGGGGGGAGAGGGAGGGGAGCGCGGACGTCAGTCCGAGATGAGGGCGCGGGCCGTTCCCTCGTCGAGGATGAGGTCGGTGATGAGGCCGGCCGCCAGGGCGCCGCGCAGGCCCGGCAGCTTCGAGGCGCCCGAGACGACGCAGATCCGGCGCGACGCGCGGCGCACGGTGGAGAGGTCCGGACCGCTTGCACGTTCGTTCATGGGGATGTCGTCCCAGCTGCCGTCGGACCGGTAGAACACCGTCGCGACATCGCCGACGACCCCGGAGCCGCTGAGCGAGATGAAGTCGCTCGGCTCCAGGTAGCCGCCGATGTAGACCTTCGAGGGGACCGCCGCGAACGGCGACCCGAGCCCGAACAGCGCCACGTCCATCCTCTGCTGCAGCTCCAGGACCCGTCGGGTGGAGCGCTCGCGCCACACCGCCTGCTTGGTGGTCGGGTCGTCGAAGAACGCCGGCACCGGGAACTGCTGGACCTTCGCCGCGTAGGCGTCACCGAAGCGGCGGAGGATCTCGCTCGAGTAGTTGATGCCCGTGGTCTCGGTGTTGCCGGCGCCGTTCAGCTGCACGATCTGCGTGTTGTGCGTCTCCTTGGCGATCAGGTGGCGGCTGATCGCGCTCATCGTGGAGCCCCAGGCGATGCCGACGATCATGTTCGAGTCGATGAACTGCCCGAGGATCCTCGCTGCGGACAGGGCGACCCGCTCGAGCCGGTCGATCTCGCTGGTGTGGTCCGGCACCGGCACGATGTGCGCCGTGATGTCGAAGTGGGACCGCACCTCGGCCGAGAGGGCGCTCGCCCGGTCGAGGGGGGAGCGGATCTGGATGTCGACCAGGCCGGTCGCGCGGGCGTGCGAGAGCAGGCGCGAGACGGAGGAGCGCGACGTGTGCAGCTCGTGCGCGATCGCGTCCATCGTCAGATCCTGCATGTAGTACAGCTGGGCCGCACGAAGCGCGTCCCGCGTCTTGTCGGGATGGGTCGCGTGGGTCGTCTCGTCGAGTTCGACGACCGGTCTCACCGGGGTCATAGCGCTCCCTGCACGGATTTCCACCGGTCTTGACCGGATGTGTTGTCGGGTCAAGGATGGCTGTATTCCTCCGCGAAATCAATCGGTCATCTCCCCGGTGCACGCTGGTGCGGAGGCCTCGACGACACCCCTACGACACGAAGGCGAGTACGAAGTGGCACAGTCCGACGGAACTCCCGGAAACTCCGCTCTGCGCGAGAGCGTCGCTGCTCTCCGCGACAACCCCCGCGCCACGGTCCTGGTCATCGGCGGTGGCATCAACGGCATCGGGACCTTCCGCGAGCTCGCGCTCAACGGCGTCGACGTCGCCCTCGTCGAGCGCGGCGACTACGTCTCCGGTGCCTCGAGCGCCTCGAGCCACATGATCCACGGCGGCATCCGCTACCTCGAGAACGGCGAGTTCCGACTCGTCAACGAGGGCGTGCACGAGCGCAACGGCCTGCTGAAGATCGCTCCCCATTACGTGAAGCCGCTGCAGACGACGATCCCGATCTACTCGACGTTCTCGGGCATCCTCGCGGCTCCGCTGCGCTTCCTGACCCACAAGTCGGGCAAGCCGCAGGAGCGCGGTGCGTTGCTGATCAAGGTCGGCCTCACGATGTACGACTTCTTCTCCCGCGACGGCGGCACGGTCCCGCGCCACCAGTTCCACGGGCGCAAGCTCTCGCTGAACGAGCTCCCCAAGCTCGACCCGAAGATCAAGTACACCGCCACCTACTTCGACGCCTCCGTGCACGAGCCCGAGCGCCTCGCGCTCGACGTGCTCCACGACGCGCTGATCGGCGGCAGGAAGGCCCGCGCGGCCAACTACGTCGAGGCCGTCGGCGCCGACGAGAAGGGCGTCGTCCTCCGCGACCGCGAGTCCGGCGAGGAGTTCACCTTCGCAGCGGACGTCGTCGTCAACGTCTCCGGACCGTGGACCGACTTCACCAACACGGCCCTCGGCACGTCCACGAAATTCATGGGCGGCACCAAGGGCTCGCACATCGTGCTCGACAACCCCGAGCTGGTCGAGGCCTGCGAGGGTCGCGAGATGTTCTTCGAGCACAGCGACGGACGCATCGTCCTCATCTACCCGCTCAAGGGCCGCGTGATGGTCGGCACGACCGACATCGACGCCGACCCCACGAAGCCGGCGGTGTGCACGGAGGAGGAGATCGACTACTTCTTCGAGCTCGTGAACCACGTCTTCCCGGCCATCCGCGTGGACCGTTCGCAGATCGTCTTCAAGTTCTCCGGCATCCGCCCGCTGCCCCGCCACGACGACGAGGCCCCGGGCTTCGTCTCCCGCGACTACCGCATCGAGCCCTCGACGCTCCCCGGCAACGGCTCGCCCGTGCTCAGCCTGGTAGGCGGCAAGTGGACGACGTTCCGCGCCCTGTCGGAGCACCTCTCGAACGAGGTCTTCAAGCGGATCGGCGTGACCCGTCGCGTCTCCACCGTGAAGACCCCCATCGGAGGCGGCAAGGGCTTCCCGCGCACCGACGCGTCCCGCGCGCAGTGGATCAGCCAGCACCGCTCCGGGCTCTCCTCGGCCCGCACGGGCCAGCTGCTCGAGCGCTACGGCACCCGGGCGCAGGAGGTCATCGAGGCCCT
This sequence comes from Rathayibacter sp. AY1A2, assembly GCF_002930935.1. Lineage (NCBI taxonomy): Bacteria > Bacillati > Actinomycetota > Actinomycetes > Micrococcales > Microbacteriaceae > Rathayibacter > Rathayibacter sp. AY1A2. Next base: position 410,510 of record NZ_PSTP01000001.1, on the reverse strand, counting down.
GGCCGACGGCCACGACGAGGCGCTCGACTTCGACAAGGACTTCACCACCGGTGAGATCCGCTACCTCGCCCAGCGCGAAAGCGTGGTGCACCTCATCGACCTGGTGATGCGCCGCACCAACCACGCCTTCACGGGCGGCCTGAGCCGCGAGCTCCTCGAGGAGCTCGCCGAGCACACGGGCGCCGTGCTGGGCTGGGACGACGCCGCCCGCGCGTCGGAGGTCGACGCGACCATCGCGCACCTCAAGGAGTACAACGGCGTCGACGTCGGGGGCACCTCGGTGCAGACCCCGACGGCCGTGCCCGCCTCCTGATCGGCGATCAGGCGCGGATCGACGGAAGCCCCGGACCGAGGACCACCTCGACCGGGGCTTCCGTCGTGACAACGCACAAACGTGCACGCGCCGTTCCTTGTCGCTAGGACAGGGCGCCGATAACTTCACACCGTCGGGCATCGAAGCCCGCCGCGGACGCCTGTGCGCGTCCGTCTTACGAAAAGGAAAAGGTCAACGTGGACAATCTCGGAGTGGTCTTCCTCGCCGAAGTCGTGGGAACGGCCATGCTCGTGCTCCTCGGCTGCGGTGTCGTCGCCAACGTCGCGCTCGTGAAGAGCAAGGGTCTCAACGGCGGAACCCTCATGGTCAACATCGGCTGGGGCTTCGCGGTCTTCGCCGGTGTGATCGTCTCGTACAACTCGGGGGCGCACCTCAACCCCGCGGTCACCCTGGGCCTCGTCGCGAGTGGAGCGACCGAGTTCGGTTCCGGCGTGCCCGTCGACATCGTCTCGATCCTCGTCTACATCCTCGCCCAGATGATCGGTGCGATCCTCGGTGCCGTCTTCTGCTGGCTCGCCTACAAGCAGCACTTCGACGAGGAGCCCGACGCGGCCAACAAGCTCGGCGTCTTCTCGACCGGTCCGGCGATCCGCTCGTACGGCTGGAACTTCGTCACCGAGGTCATCGGCACCTTCGTCCTCGTCTTCGTCGTCATCGGCTTCGGCGGCGGACGTCAGGGCGACGGCGGTCTGGCCGCGCTCGGCGCGCTGCCCGTCGCCATCCTGGTGATCGCAATCGGCGCCTCCCTCGGCGGCCCGACCGGCTACGCCATCAACCCCGCCCGCGACCTCGGCCCCCGCATCGCGCACGCGCTGCTGCCGATCAAGGGCAAGGGCTCGAGCGACTGGAGCTACGCCTGGGTGCCCGTCGCCGGCCCGATCGTCGGTGGAGTGCTCGCGGGCCTCGCCTCGCTCGTGCTGCTCCCGGTCCTCTAGACCGCCGCGCTTCCTTTCACCCCCGTTACGAAGGAGTAATCATTCATGGCTGACTACGTCATCGCTATCGACCAGGGGACCACGTCGTCCCGCGCGATCATCTTCGACAAGAAGGGATCGATCGTCTCCACCGGCCAGAAGGAGCACGAGCAGATCTTCCCGCGCGCCGGCTGGGTCGAGCACGACCCGATCGAGATCTGGAACAACGTCCGCGAGGTGATCGGCCAGGCTCTCTCCCGCGCCGACCTGACCCGCCACGACATCGCCTCCGTCGGCATCACCAACCAGCGCGAGACCGCTGTCGTCTGGGACAGGACGACCGGCAAGCCGGTCTATAACGCGATCGTCTGGCAGGACACCCGCACCCAGTCGATCGTCGACCGCCTCGCGGGCGACGAGGGCGCTGACCGCTTCAAGTCGATCGTGGGCCTCCCGCTCGCGACCTACTTCTCCGGCACCAAGATCGTCTGGATCCTCGAGAACGTCGAGGGTGCTCGCGAGAAGGCCGAGGCGGGCGACCTGATCTTCGGCACGACGGACACCTGGGTCCTCTGGAACCTGACCGGCGGCATCGACGGCGGCGTCCACAAGACCGACGTCACCAACGCCTCCCGCACCCTGTTCCTCGACCTCGAGACCCTCGAGTGGCGCGACGACATCCTCGAGGCCTTCGGGGTCCCGAAGTCGATGCTCCCCGAGGTCTGCTCCTCCTCCGAGGTCTACGGGCACGTCGAGTCCTCGTCGCTGCTGCGCGAGGTCCCGATCGCCGGCATCCTCGGCGACCAGCAGGCCGCGACCTTCGGCCAGGCGGCGTTCGACCCGGGCGAGGCGAAGAACACCTACGGCACCGGCAACTTCCTGATCTTCAACACGGGCACCGAGATCGTCCACTCGAAGAACGGTCTGCTCACCACCATCGGCTACAAGCTCGGCGACGGCGAGGTGCACTACGCGCTCGAGGGCTCGATCGCGGTCTCCGGCTCGCTGATCCAGTGGCTGCGCGACAACCTGGGCCTCATCGGCTCGGCCCCCGAGGTCGAGGCGCTGGCCGCCACGGTCGAGGACAACGGAGGCGCGTACTTCGTCCCCGCCTTCTCGGGTCTGTTCGCCCCCTACTGGCGCTCCGACGCCCGCGGAGCCCTCGTCGGCCTCACCCGCTACGTCAACAAGGGCCACATCGCCCGCGCCGCGCTCGAGGCGACCGCCTTCCAGACCCGCGAGGTCCTGGACGCGGTCAACGCCGACTCCGGCGTCCCCCTGCAGGAGCTCAAGGTCGACGGCGGAATGATCGCCAACAACCTGCTCATGCAGTTCCAGGCCGACATCCTCGGCGTCCCGGTCGTCCGACCGGTCGTCGCGGAGACCACCGCGCTCGGAGCGGCCTACGCGGCCGGTCTCGCGGTCGGCTTCTGGGAGAACCTCGACGACCTGCGCCAGAACTGGCAGGAGGACTCGCGCTGGACCCCGCAGATGGACCAGGACGAGGCCGCCCGCCAGTACCGCCTCTGGAAGAAGGCCGTCACCAAGACCTTCGACTGGATCGACGAGGACGTGCAGTAGTTTTCTCCGCGGCAGTCCCTGCCTGCCGCGGCGCGGTCGGCTCATCGAGGTGGTCGCGTCTCGGGGAGCGGGTCGCGTCCGGCTAGGGGACGACGCCGACACGCGTCCTCCCCGTTCGCCTTGCGCGACGAGCGGATGGCGTGAGTCCGTTCACGGTGATGCGCCCTGTCCGACCCTCGGGTCGGGTGGGGCGCTTCGTCGTTCCGACGACGGCGCAACGGGTATCGCAACGGGGTGGTTCGGGGACACCCATGCTGGTCGAGTGATCGCCGCAGACGGCTCATCGAGACCCGGCAATTCGGACCTGCATGCTGGTCGCGTAGTCGCTGCAGGCGGCTTATCGAGACCCGGACCGGGCGGGGCCTCAGTCCGCCGACAGCCCGAGCTGCGCGTCCAGCTCGTCCAGGGAAGCGATCCGGCGCACGCCCAGCTCGACCGCCTCGGGCGGCAGCATGCGGCCGTGCTCGGGACCGCCGACGCGGTCGAGCCAGACGCCGCGCAGGCCCGCAGCGGCCGCTCCGACGGCGTCGGTGCCGAGCCGGTCGCCGACGTAGAGGGCCTCCTCCGGAGAGACCCCGAACCGCTCGCAGGCGATCGCGAAGATCCGCGCGTCCGGCTTGGTGACGCCGACGTCGCCGGAGGCGATCACGTGCTCGAAGCGACCGGAGAGGCCCGTGCCCTCGATCTTCCCCCGCTGGAAGTCGAGCACGCCGTTGGTGATGACGCCGAGACGGACTCCGGCGGCGTCGAGCCGGTCGAGGACGGGCAGCGCGTCGTCGTGGAGGGTCCAGGCGGCGACGTAGTGCTCGAGGTACCCGCGGAACCAGGAGCTCGCCTCCTCGGGAGTCAGCCCGACTCCGGCCTCCGCGGCGAAGTCCGTGGCGCGCGCCCGGCGCTGGCCCTCGTAGTCGAGCTCGCCCGCGAGGTAGCGGTGGTAGTGCTCCTCCTCGAGCAGGTGCCAGCGGCGCTGCACGTCGGCCGGCTCGCCGGCGTAGGCGGCGCCGAGCGAGGCGGCGTACGCGACGATCCCCTCCCGCACGGCGCGGGCATGGGCGAAGAGGGTGTCGTCGAGGTCGAAGAGCGCGAGCCGCAGCACGGCCGCCTCAGCGGACGCGGCGGAGGAGGCCGACGGAGTCGTAGACGGCGGCGAGCGTGCGCTCCGCAGTCTCGGACGCGCGGTCGGCGGCGAGGGAGAGGACCCGGTCGAGCTCGGCCGGGTCGGCGAGCAGCTCCGCGGTCCGCGCTCGGATCGGGTCGAAGGTGGCGGCGACCACCTCGACGAGGCCCTTCTTGAGGTCCCCGTAGCCGCGGCCCGCGTACTCCTGCTCCAGCGACTCGACGGAGCGGTCGGCGAGGACCGAGTAGATCGTCAGCAGGTTCGAGACGCCGGGCTTCGCCGCCCGGTCGAAGCGCACCTCCGACTCGGTGTCCGTCACGGCGCGCATGATCTTCTTCGCGGTCGCCTTCGGCTCGTCGAGCACGCTGAGCAGGCCCGCGTCCGACTCCGCCGACTTCGACATCTTGGCGCCGGGGTTCTGCAGGTCGAAGATCTTCGCGGTCTCGCGCACGATGTGGGGCTCCGGCACGGCGAAGGTCTCACCGAAGCGCGAGTTGAAGCGTGCGGCGAGATCGCGGGTGAGCTCCAGGTGCTGGCGCTGGTCCTCGCCGACCGGCACCGCGTCCGTCTGGTACAGCAGGATGTCGGCCGCCATCAGGATCGGGTAGGTGAACAAACCCACCGAGGCGGCCTCAGCACCCTGCTTCGCCGACTTGTCCTTGAACTGCGTCATCCGGCTGGCCTCGCCGAAGCCGGTCAGGGTGTTGAGGACCCAGGCGAGCTCGGCGTGAGCGGGCACGTGGGACTGGATGAAGAGGGTCGAGCGCGCGGGGTCGATGCCCGCGGCGATGTACTGCGCGGCGGTCGCGCGGGTGCGCTCGCGGAGCTGCTGCGGATCCTGCGGGACCGTGATCGCGTGCAGGTCGACGACGCAGAAGTAGGCGTCGAAGTCCTCCTGCATCGCGACCCACTGGGTCAGCGCGCCGATGTAGTTGCCGAGGTGCAGCGACCCGGAGGAGGGCTGCATGCCGGAGAAGATGACGGGCTTGGCGCCCGGGGTGCTGGGAGTCATGGGTGGCCTCGAGGGGTCGGTTCGCGGGGGAGAGGGTCAGAGCTCGTAGTCGACGACCACGGGGGAGTGGTCGGACCAGCGGGTGTCGTAGGAGGCGGCGCGGTCGACCTCGTAGCTTCGGGCGAGGTCGGCGAGCGCGGGCGTGGCGAGCTGGTAGTCGAGGCGCCAGCCGGTGTCGGTGTCGAAGGCCTGGCCGCGCTGGGACCACCACGTGTACGGTCCGGGCACCTCGCCCGCGAACCGGCGGCCGAGGTCGACCCAGCCCAGTCCGGCACCGGCGTTGTAGTCCGGGTCGCCCTCGGCGCCGACGAAGCGGTCGACGTAGGCGCGCTCCTCCGGGAGGAAGCCTGCCTTCTTGACGTTGCCCTTCCAGTTCTTGATGTCGAGCGTGCGGTGGCCGACGTTGAGGTCGCCCATCACCACGGCGAGCTCGCTGTGCGCCCGGATCTCGGGCAGGCGCGCTTCCATCGCGTCGAGGAAGCGGTACTTCTCGACCTGCTTGGGGGTGCCGACCTCGCCGGAGTGGACGTAGGTGGAGACGACGGTGAGCGAGCGGCCGCCGACCTCGTAGTCGGCCTCGAGCCAGCGTCCTGCCGAGTCGAAGTCGTCGGCGCCGAACGTCACGCGGTGGATCGTGGCGCGCCTGCGTGAGGCGAGAGCGACTCCGGCGCGCCCCTTGGCGGTCGCCTCGTCGTGCAGCACGTCCCACTCGTCCCCGAGGAGCCCCGTGAGGTCGTCCGTGGAGGCGCGGACCTCCTGCAGGGCCAGGACGTCGACGTCGCGGGCGGCGAGCCAGTCGCCCATCCCCTTGCGGTAGGCGGCGCGGACGCCGTTCACGTTGACGGAGGCGATGCGGAGGGTGCTGCGAGTCACCGGAGCAGTCTATTCGGAGCCGCGGAGCGGGCCGCCCGGCCGCGCTCGCACCCCGGAACGCGGAAGCCGGCAGCCGCCTCGCGCCACTCCCTCGGAGAGGGGGAGGAGCGCGGAGGCGACCGCCGGCGGGACCGCTCAGGACGGTCGGTCGGAGGGGATCAGGCGGGGACGGCCTGCGCGGTGGCGGGCTCGGGCACCTCGGCGACCACCGGGGCGCGCTTGATGCTCTTCGCGATGATCACGCAGACGGCCGTGACGACCATGCCCACCAGGATGGCGACCAGGTAGAGGATCGGCTGCCCGACGAGCCCGGTGACCCAGACGCCGCCGTGCGGGGCGCGGAGGGTGGAGCCGAAGAGCGCGACGAGCGCACCCGTGACGGCCGAGCCGACCATGGCGGACGGGATCACGCGCAGCGGGTCGACCGCGGCGAACGGGATGGCACCCTCCGAGATGAAGGACGCGCCCAGCAGGTAGGCGGCCTTGCCGTTCTGGCGCTCGGCGTCGGTGAACAGGCGCTTGCGGAGCGTCGTGGCCAGGGCCAGACCCAGCGGCGGGGTCATGCCGGCGGCCATGACGATCGCCATCACCTTGAACTGCACGGAGTTCGGGTCGCCGTCGGCGGGGACGGAGGCGAGGCCGGTGGTCGCGAAGGCGTAGGCCACCTTGTTGACCGGACCGCCCATGTCGAACGCCATCATGAGGCCGAGGATGATCCCCAGGATGATCAGGTTGCCGCCCGAGAGGCCCGAGAGCCAGGACGACAGGCCCTCGCTCAGTGCGCGGAGCGGCGCTCCGAGCACCACGAACATCAGGAAGCCGGTGATGAAGGTGGCGATCAGGGGGATGATCACGACGGGCATCAGCGACTTGAACGCCGCTGGGAGCTTGATCCGCGAGATGTAGAGGGCCGCGTAGCCGGCGATGAAGCCGGAGGCGAGGCCGCCCAGGAAGCCCGCGCCGACGGTGACCGCGACCGCGCCGCCGAGGAAGCCCGGCGCGATGCCGGGACGGTCGGCGATGCCGAAGGCGATGAAGCCCGAGAGCACCGGCACCAGGAACGCGAAGGTCGCGCTTCCGATGAGGAACATCACTCCGGCCCAGTCGGTGATGTTCGCCACGTTGAAGCCGTCGTCGATGATCTGCTGGGCCGTGAAGTCGACGATCCGGTAGCCGCCGAACAGGAACGACAGCGCGATCAGCAGACCGCCCGCCGCGACGAACGGGATCATGTAGGAGACGCCGGTCATCAGGTTCTGGCGGATGCGCGTGCCGACGCCGACCTTCTTCGGCGCGGCGGGGGCCGCGGCCGGAGTCGAGCGGGCGGGGGCGGACGCGGCGGAGCCGGAGCCGCGGAGGGCCAGAGCCCGGTCGAGGACCTCATCCGGCTTGGAGAGGGCCTCGGCGACGCCCACCTGGAGGATCGGCTTGCCGGCGAAGCGGTCCTTGCCGCGGACCTCGAGGTCGGCGGCGAGGATGACGACGTCCGCGGCGGCGATGTCGGCCGCGGTCATCTCGTCCGAGCCGGCCGCGCCCTGGGTCTCGACGCGGATCGGGTAGCCGCGCTTCTTCGCGGCCTGCTCGAGCGCCTCCGCGGCCATGTAGGTGTGGGCGATGCCCGCGATGCAGCTGGTCACGGCGACGAAGCGCGGGCCGGAGGCGGGGCTCGCGGCGGGCGTGTCCTGCACCTTCGCGACGGCGCGGTCGATGACGTCGGCCGCCTTCGCGAGCGCCTCCGACGTGCCCACCTCGAGGGTGGGCTTCCCGGCGAAGCGCTCCTTGCCGCGGACCTCGAGGTCGGCGGCGAGGATCACGACGTCGGCGTCGGCGATGGTCCGGTCCGACATGGGATCGGACCCCGCGGCGCCCTGGGTCTCGACCTGGATCTCGTACCCCTTCTTCTTCGCGGCCTGCTCGAGGGCCTCGGCCGCCATGTAGGTGTGCGCGATGCCCGCGATGCAGCTCGTGACGGCGACGATCCTCATGAGACGACGACCTCTCGGGCGATGATGTCCGCGACCTCCTGGCCGCTGGCGGCGGCGCGGAGGGAACCGGTGAAGGACTCGTGGATCAGCTTGCGGGCGAGCTGGGCGAGGATCTTGAGGTGCGCCTGGTCGGCGCCGTCCGGAGCCGCGATCAGGAAGATCAGGTCGGCCGGGCCGTCGGGGGCGCCGAAGTCGACGCCCTGCTTCGCGATGCCGACCGCCACGCTGGGCGAGACGACGTGGGAGGAGCGGGCGTGGGGGATCCCGATGCCGCCGGGCATCCCGGTCGCCATCTGCGACTCGCGGTCGCGGACGTCGGCGAGGAAGCCGTCGAGGTCGGTGACGCGGCCGGCGTCGGCGAGCGTCTTCGCGAGCTGCGCGGTGGCCTCGTCCTTCGTGGCGGCGGTGAGGTCGACGATGACCGTCGACGCCTCGGTGAGAGCAGTCATGCGCTCAGTTCTCCAATCGGGAGGGTGGGGTCGGGGTTCTCGACGACGGAGACGTCGTCGAGGCGGAGGGAGTCGGGACCCGGGGCTTCGCTGCCCGGGAGCTGGACGGCGGCGGTACCCCACGCGACTGCTGTCGCGAGGCGCTCCGCCTCCGTGGCGTCGACGGCCGAGAGGTAGCCGGCGAGCGTGCTGTCGCCGGCGCCGACGGTGCTGAGAGGCACGACGGCGGGGGCGCCCGCCCACCACGACGCGTGCGTCGTGACGAGGAGGGCGCCGTGCTCTCCGAGGCTGACGAGCGCTCGCGCGTCGGGCAGCTGCAGGAGTTCACGGGCTCCGGCGACGACGTCTCCGACCGTCGTCAGGGAGCGGCCGAGGAGCTCTTCGAGCTCCTCGAGGTTGGGCTTCACCAGGGTGGCGGTGCCGGCCGCGATGATCGCGGTCAGGGGGGCTCCCGAGGTGTCGACGGCGAGGGGGACGCCGAAGTGCAGGGCGAGGCGGCCGAGCGCGGGGTAGAAGTCCGCTCCCAGTCCCGGGGGGACGCTGCCGCAGGCGACGAGCCAGCGGGGCGAGGCCGAGACGTGCTCGCCGATCAGCTCGGAGAGGGCGTGGGCCTCCTCCTCCGTGACGGCGGGGCCGGGCTCGTTGATCTTGGTGGTGCGGCCCGTCTTGTCGTCGACCACGGTGATGTTGGTGCGGATCGGGTGGGCGATCGCCGCACTGGCCGAGCGGACTCCGGCGGCCCGGAGCATCGTGGACAGGTCGAGGCCGGTGGAGGCGTCGGCCGGGTAGACCGCGGTCGCCTCGACGCCGTTGCGGGCGAGGGCACGGGCGACGTTGACGCCCTTGCCGGCCGGGTCGCGCCGCACGTCGTGCGCGCGGTTGACCTCGCCGACGGCGAAGCCGCTCGTGGAGAGGGTGACGTCGACGCTCGGGTTGGCGGTGACGGTGACGATCATGCGCGGACGACCTCCGGGCCGGCCGACTCGATGTCGTCGGCGAGCTCGTCGTCGACATCGGCGTCGGTGATGACGGTGTCGACCGCGGACAGCGGAGCGACGTGCCCGAAGTCCTGCCGGCCGAACTTCGAGTGGTCGGCGAGGACCACGACCCGGCGCGCGGAGGCGATGATCGCGGACTTGACGACGGCCTCGTCGAGATCGGGGGTGGTGAGCCCGCGCTCGAGGCTGAGGCCGTTCGTGCCGATGAAGGCGACGTCCACCGAGACCGTGGAGAGGGCCTGGGCGGCCCACGGCCCGACGGCGGCCTGCGTGACTCCGCGCAGGTGCCCGCCGATGAGGTGGAGGTCGATGTTGGGCCGGCCGACGAGCGCCATCGCGACGGGGAGGGAGTGGGTGACGACCGTCAGCCGGCGGTCCAGGGGGAGCAGCTCCGCCAGCCGCACCGTGGTGGTGCCGGCATCGATGGCGATCGAGCCGCCGTCGGGCACCTCGGCGAGGGCCGCGGTGGCGATGCGGTCCTTCTCGCCGGCGAGGTGTCCCTCGCGGGCGGCGACCTCGGGCTCGATGCCCAGCCGCTCGACGGGGATGGCTCCGCCGTGCGCACGGCGCAGCAGGCCCCGCTTCTCGAGGCTGGTGAGATCGCGGCGGATCGTCTCCGGCGTCACGGCGAGGGAGAGGGCGAGGTCGCGGACCTCGACGCGCCCGTCGGTGCGGGCGCGGTCCAGGATCGCCTGGTGCCGCTCCGGTGCGTACATGTGGACTCCGTCGTCTCGCCGTGGGTGGTGCGCCGGATCCGCGGTGTCGTTGCCGACCTCGGATCTGCGTTTACCTCTTTTTAGACCCGTTCGGGAGGAAAGTCAACAGAAACGGACAGACTCGGCAGGCGGAATCGGGCGCGGCGACGCCGGGAGGGACGCGAAGTAGTCCGCCGGGTCAGGCGGCGAGCTGCTCGAGCTCCTCCTCGAGCTGCGCGAGCTGGCGCTCCAGGCGCCGTCGTTTGAGGAGGGACGCCTCCGGCAGCGCGGCGCGAAGCCGCTCGCGCTCGGCCTCGGCGAGGGTGCGGCGGGCGGTGCGCAGCTGCTCCTCCCGCTCCTTCTCGCGCTCCTCCGGCGTGAGCTTGCGCGCCGAGATCCCGGCGTCGCTCATCCCGACGGAGATCCACGACGCGGCGATCAGGATCACCTGGCAGACGAGGTTGAACCAGATCAGCAGACCGATGAGGACCGCGAACGAGGCGAGCAGCGGATTGCGGGAGGCGCCGCCCAGCAGCTGCGTCCCGAGGACCTTGAGCGCGCCGAGCGCGATCCCGCCGAGCAGCGACCCCGCCCAGAGGTTCTTCCAGGGGATCGAGATGCCCGAGAGGATGCGGAAGGAGCCGGCGAGCGTGCCCGTGTCCAGGGCGAGCATGATCAGCAGGCCGACCGCGCTGCCGGCGAGACGGGCCGGCATCGACTCGCTGCCGATCCCGAGGAAGCCGAACGCCACGTCCACCAGCGAGGTCGAGAACACGGAGAGACCCGCCGAGACCAGCAGCACCGCCCCGAAGACCAGGGCGAGCCCCGCGTCCTTGAGCTTGAGCAGGACGAAGAGGGTCGTGGGTCCGGGGAGCGAGAAGAGCAGCCGGACCGCCTGGCGCAGGCTCCCCAGGAAGTTCAGCGCCGTCCAGAGCAGGCCGGCGGCCGCGATCGCACCCGTCCAGCCGAGGATCGACGAGTCGAGCAGGTCGTCCACCGACACGAGCGCGTTCTTCCCGCCGATCAGGCCGGGGACGGAGCGGGTCACCAGATCGAGGAGGGAGTCGCGCAGCACCGAGTCGTCGCGCACCCAGAAGCCGAAGACGGCGAAGAAGACGAAGAGCGCCGCGAAGACCGCGAACAGGGCCTGGAAGGCGAGTCCGGAGGCGAAGAGGGGCCCGCCGGTCTCGGAGTAGTGGAGCATCACCCGCACCGGCCGCGTCCGCATGACCCGCTCGAACAGGCCCGGGATCCCGCGGGGAGTGTCGGCCGCCTCGGTCATTCCTCCAGCGTACTGAGGCCTCGCGGCGCTCCCGTGCACGCGCCCGCCTGCACGCTGGAACGCGTCCGGCCCGCCGGATCCGAGGATCCCGGCGGGCCGGACGCGTTCGCGAGGGGGAGGATCAGGCGCGGCCGCGGATGACGGCCTGCTTCACCTCGGCGATCGCCTGCGTGATCTGGATGCCGCGCGGGCACGCCTCCGTGCAGTTGAAGGTCGTGCGGCAGCGCCACACGCCCTCCTTGTCGTTGAGGATGTCCAGGCGCGCTCCACCGGCGTCGTCGCGCGAGTCGAAGATGAAGCGGTGGGCGTTCACGATCGCCGCGGGGCCGAAGTACTGCCCGTCGGTCCAGAACACGGGGCAGGACGACGTGCACGCGGCGCAGAGGATGCACTTCGTGGTGTCGTCGAAGCGGGCGCGGTCGGCGACCGACTGCACGCGCTCCTTGCCCTTGGGTGCCGGGGTGTTGGCGACCAGGAACGGCTGCACCTCGCGGTAGGAGGCGAAGAACGGCTCCATGTCGACGACGAGGTCCTTCTCGAGGGGCAGCCCCTTGATCGCCTCGATGTAGATCGGCTGCGAGATGTCGAGATCCTTGATCAGCGTCTTGCAGGCCAGGCGGTTGCGGCCGTTGATCCGCATCGCGTCGGATCCGCAGATGCCGTGCGCGCACGAGCGGCGGAAGGTCAGCGATCCGTCCTGGTCCCACTTGATGCGGTGCAGGGCGTCGAGGACGCGGTCGGTCGAGTACATCTCGACGTCGAAGTCCTGCCAGCGCGGCTCGGCGTCCACCTCGGGGTCGAAGCGGCGGATGATGAACGTGACGGTGAACGCCTCCGGGGCCGCGGGGGCGGCGGGCGGCTGCTCGAGGGTAGCGGTCGACATGGCTAGTACTTCCTCTCCATCGGCTGGTACCGGGTGATCACGACGGGCTTCCAGTCGAGCCGGATGTGGTCACCGGCGTCGGAGGAGTGGGCGTCACCGGAGAGGTACGCCATCGTGTGCTGCATGTAGTTCTCGTCGTCGCGCTTCGGGAAGTCGTCGCGCATGTGGCCGCCGCGGCTCTCCTTGCGGTTGCGCGCCGAGTAGACGACGACCTCGGCGAGGTCGAGCAGGAAGCCCAGCTCGACGGCCTCGAGGAGGTCGGTGTTGAAGCGCTTGCCCTTGTCCTGCACCGAGATGTTGCGGAACCGGTCGCGCAGGCGCTGGATGGTCCCGGTGACGGCCTCGAGGGACTCGTCGGTGCGGAACACCTGGGCGTTCTTGTCCATCTCGTCCTGCAGCTCCTTGCGGATCGAGGCGATCCGCTCGGTGCCGGTCGCGGAGCGGAGCGAGGCGAGCATGTCGCGGATCGCGCCGGCCGGGTCGGCGGGCAGGGGGGTGAAGTCGACCGTCTTGGCGTAGTCGGCGGCGTTGTTGCCGCTGCGCTTGCCGAAGACGTTGATGTCGAGGAGGGAGTTGGTGCCGAGGCGGTTGGAGCCGTGCACCGAGACGCACGCGCACTCGCCGGCGGCGTAGAGGCCGGGGACGACGGTCGTGTTGTCCGAGAGCACCTCGGCCTTGACGTTGGTCGGGATGCCGCCCATCGCGTAGTGCGCGGTCGGCATGACGGGGACCGGCTCGACGACGGGGTCGACGCCCAGGTAGGTGCGGGCGAACTCGGTGATGTCGGGGAGCTTGGTCTCGAGGACCTCGGCTCCCAGGTGGGTGCAGTCCAGCAGCACGTAGTCCTTGTGCGGTCCGGCGCCGCGGCCCTCCGCCACCTCCTGGACCATGCAGCGGGCGACGATGTCGCGCGGCGCGAGGTCCTTGATGGTGGGGGCGTAGCGCTCCATGAAGCGCTCGCCCGAGGCGTTGCGGAGGATCGCACCCTCTCCTCGCGCTCCCTCGGTGAGGAGGATGCCGAGGCCGGCGAGGCCGGTCGGGTGGAACTGGAAGAACTCCATGTCCTCCAGGGGGAGGCCCTTGCGCCAGATGATGCCGACGCCGTCGCCGGTGAGGGTGTGCGCGTTGGAGGTGGTCTTGTAGATCTTGCCGAAGCCGCCGGTCGCGAAGATGATCGCCTTCGCCTGGAAGACGTGCAGCTCGCCCGTGGCCAGCTCGTAGGCGACGACGCCGGAGGGCTTGGCCACTCCGTCGACCTCGGTCATCACCAGGTCGAGGACGTAGAACTCGTTGTAGAAGTTGATGCCGAGCCGGACGCAGTTCTGGAACAGCGTCTGCAGGATCATGTGGCCGGTGCGGTCGGCCGCGTAGCAGGCCCGGCGGACGGGCGCCTTGCCGTGGTCGCGGGTGTGGCCGCCGAAGCGGCGCTGGTCGATCTTGCCCTCCTCGGTGCGGTTGAAGGGCAGGCCCATGTTCTCGAGGTCGATGACCGCGTCGATGGCCTCCTTCGCGAGGATCTCGGCCGCGTCCTGGTCGACGAGGTAGTCGCCGCCCTTGACGGTGTCGAAGGTGTGCCACTCCCAGCTGTCCTCCTCGACGTTCGCGAGGGCGGCGGCCATGCCGCCCTGCGCCGCTCCGGTGTGGGAGCGGGTCGGGTACAGCTTCGAGATCACGGCCGTCCTCGCCTTGGGGCCGGCCTCGATGGCCGCGCGCATCCCGGCACCGCCGGCGCCGACGATGACGACGTCGAACTGGTGGTAGTGGACGCCGTCGGGTCCGATGGTCTGCGCGAAGGCGCTCTGGTCGGCGCCGGTGTGGGAGTGGCCTGGTGTGCTCACGGGGTGGGTGCTCCGTCGTACGGGGATGGGAGGGGGAGGTGCCGGGACGTGATGCCGCGGACCGGGAGGGGCGCGGGCCCCTCTCCGATCCGCGGCACCGTGGTCACGCTGCGCAGAAGGAGGGCAGCAGGTCCGCGGCGGTGCCGGCGGGGCACGGGTCGAACGCGAAGACGACCCAGGTGCCGAGCGCGATCAGCGCGACGACGGCGACGAGGATGCCGCCCTTGAAGGCCTTGGCCAGCAGGGGCGAGGTCGCGTAGTCGTTGACCAGCGTGCGCATGCCGTTGCCGCCGTGGATCAGCGCGAGCCACAGCATGAGGACGTCCCACCACTGCCAGAACGGGTTCGCCAGTTTGCCGCCGACGAAGCCGAAGTCGATGGCCTTGATGCCGTCGCCCAGCAGCAGGTTGTAGATGAGGTGCCCGAAGATCAGGACGATCAGCACGACGCCGGAGGCGCGCATGTAGATCCAGCCCCACTTCTCCCAGTTGGTGCCGGAGGAGCGGGTCGGGGTGTGCGGGGTCCGCGGTGCGGCGACGGTGCTCAATGCGCACCCCCCTCGCTGAAGACGTTGATCAGGTGGCGCGGCGCGAAGCCGAGCATCAGCACGACCCAGAGGCCCATGACGACCCAGAAGAGGACGCGCTGATTGCGGGTCGCCCAGCTCCAGAAGTCGACCAGGATGATCCGCAGGCCGTTCAGCGCGTGGAACGCGATGGCGCCCACGAGCCCGGTCTCGCCGAGTCCCATGATCGGGTTCTTGTACGTCCCGATGACCGCGTTGTACGCCTCGGGGCTCACGGCGATGAGAGCGGAGTCGAGGACGTGGACGAGGAGGAAGAAGAAGATGGCGACACCGGTGATCCGGTGGAGCACCCACGACCACATGCCTTCGCGACCGCGGTAGAGGGTGCCGGCCGGACGCCGGATCTTCCCCTGCTTCCGGGGTGCGAGGGTTTGAGCAGCTTGAACTGACACGAACAACCCTCCCTGGTTGTGCTCCGACGGCCTGACCTGTTCCCACGTCGCGTGGACGGGGACGGGGCGGGGAGCGACGAGAAACTCGCCCTCCGATTCTAAGCGCGCTCGCAGGCGGGCGCGGCTTAGGCGAGCCTTAGCTGCGGGGCAGGGCGAGGGCGGGCGCCCCCGCGGTCGCGTAGTGCGCGAGGAGCTCGTCGGTGAGCGCGCTCCAGGTGCGGTGGAGCACGCGGCGGCGGCCCGCCTCGCCGAGCCGGGCGCGCAGTGCGGGATCGCGGACCAGGCGCTCCACCTGCCGGCGCAGGTCCGAGTCGCTCTCGGGCGCGTAGAGCAGGCCGTCCACGCCGTGCTCGATGAGGTCGGTGGGGCCGCCCGCGTGCGGCGCGACCACGGCGGTGCCGGACGCCTGCGCCTCCTGGACCGTCTGGCCGAACGTCTCCTCCGTGCCGGTGTGCACGAAGACGTCGAGCGCGGCGAAGACCGCCGGCAGCCGGTCGCCGTCGAGCCGGCCGAGCATCCGCGCCGCCGGGCCGAGGGCGGCGGCGACCCGGGCGGAGGAGGGGCCGTAGCCGCCCACGACCAGCTCCGCGTGCGGGAGGGAGGCGAGTGCCGCCATCCGCTCCACCCTCTTCTCGGGGGAGAGGCGCCCGATGTAGCCGACGAGCGCATCATCGGCGCCGAGTCCGGCTCGGACGGCCTGCGCGTAGGGGGAGGAGCGGCGGCGCGGGTGGAAGCGCTCGCTCTGCACGCCGCGGCCCCACAGCGCGGTGCGCTCGATGCCGGCGGCGGCGAGGTCGTCGAGGGCGCTGGTGGAGGGGGCGAGGGTCAGGTCCGCCCCGGCGTGGATCTGGCGGATCACCCGCCAGGCGAGGGCGCGGGCGCCGCGGATGCCGTAGCGGGCCGCGAATCGCGCGACGTCCGTCTGGTAGATCGCGACACTCGGCACCCCGAGCCGGCCGGCCGAGGCGATGGCGCGGGCGCCGAGGAGGAAGGGCGAGGCGACGTGCACCACGTCGGGCTCGAAGTCGGCCAGCTCCCGGGTGAGGGCGAGCGTGGGGATCCCGACCGGGAAGTCGCGGTAGGCGATCGCCGGGTGCTCCACGACGCGGTGGCCCGCGTAATGGCCCGGCGCCCCCGCGGCCGGGCAGACGACGAGCGCCTCGATCCCGCGCTCCGCGAACTCGTCGAGCACCCGCAGGACGCTCGTGGTCACGCCGTTCAACGACGGCAGGAAGCTCTCGGTGACGACCGCGACTCTCACGCCCCGGACGCTACGGCGGCGGGATGAACGGCGGCGCGCGCCCGGGTGAACGGACGGTCGCGCTCGGGCTCCCTTGTATCCTGCGGACATGACATCACCTGAGACCGATGGCCGCGCCCCGCTCGACCGCTTCTACAGCGTGATCCCCGCCGGCGGGATCGGCTCGAGGCTGTGGCCGCTCTCCCGGGCCGACGCCCCGAAGTTCCTGCACGATCTGACGGGATCGGGACAGACCCTCCTCCGCGACACCTGGGACCGCCTCGCGCCCATCTCGGGCGCCGACCGGATCATGGTCGTGACCGGGCGCGCGCACCGCGCCGCCGTCGAGGAGCAGCTCGAGAGCCTCGAGGACCTCAACGTCGTCCTCGAGAGCGAGCCGCGCGACTCGTCCGCCGCGATCGGCCTGGCCGCCGCCATCCTCGAGCGCCGCCAGCCGGGCGTGATCATCGGCTCGTTCGCCGCCGACCATGTCATCAGCGGTCAGCAGCTGTTCCACGACGCGGTCGCCGAGGCCGTCGTCGCGGCGGACGCGGGCTACATCGCGACCATCGGCATCACGCCGACCGAGCCTGCCGTGGGCTTCGGCTACATCCGCACGGGGAAGCACCTCGGGATCGACGGGGCGACGCACACGCTCGCCGTCGACTCCTTCGTCGAGAAGCCCGACGCCGACACCGCGCGCGCCTATCTCTCCAGTGGTCAGTACCTCTGGAACGCGGGCATGTTCATCGCCCGCGCCGACCGCCTCCTCGAGGAGCTCGGCCGCGCCAAGCCGAAGCTGCTCGCCGGACTGCTCGAGCTCGCCGCCGCGTGGGACACCCCGGAGCGCGGCGCGGTCGTCGACCGCATCTGGCCGGGCCTGGAGAAGATCGCGATCGACTACTCCGTCGCCGAGCCGGCCGCGGCCGCGGGCAAGCTGGCCGTCGTGCCGGGCCACTTCTCCTGGGACGACGTGGGCGACTTCGCGTCCATCGCGAAGCTGCACTCGAGCGGGCTCCGCTCGGACCTCGCCATCCTCGGCGAGGACGCCCGCGTGCTGGCCGACTCCGCGACGGGCATCGTCGTCAGCGGCGGCAACCGCACCATCGCCCTCATCGGAGTGAAGGACATCGTCGTCGTGGATACCCCCGATGCGCTCCTGGTGACCACGACCGAGAACGCCCAGAAGGTCAAGGGCGTCGTCGACGCCCTGCGCCTCTCCGGCCGCACCGACGTCCTCTAGCCCTCCGTCCCACCCGTCGAAGCGCGGCCCTCCCCCCGGAGGCGCCGCGCTTCGCCGTTCCGCCCCTCGCCTCTTGCGCGTGCGGAGGTCCCGATCCGCCGTTCGCGCGGCCACTCGACCGCCCTCGGTGAGGGCCTCGGCCGTCCCGTTCGGTGCTGGCGGGCGGGTCTCCGCTCGCGCGGCAACTCGACCACCGTGGAAGCACCCGTCCGTGCCCGACCGCGCGCAGCGCGGAGCTCCCACGAGCACTCTCGACGTCCGGCAGCAGGGGAGAGGGCCGCGAGCCGGAATCGCGTGCCAAGCGATTCAGGCCAGCCCGACGCGACCCGCTCTGCGGAACGCACCCGTCGCGAAGCCGACCGCGCCGAGCCGCTCCGCGGCTCGGAATCGAGCCCAGCCGACCGCGCCGAGC
Organism: Rathayibacter sp. AY1A2; assembly: GCF_002930935.1. Classification (NCBI taxonomy): domain Bacteria; kingdom Bacillati; phylum Actinomycetota; class Actinomycetes; order Micrococcales; family Microbacteriaceae; genus Rathayibacter; species Rathayibacter sp. AY1A2. The sequence goes on along the minus strand of NZ_PSTP01000001.1, from coordinate 392,676 downwards.
CGCTCCGCGGCTCGGAATCGAGCACAGCCGACCGCCCCGCGACACGCTCCGCATGTCGCGAAGATCAACACTGTGTAACGCTTCCTGAGGTCTACCGTCCGGGCGGCTGAGCGGCTTGTCACATTGGGTAACGTGTGGGAATCGACGCCCTGTTGCGCTCGTCGCGCGGGGCCGCATTCCTGGAGGACGACATCTTGACTATCACCTCGCGTAAGGCCACGTTCGGCGGTCTCGCCGCCCTCGGCGTCACCGCGCTTCTCGCCGGTTGCGCCTCCGCCCCCGAGGAGAGCGGCTCCAGCGCCGCCGCCGGTGGCGACTTCCTGCCCTGCATGGTCTCCGACGCGGGCGGGTTCGACGACAAGTCGTTCAACGAGCTCGGCTACAACGGCCTCGTGAAGGCCTCGGAGGACCTCGGTGTCACGCCGAAGACCGTCACCTCGGAGTCCGAGACGGACTACGCCCCGAACCTGACCAGCCTCGTCGACCAGGGCTGCAACCTGATCATCACCGTCGGCTTCGCGCTGGCGGAGGCCACGTCGGCCGCGGCCGAAGCGAACACGGACATCGACTTCGCGATCATCGACGACGCGTCGATCGACCTGCCGAACGTCAAGCCGATCACCTTCGACACCTCGCAGGCGGCGTTCCTCGCCGGCTACACGGCCGCGTCGTACTCCAAGACCGGCGTCGTCGGCACCTACGGCGGCCAGCAGTTCCCGACCGTCACGATCTTCATGGACGGCTACGCCGACGGCGTGAAGTACTACAACGAGCAGAAGGGGAAGGACGTCAAGGTCGTCGGCTGGGACGTCGACGCGCAGACCGGCTCCTTCACCGGCGGCTTCGCGGCGGGCGTCGAGGCCAAGTCGGCCGCGCAGTCGCTGATCGACCAGAACGCGGACGTCATCCTCCCCGTCGGCGGTCCGATCTTCCAGTCGGCGATCGAGGCGATCCGCGACTCCGGCAAGGACATCGCGATGGTCGGCGTGGACGCGGACCTGTACGAGACCTACCCCGACGGCGCCGACCTGTACCTGACCTCGATCCTCAAGGGCATCGAGGCCGGCACGACCGACGTCACCAGCTCCGCCGGAGCCGACGACTTCGACCCCACTCCCTTCGTGGGCACCCTCGAGAACGACGGAGTCGGCATCGCGCCGTTCCACGACTTCGAGTCGAAGGTCTCGGGCGACCTGCAGGGCGAGCTCGACACCATCAAGGCGGGCATCATCGACGGCTCCATCACCGTCACCTCCCCGTCCGCTCCCGCGGCGTCCTAGCCGCTTCCTCGAAGAGGCCGGCGGGCCCGAGCACACCTCGGGCCCGCCGGCCTCTTCGTCGGTCCGGCGGGCCGATCGGCTCCGCTGCGTCCCTCGATCCCGGCCGACGGCGCATCGTGGCGCGAACCGAAAGTTAGATTGGTCCCATGAAGCTCGAACTGCGTGGCATCACGAAGCGCTTCGGCGCGCTCGTGGCCAACGACCACATCGATCTCACCGTCGAACCCGGTGAGATCCACTGCCTCCTCGGCGAGAACGGCGCGGGCAAGTCGACGCTCATGAACGTGCTCTACGGCCTGTACCAGGCCGAGGAGGGGGAGATCCTGCTGGACGACGCGGTCCAGCACTTCTCCGGTCCGGGTGACGCCATGAAGGCGGGCATCGGGATGGTCCACCAGCACTTCATGCTCGTCCCCGTGTTCACCGTCGCCGAGAACGTCATGCTGGGCCACGAGGAGACGAAAGCCGGCGGGCGCCTGGACCTCGCCGCCGCGCGCGCCCGGGTGCGCGAGATCTCGGACCGCTTCGGCTTCGACGTGGATCCCGACGCCCTGGTCGAGGACCTCCCCGTCGGCGTGCAGCAGCGGGTCGAGATCATCAAGGCCCTCTCCCGCGACGCCCGGGTGCTCGTGTTCGACGAGCCGACCGCGGTGCTGACTCCGCAGGAGACCGACGAGCTCATCGCGATCATGCGCCAGCTGCGTGCGGCCGGGACCGCCATCGTCTTCATCACGCACAAGCTCCGCGAGGTGCGCGAGGTCGGAGACCGCATCACGGTCATCCGCCTCGGCAGAGTCGTGGGGGAGGCGTCGCCGACCGCGAGCAACGCCGAGCTCGCCTCGCTGATGGTGGGACGCGCCGTCGAGCTGACGGTGCAGAAGGAGCAGGCGGTGCCGGGCGACGAGGCCCTCGTCGTCTCGAACCTTACCGTGCGCGACGCCAACGGCCAGGCCGTCGTCGACGACGTCTCCTTCGAGGTCCGCCGCGGCGAGATCCTCGCGATCGCGGGCGTGCAGGGCAACGGCCAGACCGAGCTCACCGAGGCGATCATGGGCCTGCAGGAGCGGGTCGAGGGCTCGGTGACCCTGGACGGGCGCCGCCTCGACGGGCTGTCCGTGCGCCGCGTCCTCGAGTCGGGGGTCGGCTTCGTCCCCGAGGACCGCACCGAGGACGGTCTGGTCGCCGAGTTCACGATCGCCGAGAACCTCATGCTCGACCGCAGCGACCGCGGTCCGTTCGTGAAGGGACTGGGCCTGCGGCTGAAGGAGCTCGAGCGCTTCGCCGAGGAGCGGGTGCGCGAGTTCGACGTGCGCGCCCAGGGGATCGGCACCCACGTCGGCCGCCTCTCCGGAGGCAACCAGCAGAAGGTGGTGCTCGCGCGCGAGCTCAGCCGGGAGCTGCGGCTGTTCATCGCGGCGCAGCCCACCCGCGGCATCGACGTCGGCTCCATCGAGTTCGTCCACAAGCGCATCGTCGAGACGCGCGACACCGGGGTCCCCGTGATCGTGGTGTCGACCGAGCTCGACGAGGTCGCGGCGCTCGCCGACCGCATCGCGGTCATGTACAAGGGCGGGATCATCGGCATCGTCCCGGCCGACACGCCCCGCGAGGTCCTGGGGCTCATGATGGCCGGGCAGACGCCCGCCGAGAAGGGAGCGGCGGCGTGAGCGACGCGCAACTGCCCGCGGTCGATCCCGACGCGGAGACCGAGAAGGCGTCCGGGCTCGAGCCCGGCCAGAAGCCGGATCAGGAGGTGCGCACCGGCCCGCTCGAGAGCGGCGCCTCCCGCGTCCTGCGCGAGATCCTCTCCGGCACCGCGCTGATGTCGGTGCTCGCCGTGCTGCTCTCCCTCATCGCGGGCGGCGTGCTGATCGCCGCGACCGACAAGGACGTCCAGGCGGCGTCGGGCTACTTCTTCGCCCGGCCGCTCGACACCCTGCAGGCGATCTGGCAGTCCGTCTCCGGTGCCTACTCCTCGCTCTTCCAGGGCTCGGTCTACAACTTCCGCCGCGAGGGCTTCGCCAACGGCATCAAGCCGCTGACGGACACCCTGGCCTTCGCGACCCCGCTGATCGCCGGCGGGCTCGGAGTGGCGCTGGCCTTCCGCGTCGGCCTGTTCAACATCGGCGGCCGCGGCCAGATGCTGATCGCCGCCGCCTGCGCGGGCTGGGTCGGCTTCTCCTTCGACCTCCCGTGGGGCGTGCACCTGATCGTCGCGCTCGCCGCCGGCATCCTGGGCGGCGCGCTCTGGGGCGGACTCGTGGGACTGCTCAAGGCCCGCACCGGCGCGCACGAGGTGATCCTCACGATCATGCTCAACTACGTCGCGTTCTACCTGATCTCCTACCTCCTGCGGACGCCCGGCGCCCTGCAGGCGCCCGGCTCGAACAACCCGAAGTCGCCCGGGATGAAGGAGACCGCGGTCTTCCCGGCGCTCCTCGGCCCCGGATACTCGCTCACGCTCGGCTTCGTCTTCGCGGTCCTCGCGACCGTGTTCGTCTGGTGGCTCCTGAACCGCTCGACGATCGGCTTCAAGTTCCGCGCGGTGGGGGAGAACCCGCACGCGGCACGGGTCGCGGGCATCGACGTGAAGAACAGCTACGTGTCCGCGATGCTGCTCTCCGGCGGCCTGCTCGGCCTCGCCGGCAGCGCCCAGGTGATGGGGACGGTCACGACCGGATTCACCTCCGGGATCGACGCGGGCATCGGCTTCGACGCGATCACGGTCGCGCTGCTGGGCCGCTCCCGACCCTGGGGCGTGTTCTTCGCCGGCATCCTCTTCGGCGCCTTCAAGGCGGGCGGCTACTCGATGCAGGCCGCCGAGGGCGTGCCGATCGACGTGGTCCTCGTCGTCCAGTCGCTGATCGTCCTCTTCATCGCCGCACCGCCGCTGGTGCGCGCGATCTTCCGCCTCCCGACGCCCGGGGCCGCCCCGAAGCGCCGCACCCGCCGCACCTCGGAGGTGTCCGCATGAGCACCGCCGTCGCCACCGCCCCCGACCGCGTCGTGATCCGCAGCTGGAAGGCGCCGATCGCGTTCGGCGTCTTCGCGCTGCTCGCCGTCGTCCTCTTCGTGGCCCTCGGCCGCGACGGGACGAGCTCGTTCCGCCTCGCCGCGGGGACCGACTTCTTCGCGCTGCCGGACATCCCGTTCCCGACGCGGGGGACGGGCGTGGTCGTCGCGATCCTCCTGGTCGCCCTGGCCGTCGCGTCGGCCGGGCTCACCCGCGCCGGCCGCCGGATCCCGCTCTGGCTCTCGGCGGTCTTCGCCCTGGTCTTCCTGATCGGGTTCCTCGTCTGGGCGTCGGCCGGTGCCGCGCTGCCCGTCTCGGGGCTGCTGCTCGGGACCGTCGGGCTCGCCACTCCGCTGATCTTCGGCTCGCTCGGCGGCGTCATCTCGGAGCGGGTCGGAGTCGTCAACGTCGCGATCGAGGGGCAGCTGCTCGCCGGCGCCTTCACCGCGGCGATGGTCGGCTCCCTCACCCGCCAGCCGGTGCTCGGCCTGCTCGCGGCGATGGTCGCGAGCGTCCTGGTGTCGTTCGTGCTGGCCGCCTTCGCGATCAAGTACCTGGTCGACCAGGTGATCGTCGGAGTCGTGCTGAACGTGCTGGTGACCGGCCTGACGAGCTTCCTCTACTCCCAGGTCCTCTCCGCCGACGCGTCGACGTTCAACTCGCCGGTGAAGTTCGACCGCCTCCCGATCCCGGTGCTCAGCCAGGTGCCGATCGTGGGCGCCGTCCTGTTCAACCAGACGGTGATCGTCTACCTGATGTACTTCGCGATCTTCGCGGTGTGGTGGGGCCTGTTCAAGACCAAGTGGGGCCTCCGCCTGCGCGCAGTGGGCGAGCACCCGCAGGCCGCGGACACCGTGGGCATCGATGTCGCCCGCACGCGCTTCTGGAACGTCTCCCTCGCCGGGGCGATCGCCGGAGTCGGCGGCGCGTACTACACGCTCGACGCGGTCGGCGCGTTCGGCAAGGAGATGACCGCGGGTGCGGGCTTCATCGCCCTGGCCGCCGTCATCTTCGGCCGCTGGGACCCGATCAAGGCGACGCTCGCGTCGCTGCTGTTCGGCTTCGCGACCAACCTGCAGAACGTGCTCGGCGTCATCGGCTCGCCCGTGCCCAGCGAGTTCATGCTGATGCTGCCGTACGTCGTGACGATCTTCGCGGTGGCCGGTCTCGTCGGCCAGTCCCGCGGACCGGCCGCCGCCGGCAAGCCGTACCTGAAGTCCTGAGAGGAGCCGTCGTGACCGACATCGACTGGGAGGCGCTGCGCGAGGCCGCCCTCGAGGCCATGAGCCACGCCTACGTCCCGTACTCGAAGTTCCCCGTCGGGGTCGCCGCGCTCGTGGACGACGGCCGGACGATCTCGGGCTGCAACGTCGAGAACGCCTCCTACGGGCTCACGCTCTGCGCCGAGTGCGCGCTGGTGTCCTCGCTGCACATGACGGGCGGCGGCCGGCTCGTCGCCTTCACCTGCGTCGACGGGAAGGGCGGCGTCCTGATGCCCTGCGGGCGCTGCCGCCAGCTGCTCTTCGAGCACTCGGCCGAGGGCATGCTCCTCCAGACCGTGTCGGGCGTGAAGACGATCGACGAGGTCATCCCCGACGCGTTCGGCCCGCGCACGCTCGAGGCCTACGCCGCCTCCTAGCGCCGCCGTCACCGCTCCCACTCCCGAACCGAGGACTCCGCATGACCCGTACCACCCCCGTCGAGGACTTCGACGCCGTCGACATCATCCGCACCAAGCGCGACCGCGGCACGCTCTCGACCGCGCAGATCGACTGGCTGATCGACGCCTACACCCGCGGCTACGTCGCCGACGAGCAGATGGCGGCCTTCGCGATGGCGGTCCTGCTGAACGGGATGGAGCGCGACGAGATCCGCGACCTCACCCTGGCCATGATCGCCAGCGGCGAGCGCATGCGCTTCGACGGACTCGGCAAGCGCACGGTCGACAAGCACTCCACGGGCGGGGTCGGCGACAAGATCACGCTGCCGCTGATGCCGCTGGTCGCCTCCTTCGGCGTGGCGGTGCCCCAGCTCTCGGGACGCGGGCTCGGCCACACGGGCGGAACGCTCGACAAGCTGGAGTCGATCCCGGGCTGGCGGGCCGACCTCGGCAACGAGGAGATGCTGGAGCAGCTGCGGACGGTCGGCGGCGTGATCTGCGCCGCGGGCTCGGGCCTGGCCCCCGCCGACAAGAAGCTCTACGCGCTCCGGGACATCACCGGGACCGTCGAGGCGATCCCGCTGATCGCGTCCTCGATCATGTCGAAGAAGATCGCCGAGGGGACCGACGCCCTGGTGCTCGACGTGAAGTTCGGCTCCGGGGCATTCATGGTCGACATCGAGCGCTCGCGGGAGCTGGCGCGGGCGATGGTCGACCTCGGCAATGACGCGGGGGTGCGGACCACCGCGCTGCTGACCAACATGAACGTGCCGCTCGGTCTGGCCATCGGCAACGCGAACGAGGTGCGGGAGTCGGTCGAGGTGCTCGCCGGCGGCGGCCCCTCGGACGTCCGCGAGCTGACGCTGGCCCTGGCCCGAGAGATGCTGGCCCTCGCCGGGCAGCCGGACGCGGACGTCGAGCGCGCCCTCGACGGCGGCGCGGCGATGGACACCTGGCGCGCGGTCATCCGCGCTCAGGGAGGGGATCCGGATGCGGCGCTCCCCGAGGCCCGCGAGACCCACGTCGTGGTCGCCGAGCGCGACGGCGTCCTGGTGGAGCAGCAGGCGCTGCCGTTCGGCATCGCCGCCTGGCGCCTGGGCGCCGGACGCGCCCGACAGTCCGACGCGGTGCAGCACGCGGCGGGGATCGACCTGCACGCGAAGCCGGGCGACCGCGTCCGCGCGGGCCAGCCCCTGCTCACGCTGTCGGCCGACGAGCCGGAGCGCTTCGCCCGGGCGCTCGAGGCGCTCGACGGTGCCTACCGGATCGGCGACGACGGCGACGAGGTGCTCGGCGGCGGCCCCCTCGTGGCGGAGCGCGTCTCCTAGCCCCGCGCCGCCCGGCACGGAGGAGGCGCCGCCCGGCGAGCCGCTCCCGCCGACCCTCTAGGGTGGTCGGCGAACCACCGCCTACCTGCGAGGAGCACCGTGACCGATCAGACCGAGGAGTACCTCCTCCCGGGCGAGGGCGTCCTCATCGACGAGCTCCCCAAGGTGTCGCTGCACGACCACCTCGACGGAGGCCTGCGGCCCGGGACGGTCCTCGAGATCGCCCGCGAGACGGGCGTGCCGCTCCCGGCCGAGGAGCCGGACGCGCTCGCCGAGTGGTTCCGTGCCACGGCCGACTCCGGCTCCCTCACCGACTACATCGCCACCTTCGAGACGACGGTCGCCGTGATGCAGACCGCGCCGGCGCTCGAGCGCGTGGCCCGCGAGTTCGTGCTCGACCTCGCCGCCGACGGAGTCGTGCACGGCGAGGTGCGCTGGGCGCCGGAGCAGCACCAGCGCGCCGGGCTCTCGCTCGACGCGGCTGTCGAGGCGGTCCAGGAGGGGCTGCAGCAGGGCGTGCAGGAGGCGGCGGCGCAGGGACACCGCATCCGCGTCGGCCAGCTGATCACCGCGATGCGGCACGCGGACCGCTCGCTCGAGGTCGCCGAGCTGGCGCTGCGCCACCGCGAGCGCGGTGCGATCGGCTTCGACATCGCCGGAGCCGAGGCGGGCTTCCCCGCCTCGAGGCACCGTCCCGCCTTCGAGCTGCTCGCGGCGGCGCACTTCCCGACCACGGTGCACGCGGGGGAGGCGGACGGCCTCGACAGCATCCGCTCCGCCCTGCTCGACGGCCGCGCGCTGCGCCTGGGTCACGGCGTCCGGATCGCGGAGGACATCCGCATCGAGCGCCAGGACGACGACGCGAGCTACGTGACCCTCGGCGAGCTCTCGGAGTGGGTGAAGGACCGCGAGATCGCCCTCGAGCTCAGCCCCTCCTCCAACCTGCAGACCGGCGCCGTCGCGGCGTGGGGTGCCGAGCTCGCCGACCACCCCTTCGACCTGCTCTACCAGCTGGGCTTCCGCGTCACGGTGAACACCGACAACCGCCTGATGAGCGCGACGACCCTCAGCCGCGAGCTCGCCCTCCTGTCGGACGCTTTCGGGTACGACCTCGACGACTTCGAGGCCTTCCAGCTCAACGCGGCCCACGCCGCCTTCCTGCCGCTCGACGAGCGCCGCGAGCTCGTCGAGACGATCAGCGCCGGCTTCGAGGCGGCCTGACGGTGCCGCTCGACGCGCTCCCCGAGGAGGCGGTGGCCCTCCGCCACTCCGCCGGATCCTGGCGGGAGGCCGTCCTCGAGGCGGGCCGTGCTCTCGAGCGGACCGGTGCGGTCGACGCCGCCTACTCCCGGCGCATGGTCGAGCAGGTCGACGTGCTCGGGCCGTACATCGTCATCGCACCCGGGCTCGCCCTCGCGCACGCCCGGCCCGGCAACGACGTCCTCGCGGACGGCCTCTCCGTCGTCACGCTGGCCGAGCCCGTCGCCTTCGGGCACAGCACCAACGATCCGGTCTCGGTCGTCATCGGGATCGCCGCCACCCAGGCGCACGGGCACGTCGGCTTCGTCTCCGGGCTCGCCGACGTGCTCAGCCGTCCGGACGCGGTCGGTGCACTCGCCGCCGCCCGCACCCTCCGCAGCATCAACGCCGTCCTCACCGACAGCACCCCGCACCACCCGCACCACCCGCACCACGGAAGAAGCGCATGAAGATCGTCACCCTCTGCGGCGCCGGAATCGGCACCTCCGCCATCCTCAAGCTCGGCGCCGAGCGCGCCCTCGAGACCCTCGACCTCGAGGCCGAGGTGATCGCCTCCGACCTGGCCTCCGTCGACGCGCTCGCCGCCGACGCGCAGGTCATCCTCACCTCCGGCGAGCTCGTCGACCGCATCGGCCGGACCTTCGCCGAGGTCGTCGTCATCGACAACTACCTCGACCAGAACGAGATCACGGAGAAGATCGAGCGGGCGCTGGGCTGAGTCCGTTTCTGAGCCGCTCCCTGCGCGGCTCAGCGCGGTCGGCCTCCCGACGGGGCGCGTTCTCAAGAGCGGGTCGCGTCGGGCTGCCTCGAATCGCTGGCACGCGCGGTGCTCGACTCTGAGCCGCTCCCTGCGCGGCTCAGCGCGGTCGGCCTCCAGACGGGGCGCGTTCTCAAGAGCGGGTCGCGTCGGGCTGCCTCGAATCGCTGGCACGCGATTCTCGGACGCGCCCTCCACCTTGCGGGGAGAGGGAGTCCTCCGCCCCTGCTGGTCGAGTGGCCGCGGAGCGGCGTGCCGGGAGCCGGCTTCCTGCGCGGACGGCTGCTCGGACCTCGGGGGGTCAGCGGGCGGCGAGCTGCTCGAGGACGGTGCCGATCAGGCGGCGGGCGCGGGCGGGGGAGAGGCGGGCGGGCCGCTCGGCCGCGCGGGAGACCGCGATGCCGTCGAGGACCGCGAGGAGAAGCGCCGCGTCGTCGGCGCCGAACGACGCCGCGGGATGCGCGGCGCGCAGCAGCTCCAGGACGACGTCCTCCGTTCGCGACCAGCCGGCGGTGTGGATCGCGCGGATCTCCGGATCGGTGCCGGCGCGGGAGGCGAAGGCGGTCCACACGATCGCGTCGGGCACGTCCTCGTCCGCGACGCACGCGATCTCGTCGCAGAAGACGCGCAGCCGCACCTCGGCCGAGGATTCGGCCTCCAGGCGGCTCCGCATCCGCTCGCGGAAGCGCTCCTCGACCCGGGCCATCGCGCCGGCCAGCAACGCCTGCTTCGTCGGGAAGTGGTGCTGGACGGCCCCCACCGAGACGCCGGCCTCGGCCGCGACGGTGCGGATGCTGAGGTGCTCCGCCCCGCGGGTCGAGAGGACGGCGACGACCGCCGAGAGGATGTCGCTCCTGCTCTCGCGCCGATCCGGCATGGCGTCCCTCTCGTTCGACTGCTCGAGCAGGCTACGCTCTCGGATGTGACCAATACGACCGTATTGCCGCCCCGTGCCGGAGCCGGCCGCCGCATCGCGACCCTGGACGTCGTCCGCGGTGTCGCGATCATCGGGACCCTCGGCACGAACATCTGGATCTTCTCCCACCCCTGGGGGATGCTCGGACTGCTCTCCGTCCCGGTGACGCCGGAGACCTCCTCCTCCGCCGGGACTGCGCAGCTCCTGCTGATGGCGCTGGCGCAGGGCAAGTTCCTCGCCCTCCTCTCCCTCGCCTTCGGGGTGGGCCTCGCGATCCAGCACGCGTCCGCGGTCCGGCGCGGGACGCGCTGGCCGGGCCGCTACCTCTGGCGCGCGACGCTCCTCCTCCTGGACGGCGCGGTCAACTACGTGCTGATCGCGGAGTTCGACGTCCTCATGGGATACGCCGTCACCGGAGCGGTCGTCGCCTGGCTGCTGCTCACCCGGCCGACGACGCAGCGCCGCGTGATCCTCGTCTGCGGCGCTCTGCACGTCGTCCTGATCTCGACGCTCGTGGCGCTCGTGGCGGCGAGCCCGGACGGTGCCGGACAGGGGCCGACCGGCCGGAGCCCCTACGCGGACGCGTCGTTCCTCGGCCTCGCCCTCTTCCGGCTGCAGAACGCGGGCGTCTTCCGTGCGGAGCCGGTGCTCATCGGGCTCCTCAGCCTCGCGATGTTCCTCCTCGGCGCGCGCCTCCATCGGGCGGGGGTCCTCGCTGCCGAGGGCGCGTCACTCCGCCGTCGCATGATGGTCCTCGGCGCCCTCGCCCTCCCCGTCGACCTCGCGCTGGGCGTCGGCGGGAGCGCCGCCGGTCTGCTCGCCGAGCGCTACCTCGTCGCGCCCCTGGTCGGGCTCGGCCTGCTCGCGGCCCTCGCCGAGGCCTGCCTCCGCCGGGGCGCCGAGGGCTGGGCGGCACGCCGGGCGCGGGAGGTCGGCCGGGTCGCCCTGAGCGCCTACCTCCTGCAGAACCTGCTCGGCGGCGCCCTCTTCTACGGCTGGGGACTCGGGCTGGCGGTGACCGCCGCGCAGTGGCGCGTCCCGGCGACCGTCGGAGCGTTCCTGCTCATCGCGGCGGTCGTCGTGCTCGCGGCGCACCTGTGGCTGCGCCGGTTCGAGCTCGGTCCGGTGGAGTGGCTCTGGAAGCGGGGCGAGCGGATCGGTGTCCGCGCGCCCCGCTGACCGGAGGGGGACCTACGCGAGGAGCTCCGCGGCGCCGGTGCGCAGGGCGGCGAGGCGGGACGAGACGGCCGACCGGCGGGCGTCGGCGTCGGAGTCGTGCGACCAGGCGTCGAGGTAGAGCTTGACCTTCGGCTCCGTGCCGCTCGGGCGCGCGATGAGACGGGCACCGTCCAGGGAGAAGCGGAGCGCGTCGGTCGGGGGCAGCGCGCCGCCCTCGGCGAGCAGGTCCTCGCTCCGCTCGACGGCGAGCCCGCCGATCGCGGTCGGAGGCGTCGCGCGCAGTCCGGCCATGATCCGGCCGATCTCGGAGAGGTCGGTGACGCGGAGCGAGATCTGCTCCGATCCGAAGAGCCCGAACCGCTCGGCGAACGACTCCAGCTCGTCGTCGATCGTGCGCTCCTCGGCGGCGAGCGCGCTCGCGAGGGAGAGGAAGGCGAGCGCGGCCGAGACGCCGTCCTTGTCACGGACCGTCCCGGGGTTCACCAGGTAGCCGAGCGCCTCCTCGTAGCCGAAGACGAGGTCGGGGACGCGCGAGATCCACTTGAAGCCCGTGAGCGTCTCGGCGAAGTCGAGGCCGTAGTCGGCCGCCACAGCACCGAGGGCGGGGGAGGACACGATCGAGCAGGCGAGCGCTCCTCCGGTGCGGCCCTCGCGGCGGGCCTGCTCGGCGGCGCGCCAGCCGAGCAGCGCTCCGACCTCGTTGCCGGTGAGGCGACGGAAGCCCTCCGGGGCGGAGGCGTCGGGCACGGCGGCGGCGAAGCGGTCGGCGTCCGGGTCGTTCGCCACGATCAGCTGCGCGCGACCGGAGCGCGCGGTCGAGAAGGCGAGGTCGAGGGCGCCCGCCTCCTCCGGGTTGGGGAACGCGACCGTGGGGAACGCCGCGTCGGGCTCGATCTGCTCGACCACGACGGCCGGCTCGTCGAATCCCGCCGCGGAGAGCACCCGGTGCGCCGTCTCCCAGCCGACCCCGTGCATCGCCGTGTAGACGATGCGCAGCGGAGCGGACTGGCGGCCGACGGCTGCCGTCGCCTCGATGTAGGCGGCGACCACGGACTCGTCCGCGAGCCGGTACTCGCCGCGCGGAAGCTCCGGAACCCGCCGGTCCCGCGCGACCGCGAGGATCCGCTCGGCGATCTCGGAGTCGACCGGCGGCACGATCTGCGAGCCCTCGTCGGCGCCGCCGAGGTACACCTTGTAGCCGTTGTCCTGCGGCGGGTTGTGGCTCGCCGTGACCATCACTCCGGCGTCGGCGCCGAGGTGGCGCACGGCGAAGGCCAGCACGGGGGTGGGCAGGAGCCGGGGCAGCAGCACCGCGTCCACGCCGGCGCCCGCCATCAGCGCGGCGGAGTCCTCGGCGAAGACGCGCGAGTTCTTCCGGCCGTCGTAGCCGATCACGACCACGGGCCGCTGGACGCCCTGCGCCAGCAGGAAGTCGGCCAGGCCCACGGCGGCCTGCGAGACCAGCACTCGGTTCATCCGGTTTGATCCCGCCGCGATGGCGCCGCGCAGGCCCGCGGTGCCGAACGCCAGGCGGGCGCCGAAGCGGTCCTCGAGCTCGGCGCGGGCGGAGGCGTCGCCCGAGTCGGAGGCGGTCAGCAGGGCGACCAGCTCCTCCCGCGTCTCCGGGTCGGGGTCCTGGGCGAGCCAGGCCTCGGCGAGCTCCCGGACGTCGGCGCTCACAGGGCGCCCGTGATCCCGGCGAGCAGGCGGGCGAGGTCGTCCTCGGCGTCGCGGCCGGCCTCGAGCACCTCCTCGTGGCTGAGGGGGGTCTTCTGGATGCCGGCGGCGAGGTTCGTGATGAGCGACATGCCCAGCACCTCCATGCCCGCCTCGCGTGCGGCGATGGCCTCGAGGGCGGTCGACATGCCGACGATGTGGCCGCCGATGATCTTCGCCATCTGCACCTCGGCCGGGCTCTCGTAGTGCGGCCCGCGGAACTGCACGTACACGCCCTCGTCCAGCTCCGGACGCGTCCCCCGGGCGAGGTCGCGCAGGCGCGAGGAGTAGAGGTCGGTGAGGTCGACGAAGGTCGCGCCCTCGAGCGGCGAGTCGGCGGTGAGGTTGATGTGGTCGCTGATCAGCACGGGGGTCCCGGGCGTCCAGTGCTCCTTGATGCCGCCCGCGCCGTTGGTGAGGATCATCACCGTCGCGCCCGTCGCGGCGGCGGTGCGGACGCTGTGCGCGACGCGGCGCACGCCGTAGCCCTCGTAGTAGTGGGTGCGGGCGCCGATGATCAGCGCGCGCCTGCCGGTGGGGAGCAGGACGGAGCGCAGGGTGCCGCCGTGCCCGTGCACGGCCGGCTTGGAGAAGCCGAGGATCTCGGTGGCCTCCACCGTCGCGGTCGTCTCGCCGATCGCGTCGGCGGCCTTGCCCCAGCCGCTGCCGAGGGTGAGGGCGATGTCGTGCTTCTCGACCCCTGTCGCCTCGGCGATCTGAGCGGCCGCGCGGGCCGCGATCTCGAAGGGATCGGCGTCGGGGGCGTCGAGCGGGTGCAGGGTCTGGTCGGACATCCTCCCACCCTACCGACGGGCTGCGCGGCGGCGGAGGGCGACTCCCGCGGCCGATCCGACACCCCGCGATTGGGCGAACACTCAGTGAGAGAGGACAATGGGAAGCATGGCTTACGAGTTCGAGCGCGCGCAGAGGATCGCTGTACTCGGAGGGGGGCCGGGCGGCTACGAAGCCGCCATCGCGGGAGCGCAGCTCGGCGCTGAGGTCACCCTGGTCGAGCGGGTCGGAGTGGGCGGCTCGGCCGTCATCACCGACGTCGTCCCGTCGAAGTCGCTCATCGCGACGGCGGAGGCCACCAACGCCATCGGCGAGGCCGCCGACCTGGGCGTGCAGTTCTTCACCCGCTCGGAGCAGAACAAGCCGGTGCGCCCGGACGTGGCGGTCAACCTGGCGACGGTGAACAAGCGCCTGCTCGGGCTCGCGCGCCAGCAGTCCGAGGACATGCGCGCGAACCTGGTGCACCACGGCGTGCGCATCGTCCAGGGGGACGGGCGCCTGGACGGCTCGAACGCCTTGATCGTCTCCACGGCGGCCGGCGGCGAGGGCATGGACTTCGACCGCATCGAGGCGGACACGATCGTGGTCTCGGTGGGCGCCAGCCCGCGTGTGCTCCCGACCGCGGCACCCGACGGCGAGCGCATCCTCAGCTGGACCCAGCTCTACAACCTCAAGTCGGTCCCCGAGCACCTGATCGTGGTGGGCTCCGGCGTGACCGGCGCGGAGTTCGCCTCCGCCTACCGTGCGCTCGGCGCCCGCGTGACCCTCATCTCCTCCCGCGACCAGGTGCTGCCCGGCGAGGACGCCGACGCGGCCGCTGTGATCGAGAACGTCTTCAAGCGCAACGGCATGGTCGTGCTCTCGAAGTCGCGCGCCGACCGCGTCGAGCGGACCGAGAAGGGCGTGCAGGCCGTGCTCTCGGACGGACGCGTCGTCGAGGGCTCGCACTGCCTGATGGCCGTCGGGTCCGTGCCGAACACGGCGGGCATCGGCCTCGAGGAGGCGGGGGTGCAGCTGACGGAGTCGGGGCACATCCGCGTCAACCGCGTCGCCCGCACCAGCGTCCCCTCGATCTACGCGGCCGGGGACTGCACCACGTTCCTCCCGCTCGCCTCCGTCGCCGCCATGCAGGGCCGCACCGGCGTGTTCCACGCCATGGGCGACGCCGTGAACCCGACCGAGGTGCGCAACGTCGCGGCGAACATCTTCACGCAGCCCGAGATCGCGACCGTCGGGTGGAGCCAGCGCGAGATCGAGGAGGGCATCGCGCAGGGCGAGATCTACAAGCTCCCGCTCGCCGCGAACCCGCGGGCGAAGATGATGGGCATCCGCGACGGCTTCGTGAAGCTGTTCGCGCGCACCGGCTCCGGCACCGTCATCGGAGGCGTCATCGTCGCTCCGAAGGCGAGCGAGCTGATCTTCCCGCTCGCCCTCGCCGTGGAGCACCGCCTGACCGTCGACCAGGTCGCGCGGGCCTTCACCGTCTACCCGAGCCTCACCGGCTCGATCTCGGACGCCGCGCGCGCCATGCACATCGTCACCTGACGCGCCCCTCCGCCGGGCCGCGCGGGGTGCGGCCCTTCATCGGCAGAGCGCGCGACCGCGAATCGCGTGCGAAGCGATTGACGACAGCGCGACGCGACCCGCTCTGCGGTACCCCTCACGTCGAGGAGCAGACCGCGCCGGACCGCGCGGGGAGCGGCCTTTCATCGGCAGAGCGCGCGACCGGGAATCGCGTGCGAAGCGATTCACGGCAGCGCGACACGACCCGCTCTGCGGTACCCCTCACGTCGAGGAGCCGACCGCGCCGGGCCGCGCGGGGAGCGGCCCGGAACAAGCTCAGACGATCTGGAGGAGCACGTGTCCCGCGGGGACGGTCGCTCCGGCCGTCGCGTCGAGGCCCTTCACGACGCCGTCCTTGTGGGCGGTGAGCGGCTGCTCCATCTTCATCGCCTCGAGGACGACGACCAGGTCGCCGGTGACGACCGTGTCGCCCTCGGCGACGGCGACCTTGACGATGGTGGCCTGCATGGGCGAGGCGACGGAGTCGCCCGTGACGGTGCTGACGGAGGAGGAGCCGCGGCGCTTCGGGGAGGCGGCAGCGGCCCCGCGGGCGGGTCCCGAGCCGACCAGGTCGCCGGGGAGAGTGACCTCGACGCGGCGCCCGTCGACCTCGACGACCACGTTCCGGCGGGCCGCCGGCTCGTCGGTCGCTCCGGGCTCGCCGCTCCAGGCCGGGATCGTGTTCTCGAACTCGGTCTCGATCCAGCGGGTGTAGATCGTGAAGGGCGCGCCGCCCTCGGGGGCGAAGGCCGGGTCCTCGACGATCGCGCGGTGGAAGGGGAGGACGGTCGGCAGTCCGGTGACCTCGAACTCGGCGAGGGCGCGGCGCGAGCGCTCCAGCGCCTGCTCGCGGCTGTCGCCGGTGACGATCAGCTTCGCGAGGAGCGAGTCGAAGGAGCCGGAGATCACGTCGCCGGCGACGACACCGGAGTCGACGCGGACGCCGGGTCCGCCGGGGGCCTTGAAGACGTGCACCGGGCCCGGAGCGGGGAGGAAGCCGCGGCCCGCGTCCTCGCCGTTGATGCGGAACTCGAAGGAGTGGCCGCGGGGCTCCGGGTCGTCGTAGTCGAGCACGCCGCCCTCGGCGAGGCGGAACTGCTCGCGCACGAGGTCGATGCCGGTGATCTCCTCCGACACGGGGTGCTCGACCTGGAGGCGGGTGTTCACCTCGAGGAAGGACACCGTGCCGTCCTTGCCGATCAGGAACTCGCAGGTCCCGGCGCCGAGGTAGCCGACCTCCTGCAGGATCGCCTTCGAGGCGCGGTAGAGCTCGGTGTTCTGCGCATCCGTCAGGAACGGCGCGGGCGCCTCCTCGACGAGCTTCTGGTGGCGGCGCTGGAGGGAGCAGTCGCGGGTGGAGACCACGACGACGTTGCCGTGCGCGTCGGCCAGGCACTGGGTCTCGACGTGGCGCGGCTGGTCGAGGTACTTCTCGACGAAGCACTCGCCGCGGCCGAAGGCGGCGACGGCCTCGCGCGTGGCGGAGGCGAACAGCTCCTCGACCTCGTCGCGCTCGCGGGCGACCTTGAGGCCGCGACCGCCGCCGCCGAAGGCCGCCTTGATCGCGACGGGGAGGCCGTACTGGTCCACGAACTCGAGCACCTCGGCGGCACCGGAGACGGGGTTGAGGGTTCCCGGGGCGAGCGGCGCGCCGACCTTCTCGGCGACGTGGCGGGCCGAGACCTTGTCGCCGAGGCGCTCGATGGCCTCGGGGCCGGGGCCGATCCAGATCAGGCCGGCGTCGATGACGGCGCGGGCGAAGTCGGCGTTCTCGGCGAGGAAGCCGTAGCCGGGATGCACGGCGTCGGCACCGGAGCGGCGCGCCACCGAGAGCAGCTTGTCGATGACGAGGTAGGTCTCGGCGCTGGTCGTCCCGCCGAGGGCGTAGGCCTCGTCGGCGAGGCGGCTGTGCACGGCGTCGCGGTCCTGGTCGGCGTAGACGGCCACGGAGGCGATCCCGCTGTCGCGGGCGGCGCGGATGACTCGGACGGCGATCTCGCCCCGGTTGGCGACGAGCACCTTCGTAATCTTCGGCATGGTCCCCAACCCTAGGGGGCGGCTCCGCCCGGCCCGGCGCGGCTCACCACAAAGAAGCGGAGGGCCTTCGTCGGTTCCTCACAAGGGCGGGACGGGCCTCAGCGGTTCCAGAGCGCGGTCCAGTCGACGCCGAGGCTCCGCACCAGAGTGCGGAGGGTCGGCACCGACATCCCGATCACCGTCGAGGGGTCGCCCTCGATCGCGGTGATGAAGCCGGCGCCGCGGCCGTCGATGGTGAAGGCGCCGGCCACCTCGAGGGGCTCGCCGGTGGCGACGTAGGCGTCGATCTCGGCGTCGTCGATGTCGTCGGCGAACGTGACGGCGGCGGAGGTGACCGCTCCGGCCTCGGCGACGATCCTCCCGCCGCGGTGGTCGACGAGCCAGTGGCCGGAGTGGAGGCGGCCGGTGCGACCGCGCTGGGCGCGCCAGCGCTCCCGGGCCCGCTCGGGCTGGTGCGGCTTGCCGTGGACGACGCCGTCGAGGACGAACGCGGAGTCGCCGCCGAGCACCAGACCGTCGATGTCCGGGCGCAGGACGGCGTGCGCCTTGGCGCGGGCGAGCAGCGAGACGGTGGCGTCCGCGTCCAGTGCCGCGCCCCGCTCCTGCTCGGCCCGGGCGACGGCCGCGGGCTCGTCCACCTCGGAGGGGACGACGACGGGCTCGATCCCGGAGGCCCGCAGCAGCGCGAGGCGCGCGGGGGAGGTGGAGGCGAGGTAGAGGCGCACGAGGGCTCCCTGCGGCCGGGCCCACGCTGTGGGATGCTCGACGGATGGCACAGACCCCGTCCCGAGCATCCGCCCGCCCCGACGGGGCCGACGACGCACTCGGGACCGAGATCGAGCTCGACATTAGCAACGTCGCCCACGGCGGCGTGTTCGTCGCCCGGCACGAGGGCCGCGTCGTCTTCGTCCCGGACGTCCTCCCCGGCGAGCGCGTGCGGGCGCGGATCAGCGAGGTCCGGCACGACAGCTTCTGGCGTGCCGAGGCGCTCGAGGTGCTCGAGGCGTCCGAGCACCGGGTGGAGCACGTCTGGTCCGAGGCCGCCCTCGACCGCCGCCCGGAGGAGCGCGTCGGCGGCGCCGAGCTCGGCCACGCCGACCTGGCCTACCAGCGCGAGCTGAAGCGCCTCGTGCTCGTCGACTCCTTCTCCCGCTTCGCCCGTCGCGAGGTCGAGGTGGAGGTCTCGCCGATCGCCGGGGACGACGCGTCCGGCGGCCTCGGCTGGCGCACGCGGAACCGCCTCCACGTCGACGACGACGGACGGGTCGGCCCCTACGCGGCACGCAGCCACCACGTCGTCACCGTGGAGTCGCTGCCCCTCGCGACCGCCGACTCCTCCTTGGCCGCACCGCTCGGCGAGCGCCTCGCTCCCGGCTCGGTGGTCGACCTCGTCGACGCGGCCGGGTCCGAGGGGGCCGCGGTGCTCGTGCACGACCCCTCCGACAAGCGCGCCCGCCGCGACCGCACGGTGGTGAGCGAGTTCGTCGCCGACCGCACCTTCCGGGTCGACCGCACCGGCTTCTGGCAGGTGCACCGCGGAGCGGCCGCCGCGCTCTTCGAGGCCGTGCAGGCCGCCGTCGACG
This sequence comes from Rathayibacter sp. AY1A2, assembly GCF_002930935.1. Taxonomy (NCBI): domain Bacteria; kingdom Bacillati; phylum Actinomycetota; class Actinomycetes; order Micrococcales; family Microbacteriaceae; genus Rathayibacter; species Rathayibacter sp. AY1A2. The sequence goes on along the minus strand of NZ_PSTP01000001.1, from coordinate 373,592 downwards.
CGGATGCGGCGGACCCGTCGGCCGCCAACCACGACCTCTACGGCGGGGTGGGCCTGCTCGCCGCGGCGCTGGCCGACCGCCTCGGCGCCGGAGTGCGCGTGACCAGCGTCGAGAGCGACTCCCGCGCCACCGAGCACGCGCTCGAGAACCTGGCCGACCAGGTCGGCGCCCGCGCGGTGACCGCCCGCGTCGACCGCTACCTCCGCGACGTCGTCGCCCAGGCCGATGCGCGCGAGCGGGCGCGGTGGCGCGCGGCGACCGTGGTCCTCGACCCGCCGCGCTCGGGCGCCGGCCGAGCGGTCACCGACGCTCTGGCGGAGCTGCGGCCGGCGCAGCTCGTCTACGTCGCCTGCGACCCGGTCGCGCTCGCCCGCGACGTGGGCGCCCTGACCGGGGCCGGCTACGAGCTGGAGCGCCTCGAGGGCTTCGACCTCTTCCCGCACACCTCCCACGTGGAGGCCGTTGCGCAACTGGTCCGCCGAGAGGACTGACCGCGGGCCCGCGCCTGCGTACCATGGGCGGGATGGAGCCCCACGTCGACGCAGCCGAGGCCCCGCGCGTGCGCGTGGCGATCGTGGACGACCACGAGTCGGTGCGCCTGGGCGTGGCCGCCGCCGTCGAGAGCGCGGGGATGCAGGTGGTCGCCGCCGCCGAGACCGTCCAGGCCCTCGAGAGCACGATCGGCGGCGCCGAGATCGAGGTGCTCGTCCTCGACCTGTCCCTGAACGACGGCTCGAGCATCACCAGCAACGTCAAGTGGGGGCAGGTGCGCGGCTCCGCCGTCCTCGTCCACAGCATCGCCGACCGCGTCGTGGCCGTGCGGGAGGCGCTCGCCGCGGGAGCGGCCGGCGTCATCCCGAAGTCCTCGCCCATGTCGACGGTCGTCGCCGCGATCCGCACGGTCGCCCGCGGCGAGGTCCTCAACAATCTGGAGTGGGCCTCGGCCATCGACGCCGACGACGACTTCGCGCGGGCCGTGCTCGGTCGTCGCGAGCGCGACGTCCTGCACCTCTACGCCTCGGGGCTGCCGCTGAAGCTGGTGGCCGAGCGGCTGCAGATCTCGGTGTCGACGGCGAAGGAGTACCTCGACCGGATCCGCGACAAGTACGTCGAGATCGGCCGTCCCGCCCCGACGAAGGTCGATCTGCTGCGGCGCGCGGTGGAGGACGGCATCCTGCCGGGCATCGACCCGGACGACGGCGATGGCGGGCGCTGAGGCGCCGATCGCCCGCCGCAACGCCGGGCGCGAGCGGATCGACCGGATCATCAGCACGGTCGTGTCGTTCTTCGGCTTCGGCTTCGGTGTGCAGACCGTCCCGCCGATCCTCGCCCAGCTGCCCCTGCTGCGCCCCGAGGTGGCCTGGCCGGTGCTGGTGCTGGTCTTCGGATCGCTCACCGCCGCCGTGGTCACCGCCGTGCTGCGGCGGGGCACGCGGATCACGGCCTTCCTGGTCGCGGTCGGCGTCCTCGTCGCCCTCCTGACCTGGCCGGCCGCCGTCGCCACCGGGGGCGCGGACCGCGAGACCCCGTGGATCTGGTACCTGCTGACCATCGGCACCGCCTTCTGCACGATCGCGGCTCCCCTCCGGATCGCGATCGCGTACGTGTCGGTGACGACCGTGCTGTTCGGGCTGCTGCGCGTCCTCCCCTCCGGCGGCGGGGCGGAGCCGACCCGCGCGATCCTCGACGCCGCCTACGTGGGCATCGTCGGCTTCGTGATGCTGGTGCTGATCACCGTGCTCCGGCAGTCGGCCGACCAGATCGATCGCGCGCAGACGACGGCCATGGAGCAGTACGAGGCGGCGATGCGCCAGCACGCCGGCGAGGTGGAGCGGGTCGAGGTCGACGCCCTGGTGCACGACAACGTGCTCGCGACGCTGCTCTCCGCCGCCTCCGCCGAGTCGCCGGCCGAGCGTGCGCTGGTCTCCTCGATGGCGCAGCGCACCCTCGCCGTGCTGCTGCCCGACCACGAGCCGGAGCCGCCCGAGGGGCTGGTCCCGCTCGAGCTCCTGCAACGCCAGCTCGCCCACGCGGCGTCCACCTTCGGGACCGAGATCGCAGTCGCGACGGCCGACGGAGTGGATCCGCGCGCGACGACGCTGCCGCGCCCGGTGGCCGAGGCGCTGCTCGGCGCGGTCTGGCAGGCGCTCGCCAACAGCGTCCAGCACGCGGGTCCGAGCGGCAGCGTCCACCGCGCCGTGCACGGGCTGCTGGGCGACGGCGCGGTGGAGGTCGTGGTGGAGGACGACGGCCGCGGCTTCCGGCTCGCCGACGTCCCGCGCGAGCGGCTGGGCATCCGGCTCTCCATCCTCGAGCGGGTGCACAACGCGCGGGGTTCGGCGCGGGTCGACTCGACTCCGGGCGAGGGCACCCGAGTCCTCCTCTCCTGGCGGGCGGACGCGGGAGGAGGGCCGTGATCGCCTACCCGCGCCCCCTACTCCAGGCGCTCGGCGCCGGCTTCTCGCTGTACCACGTGGTGCTCGCCTTCTTCTCCTTCCGCATCTCCCCGGCCACGCCGGCCGACCTCGTCGCGGTCGCGCTGTACGTCGCGGCGACCGTCGTCGCCCTCTGGCCGGGAGCGACGACCCGGCTCGCCCTGCCCGTCGCGGTCGGGATGACCGCGGTCGCCGTCGCTCTGCCGCTGCTGGTCGCGCCCTCGCTCGATCCGGGTGCCTCCAACGGCTACTCCACCTGGTACATCGCCGCGGTCGGCACCCTCATGACGATCGTGTGCGCCCGCCGGCGCGCGGCCTGCGCCTGGGTCGGCGTCGGCTTCCTGATCGTGCACACCGTGTTCTGGGCCGGCCCGGCCGCGCTGGCCACTCTCGGCGTCGTCGGGGGGATCGCCTGGGTCGCGATCGCGCAGCTGCTCATCGTCGAGCTCGGGCGCGCGGGCTCCGAGGCGCGCGTGCTCGAGGCGGCCGAGCGCGCGGCCGCGTCGTGGCGGGCCGCGGAGGAGGCGCACCTCACGGAGCGCGAGGTCCGGCTGGAGCAGACCCGCGCCCTCGCCGCCGACATGCTGCTGCGCATCGCCGAGCCGGGACCGGGCCTCACCGACGAGGAGCGGCGCGAGTGCCGGCTGCTCGAGGCGGCCGTGCGCGACGAGATCCGCGGCCGGCGGCTGCTGGACGACGAGGTGCGGCGTCTCGTGCTCGACGCGCGGCGGCGGGGGGTGACCGTCTCGGTGCTCGACGACGGCGGCCTCGACCGCACCTCCGAGGGCGAGAGCCGACGGGTGCTGGGGGAGCTCGCCCAGGCTCTGAGCGGGATCCGCGAGGAGGTCGACCGCGTGGTGGTGCGCACCGCGTCGGCCGACTCGGCGTCAGCCGTCACGGTCGTGGGCCTGCGGACGGCCGGCGACGGCAGCGCGGGCGCCCTCGGCTCCGACGACGCGGGGGACGAGGTCGACGCCTGGGTCGAGATCCGGCGCGACGGCGTCGGCGGACGGGACGTCTGAGCGGCGGAGCGCGCTCGGGACGGCGCGGCCGTCCCCATGCGCAGTGACCGGTGGCGACCCGGCCCGGAGGGCGTGCGGATGTCGGATCGGTGCCGCGGGCGGGACGCTCCGGCTCTCAGCACGGCTCAGGTCTCGGCGCGCCCGAACTCTCGGAGCGGACCGATCGTCGGCGCGGCACGAGCGTGAGCAGAGCCGTCGTGAGCGGTGCCCGTCGAGCGCACGGCACGGGATGAGAAGAGCCCGTTAACGGAGTGCGGCGGGCCGTCCACTCCTCCGAAGAGGGGGCCCGGCCCGCCGTCAAACCCCGAGTGAGGGTAACAACCCGAATATTACCCTCACTCGCCCCCAACACACCCGCCTGCTTACCCTGGTCGGCGAGTGATTGGCGGTGCCCCTTCCGAAGGAGGAGCACCGTACGTCCACTAGTGTGCTCGCTCCGCCAGGAGGCGCATAGTCAGCACTTTAGGGGACTAATCGGGGGACAAATTTCACGTTCCGCGTCGCGGATCGCTCGTTCCCCGACGGGCTGCGTCTGCGAGTCCGCTCAGCCGGAGAAGGAGCGCCACGCTCCCGGTGCCGGCCGCAGCGGCCCGCGGACCGCCGCGGCGCGGTCGTTCCAGCCCCCGCTGAGCTCCTGCGGGGTCTCCGGCTCGGCCTCGGTGCGAGAGGTCAGTGCGGTGACGACGGCCGTGACGGCGGCGATCTCGGCGGCGTCGAGGCCGGGGGTGGAGATGACGACGGCGGGTGCGGAGTCGGAGGCGGTCATCCCGTGACGCTATCGCATGCCGTTCACGGCGCCGGTCGGCGGGGCATGGCTATGCTGACGCCGGATGCCGCCGGAGCGTCGTCCGTCCGTTGCGAACAGGAGCGTCCCCGCATGCCGACGTGGTTCCCGAGGAGCGGTGCCGCGGCGCTGCGCCCCCTGCGTCTGCTGGTCCGGAGGTCGCCTGCGGCCGTCTCGGTCGTCCTGGTCCTCCTGGCCGCGAGCGCGATCACGGGGACGCTCGTCGCCCCCGCGGGAGCCGAGACGACGGCCTGGTGGGCGGCGGGCCCGATGACGACCCTCGACGGCCGTCCGTGGACGGCGGTGACCGCCCTCCTGATCGCGGCGGACCCGCTGCAGCTGCTCCTGGACGTCGTGCTGGTGCTCCCGATGCTCCTCGCCGCGGAGCGCCGCCTCGGCTCGGCCCGCACCCTCCTCGCCTTCCTCGTGACCGGCGCCGTCGGGATCGTCGTCGGGTCCTCCGTGCAGTCGATCGGCGCTCTCGTCGGGGAGTGGTGGGCGGGCGACACCGTCGGCGACCACACCTTCGACCCGCTGATCGGCGCGGTCGGCGCCCTCATCGCCTCGACCGCCTTCATGGGCGCTCTGTGGCGTCGCCGGCTCCGGGTGACCGTCTTCGCCGTCGTGCTGATGTTCGTTCTCTACGCGGGCGACTCCGCCGACGCGTACCGGCTCCTCGCGGGCGGCGCGGGGCTCGTGCTCGGCGCGGTGCTCGCGCGGGGAGCGGCGGGGCTGCGTCCGCAGCGTCCGGCGCCGAGCTCGCACCGCGAGTCCCGGGGGCTGCTGGCGGCGGTCGTCGTCGTCACCGCGATCGGTCCGCTCGTCGCCGTCCTCTCGGACTCGGGCTACGGTCCGTTCTCGTTCCTCGGCCGACTGCTGCAGAGCGCCTTCACGGGGACGACGGACCTCGAGGACCCGTGCAGCCGCGCCCTCCGGCACTGCGCGCACCACGTGAAGCTGAGCCTGGTCGCCCCCGGGCCGATCCTGCTGACGTTCGTCCCGCTCCTCCTCCTGCTCGTCGCCGCCTACGGCCTGCGCTCCGGGCGCCGCCTGGGCCTGCTGCTGGCGGTCGGGGTGAACATCGCGATCGCGATCCTGGAGGTCTTCTCCCTCCAGCGCGCCGCCCGTCACCCCGAGTTCCTGTACTACGCCGAGTACCTGCTCTGGGTGGCGACGACGGTGCTGGTGCCGCTGGCCGTCGTGGCGATGCTCGTGATCGGGAGGAGGCACTTCCGCATCCGCGCGCCCCGTGCCGCTGCGAGGCTCTGGACGCGGGTCGTCGCCATCGCCTTCGTCGTGTCCCTCGGCGGCTACCTGGCGCTCTCGGCCGGCGTGCGCACGAGCTTCGAGCCGCTCCTGGGCCTCGGGAGACTCCTCCTGGACGGGCTGCTGCGCTTCGTCCCGGTGAGCTTCCTCGGCGGCGCCGGACTGCTCGCCGTGCCGCGGGAGCCCGTCGCGCGGATCGTCTTCGAGTGGGTCGGCCCGGTGTTCTGGCTCGTGGTCGTCGTCGCGGTGGTCGCCCTGCTCCGGGCCACCGACGTGCAGCGGAACCGCGGCGACGAGGCGCGGTACCGCGCGCTCCTGTCCCTGCACGGCGCCGGCAGCCTCGGCCATCAGGGGACCTGGGAGGGCAACGCGCACTGGATCTCGGCCGACGGGACCGGCGGAGTCGCCTACCGGGTGATCGGCGGCGTGGCGATCACCCTCTCCGACCCCGCCTGCGCTCCCGAGCGGCGGGAGGACGTCGTGGCCGAGTTCGTGCGGTTCTGCGACGAGCGCAGCTGGACGCCCGTGTTCTACAGCATCCACGACGAGCTGCTCCCCGTCTTCGACCGGCTCGGCTGGTCGCGCCTCTCGGTCGGCGAGGAGACGATCATCGAGCTCTCCTCCTTCGAGCTCACCGGCAAGCGGTGGCAGAAGGTGCGCTACCCGCTCACGCGCGGCATCAAGCTGGGCATCGAGGCGCAGTGGACCAGCTGGCCCGAGCTCTCCCTCGGCATGGCCAACCAGATCGTCGACCTGTCGGAGCGCTGGGTCGCCGAGAAGGCGCTGCCCGAGATGGGCTTCACCCTCGGTGGCATCGACGAGGTCCGCGATCCCGACGTCGCCCTCCTGCTCGCGGTCGGACCGGACGGCGTGCTGCAGGGAGTGACGAGCTGGCTGCCCGTGCACAGGGAGGGTCGCGTGGTCGGCTGGACCCTCGACTTCATGCGCCGCTCCGACGACTCGATGCCCGGCATCATGGAGTTCCTCATCGCCTCCGCGGCGCTGCGCGTCAAGGAGGAGGGTGCCGAGTTCCTCTCGCTCTCGGGCGCACCGCTCGCCACCGCACCGGTCGAGGAGGGGGAGGAGCCTCCGGAGCCGACGGTCCTCTCGCGCCTGCTCGAGTTCCTCTCGCGGACGCTCGAGCCGGCCTACGGCTTCACGTCGCTGTTCCGCTTCAAGGCCAAGTTCCACCCGCGCTACGCGGGCCTCTGGATGACCTACCCCGACGCGCTGCAGCTGCCCCGGATCGGAGCCGCGCTGGGTCGCGCCTATCTGCCCGACCTCTCCGCCGCGCAGGCGCTGGCGTTCGCGCGGGTGGTCGGGGCGAAGCCGGAGGAGAAGCCGTCCGAGGCGTCCGCGGCGAAGCCGGATGCTCCGGCCGCGAAGGCAGGCGCTCCATCGGTGAAGGCGGGTGCTCCGACAGCCGAGCCGGACGGTCCTGCGGTGAAGGCGGGTGCTCCGGCTGCGAGGGCGGATGCCCGGGAAGCGGAGCCCGATTCCGCGACAGGGAAGCCGGACGCTCCGGCCGCGGAGCCAGACGCTCCCGTCGTGCGGCCCGATGCTCCCGCGGAGTCCGCTGCCCGACAGACCGGCCCCGGCTCCTCCGACTGATCGTTCCGCCCCTCCGCCCCGTGAGGAGGTGGGTGCAGCGGAACGCCGCGGCACGGACGGTCTCCCGTCTCCTGCCGCGGCGTCCGAGCGAGCCGGGTCAGAGCGGGATGTTGCCGTGCTTCTTCGCGGGCAGGTTGGCGCGCTTGGTGCGCAGCGCACGCAGCGCCTTGATGACGGAGACACGCGTCGCCGAGGGCTCGATCACGCCGTCGAGCTCGCCGCGCTCGGCCGCGAGGAACGGGCTCGCGACGTTGTAGGTGTACTCGTTCGCCAGGCGCGTCCGGACGGCTGCGACGTCCTCGCCGGCCTCCTCCGCCTTGCGGATCTCGTTGCGGTAGAGGATGTTCACCGCGCCCTGGCCGCCCATGACGGCGATCTCGGCGGTCGGCCACGCGAGGTTGATGTCGGCTCCCAGCTGCTTGGACCCCATCACGATGTACGCGCCGCCGTAGGCCTTGCGCAGGATGACCGTGACCAGCGGCACGGTCGCCTCGGCGTAGGCGTAGAGCAGCTTCGCGCCGCGGCGGATGACGCCGGTCCACTCCTGGTCGGTGCCGGGCAGGTAGCCCGGGACGTCGACCAGGGTCAGGATCGGCAGCGAGAACGCGTCGCAGAAGCGGACGAAGCGGGACGCCTTCTCGCCCGCCTCGATGTTCAGCGTGCCCGCCATGGCGCTCGGCTGGTTCGCGATGATGCCGACGGAGCGGCCCTCGACGCGGCCGAAGCCGATCACGATGTTCGGCGCGAACAGCGGCTGCACCTCGAGGAAGTCGCCCTCGTCGACGATGTGCTCGATGACGGCGCGCATGTCGTACGGCTGGTTCGGGCTGTCCGGGATGACCGTGTCGAGGAAGCGGTCCGCGTCGGTCGTCTCGAGATCGACCTCGGTCTCGAAGACGGGGACCGGCGACAGGTTGTTGTCCGGGAGGAAGGAGAGGAGCGTCCGCGCGTAGTCGAGCGCGTCGTTCTCGTCGCTCGCGAGGTAGTGCGAGACGCCCGAGATCTTGTTGTGGGTCAGCGCGCCGCCGAGCTCCTCCATGCCGACGTCCTCGCCGGTGACGGTCTTGATCACGTCGGGCCCGGTGACGAACATCTGGCTGGTCTTGTCGACCATGATCACGAAGTCGGTCAGGGCGGGGGAGTAGACCGCGCCTCCCGCGGCCGGGCCGCAGATGATCGAGATCTGGGGGATCACGCCGCTCGCCGCGGTGTTGCGGCGGAAGATCTCGCCGTACTTGCCGAGGGCGACCACGCCCTCCTGGATCCGTGCTCCGCCGGAGTCGAGGATGCCGATGATCGGGACGCCGGTCTTCAGGGCGAGGTCCATCACCTTGATGATCTTCTCGCCGGCCACCTCGCCGAGCGAGCCGCCGAAGATCGTGAAGTCCTGCGAGTACACGGCGACCTGGCGGCCGTGGATGGTGCCGGTCCCGGTGACGACGGCGTCGCCGTAGGGGCGCTTCTTCTCCATGCCGAAGGCGTGGGTGCGGTGGCGCACGAACTCGTCCAGCTCGACGAATGAGCCCGGGTCGAGGAGGGTGTCGATCCGCTCCCGTGCGGTCATCTTGCCCTTGGCGTGCTGCTTCTCGATCGCCGCCTCGCCACTGGCCGTGACGGCCTCGTGGTAGCGGTTCCTGAGGTCCGCGATCTTCCCCGCGGTCGTGTACAGATCGGGCGCGGGACGTTCGGTGTTCGCGGTCACCCGCTCACCCTACCGGCGGGGCGGACGCCTCCTCTTGTCGCACTCGCACAGGGAGGGCCGCTCCGAACGGGAGGATCCGGACAAGGGCGGGACGTCGCGCGCGGCGCTCGGAGCGGCCTCGCGGGAGCCGCCGCTACCGTGGCGGCATGCTCCTCCCGCTCTCCTCCGCCGTCTCCCCCCGCGTCCTCGCGCTCGAGTCGGCGGGGTCGACGAACGACGAGCTCCGCGAGCGGGCGGCCGCCGACCCCGCCGCATGGCCGCACCTCTCCGTCGTCGCCACCGGCGACCAGCGCGCCGGGCGCGGCCGGCTGGGGCGCGTCTGGCAGGCGCCCGCGGGCCGCACGCTCGCGGCCTCGACTCTGGTCGACGCCTCCGCCCTCGGCGCCGAGGCCTCCGGCTGGCTGCCGCTCGTGGCCGGCGCCGCTCTCGCCCGGGCCCTCGCACCCCTCGTCGACGGGGACGTCGCCGTCAAGTGGCCCAACGACGTCCTGATCGACGGCCGGAAGGTCGCGGGGATCCTCGCCGAGCGCCTGCCGGACGGGCGGGTCGTCGTCGGCACCGGCGTGAACCTGCTGCTGACGGAGGCGGAGCTGCCGGTCCCGACCGCCACCTCGCTCGCCCTCGCCGGAGCGCGGACGACGAGCGCCGACGAGGTGCTCGCCGCGTTCCTGACCGGGTTCCAGGGCCTGCTGGCTCCGCTGCTCGCCCAGGGTGACCCCGAGGCCTCCGGAGCGGCCGCCGCCGTCCGCGCCTCCTGCGGCACCCTCGGAACGCGCGTCCGGCTCGAGCTGCCCGACGGCACGCAGGAGGAGGGGACCGCCGCCGCACTCGCCCCGGACGGCTCGCTCCTGCTCGAGCAGGGCGGCGCGCTGCGCTCGTTCCCGGCCGGCGACGTCACGCACCTGCGCTCCTGATGGCCAGGACCGACCCCGCCGACCGCGAGCTGGCGCGGCTGACCCCGCGCGCCCGCCGGGCGGTCGCACCGGTCGTCGGCCTCCTCCTGCTCACCTGGACGGGCTTCTACTTCGCCGCGCAGTTCGAGCTCGCCCTGCAGCGCTGGATCATCGGGCTCGGCACCGCACTTCTGGTGCTTCTCCTCTGCGCTCCCGGGATCGCGGGCTGGGCGAGCGTGCGCTACCGCGTCACCGCCTCCGGCCTCAGCGCGCGCCGGGGCGTGGCGTCGATCCGGCGGGCCGAGGTGGTCTTCGATCGGAGGATGGAGGTCGCGGTCGAGCGCTCCCTCGGCCAGCGCCTCGCCCGGTGCGGGGACGTCCGGATCCTGCAGGCGGGAGCCGAGGTGTTCGTGCTGCGGGACCTGCCGGATCCGGAGCTCACGGCCGACCTGCTGCGGGAGGCGATCGGCGCGGCTCCCGTTCTCGAGCCGGAGTGGCCGCCGCCCGCGTGAGCGCGTCGGGGCCTCGGTAGCATGGAGCCGCCCCGCGCCAGCGGGCGGAGACGGAGGAGCGCCATGCGCGTCGGCGTGATCGGGGGCGGCCAGCTCGCCCGGATGATGATCCCCGCGGCGGTGGAGCTCGGCATCGAGATCGCCGTGCTCGCCGAGAGCGAGGGCGCCCCGGCGGGGCTCGCCGCGACACGGGTCGGCGACTACCGCGACGAGGCGACCGTGCTCGCCTTCGCCGAGACCGTGGACGTGGTGACGTTCGACCACGAGCACGTTCCCCAGCCGATCCTCCGCGAGCTCGTCGCCCGCGGCGTCGCCGTGCACCCCGGCCCCGACGCCCTGCTGTTCGCCCAGGACAAGCTGATGATGCGACGCCGCCTGACCGAGCTCGGCGTGCCCGTGCCCGAGTGGGCCGAGGTCTCCTCCGCCGAGGAGCTGGGGGCGTTCCTGGCCGAGCACGGCGGCAGCGCCGTGGTGAAGACCGCGCGCGGCGGCTACGACGGCAAGGGCGTTCGCGTGGTGCGCGGCGCCCACGAGGCGGACGACTGGTTCACCGCCCTCGCCGAGGACGGCCGGGGCGGCTCGCTCCTGGTCGAGGAGCTGGTGGGCTTCCGCCGCGAGCTCGCGCAGCTCGTCGCCCGGCGTCCCTCCGGCGAGAGCATCCTCTGGCCGGTGGTGGAGTCCGTGCAGCGCGACGGCGTCTGCGCCGAGGTGATCGCTCCGGCCCCCGCGTCCGCCGGCCGGCTCGCAGCCGCCGCGGCCGAGATCGCGCAGACGATCGCCGACAGCCTGGGGGTCACCGGCGTCCTGGCCGTCGAGCTGTTCGAGACGACGGACGACCGGATCCTGGTCAACGAGCTGGCCATGCGCCCGCACAACAGCGGCCACTGGACGATGGACGGATCGACCACGTCGCAGTTCGAGCAGCACCTGCGCGCGGTCCTCGACCTGCCGCTCGGCGCGACGGGCTGCCGCGACCCGTGGACCGTGATGGTCAACGTGCTCGGCGGCCCGGTGGGGGAGTCGCTGACCGACCGCTACCCGCGGGTGCTCGCCGATCACCCGGGTGTGAAGGTGCACAACTACGGCAAGGAGCCGCGACCGGGCCGCAAGGTCGGGCACGTGAACGCCGGCGGCGACGACCTCGACCTCGTGGTCTACGAGGCTCGCGCGGCGGCGGCCGTTCTCACGGACTGACCCGTACGATGGTCGCCGTGACGAGCCTGCCGACCTCCCCGACCCCTGCCGGAGCCCTCTCGTGAGCGCGGACGCGCTCGTGAACGGGCCCGCGCCGCTCGTCGGCGTCGTGATGGGGTCGGACTCGGACTGGTCCGTCATGCAGGCGGCGTCCACCGTCCTCGCCGAGTTCGGCGTGGCGCACGAGGTCCGGGTCGTCTCCGCGCACCGCACCCCGGAGGCGATGATCGCGTACGGCCGCGAGGCCCGCGGCCGCGGCCTGAAGGTCGTCATCGCCGGGGCGGGCGGAGCCGCCCACCTCCCCGGCATGCTCGCCGCCGTGACCTCGCTCCCCGTCGTCGGAGTGCCGGTCCCGCTCGCCCGACTCGACGGGCTCGACTCCCTCCTCTCGATCGTGCAGATGCCCGCGGGCGTCCCCGTCGCCACCGTCTCCATCGGCGGAGCGCGGAACGCCGGACTGCTCGCGGTGAAGATCCTCGCGACCGCGGACGACGCCCTCTCCGCAGCGCTCGACGCCTTCGCCGCCGACCTCGAGGTGCAGGTCGCCGCGAAGAACGACGCCCTGGTGGCGGGTCTGTGACGGCCGTCGCCCTGCCGCTGCGGCACCCGGACGTCGCCTCCCGCGCCTTCATGACGCGGCGGGCGTGGTGGCTGCTGATCGTCAACCTCCTGGTGCCCGGGTCCGCTCAGGTCCTGGCGGGCAACCGCCGGCTCGGGCGCCTGGGGCTCGGCTTCACCCTCGGGCTCTGGGTCGCCCTCCTGGTCGCGGTGCTCCTCTACTTCGTCTTCCCGACCGGCCTCTACACGCTCGCGACCTTCGACCTCTCGATGCTCGCGCTCCAGGCCGCGCTCGTCGTCTACGGGGTGGTCTGGGCCGTGCTGACGCTCGACACCCTCCGCCTGATCCGCGTCGTCCGGGTGCGCCCGCGGATGCGCGGCGTGCTCGCTTTCGCGACGATCGCGCTGATGGCGGTCTCGGTCGGCACCACCGCCTACGGCACCTACCTGCTCGGCGTGACACGGGGGACGCTGTCGTCGATCTTCGGCGGCGGAGCGATAGAGCAGCCGATCGACGGCCGCTACAACGTGATGCTCCTCGGCGGCGACGCGGGGGAGGACCGCGACGGTCTGCGCCCCGACAGCATCTCGGTGGTCAGCATCGACGCGTCGAGCGGCAAGGCCTCGATCATCGGCGTCTCGCGCGAGTTCGTCGACTTCCCGTTCCCCGAGACCAGCCCGATGCACGAGCTCTATCCCGACGGCTACGACACCGACAACTGCGCCGTCGACGTCTGCAAGCTCAACTCGGTCTACACCGAGGTCGAGCTGAAGCATCCGGAGCTCTACCCCGACGCCGTCGACCACGGCAGCGAGCCCGGCATCGAGGCGATGCGCGACGCGGTCGAGGGCATCCTCGATCTGAGGATCCAGTACTACGCGCTGATCGACATGGAGGGCTTCGCCCAGCTGATCGACGCGCTCGGCGGCATCGACATCGACTACGTGGCCGACGAGCCGCTGCCCCTGGGCGGGCTGCCCGACTCCGACGGCGTGATGCAGGGCGTGAACCAGTGGATCGATCCCGGGCACTGGCACTTCAACGGCGAGCAGGCGCTCGCCTACGCCCGCTCGCGCTACACCACGAGCGACTACGACCGGATGGCGCGCCAGCGGCAGGTGCAGGAGGCGCTGCTCGCCCAGTTCGAGCCGGGCAACGTCCTCGCCAAGTTCCAGGACGTCGCGTCCGCCGGGTCCCAGGTCATCAAGACGGACGTCCCGCAGGGGATGCTCGGCTACTTCGTGCAGCTGGGGCTCAAGACGAAGTCGCAGCCAGTGGATCCGATCGAGCTGGTCCCGCCGGCCGTCGACCCGGAGGACCCGGACTACGACGTCGTGCACTCGCTGGTGAGTGCCGGACTGTCGGGCGACTCCTCGCCGTAGACGGCCGGGTGCCGCACGCCTCAGAGGTCGGCGTGCAGCGCCCAGACGCGCTCCGCGGAGTCGCGCCAGCTGAAGGCGCGGGAGCGGTCGCGGCCGGCCACCGACATCCGCTCGCGCAGACCGGTGTCGGCGAGCACGCTGCTCATCGCGAGGGCGAGGCGGTCCGGATAGTCCTTCGCGTCGCCGCGCTCGACGGCGACGCCGGCGTCCGCGGCGACCTCCATCAGCGCGGGGTCGTCGGAGTGCACCACCGGCACTCCGAAGTGCATCGCCTCGAGCACGGGCAGGCCGAAGCCCTCGGCGATGCTCGGGTAGACGAAGAGGGTGGCCCGGGAGAGGACGACGGCGAGGTCGGCGTCGCTGAGGACTCCCAGGGCGCGCACGCGCGTCTCGTCGAGGCCCTGCTCGTCGGCGACGGAGGCCACGTCCAGGTCGCCCCAGCCGGTCGGGCCGACCAGGAGCAGCGGGATCGCCGGCTCGGACGCTCCTCCGAAGGCCGCGATCAGCGAGACCAGGCCCTTGCGCGGCTCCAGCGTGCCGACGCTCAGCACGTACTCCGGGGGGAGGCCCAGCGCCGTGGCGCGCTCGTCGGCGTCCTCCGGGACGACCAGGCCGGAGCCGACGGCTCCGCCGATCACGCGCAGTCGATCGCCGAAGTCCATCAGCTGGGAGAGCTGGTGGGCGACGGCGTGGGTGGGGACGACGACGGCGTCCGCGTGCTTGCGGGCGCGCTTGGCCATCGCCCGGTGCCACTTCGCGCCGTGGGGGGTGAGAGTCTCGGGATGCGTCCACGGCACCGTGTCGTGGATCGTGACGGCGATCTGCTCGCCCTCGCTTCCGTCGTGGCTGCGCAGCGGTGCGAAGAGGCTCGGGGCGTGCATCATGCCGCCGCCGGCCGGGATGGCGATCCCGTACTGCCAGGCGCGCGAGAGCTCGCGGCGCCCGAGCGGCAGCCGGTGGATGCGCGCGAGGCCGGGCAGGCGCAGGCGCAGCTCCTCCTCCTTCTCGGGCGGGTGGGCGGAGACGACGGCCTCCACCTCGCAGTCGCGGGGAGCCGTCGCGATCAGCTCGCGGGTGAGCTCCTCGGTGTAGCGGCCGATGCCGCCGGGCACGCGGGCGAGCATCTGGTCGACGACGACGCGGAGAGTGGTGGTCACGGGGTCACCGCCTCGAGGGGTGCGGCGGCGAGCGCGTCCTGCCAGGAGCGCAGCGGCGGCAGGCCCGCCCGGCTCCAGCCGTCGTGGCCGAGGACCGAGTAGGCCGGACGCGGAGCGGGGCGGACGAACAAGCCGCTGTCGGTCGGGCGCAGGCGCTCGGGATCCAGGCCCGCCTTGGCGAAGACGGCACGGGCGAAGCCGAGCCAGGTCGTCTCGCCGGAGCTGGTGCCGTGGTAGACGCCGGCCGGGGCCTCCGCGTCGACCAGCTCGATCAGGCGCGCGGCGAGGTCGGCGGTCCAGGTGGGCTGGCCGTGCTGGTCGTCGACCACGGTCAGCGTCTCGTGCGCGCCCGCCAGTCGCACCATCGTCTTAGCGAAGTTGCCGCCGTGCTCGCCGTAGAGCCAGGCCGTGCGGACGACGTACCCGCGCTCCGGGTTGGCCTCGAGCACCAGGCGCTCGCCCTCGGCCTTCGTGCGGCCGTAGGCCGAGATCGGGTTCCGGGGGTGGTCCTCGGAGTAGGGGGTCGTCGCGGAGCCGTCGAAGACGTAGTCGGTGGAGACCTGCACGAGTGCGGCTCCCGTCTCGGCGGTGGCGAGGGCGAGGTTGCGCGCTCCGACGGCGTTGACGCGGTGCGCCTCCTCCTCGTCGGTCTCGGCGTCGTCGACGCGGGTGTACGCGGCGCAGTTCACCACGGCGTCGTGTCCCGCGACGGCGGCGCGCACGGCGTCGAGGTCGGTCACGTCGAGGTCGGAGCGGCCGAGGGCGGTGCTGGGGCGGGAGCCGAGCGCCGTGCGCAGGTCGGTGCCGAGCATGCCGGAGGCGCCCGTGATGAGGAAGGTCACCTCCTCATCATGCCCGAGCGGTCCGTCGGCCGACGGTCGGCGCTCCGGCACGCCGCCGGGTGGCGCAGAGAGGCGTCGCGGGCCCGTGACACGCCGTCGTTACACTGGCGACCGTGCAGATCCGAGAGCTCGACATCCCCGACGTCTACGAAGTGACTCCGCGCCAGTTCCCCGACGATCGCGGGGTCTTCTACGAGTTCTACCGCTTCGACCGCCTGGCCGAGAAGGTCGGGCACCCGCTCTCGCTCCGGCAGGGCAACACCTCCGTCTCGCGGCGCGGCACCGTCCGCGGCATCCACTTCGCGCAGATCCCGCCGTCGCAGGCCAAGTACGTCTCGTGCTTCTCCGGCGCGGTCCTCGACTACGTGATCGACGTGCGCGTCGGGTCGCCGACCTTCGGGCGCTGGGAGTCGATCCTGCTCGACGATGTCGACCGCCGCTCCGTCTACATCGCCGAGGGCGTCGCGCACGCCTTCGTGGCGCTGACCGAGGGCGCCGTGGTCTCGTACCTCGTGAACGCCACCTTCGACCCGGTGCGGGAGAAGGGGATCGACCCGCTCGACGAGCAGATCGGCCTGCGCTTCCCGGAGGAGGCCGGCGAGCTGCTCCTCTCGCCGAAGGACACCGACGCACCGACGCTGGCCGAGGCCGAGGCGCAGGGCCTGCTGCCGACCTGGGACGAGGCGCGGGCCTTCTACACGGAGCTCGACTCCGCTTCCTGACCGCCGATCCGGCGGACGGGCCGCCCAGGCGGCACGCCCGACCGGACCGGATCAGCTCTTCGAGCGCAGGCGCATCAGCGCGACCCGGGCGCCCAGCCCGGCGCGCACCGCCGCACGGATCGGCGCCTGGTACCAGGCCCCGTACTTCTGCGCGAGGTAGAGGTAGGCGCTGCGGTGGTGGACCGCGAGCATCCGCGCCGAGGCCAGGCGGGTGGAGTGCCCGCCGAGGTGGGAGACGACCGCGTCGGCGAGGTAGACGTTGGTCCACCCGCGCTGTCCGAGCGAGTCGCCCAGCTGGACGTCCTCGAAGTACATGAAGTAGCGGTCGTCGAACCCGCCGATCTCCTCGAAGGCCGTGCGGCGCACCATCACGCAGGCGCCGGAGAGCCAGCCCGCCTCCATCCGGCCGTGGCGGAGGGTCTCGACCGCGCGCGAGCGCCGGTAGGTCGCCGACCACGGGTTGCCGGGCCAGACGTGGGCGAAGACGGCGTGCCCGACGCCCGTGCCGAGCGAGGGCAGAGCGCGGGCGGAGGGGTAGATCGTGCCGTCGGAGTCGAGGATCCGGGGCCCGATCGAGCCGATCCGGTCGTCCGCCGTCGCGGCGGCGTAGAGGGCGTCGATCGAGCCGGGGAGGAAGACCGTGTCCGGGTTGGTCACCAGGATCCACTCGACCTCGGGCCCGAGGCGGTCGACCGCGTAGTTGACGGCCCGGCCGTAGCCGAGGTTCTGCCCGGTCTCGTGGAATTCGACCTGCGGCAGGCGCTCGACGACGCTGCGGACGGAGTCGTCCGTGGTCAGGTTGTCGACCACCACGATGCGCACGTCGTGCTCCGTCGCCTCCGGCACTGACTCGAGGCACGCGCGGAGGACCTCACCCGAGAAGTGGGTGACGACGACGACCGCGATGGGCAACGTCGAGCGGGCGATGGGAGCCTCCGGGTGGTGCGGCGTCGACGGGAGGAGTGCCCCGTCGGAAGAACTCGACGAGGCTAGCACGCGGCTCGAGCGGTGCCAGGGAGCCTGCGGCCCTCAGCGGACGATGTCGACGGGCTCGGTGCTGACGGCCACGGCGGCGGGGGAGACCGTCTCGATCGCGGGCAGCGCATCGTGCGCCGGACGGCGGAAGACGACGAACTTGTACATGCAGAAGTTCCACACCAGTCCCACGAGGACGGCGACGGCCTTGGCGATGTTGATCGCGAGGAAGGCGTTCTCGCCGGAGCTGGGGAGGAAGAGCAGCGAGTTGCCGAAGCGGGTGTCGAAGAAGACCTCGAAGCCGTAGATGATCGCCGACTGCAGGACCAGCGAGCTGAACCCGGTGACGAGGAAGAACTTCGCGAACGTGGCGACCGAGACCCTGCCCGGGTGGCGGAAGACGAAGAAGTGGTTCAGCGCGTACGAGATCGTGATGCCGACCAGGACGGAGAAGACGTTGGCGACGAGGGTCGGCAGACCGAGCAGGAGCACGAGCGTGTTGAGGATGAGGAAGTCGATCGCCGTGTTGGTGCAGCCCGCGATGAGGAAGCGGACCTTCTGCGATTCGAGGAGTCTCTTCATCTGCGGCGCTCTTTCCCGTCCCCCTCTGGCGTCGATGCCCGACCGTCGGGCTCCGACGGGCGTCCATCGGGGCAGGCGAACAAGGGGTGAACCGCCGTGCACTGTCGTCCATCGTAACCGCGGACCCCTGCCGGGCGGTCGAACGGCCGGTGCCATGTTCCTGAGAGAGTGCGCGGACTGGGCGGCGGGCCGCGGGGCGCGCTCGGAGGCTCGCGAGCACCGCCTCGTTATACTCGCAGGGCTCTCACCGGTCAGCCGGTGCACCGGAAGAACGGATCCTCCCCGCCTCATGCGCTCCCTCGCCGTCGTCGTCCCCACCTACAACGAAGTCGCGAACATCGCGACGGCGCTGCCGCGGGTCGCGCTCGCGGCGTCCCGCAACCCCGACTTCCACGTGACCGTCGCCGTCATCGACGACAGCTCCCCCGACGGCACCGCGGACCGCGCGCGCGAGCTCGCGGCCGAGCTCGGGTCCGACACCTTCGAGGTCCTCGTGCTCTCGCGCGAGAAGAAGGAGGGGCTCGGCGCGGCGTACATCTGGGCCTTCCAGCACCTCCTCGCGGCCGAGCGCCGCTACGACTACCTGCTGCAGATGGACGCCGACCTCTCGCACGACCCGGACTACATCGACGCCTTCCTCCGCGAGGTGCGCGCGGGCGCCGACTTCGTGGTCGCCTCCCGCTACATCGCCGGCGGGGGCACTCCCGACTGGACGCTCGACCGCAAGCTGCTGAGCGGTGGCGGCAACCTCTACACGCGCCTCTTCCTCGGCTCGAAGATCACCGACTGGACCGGCGGCTTCAACCTCTTCAGCGCGGACCTCCTGCGCACCCTCCACCTCGAGACGATCCGCGCAGCCGGCTACGGCTTCCAGATCGTGCTCAAGTACCGGGCGCTGCGCCGGGCCCGCGGAGTGAAGGAGATCCCGATCGTCTTCCTCGACCGCACGGTCGGCAACTCCAAGATCCCGAGCGACACCCTCCTGAAGAACCTCCTGCTCGTCCTGGCCATCCGGTTCGGCGGGAAGCACCGGTGACGGCGGGTCCGACGGGATCCCCTCGGACCCGGAGGGCCCTCCTCGAGCTCGCCGCCCTCGCCGTCGTCGTCAGCGGGACCCTGCTCGTGCTCGGATTCATGGTCGGCACGCCGTGGCGGCCGCTGCTCTTCCGCGACGGCGACTCGCTGGCGCTGCCGCTGATCCTGCAGTCCTTCGCCGAGGGCCGCCCCGCGGCGTGGGTGATGACGAGCCAGCTCTTCCTCTTCCCCGAGCTCCCCGTCTTCGGCGTCGCGTGGCTGCTGACCGGTGGCGATCCCGCGGCGGCGCTCGCGGTCAACGCCGTGCTCAACGTCGTCCTCCTCTACGGCGTGCTCCGGATGCTCGCGCGACGGCTCGTCGCGGACCGGCACCGCCGGCTGCGGCCCGCCGCCGCGCTCGCCGGCATCGCCGTGCTGCTGGTGCTCTGCTTGACGGAGGGCCGCGCGCTCAACAACGAGGGCGCCCTGGCGACCACCTTCCTCCTCACGACCTACTACTACGGCGCGGTGCTCACAGGCCTCGCCGGGCTCGCCGTCGCCCTGGGCGCGCTGCGCGAGCGCCGTCCGGCCGCGCGTCCGCTGCTCCTGGTCGGAGCGGCCGTCGCCGCGACGACCCTCTCCGATCCGCTCCTCCTCGTGCAGTTCGTCGGCCCCCTGCTGGTGGTCCTCGTCGTGCTGCTGGTGCTCGCTCTCGCTGCTCCCCGAGCGGTGCTGATCGTCGCGGGAACGGTCCTCGGGGCCGCCGCGCTCGGAGCCGCGCTGCGGATCCCGCTCGGCTTCCTGATCGGGACCGACGCCGGCGGGTACCTCCGGCTGCCGCTCGCCGGGACGGCCCTGGACGACCTGATCGTGCAGTTCCTGGTGCTGAAGGCGCCGCTGATCGGCAAGCTCGAGGTGGCGCTGCTGGGTCTGCTGCTGCTGGCGGCCCTCGCCGTCGTCGTGGCCGGTGTCGCCCGCCTGGCGCGGGGAGCCGCCCTCGATGAGGCGGCCCGTGCGCGCTTCGCGGTGTGCGCGTTCCTGCCGGCGCAGACGACGGTGCTCCTGGTGGTGCAGGTCTTCACCGGCAGCTCGGTCAGCCGCTACCTGATGCCGATCCCGGTGACCGCGACCGTGGTCGTGATCGCCCTGATCGGCGCCGCGGCGGCGCACCGGCGTGCTGCGGGCGCGCGGCTGGCGCCGGTCGTCCGCGTCGTCGCTCCGCTGGCCGCCGCAGGCCTCGTCGTCGCCGCCGTGCCGGCCACGACGGCGGTCGCCTCCGCGGCGGCCGAGGCGCGATCGGACCCGGACGCCGACTGCCTGGAGCGCTGGATCGACGGCCGCGAGCTCGCGGGCGTCGGCTCGTTCTGGTCCACGCGGCCGCTGGACCTCTACGGGCCGGCCTCGCTGCACGTCCAGCAGGTCAACTTCGACTTCACGGTGCAGCTGTGGATGAACAACCTGAGCGACTACCGCGACCGGCAGTACAGCTTCGTCCTGGCCGACCGCTCGCCCGACTGGGCGGGGCTCGCGCGCGGGACGCTCGGCGCTCCCTCCGATATCGTCGCCTGCGGGGGGTTCGACATCTACGACTACGCGGGCACCGACGGCGAGACCGAGCTGAACCGGATCGTCCAGACCAGCGTGGAGGAGCAGCGCCGTGAGCGCGGCTACTGACGTGCGCGGCCCGCGGACGGCGAGTCGGCGGCGCCGGACGCTCGTCGAGCTCGGATGGGCCCTCGTCGCCGCCCTCGTCTCGGTCGTCGCCGCCGTGCTCGCGCTCGGGATCGGGCCGCAGGACCTGACGGCCCGCTGGACCGTGGGCGGCGACGACCAGATCCTGCACTACACGCTCTTCACCAGCGCCACGCAGGCGTTCCCGTTCGACGGCAACGCGGCGCTCGGCTTCCCCGACGGGTTCAACGCCTTCTTCAGCGCGCAGTTCGACGTCGCCTCCGCCCTCGCCGTCTCGGTCCTGGCCCTCGTGGTGCGCGACGGGACGACGCTCCTGAACGTCTTCTACCTGGGCACGTTCGCGACGGTCGCCGTCACCGGCTACGTGTTCTTCCGCGCCCTCCGCACGCGGCCCTGGGTCGCGGCGTTCTCCGCGGTCCTGCTGTCGCTGCTGCCGTACCACTTCCTCCGGATCGGATTCGGCCACGCGTTCCTCGCCAACTACTGGGCGATCCCGCTCCTGGGCGTGATGGTGCTGATGGTCGCCGGACCGCGCACCGATCCTCTCCGAGCCTGGGCCGAGCGGGGCGCGACGCGGAGGAGCCGCGTACTGCGCTCCGTCGTCCCGGGAGTCGTGCTCGGGCTCCTGGTGGCGAGCACGGGCGGCTACTACTACGTCTTCGCGGTCCTGGTCCTCGGAGCGACCTGGGCGGTGAGCACGGCCGCCGGGCTCCTCTCCCGCGAGCGGCTGCGCGTGCTCGCGGTCTCGTCGGTGCCGATCCTCGCGCTCGGCGTGTTCGTCGGGCTCTCGCTGCTGCTGCTCTCGCTCGACTTCGGGGAGCGCTACAGCCCGTACTTCACGTCGCGGACCGTGGGGGAGTCGGAGGCCTACGCCGGCAAGCTCGTGCTGCTGGGCCTGCCCTGGTCGGGGACCGGGCTGCCGCAGGGGTACGGCCTGCTGAACACCTACGCGGGCCAGTCCGGCGTGGCGCCGACGACGGAGCCGCCCGGATTCTCGATCCTCGCCAGCGTCGCGCTCCTGATCACGCTCGTGGCGCTTCCGATCACCGCGCTCGGCGGCGGACGGGCGCTCCGTGCGACCGCGGTCGGCCGGTTCTTCTCGGACGCCCGCGTGCGCGTCCTCGCCGTGGCGACGCTGGCCGCGCTCCTCTTCTACACGGTGACGGGCCTGGGCGTCGTGGTCTCGCTGGTGGCGGGGCCGACGATCCGCGCGTGGGCGCGGATGTCGATCGTCATCGCGGTCCTCGTCCTCGGCGTGCTCGCGCTTCTGCTCGATCGGGTCACGGCCCGTGGCGGTGTCCGGATCCTCGTGGTGGCGCTCCTCGCCGCCGTCGCCGTGGTCGATCAGCTGGCCGGAGTATCGGCCGCGGTGCCGATCGCTCCCACCGACGACTCCGAGATGCGCTCGTTCGTGTCGGAGGCCGACGCGCAGCTGGACGACGGCTGCGGAGTGGTGGAGCTCCCCCTGAAGAGCTTCCCCGACAGCGGGCGGATCGGAGCGCTCTCCGACTACGACGAGGCACTGCCCTACATCGCGACCGAGGAGGGACGCCTCCGCTGGAGCTACGGGGCTGTGGAGGGCACCTACGGCTGGGACGTCTGGGGCGACGTCGACGACCCCGCGGAGTTCGCCGACGCGGTGGCGGGCAGCGGCGCCTGCGCCGTCTACGTGGACACCGCCGGCTACACCGACGACCCCGACGGCTGGCGGGCCTACGTCGAGGCGGCGACGGGGGACGTCGAGCCCGAGGTCGCCTCCGCCTCCGGGCGCTGGCTGCTGTTCACGACCCGGCGCTGATCAGCGGTCGTCGAAGGCCAGCTCGAGCAGGCGCCGGGCGGTGCGGTCCCACCCCGGGATGGGCCCCGGTGCGAGTCGCCGGGGACGGCGCAGCGCCTCTCCGATCGCGGCCGACCACCCGGCGCGGTCCGCCGGGTCGATGAAGACGGCGGCGGACTCCCGCCCGGCGAGCGCGTCGCGGAGGCCGGAGATGTCTGCCGCGAGCACCGGAGTGCCGCAGGCGACGGCCTCGAGGGCGGGCAGGCCGAAGCCCTCGTGCCAGGAGGGCATGGCGACGGCGTCGGCGCCCGTGAGCAGGGCCGGCAGATCCTCGTCGGCGACGTAGGAGGAGGCGAAGCGCACGTCGGCTCCTGCGGCGACCGCGCGAGCGACGGCGGAGTGGACGTCCTCGTTGTCCCAGCCGTCCCCGCCGACCAGGAGCAGGGTGTGGTTCTCCGGCCGCTCGGCCTGCCGGTACGCGTCCACCAGGGTGACGAGGTTCTTGCGGCGCTCGATCGATCCGACGAAGAGCAGGTAGGACCCGAGCCCGTGCTCCGCGCGGACCCGCGCCACCTCCTCCTCGCCGCGGGCGTGGAAGAGGTCGGCGTCGATCGTGGTCGGCAGCACGCGGACGCGCTCGCGAGCGACGCGCAGAGCGCTCTCGACCTCGGCTGCGGAGGACGGGGTGCCGGTCAGGACCAGATCGCTGCGCCGGATCCACCGGGGCACCGACCGCGACAGCAGCTCTCGGCGCTCGCGAGGAACGAGCTCGGGCATCACAGCGAAGCAGACGTCGTGCACGAAGGTGAGCGAGCGGGAGCGGGCGAGCGGCCAGCTCCGGAAGTTCGGGAAGAAGTAGGCGCCACGGCCGAGCAGGAGGTCGATCCCGGGCGCGGGCAGTCGTGTCAGTGCGCTCCACACCGGCCGGGGCAGCGGCACCGGTCGGACGCGCAGCGTACGGAAGCCGAAGCGCTCGAGCGAGCCGGCCTCGCTCGCCGGCACGACGAGGAGCACCTCGACGTCTGCGGCGGTCGCGTCGGTGTCCAGGGCGTGCAGCAGGCCGAGCAGGACGCGGCCGACCCCGGTCAGGCGCGGCGCCGCGAGGGCGGTCGCGTCGACCAGGAGGCGGCGGCGCCGCGCGGTCACGGCCTGCTGAGGCGGACGGTGGAGTCGATGTCGACGACGCCGTCGTGCACGGAGGCCCGCTCGACCGTGAAGGTCGCGGCGACCGGGATCCGCATGGTCTCGCCCTGCGAGAAGGTGGCCGAGGAGGCGTGCACGGCGTAGTTGCCGGCGCCGAGGTGCAGGTCGGGGAGGGTGAAGGTGACCGTCATCTCACCGTCGACCGCGCTCAGCGGCGTGCCGATGCGCTCGGTGTTCGTCCCGAAGACGCGCTGGCCGAGGGGCGTGTCGATGCCCATGCCGATGTTCCAGTCGTCGACCGGGCGGCTGGTGCGCACCGTGACGTCGAATTCGAGGGTCTCGCCGCTGCGGACGACCGTGCCGCCGTGCTCGATCGATCCGCCGCGCAGTCGGCAGCCCAGGATCTCGATGAGCTGGGGGGCGGGCTCGTCCGCGGCCTCGGCGGCCTCGGCCTCGCGCTCCTGGCGGGCGGCCCGACGGTCCTCGAAGCTCTCGCGGAGGACCTGGAGCCCCTCCGAGGTCTCGCCGTCGAAGACGACGGTGCCCTTCTCGAGGACGATGGTGCGGTCGCAGAGCTCGCCGACCTGCTCGAGCGAGTGGGTGACCAGCACGATGGTCTTCCCCGCGCGCTGGAAGGCGCGGATGCGGTCCATGCACTTGCGCTGGAACGGCTCGTCGCCGACGGCGAGCACCTCGTCGACCAGCAGCAGGTCGGGATCGGTGTGGATCGCGATAGCGAAGGCGAGCCGCACGTACATGCCCGACGAGTAGAACTTGACCTGGGTGTCGATGAACTCGGCGATCTCGGAGAAGTCGACGATCGAGTCGAACTTGCTGTCCAGCTCGCTGCGCGAGAGTCCGAGGATCGCGCCGTTGAGGTAGACGTTCTCGCGCCCGGTGAGGTCGGGGTGGAAGCCCGCTCCGAGCTCGAGGAGCGCGGCGAGGCGTCCGCGGCGCTCCACGGTGCCGGTCGTCGGCTGCACGATGCCGCCGATGAGCTTGAGGAGCGTGCTCTTGCCCGATCCGTTCGCGCCGATGAGGCCGACGGTCGAGCCCAGGGGGATCTCGAGGTCGACGTCGCGGAGTGCCCAGAACTCGTCGCGGTGCTTGCGCCCGCGGCCGAAGTTGACGATCCGCTCCTTGAACGACTTGTCCTTGCGGATGACGAAGCGCTTGGAGGCGTTGCGCACCCGGACGACGGTCGGGGTGCCGGAGGAGGCGGGCACGGACTCCTGCTTGCTGGTGAGGGTCACGATCAGATCTCCTGGGCGAAGTTGCCCTCGAGGCGGCGGAAGATCCGGTGGCCGATCCACACGAACACCAGCCCGACGACGAGGACGATGAGAAGGCGCAGCTCCATGTCCGGCGGCCACACCTGGGGGGCGATCTCGTTGCCGTCGATGATGCTGACGCGCGAGCCGTCTCCCCAGATCGCGCGCTGGAAGGCGAGGATCGCGTTAGAGATCGGGTTGATGAGGTAGAGCTGCTCGGCCCAGCCGTGGCCCGCTCCGGTGGAGGCGGCGACGACGAAGTTCCACGCGTAGACGATGGGGGAGAGCCAGAAGAAGATCTGCAGCCCGACCTCGACGAGGAACTGGACGTCGCGGAGGTAGACGTTGAGGGCCGAGAGGGCCAGGGCCAGCGCGAGGCCGTACACGAGCACGATCGCCAGCGCGGGCACGATGTAGAGGAGCTGGACGCCGAAGATCAGCGAGCCCGTGAGGACGGCTCCCGCGATCAGGACGACGAACTGCACACCGAAGTTGAAGAGGGCCGAGCCGATGGCCGCCACCGGGAAGATCTCCCGCGGCAGGTACACCTTCTTGATCAGTCCGCCGTTGCCGAGGATCGACGTGGTGCCCGCGGTCACGATCTCGCTGAACAGGCCCCAGAGGGTGAGCCCCGAGAAGACGAAGATCGCGAAGTTCGGGACGCCGCGAGAGGCCCCGAGGATCTGGCCGATCGCCACGTAGTAGATGAGGAGCATGATCAGCGGCCGGACGAGGCTCCAGACGAAGCCCAGGCTGCTGTCCTTGTAGCGCGACTTCAGCTCGCGCCCCACGAGCAGGCGGAGCAGCTCGCGGTGCCGCAGGATCTCGGCGAGGGAGGCGACGAAGCCGCCCGAGCCGCCGCCGACGGCCGACGTGGTGCCGGCGATCTGGAACGGCTCGTCGGCGATCGCGCGCGCGCGATCCACAGCTTTGCTGGGCATGGAACTCCAAGCTCTCGGCCTCCGCCGGGCGACGGACCGCATCATTATACGTGCGGCCTACCCTGGAGCCCCCTGGCTGGCGTGCCGGTGCGCGGCGCATGGCGGGTAGTCTTGCTCCCGCTCGCCGACTGAACGACACGAACGAGGTGTTCGCCATGCCCACGCAGCCTTCCGACGTCCCCCTGGACCCGGCGCCGCAGAGCGCTGGGGACCCCGCCCCCGTCCTCGGCGGCACGGGCGAGGACGCTCCTCCCGCTCCCGACCCGAGCCTCGAATCGGCCGTCGGCGACGCCGCTCCCGCCGCCGTCCCGGCGGAGCCCGCGCGCACGTCCGGGGTTCCGGTGGAGCCCCGTCTCGCCGAGCCCGAGTCCCCGGACGAGGAGCTCGCCCGCCTGCGCGCGCAGGTCGACTCCCTCCTCAACGACCCCTTCGACGAGTGGGTCGAGCGGATCCAGGTCGGCGGAGTGACCGCCTCCGGCTTCGAGCGCACCCTCTCCTGGCGGGTGACGAAGCCGCTCCGCCTGGTGCGCACCTTCCAGATCCGCGTCGAGCAGCTCGGGCTGTCGGGCGCCGTCGGCCACAGCGCGCGCTTCGTGAAGCGCCGCCTGTCCGGTCGGGCGCGATGAGCGACCGGTCGCAGGTCTCGGCCGCCGGCTCGGCCGCCGCGCGCGCCCACCGCACGGAGGCGATGCTGCAGCGCCTGGAGCAGATCGGCGCGCTCCTCTTCGACGAGGAGCGCCGCGCCTCGCTGCGCACCCGCGGGCCCGGCCCGTACCTCGACGAGGTGGCCCGAGAGATCCGCTCGCGCCAGGACGACGAGCTGACCTGGGTCGCGCTGGTGTCGTTCACGGCCGCGTACCCGACGAGCGAGCTGTTCGACTGGTTCCGCCGCGCCCTCGAGCTCGCCCCCGAGGAGGCGGCGCTGCGCATCTTCCTCGAGGCCGGCTCCCGCACCGCGACCGGGTTCGCCGATCTGGACGCCCGCGTCGAGGTCGTCACCGGGGCCGTCCTGATCGACGTCGACTTCCCCGCCCGCCACGGGCACAACACCGGCGTCCAGCGGGTCGTGCGCCAGACCGTGTCCCGCTGGGACGCCGAGCACGAGATCGTCCCGGTCGCCTGGGTCCACGGATCGATGTCCTTCCGGCGGCTGAGCGCGATCGAGCACGAGCGCGTCGTCGACTGGTCCTCCGCCGGGCGGCGCGACTGGGAGCACGGCGATCCGGAGCGCATCGAGTTCGTCGTGCCCTACCGCAGCGTCGTCGTCATCCCCTCGGTGCCCGACTACAACCAGTGCGGGCCGCTCGCGGCCCTCGCCGAGTACTCCGGCAACGAGGTCGTCGTCCTCGGCCACGACGCGATCCCCGTCGTCAGCGCCGACACGGTGCCGCCGGAGGAGACGGTGCGCTTCGTCAACTTCCTCTCCGTGGTCAAGCACGCCGAGCGCGTCGCCACGGTGAGCGCCGCGGCCGCGCTGGAGTTCGAGGGCTTCGTGCGAGCGCTCCCCGCTCAGGGCCTCACCGGCCCGACCGTCGTCCCGGTCCCGCTGCCCGTGGAGCTCCCGGACGGCCTGCGCTCCGAGGGCCGGAGCGCGTCCGGCCTGCCGCTCGTGCTCTGCGTCGGCAGCCAGGAGCCCCGCAAGAACCACCTCGCGGTGCTGCACGCCGCCGAGGTCCTCTGGCGCGAGGGCCTGCGCTTCCGCGTCCGCTTCATCGGCGGGGCCAACCCGTGGGCGCACCAGGTCTTCGATCCCCGCGTGCGCGAGCTGGTCGCCGCCGGACGCCCGGTCGAGGTGCTCCGCGGAGCCGACGACGACGTCCTGATCGCGAGCTACCGGGAGGCGCTGTTCCTGGCGTTCCCGTCGCTGCACGAGGGGTACGGCCTGCCGGTCGCCGAGGCGCTGTCGATCGGGCTCCCCGTGCTGACCTCGCGCTACGGCAGCACGGCGCAGATCGCCGAGCACGGCGGATGCGTCCTGATTGACCCGGAGTCCGACGAGGAGATCACCGACGGCATGCGCCGCCTGCTGACGTCGCCGGAGCTCGTCGACGAGCTCCGCCTCGAGGCGGCCGAGCGGCCCGAGCGCACCTGGGACGACTACGCCCGGGAGCTGTGGGCCGCCCTGATCGGCCCCTCGGCCCTCATCGAGCACGAGGAGGCGCCCCGTGCGCTCTAAGCAGTACCTGGTCGACCGTCTCGCCACCCTGGTGCGCACCCTGGCCCCCACCGTGGAGCCGCTGGGCAGCGTCGACGCCCTCACGGGACAGCTGAGCGTTCTGCTGCCCGCCCCCACCGACCGCGAGGTCTGGCTGGTGCTCGCCGTCCTCCGCGGCACGCTCCCGCGCCGGGAGGACGTCGTCGACGGCCGCCGCCGGGCCCGGCTGGACGGCACCGCCGGTCTGCTCACCCACGCCGCGTCCACCATCGCCTCGAACCGGGTCTTCGCCCGCTTCCACCACCCCGAGGTCGAGGTGGTCGTCGGCGCGGTCGTCGTCGACGTGCACCACACCGCGCGCACGGGGCTGGCCACGGGCATCCAGCGCGTGGTGCGCCAGAGCCTCGTCCGCTGGACGCGCGACCACGAGATCCTGCTCGCCGGCTGGGACTCGACCCACGAGTCGCTCGTCATGCTCACCCCGGAGCAGAGCCGGAACGCCGTCTCGGGCGACGTGCCCGACGCCGCCGAGGACCGCTCCCGCGTGATCGTCCCGTGGCAGGGCACCTACCTCCTGCCCGAGCTCGCCGTGGAGGACGAGCGGACGTCGCGCGTCTCCGCCCTCGCCGAGTTCAGCGGCAACCGCACGGGCACCATCGGCTTCGACTGCGTGCCGGTCACCACCGCCGAGACGGCGAGCACGGGCATCAGCGCCGCGTTCTCGCGCACGCTCGTCGCCGTATCGCACATGGACCGCATCGCGACCATCTCCGAGGCGGCCGCGACCGAGTACTCCGGCTGGCGCCACATGCTCGGCAGCGTCGGGATGCAGGGGCCGGACATCCGGCCGATCCTGCTGCCCTCGCAGCCGGAGAGCGTCTCGGACGAGGAGCTGGCCACCGCCGCGCGCTCGCTGGTGACCGGTGACCTCCCGCTCGTCGTCTGCGTCGGCAGCCACGAGCCGCGGAAGAACCACCTGGCGGTGCTCCAGGCCGCCGAGCTGCTCTGGCGCCGGGGCGTGCGCTTCAGCCTGGTCTTCATCGGCGGCAACGCCTGGAGCAGCGCCGAGTTCGAGTACCGACTCGAGGTCCTCGAGGGCCAGGGCCGTCCGGTCCGCTCGCTCTCCAAGATCACCGACGCGCTGCTCTGGAGCGCTTACCGCCTGGCCCGGTGCACCGTGTTCCCCTCGATCAACGAGGGCTACGGTCTCCCGATCGTGGAGTCGATCTCGGTCGGCACCCCGGTCGTGACCTCCGGATTCGGCAGCATGCACGAGGTCTCCGCCTCGGGCGGCGCACTGTTCGTCGATCCGCACGACGACCACGACATCGCCGCGGCCCTCGAGCGGCTGCTGACCGACGACGAGCTGCACGCGCGGCTCTCGGCGGAGGCGCTCGCGATCGACGGCGGCACCTGGGACGAGTACGCCGCCCGCGTCTGGTCGTACCTCGTCGAGGGCGAGGGCGTCGACGAGCGGGGCCGGGCCGAGCAGTCGGACGCGACCGCCTAGGCGTCCTCGACCCACCGCGTGCAGAAGGCCCCCGCTCCAGGAGCGGGGGCCTTCTGCACGCGGTGGGCGCGGCTCAGTCGGAGCGGCGCGCCAGCTCGAGGTCGTTCTCGACCATGCGGGCGACGATCTCCTCGAAGCCGACGGTCGGCGCCCAGCCGAGCACTTCGCGGGCCCGGGAGGCGTCCCCGCGCATCTCGGGGGCGTCCACGGGGCGCGCGAACCGCGGGTCGATCGTGACCCGCTGCTCCCAGTCGTCGATGCCGGCCGCGGTGAAGGCGGCACGGACGAAGTCGCGGACCGAGTGCGCGACTCCGGTCGCCACGACGTAGTCGCCCGCCTCCTCGGCGCGCGAGGCGCGCACGAGGGCGTCCACGTAGTCGGGAGCCCAGCCCCAGTCGCGGCGCGCGTCGAGATTGCCGAGCGAGAGCTCCGACTCGGCGCCCGTCGCGATCGCCGCGACTCCGGCGGTGATCTTGCGGGTGACGAAGCCGAGCGGCCGACGCGGCGACTCGTGGTTGTACAAGATGCCGGACGAGGCGTGGAGCCCTCGGCCGCGGTAGACCGCGACGAGGTGGTGCGCGAACGCCTTCGCGGCTCCGTAAGGGGAGACGGGGCGGATCGGGGTCCGCTCGGTCTGCGGGTTCTCGGTCGCGGCCCCGAAGATCTCGGAGGAGGAGGCCTGGACGAAGCGGACCTCCCGGCCCGCCGACTCCTGGAGCGCCAGCGAGGCCTCCAGGAGCGCGGCGACCGCGGTGCCGGTCACCTCCGCCGTGAGCACTGGCTCCTTCCACGAGAGCGCGACGGAGGAGAGGCCGGCGAGGTGGAAGACCGTGTCCGGCTGCGCCTCCGCGACGATGCGGCCGAGGCGGGAGGCGTCGCGGAGGTCGCCCTCGAAGGGGCGGACGGCGGCGGGAAGAGCGGCGTCGTCGGTCCCGCGCACGAGCGCGGAGACCTCCCAGCCGTCGGCGAGCAGGCGCTCGACGAGGTAGCCCCCGTCCTGACCGCTCGCTCCGGTGACGAGAGCGGCAGGCATGACTACTTGATCAGCGCGGACTGCTCGGCGAGGTCGTTCTCGACCATCATCGCCACGAGCTCGGGGAACGAGACCTTCGGCTCCCAGCCGAGGACGTCGCGCGCCTTCGCCGGGTCGCCGATCAGCAGGTCCACCTCGGCGGGACGCATGAACGCGGGGTTCTGGGTCACGTACGGAGTCCAGTCCTCGATGCCGACGTGGTTGAAGGCGATGTCGAGGTACTCGCGGATCTCGTGGGTCTCGCCGGTCGCGACCACGTAGTCGTCGCCCTCGGGCTGCTGCAGCATGCGCCACATCGCGTCGACGTAGTCGCCGGCGAAGCCCCAGTCGCGCTTCGCGTCGAGGTTGCCGAGCTCCAGCGTCTCCTGGAGGCCGAGCTTGATGCGGGCGACCGCGAGGCTGATCTTGCGGGTGACGAACTCCGGGCCGCGGCGGGGCGACTCGTGGTTGAAGAGGATGCCGGAGGAGGCGTGCATGCCGTACGACTCGCGGTAGTTGATGGTCATGTAGTGGCCGAAGACCTTGGCCACTCCGTAGGGCGAGCGCGGCCAGAGCAGCGTCTCCTCGCTCTGCGGGACCTGCTGGACCTTGCCGAACATCTCGGAGGAGGAGGCCTGGTAGAACTTCACGCGCGACATGTCGGAGCCGGCGTAGAGGCGGGTCGCCTCGAGGATGTTGAGCACGCCCTTGCCGGTCACATCGGTGGTGAGCGACGCGTTCTCCCACGAGTAGGCGACGAACGAGATCGCACCGAGGTTGTAGACCTCGTCGGGCTGGGCGGCGGCGAGCACGCGCACCAGGCTCGACACGTCGGTCAGGTCGCCGGTGAGCAGGGTCACCTCGGGCACGGTGCGGCGGACCAGCTCGTACTTGGGGTTGTTCTGCCCGCGGACGAGCCCGAAGACCTCGTAGCCCTTCGAGAGGAGGAGCTCGGCGAGGTAGAGGCCGTCCTGGCCGGTGATTCCGGTGATCAAAGCGCGGGGCACGTGGTGGTCCAATTCGTCGGGGTCGATGACAGCGGGACACATACTACCCACGGGCACGGCCGGGCGCCGGGAGCGGTGCGGCCCGCCGGTATCCTGGCCGGGCTTCGGACCGATTGGACGCCATGCCGGAACTCCGCCCCGTCACGCTCGCCGTGCTCACCGTCGACCCGGGCGGGATGGGCGGCGGCGAGACCTACGCGCGCGCGCTCACGCGCCTCCTTGCGCCGCGGCCGGGGGAGGAGGGGCCCGCCGTGCAGGTGCTCGTCCCCGAGAACGCGCGCGGCTTCAGCGAGGGCGTGCCCGAGGTCGTGGCCGAGGGGGTCGTCAGCGGGGCGGGCCACCGCCGCCGGGCCGTGGGGATGCTCCAGGCGCTCCTGCGCACGCCGCAGCTGCGTCGGCGCCTCGGCCGGGACGCAGTGCTCTACTTCCCGTTCACGGTCCCGCTCCCGTGGCCGTCGCGGCGGCAGGGGCACGTGCAGATGCTGTTCGATCTGCAGCACCGCGACCTCCCGCACCTCTTCCCCCGCGTCGAGCGCGTCTTCCGCCGGCTCGCCTACGAGGCGACCGCTCGCCGCGCCGACGCGGTCATCACCATCAGCGCCTTCACCAAGGGGCGGATCGTCGAGCTGCTGGGCATCCCGGAGGAGCGGATCCACGTGTCGCATCTCGGCGTGGACACCCGGCGCTTCGTCGCGAATCTGAGCACACGCGAGGACTTCGTCTTCTACCCGGCGCGCGCCTGGCCGCACAAGAACCACGCCCGCCTGTTCGAGGCGGTGCGCCTGCTGCGGGAGGAGGGGCACGCCCTCCGCCTCGTGCTGACGGGAGGGGATCTGGACCGCCTCGGCCCGCTGCCGGACTTCGTCGAGTGGCGCGGCCACGTCACTCCGGAGGAGCTCGCCGACCTCTACCGCCGAGCCGCGGTGCTGGCGTTCCCGAGCCTCTACGAGGGCTTCGGCCTCCCTCCCATCGAGGCGATGGCGTCGGGATGCCCGGTCGCCGCGTCCGACGCGGGCTCGCTCCCGGAGATCTGCGGGGACGCCGCGGTCTACGTCGATCCGCTCGAGCCGCGCTCGATCGCGGACGGGATCCTCGAGGCGATCGAGCGGACAGGCGAGCTCGGCCCGCTCGGCGTCGAGCGCGCCCGGTCCTTCAGCTGGGAGCGCTGCCGGGAGGAGCACCTCGCCGTGCTCCGCCAGGTGGCGCGGCGGCGCGGGCGCTGAGGAGTCCGGTCAGTCCCGCGGGTGCAGGAGCCGGCGCCAGCTCAGTCCCTGGGCCGCGCGCATCGCGCAGAGCACCACGAGCAGCCAGCCGGCGTCGAGCAGGATCGAGCTCTCGGCCAGCGCGGTGACCATCAGCACGGCCAGCACCAGCACCGGCCAGACGTGCACGACCGCCTTGCGCTCGGAGGCGATCAGCCAGGAGCGCCAGAGCGCGAGGCCGATCAGCACGACGAAGAGGACCACCCCGACCGCGCCGACCTGCAGGGCCACGTCGAAGAGCGCGTTGAGGCTCGACGAGTGCGGGCGGCCCGAGAGGTAGTCGATGGCGGTGAAGGGGTAGAGGTCGGGCCGCCAGTAGCCCACCCAGCCCCAGCCGACGATCGGAGCGAGGTCCGTGAAGCGCCAGACCTGCTGCCAGAGCCGCAGCCGGAACTCGAACTCGCTGCCCGCGTTCAGCAGCTCGATCACCCGGTAGCGCAGGAGCCACACGGTGAGGGAGGCCGCGGCGGCGACGCCGAGCACCGCGAACTGCCGCCGACGGCGGTGGGTGCCGTCGCCGTGGCGCACCCAGCGCAGAGCGAGGGCGACGACGACGGCCACGGCGAGCACGCCCGCGCTCACGGCGGAGCGCGTGAAGAGGAGGGTGACCGCCGCGAGGGCGATCGAGGCGACGGCCGGCCCGCGGGCGACGGAGCGGGTCATCAGCTCCACCGAGAACGTCACGATCGCCAGCAGGCAGACCAGCCCGAGCTGGTTGCGCGTGCCGACGAGTCCCTGGATCGGCCCGCCGACCGCGAGCAGGCCCTCCACGCCGAGGAAGCGCAGCGGCTGGTCGATCAGCACCCCCGAGAGCACCTCCACGGCCAGCGAGGCGATCAGCACGACCCGCAGCACGTCGCCGACTGAGCGGATGATCTGGATGATGTCGCGCGTGAGGCCGATCGCGATCGCCAGGAACGCCAGGGCGAACTGGTAGACGACGCTCGAGACCGTGGCCCAGGTGTAGTCGCTCCACAGCACGCTGAGCGCGATCCAGCCGAGGAACACCAGGATGCTCGTGGGCAGCAGGCCCTCCCAGTCGAGCCGCCCGCGCCGCAGGACGAGCATGACCGCGGCGAGGGCGGTGAGCGTGGCGACGGCGGCGATGTAGCCGGGCCAGCCGATGAGCCCGCGGACCGCCGGGGCGCAGAGGACGGTGACGAGAGTGGTCTGCGCGAGGGCCGCCGCGAACTGCGGGGACGCCGTCGCGTCGGCGACGGAGGCGGGGAGCGAGGGGCGGCGGCGCCTCATCGCCTCGGGGAGGCGTCGGCGAGGGGGAGCGGGGTCGCGGCGAGGACCTCGGGCGTCTCGGTCGCCGGTCGCTTGGTCTGCACCGCGAAGAGGACGAGGAGCAGCCAGCCTCCCTCGATCAGGATCCGGCTCTCGAACAGCGACTGCGCCAGGAGGGCGACCACGATCAGCAGCGGAGCGAGGCTGACGGCCGTGTAGGGGAGGGTCGAGGTCGCGTCGCGCCGCGGGCGGTCGACCGCGCGGAACCAGGAGCGCCACAGCGTCGAGACGGCGAGCGCCGCGAAGAGGACGAGGCCGACCGCTCCCAGCTGGAGGGCGACGTCGAGCCAGGCGTCGTGGGCCTGCAGGTAGAGCACGCCCTTGCGCTCGGCGAGGGTGTCGAACGGGGCGGCCCAGGGAGCCCAGTAGCTGACCCAGCCCCAGCCGAGGACCGGACGCTGCAGCGTGAGCGCGATCACCGAGTCCCAGATGTCGAGGCGGCCCGTGGCGTCCTCGCTCTTGCCGAGCAGGCCGAGGAGGGCGCCCCAGCCCGCGGCGCCTCCGGCGACGGCCGCCACCGCCAGCCCCGCGGCGGTCAGGTAGACGGGACGCCGGCGGGACTCGCCCCTCCGGCGAGCCCAGAGCGCGAACGCGGCCGCGAGGACGACGGCGACGAGGCAGAGGAGAACGGTCGCCGAGCGGGTGAGCAGGAGGGTCGCGACGAACAGGGCGACCCAGACCGCTCCCCACCGGCGCCGGATCGAGTGGGCCGCCAGCTCGATCGCGATCACGATCAGGCCGAGTAGGGCGAGGAAGCCGAGGAGGTTGCGGTTGCCGACGATCCCCTGGACGGGCTCGCCGGTGAAGAGGGCTGCCTGCGACCAGTAGAAGGCGTCGGGCGTCGGTCCGTCGGCGGGAGGCTCGACGCCGAACGGCAGGACGGGCTGCCGCACGACGACCGCGATCACGAGCTCGAAGAGGAGCGACAGGCCGACGGAGAGGCGCAGGGCCCGTCCGAGAGCCGTGAGCAGCTCCCGGCTGCTCAGCGTGACGGCGAGGACGACGCCGCCGAGCGTCGTCGCGAGCTGCGCCGTGACTCCGATCGCGCTCGCTCCCGGATAGGCGGACCACAGCAGCGAGAGCACCGCGAGCCCGAGGAAGAGGACCAGCGACTTCGGCGTGCGGGCCCAGCGCAGGCGGGGGCGGGCGCGGACGAGCACGGCGATCGAGGCGCCCAGGAGCACCGCGACGACGACGCCCCAGCCCCACCATCCGGCGAGGTTCCGCAGCGACTGGCCGGCCAGCAGCACGGCCAGCACCGCCACCGCGAGCGCTCGGGGAGCGGCGGGGGCGGCGCGTCGGATCATGGCGACCAGTCTAGGGAGCGGGGGCGGCGCGGCGGCGTGCCGGGCGCGCCGCCGCTCGCTCCCCGGCCTGGCCGCCCCCTCGGGGAAGACGGCTTGGACGGGAGGCTCAGACGAACGCAGCGGTGCCGGTGATCGAGCGGCCGACGATCAGCGTGTTCATCTCGCGGGTGCCCTCGTAGGAGTAGAGGGCCTCCGCGTCGGCGAAGAAGCGGGCGACGCCGTAGTCGAGGACGATGCCGTTGCCGCCCATCACCTCGCGGCACCAGGCGACGGTCTCGCGCATCCGGGCCGTCGCGAAGGCCTTCGCGAGGGCGGAGTGCTCGTCGCGCTGCTCGCCGGCGTCGAGCATCTCGGACACGCGGGTCGCCAGGGCGATGCTGGCCGTGATGTTGCCGATGCTCTTGACCAGGAGGTCCTGCACCAGCTGGTGCCCGACGAGCGGCTTGCCGAACTGCACGCGCTCCTTCGCGTAGCGCAGCGCCGCGTCGTAGGCGCCGATCGCGACGCCGATGGCCTGCCAGGCGACCTCGGCGCGGGTGAGCCGGAGCACCTTCGCGGTGTCGCGGAACGAGTTCGCGCGCTGCAGGCGCAGCGACTCCGGGACGCGGACGCCCTCGAGCACGATGTCGGCGTTCTGCACCGTGCGCAGGCTCTGCTTGCGCGCGATGGCGGTGGCGCGGTAGCCCGGCGTCGAGGTGGGGACGAGGAAGCCCTTCACCTGGCCGTCCTCCGCGTCCTTCGCCCAGATCACGGTCACGTCGCTGAAGGTCGCGTTGCCGATCCAGCGCTTCTCGCCGTCGAGGATCCAGTCGTCGCCGTCCCGGCGGGCGGTGGTGCGCAGGCCCTGGGCGGAGTCGGAGCCGGAGTGCGGCTCGGTGAGCCCGAAGGCGCCGATGACCTCGCCCGAGGCGAGCTTCGGCAGCCACTCGGCGCGCTGCTCCTCGGAGCCGGCGACGCCGACCGTTCCCATCACCAGGCCGTTCTGCACGCCCACGTAGGTCGCGATGCCCGCGTCCACCCGGCCCAGCTCGAGCGCCACCCAGCCGCGGAACACGGCGGAGTTCTCGATCGCGCGGGTCTCGGGCCAGGAGAGGCCGATGACGCCGGTGGCGTGGATCGCGGGGATCAGCTGCCGCGGGAACTCCGCGCGCTCCCAGTACTCGTCGGCGATCGGCCGCACCTGCTCCTCGAGGAACGCGCGGACGCCGACCAGCAGCTCCTTCTCGGCGGGCGTGAGCGCCGCCTCGAACCCGTAGAAGTCGGCCCCCAGGGTCTCGAAGGTCGTGCTGTCCATGCTCTGTGCTCCCTCGCTCGTCGGATGCGGCACGGCGACCGCTCCGACGGCGACAGTGCTGCGACTCCCAGCGTACGAAGCGCGCCTGCGAGTGCCGCGTCCTCTGGCGGAGAGCACCAACAGGCGGGCCCTCCTCCCGGGCCCGCGTTGTGGATCCTGCTAGCGTCGCAGCGGAGCGGCCCCGGCGCGTCCGGCTGAGCGGCTCGGACCCACCCCTCGGACGGAAGGCCAGCGCTCCCGTGTTCATCCCGATCGGCAACACCCCCCGCGACTACGCCTGGGGCTCGCTCACCGGCATCTCGGAGGCCCTCGGCACCGCGCCCTCCGGCGCCCCCGAGGCCGAGCTCTGGCTCGGCGCGCACCCGGGCTCGCCCGCGCGCATCCTCGACCCCGCCTCGGTCGGCGCCGGCACGCTCGCCGAGTGGATCGGCGAGCACCCCGAGGCGGCGCTCGCCGGAGTGGAGGGGGCGGTCGATCCGGTCTCGGGCGCTCCCCGTCTGCCGTTCCTGCTCAAGATCCTCGCCGCGGGCGGGCCGCTGTCGCTCCAGGCCCACCCCTCGTCCGAGCGGGCCCGGCGCCGGTTCGTCGAGGAGGAGGAGGCCGGCATCCCGCGGGACGCCGCCGATCGCAACTACAAGGACCCGTTCCACAAGCCCGAGCTGATCTACGCGCTCAGCGAGAGCTTCGACGCGCTCTGCGGCTTCCGCGAGCCGGCGGACGCCCGGGCGCTGCTCGCCGAGCTGGCCGGGCGCGCCCCGGCGGAGGAGGCGGCCGCGATCGCGCGGTTCGCCCGGACGCTCGAGGGCGAGCCCTCGGAGGTCCTCCGCGGCGCCCTGTCGTGGCTGCTCGCCGACGGCGACCGCGCCGAGGTCGCCGCGCTGGTGTCCGCGGTCGTCGCGGCGTCCGCGGGCGACGACCGCCTCGAGACGACCACGGTCCGGGACCTGGACGAGAGCTACCCGGGCGACCCCGGCATCGTGCTCTCGCTCCTGCTCAACCGCGTCCGCCTCGCCCGCGGCGAGGTGCTCTACCTGCCCGCAGGCAACATCCACGCCTACCTCGCGGGCACGGGCGTGGAGCTGATGGCCGCCTCCGACAACGTGCTGCGCGGGGGCCTCACGCCCAAGCACATCGACGTGCCCGAGCTGGTGAGCGTGCTCGAGTTCTCGCCGCTGCCCGTGCCCTACCTCCCGGCCGAGCAGGCCGGACCGGGCGTGCGCGTCTACCGTCCGGACGTCCCCGACTTCGTGCTCGCCGTCGTGGAGCCGGAGTCGGAGACGCCGGCCCGCGTCGCCCTGCACGGACCCGCCATCGCGATCGCGACCGAGGGCTCGTTCTCGCTCGAGGGCGCCGAGGGCTCGGTCCGCGTCGAGCGCGGCGGCAGCGTGTTCGTGACCCCGTCGGAGGGCGCTCTCGCCGTCACCGGACGGGGCAGGCTCTTCGTCGCGACGGTCTGATCCCTCCAGCGATCCCGGTGCCGGCCGCTCAGGCGGCGAACGTGCGGCGGTAGGCCGCCGGCGTGGTCCGCAGGACGCGCGTGAAGTGGTGGCGCATCACCGCGGCCGTGCCGAAGCCGACCCGCGCGGCGACCGCCTCGAGGGTCAGCTCCGTCTCCTCCAGCAGCACCTGCGCCCGGAGGAGGCGCTGGCGGGTGAGCCAGGCGAGCGGAGTCGTGCCGAGGTCGGCCCGGAAGCGGCGCGCGAAGGTGCGGGGGGCCATCAGGGCCCGACGGGCCAGCGCCTCGATCGAGAGGTCCTCGTCGAGGTGCTCCAGCATCCACTCGGTGACCTCGGCCAGCGAGTCCGCGCGCGCCTCGGGAACGGGGGTCCGCAGGTACTGCGCCTGCCCGCCGTGGCGCTGCGGGGGCACGACCATCCGCCGGGCGACGACGCTCGCCGCCGTCGCGCCCAGCTCCTCGCGCACCACGTGCAGCGCCGCGTCGATGCCGGCCGCGGTGCCCGCGCTCGTCACGATGCGCCCCTCCTGCACGTAGAGGACCTCCGGGTCCACCGTGACGGAGGGGAAGCGCCGGGCGAGCTCCGCGGCGTGCATCCAGTGGGTGGTCGCGCGCCGGCCGTCGAGCAGGCCCGCCTGCGCCAGGGTGAAGGCCCCGCTGCAGACGCTGAGGATCCACGCGCCGCGCTCGTGAGCCTCGCGGAGGAGGTCGAGGACCCGCTCGTCGGCGGGCCCGCGGCCGTGGGCGGGGACGGCGATCAGGTCCGCGTCCCGGGCCGCGTCGAGACCATCGGCGACCAGCAGGTCGAATCCGAGGCTCGTCCGGACGCGGCCCGGATCGGGAGTGGCGATCCGGAAGTCGAGGGCGGGCCCTCCGTCGACGCCGCGGTCGATCCCGAACACCTCGCAGACGACCCCGAACTCGAACGGCGCGAGGCCGGGCAGGGCGAGGAGGGCGACGGAGCGGAGCACGACGGCAGGATATCGCCACCCGGCGTCATCCGGCCGATCCGCGCCGTCGATCCCCGCCGCTAGGGTGTCTTCCGGCGCGCGGAGTCGCGGGCCCGCACCGAGGAGGATCCACATGGCATGGCTGGTCACCGGGGGAGCCGGGTACATCGGGGCGCACGTGGTGCGCGCGTTCTCGGAGCAGGGCATCGACCCCGTCGTCCTCGACGACCTCTCCTCGGGGCACGCGTCGTTCGTGCCCGAGGGCGTCCCGTTCCACCAGGGCTCGATCCTCGACGAGGCCCTGCTCGACCGCGTGCTCGCCGAGCACGACATCGAGGGCGTCGTCCACGTCGCCGGGTTCAAGTACGCCGGAGTCTCGGTGCAGCGCCCCCTGCACACCTACGAGCAGAACGTCACCGGCACCATGCGCGTGCTGGCGGCGATGGAGCGCGCCGGGGTCTCCTCGATCGTCTTCTCCTCGAGCGCTGCCGTCTACGGCGCAGTCGACGTCGAGATCGTCACCGAGGACACCCCCAAGAGCCCGGAATCGCCCTACGGCGAGTCGAAGCTGATCGGCGAGTGGCTGCTCGCGGACGCGGGGCGGGCGCACGGCGTCCGGCACGCCTCCCTGCGCTACTTCAACGTCGTCGGATCCGGCTACCCGGACGTCTACGACACCAGCCCCCACAACCTCTTCCCCCTCGTCTTCGAGGCGCTGCTGGACGGCCGCACGCCCCGGATCAACGGCGACGACTACCCGACGCCGGACGGCACCTGCGTCCGCGACTACATCCACGTCGCCGACCTGGCGCTCGCGCACGTCGCCGCGGCGCGCCGCCTGGCCGCCGGCGAGCCGATCGACCCGGTCTACAACCTGGGCAGCGGATCCGGGGCCTCCGTCGGCGAGATCATGCGCGCGATCGCCGACAGCACCGGCATCGCCTTCACGCCCGAGGTCGCCCCACGGCGGCCGGGCGATCCGCCCCGCATCGTCGCCTCCGGCGCGACAGCGGCCCGCGACCTGGGCTGGGAGATGCGGCACACGGTCGCCGAGATGGTGGAGAGCGCCTGGCGCGCACGGAGCGCCGCGACCGCCTGATCGGATCTCACGTTCGCGACACGCCGGTGTGTCGTGAACCCTCCACGGCGGGTTGAGGGTTTATGGTCCGCGACTTGACCTGAGCGAATGACACCGCTGTAATTACCTAGGCAGCGGCTCCGGGAGGAGTGGCCGCCGATCATCGGTTCGCAGGCGGGGTAGGAGACGGCATGACGCTTCCGGAACAGCACTCCGGAGTCCCCGAGGACTGGTTCGTCGATCCGGTCCGTCTGGGCGTGCCCGGGGTCCGACCCGGGATCGACACCGCGACCGAGGCGCCGGGGGGCGCGCTCTCCTGGCAGGTCGACTCGCTGTGCGCGCAGACCGATCCCGAGGCCTTCTTCCCCGAGAAGGGCGGCTCGACCCGCGACGCCAAGAAGATCTGCACCTCGTGCGAGGTCCGGGCCCAGTGCCTCGAGTACGCGCTCGAGAACGACGAGCGCTTCGGCATCTGGGGCGGCCTCTCCGAGCGCGAGCGCCGGAAGCTGCGCCGCCGGGCCTAGTCCCCTCCTCGCCGCGACCCGACCGACGGGGCGGCGAGCCGCAGGCGGGCGGCGCGGCGGCATCGCTTAGGGTGGTCCGCGATGTATCCACGAGTCACCGCCGTCCTCGTCGCGCGCAACGGCGCGGCCTATCTGGAACGAACCCTCGCGGCCCTGCGGGCGCAGACCCGTCAGCCCGACGCGACGGTGTTCGTCGACGGAGGCTCGAAGGACACGACCGACGAGCTCCTCGCGTCCTGGGGTCCGACGCAGCTCGTGCAGGTCGCCGAGCACCTCCCCTTCGGCCAGGCCGTGGCCCGCGCTGTCCGCGTGATGCAGCCGCCGGCCGGAGAGGACGAGTGGCTGTGGCTGCTCGCGCAGGACTCCGCCCCCGAGCCCGGCGCCCTCGCGGCGCTGCTGGGAGCCGTCGAGGTCGCCCCCTCCGTCGCCGTCGCCGGTCCCAAGATCATGGACTGGACGCGCTCCGGCTACATCCGCAGCTACGGCGAGTCGATCACCAAGCACGGCACGACCGTCCACCTCGTCGAGGACGAGCTCGACCAGGGCCAGCACGACTCCACGCCCGACGTCCTGGCCGTCGCCGCCGGCGGCATGCTCGTGCGCCACTCCCTCTGGGAGGAGCTCGGCGGCTTCGACCCCGGCCTGCCGGTCGTCGACGACGCGCTCGACTTCTCGATCCGCACCCGGCTCGCCGGGCACCGGGTCAGCCGCGTGCCGGACGCCCGCGTCACCACCGCCCGCATCGGGCTGCAGCGCCCCGACGGCCGCCGCATCGACAGCGGCGAACGGCGCCGGGCGCGTCAGCACCGCACCGCGCAGCTGCACCGCCGGCTCGCCTACGCGCCCGTCGCGCTCCTCCTCCTGCACTGGCTCTCGCTCGTCCCGCTGGCGATCGGCCGCGCGGTCGTGCGCCTGCTGCGCAAGCAGCCCGGGCTGGTCGGAGGGGAGCTGCTGGCGGCCCTCGTCGTCGCCTTCGGGGGGACGAAGGTGCTGCGGGCCCGCACCGTTCTCCGCTCGTCGAAGAACGTGGGCTGGAAGGCCGTTGCGCCGCTGCGCATCCCGCTGGACGTGGTGCGGCAGCTGCGCTCGGTGCGCCACGACGCCGTGCGCGTGCAGGCCGGGCGGGACCGCCATCCGCTGCACTTCTTCCAGGGCGGGGGAGTGTGGGTCGTCCTCATCGCCGCGCTCGCCGGCCTGGTGGTCTACACGCCGCTCCTCGCTGCTCCCGCGCTCAGCGGCGGCGGTCTGCTGACGCTCTCGCCGACCGTCGGCGAGCTGTGGCGCAACGCGGCCTACGGCTGGCGCGACCTCGGCTCGGGGTTCATCGGCGCGGCGGACCCGTTCGCCGCCGTCCTCGCCGTGCTCGGCTCGCTGACCTTCTGGTCGCCCAGCTACTCGATGGTGCTGCTCTATCTCGTCGCGCTCCCCGCTGCCGCCCTCGGCGCCTGGCTGATGATCGCGCGGCTCACCCCGCGCGCGACCGCCCGCGCCGCCGGAGCCCTCGTCTACATCCTCGCTCCCGCCTTCTTCGCCGCGCAGGCCGACGGGCGCCCCGCCCCGCTGCTGGTGCACGTGCTGCTTCCCTGGCTCTTCTTCGCCGGGTTCGGCGCGTACCGCTCCTGGTCCGCCTCCGCGAGCGCCTCGATCCTGGCTGCGGCCGTCGTCGCGTGCGCGCCGGTGCTGGCCGTGCCGCTCCTGGTGATCTGGCTCGTCGTCGTCGCCACCTCGGGGCGGCGGATCGGCCGCTTCCTCGGCCTGCCGATCCCCGCGGCCGTCCTCCTCTTCCCGCTGGTGGTCGCCCGCGCACCGCGGGGCGACTGGCTCGGCGTCCTCGCGGATCCGGGCGTCCCGCTGCCCTCCGCGCAGTCGGACCTCGTCGCGCTGCTCGCCGGCTTCCCGGCCGGTCTGCCCGACGGATGGCTCGAGTTCCTCGGCGGTCTGGGGATCGGCGCCTCCGCCGCCCCGCTGGTCACGGCCGTGCTCGTCGTGCCGCTGATCGTCGCGGCGCTGGCCGCCCTCCTCCTCCCGAACAACCTCTCGGCCCTCGGCGGCGTCGGCGTCGCGGCGGCGGGTCTCGTGACCGCCTCGCTCGCCCAGGGCGTGCAGGTCGCGACCACCGGCTCCGAGGCGGTCTCCGTCTGGAGCGGCACCGGTCTCAGCCTCTACTGGCTCGGCCTGGTGATCGGCGCGTCGCTCTCGCTCGCCGCCGTGCGCTCCGTGCGCGTGGTACCGGCGCTCGTCGTCACGGCCGCGGCGGCAGCACTGGTCGGTCCGCTCGCGGTGGCCTTCCCGACCGGCGCCGGCACGTCGGTGTCGACCACGTCGGACCGCTCGCTCCCCGCCTACGTGGCGGCCGAGGCCCGGAACGACCCGCGGGTGGGCACGATCGTGCTCGTCCCGCAGGCGGACGGCGGCGTCCTCGCCCGGCTGGAGCGCGGAGCGGGCGCGACCCTCGACCAGCAGTCGACCCTCGCGAACACCGGCGCCGAGAGCACGGACGCGATCGACGAGCTGGCGGGCAACCTCGTCTCGCGGACGGGCTACGACGTCCCCTCCGCGCTCGAGAGCCTCGGCGTGCGCTTCGTCGTGCTGACCGAGCCGGCCGGCACCCAGGTCGGCGACGCGGCCGCCGCCGTGCGCGCGCGGGCGGCCGTCTCCCTCGACGGCAACGCGGCGTTCTCGGCCGTCGGCGACACCCGCTACGGGCTCCTCTGGACGGCCGTCGACACGGAGGGGACCCGCACCGAGGCCGCTCCGTCCGGCGTGGTCGGACCCTTCGGGATCGCCTACACGATCGCCCTCCTCCTCGTCTTCGTCGTCGCCCTCCTGCTGGCGGTGCCCACCGGGCTCTCCCTCGAGCGGGGCCGCTCCAGCGGCGCGGTCGCCGGGATCGACGACGAGCCGGGCGAGGCCACCGGCCAGTTCGACGACGGGAACGACGATGTCTGACCCCGCCGACCAGGAGAAGCAGATGCCCGAGTCCTCCGCCCGCCGCTCCCGCGCGGAGCGCCGCGCCGATCGCGCCGCGGCCTCGACGCCCGATCGCGCACCCTCGGCCGCCCGTCGGCGCCGGACGGCCCTGCGCGGTGCGGTGGGCGCGGCCGGAGTCGTGATCGCCGCGGCCGCCGTGGTCGTGCCCCAGCTCCTCCCGTCCCCCCTGGTCTCGAGCGCCGCGGAGGGCGTCGTCGTGACGCCCGTCGCGGCCGACAGCTCGCTGGTCTGCGGCGGCGATCTCATCGACGCCGGAGAGCCGGAGCAGCTGCGCGCCCTCGACGGCGCGGCGACCGCGGTCCGGCCCGAGGGCTCCACCT
Organism: Rathayibacter sp. AY1A2; assembly: GCF_002930935.1. NCBI lineage: Bacteria > Bacillati > Actinomycetota > Actinomycetes > Micrococcales > Microbacteriaceae > Rathayibacter > Rathayibacter sp. AY1A2. Next base: position 329,960 of record NZ_PSTP01000001.1, on the reverse strand, counting down.
CGGACCCCACGGTCCTCGACGAGGACGATGTCGCCGCACCGGGCACCGGCATCACCGGTCTGAGCGTGCCCGCGGACTCCGACCCCGCTCCCGGTGGAGCCACCGTCCAGGCCATCGGCACGGACACCCTCTCCGGACTGTCCGCCCGCGCCTGCGCCGAGCCCTCGGGCGACAGCTGGCTCGTGGCCGGCTCGACCGACGTCGGGCGCACCTCCGTGCTCATCCTGGCGAACCCGAGCGAGGTCGCCTCCACCGTCGACCTCACGCTCTTCGCCGAGAGCGGCACCGTCCAGGCCACCGGCGCCACGGGCATCGTCGTTCCGGCCGGAGCGGTCCGCGCCCTCCCGCTCGCGGGGCTCGCCCCCGGGGTCGTCCAGCCCGTCGTGCACGTGACCGCACGGGGCGGCGAGGTCGCCGCGAGCATGCAGAGCAGCGCCATCTCCGGCCTCATCCCGGAGGGTGTCGAGACCACCGGCCCCTCCGCCGGCCCGGACACGCTCGCCGTGATCGCCGGCTTCACCGTCACGTCGCCTCCGGCCGAGACCGCGAGCGACGACGGCAGCGGCGGCGCGGGCAGCCCCGTGCTGCGCATCCTCACCCCCGGCGACGCCGACAGCACGGTCTCGGTCGAGGTCACCAACGAGGACCCGAGCGGGTCGGGCGCCTCCACCCAGGTCGTCGTCCCCGCCGGCCTCGTCGGCGAGGTCCCGCTCACGGGCCTGGCGGACGGCTCCTACCGCATCGTCCTGCGGGCCGATCAGCCGATCGTCGCGGCGGGGCGGACGACCTCGACCGGCTCGGCCGGCACGGACTTCGCCTGGTTCGCCTCCGGCACCTCGACCACGACGCCCTTCGGCGTCGCCGGCACGGGCGAGGGCGACGCGCGGCTGCACCTGGTCAACGGCAGCGACTCGACCGCCTCGGTCGAGATCGAGGCCCCGGGCGGCACCCGCACGCTCGAGCTCGGCCCGTTCGCGGCTCTCGCGACCCCGCTGGACGGCGACGGCGTGGTCGTCAGCAGCACTCAGCCGGTGCAGGCCTCGGTCTCGATCGCGCGCGACGGGCGGATCGCCTCGTACACGATCGTCCCGCCGGGACCGCTCTCCTCGCCGATCACGGTCTACTCGCACTGAGACGCGGGGCGGCGGCGCCTCGGCGGTGCCGGCGCCTCAGAGCTGCCGGCGCCTCAGGGGTGCCGGCGCCTCAGGGGTGCCGGTAGCGGTCCGGGGAGATGTCCCACGGGTCGCGGCCGAGCAGCTCCGCGACGGCGCGGAACACGTAGCTCTCGATCAGCATGCGCTGGTGCCACTCGTCGCGGCGGTGCAGCTTCGCCAGGCGCTCGATCGGCACGCGGTAGAGCGTGATGCGGCGCGCGGCGTGGTCGACGCGCCACCGCGCGATGCCCGTGCCCTGCAGCCGGTCGGGGTCGACGTCGGGAGTCGCCGCGACGTCGACGCGGATGCCGGCGAGCTCCTCCGGCCAGGTGCCGCGCAGGTAGTCGAAGGCCGAGCCGATCGTCGCCTCGAAGAAGTCGGAGCGGGTCTGCAGCAGGGGGAGGTGCGGACCGGTGATCGGCCCTCGTGCGCCGCGGCCGTGCCGGTCGCGGGAGCCTCCGCGCGACCCGCTCGTCGGGCGAGCGGCGGAACGACGAGCACGGGGCATGGCTCCAGCCTATTGCTACTGTGGGCGGCGATGACCGGACGGCACTGCTCGCGGACGGGCTGCCGCGCGCAGGCCGTCGTCACGCTGACCTACGACTACCGCGACTCGCTGGTGGCGGTCGGGCCGCTGAGTCCTGCGCCGGATCCGCACGGCTACGACCTCTGCGCCGAGCACGACCGGCGGCTCCTGGTCCCGCGCGGCTGGGAGACCGTCCGCTACGGCGCGGGGCCCGCCTAGGCCGCTGCCGCGCGCGTCAGGGCCGCTCGGGGAAGCCGCGCGGCGTGCTCGAGAGCACCGGGGCCAGCCGCTCGAGGCGCTGGTCGGACAGGAGAAGGGCGCGCTCCTCCCGCGCCCGGCGGAGGGCCGCCACGGCGAGGAGGAAGTCCTCCGCGGGCGCGGCGGGCAGCGGGGAGACGTGGACCGCGGTCTCGTCGGCCAGCGCGGCGGCGAGCTGCGAGCGCGAGGGCTCCGTCATGCCGTGGCGCTGACGGAGGAACTGCGCCAGTCGGCGCGCCAGTGCGTCGGGGAGGCGCGCGGTGTCCGCCGTGACGGCCCAGCCCCGCAGCGGCTCCGGGATCTCGACGACCAGCGGCTCCGCGCGGGGAACGCGCTCGAGCTGGCTGTGCGTGCCCGCGAGGACGTCGCCGAGACGGCGCGATCGACGCGAGAGGAGGCCGACGACCGCGGCGAGCCCGCCGAAGGTCATCAGGATCTCGAGGACGCCGGTGAGGCCGCGCACGAGGGCGTGCCGGAAGCCGATGGAACCGCCGTCGTCGCGGACGACGCGAGCGCCGACGGTGAGCTTCCCGAGCGAGCGGCCGCGGCTGGCGGTCTCGACGGTGACCGGCACGATCACCACGGCGATGACGAGGGCCGCGATCGCCACGGCGGCCGAGGCGGCGGGGTCCAGGCCGCCGTCCCCGGAGAGGGAGGAGACCAGCAGGAACAGGCCCAGCGCGAGCAGGAGCTCCGCGATCAGGTCGATGATCGCGCCGACCGCGCGGAGCACGAAGGAGGTGACGGGCACCTCGAGCGCGATCGCCTCGCCGGTGACCAGGTCGGCGTCGTCGAACTCGGTGCGCTGCTCCTCCACGGTGCTCCTCCCGGATGCTCGGCCTCGGCGGCGTGCCTGGCTATCCTGTCAGGAGATGGACATCGACGCTCTCTCGGCCGCCCGCGCTGCGCAGTGGACCCGCCTCGACGAGCTCTCGCGCAGGCGCCGCCTGACCGGAGCCGAGGCGGACGAGCTGATCGAGCGCTACCAGGCGGCATCCGCGGACCTCGCCACGATCTCCTCCACCGCCGGATCGACAGCCGTCGGCACTCGGCTCGCCGTCTCGCTCTCGCGGGCTCGGGGACGCCTGACCGGCACGCGAGACGAGCCGCTCGCCGCGGTCTCCCGCTTCGTCGTCCTCTCGCTCCCGGCCGCTCTGCACCGGCTGCGCTGGCTGACGCTCGCCGTCGCCCTCGCGACCGCGGTGGTGGCGACGCTCTACGCGCTCTGGATCCTCGGCGACCCGCGCCTGCTCGCCGCGCTGGGCGACGACGAGGAGCTGCGGCGCTTCGCCCGAGGCGACTTCATCGACTACTACTCCGAGAACCCCGCCGCCTCGTTCGCCGGGCAGGTCTGGACCAACAACGCCTGGATCGCGGCGCAGTGCGTGGCCTTCGGGATCGTCGGCGTCTACGTGCCGTACATCCTGCTGCAGAACGCGCAGAACCTCGGCACGTCGATCGCGGTGATGTTCCATGTGGGGGAGGGCGACACGTTCTTCCTCTACATCGCGCCGCACGGACAGCTCGAGCTGACGGCCGTGTTCGTCGCCGCGGCCGCGGGCCTGCGGATCTTCTGGGCCTGGATCGCTCCCGGCGCGCGCACCCGCGGCCAGGCGCTCGCCGAGGACGCGCGGAGCCTGTTCACGGTGGCGATCGGCCTGGTCTTCGTGCTGCTCGTCTCGGGCGTGATCGAGGGGTTCGTCACGCCGGCACCCTGGCCCTGGTGGCTCAAGATCGGGATCGGGGCGCTCGCCCTCGGCGCGTTCCTCTTCTACATGATCGTCGTCGGCGGGCGCGCGGTGCGGGCGGGGGAGACGGGCGACCTCGACCGGTTCGAGGCCGGGTCGCGGAGCATCGCGGCCGGCTGAGCCGAGCCGGACGAGCGCGGCCGTCGGAGCGGGGCCGTCGATCAGCGCTCCCGGGACCGACGACGGCCCCTCTCGCAGGTCAGAGCCGTCCGGCCGCCTTGAGCGCGAGGTAGCGGTCCGCGAGCGCCGGCGGGAGCGCGGAGGGGCTGCCGAGCACGACGTCCCCGCCGAGACGGCGGACGGCGGCCGAGAGCCGGTCGACGTCCGCGAGCGAGCGCTCCGCGGCGGCGGCGGAGTAGACCGCGGCCCGGTCGCTCCGGTCCTCCGCCATCCGCTGCAGCTCGGGGTCGAGCGCGCAGGCGACCACGACCGTGTGCACGCGGGTGAGCTGCGGGAGCACCGCGAGGAGCCCCTCCGCCGAGCCGACCGAGTCGAGCGCGGTGAGGAGCACCACCAGCGAGCGCTGGGAGGCCAGGGTGCGCACCTGCGCGGGCACCGCCGCCCAGTCGGTCTCGATGAGCTGGGGCTGCACGGGGGCGAGGGCGTCCACGACGCGGGTCAGCACCTCCGTGCCGGTGGCGCCGTGCACGCGGGCTCGCCGGGTGCGGTCGAACGCGAGCACGTCGACCCGGTCGCCGGCCGAGGCCGCGAGGGCCGCCAGGAGGAGTGACGCCTCGATCGCCGTGTCCAGGCGCGGCTCGTCCTCGATCCGGGCGGCGGACGTGCGGCCCGTGTCGAGCACGACGATCACGCGCCGGTCGCGCTCCGGGCGCCAGGTGCGGACGACCGGCTCCCGGCGCCGCGCGGTCGCCCGCCAGTCGAGCGAGCGGACGTCGTCGCCGCGGACGTACTCGCGCAGGCTGTCGAACTCCGTTCCCTGCCCGCGGATCATCACGCTGGTCCGCCCCTCCAGCTCGCGCAGCCGCGCCAGGCGCGAGGGCAGGTGGCGACGGGAGCGGAAGGCGGGCAGCACCCGGACGACGGCCGGCGCGGCCCGAGTCGCCTGGCGGCCGGCCAGCCCGAGCGGCCCGCGGGAGCGGATGGTGACGTGGAGTGCCCGGCGCTCGCCGCGGCGGAGCGGCTCCAGGACCGTGGTCACCGCGCGGCGCTCGCCCGGCGGCAGACGCAGGGACGACCGGGTCTCGAGGGCGCCGGCCGAGGGCTCCCAGGCGTCGCGGAGGACCCCCGTGATCCTCCTGCGGCCGGTGCTCGTGACCAGAAGGGTCGCCTCGGTCCGCTCGCCGAGCCGCACCCGGTCCGGCACCCGCCGCTCGAGCACGACGGCCCGGGGCGAGCCCGCGACCGCGACGTCGATCCCGACGAGGACCGCCCAGGCCAGGAGCCAGAGGCCGAGCACGGCGAAGGCGACCTCGGGGCGGCCGCCCAGGAGGACGACCGGCACCAGGCCGACGAGGAGGACGAGGACGCTGCGTCCGGTGAGGTGCACGGCTCAGACCGGGACGCGGACCTGCTGCAGGATCCCGCCCAGGACGGCCTCGGTGCGGACGCCCTCGAGCTCCGCCTCCGGCTCCAGCTGGATGCGGTGGCGCAGCACGGGCAGGACCATCGCCTGCACATGGTCGGGGGTGATCGAGCCGTAGCCGTTGAGCCAGGCCCAGGCGCGGGACGCCGCGAGCAGGGCGGTCGAGCCGCGGGGGCTGGTGCCGAGCTTGACGCTCGGGCTCTCGCGGGTGGCGCGGGCGAGGTCGACGATGTAGCCGAGGACGTCGGGGCCGGCTCCGACGCGCCGGGCCGACGCCTGGGCGGCGCGCAGACGAGCGGCGTCGAGCACGGGGCGCACGCCCGCGGCGTCGAGATCGCGCGGGTCGAAGCCGGCGGCGTGGCGCGAGAGCACCTCCACCTCGACGTCGCGCGGCGGGATGTCGAGCACGAGCTTGAGCAGGAACCGGTCCAGCTGGGCCTCCGGGAGCACGTAGGTCCCCTCGTACTCCACCGGGTTCTGGGTGGCGGCGACGAGGAACGGGTCCGGCAGAGGCAGGGTGCGCCCGTCGACGCTGACCTGGCGCTCCTCCATCGCCTCGAGGAGCGCGGCCTGGGTCTTCGGCGGCGTGCGGTTGATCTCGTCCGCCAGCAGGAGGTTCGTGAAGACCGGGCCCTCGCGGAAGGCGAAGCCGGAGGTGGAGGCGTCGTAGACGAGGGAGCCGGTGATGTCGCCGGGCATCAGGTCCGGCGTGAACTGCACCCGGCGGGTGTCGAGGCCGAGCGAGACGGAAAGGGCGCGCACGAGCAGCGTCTTCGCGACTCCGGGGACGCCCTCGAGCAGGACGTGGCCGCCCGCGAGGAGGGCGATCAGGAGCCCGGAGACGGCGCCGTCCTGGCCGACGACCGCGCGGCCGACCTCGGAGCGGACCCGGTCGAGCTCGGCGCGCAGGTCGTCGTCGGAGACCGGCGCTCCGTCGCGGGCGGAGGGGGTGGTGTCGCTCATCGGGAGGGGCCTTCCGGTCGTCGGGCGGTCGTCGGGGAGAGGGCGGCGCGGAGCGCGCTCTCGAAGCGGAGGAGCTCGTCGGAGGCGGCGACGAGGGCGGCGTCGTCGCCCGGCAGGTCGTCGACGAGCAGACGGCGCAGCGCGGCCTGATCGCGGCCGAGGCGCTCGGCGGCGACGGCGACGATCTCGTCGACCCCGGTCGCCGGAGCGAGTCCCAGGAGCGCGGCCGTCCGCCGGAGGGTGCCGATGCGCAGTGCGTCGAGGGCGCGGGGCCGCAGGGCTCCGCGCGCGTAGAGCCGCGCGCGGCCGCGGGCCGTCTCGCTCGCATGCACGACGACCGGCAGCGGCTCGACCGCGAGCGGGCCGAGCCGGCGGCCGCGCCAGACGGCGGAGGCGACGAACACGGCCACCAGTAGCAGGAGAGCCGGAGTCACCCAGCCGGGGGCGAGGTCGGCGGGTGCAGGGGTGGTGCTCGCCGAGTCGGCGGCTCCGGCGCGGTACCAGACCAGCCGGTCCTCACCGCCGAGCAGTCCGAGTGCGAGAGCGGCGCGGCCGTCCTGGCCGATGGTGCCGTTGCGGAGGAGGTCGGCGTCGCCGATCGCGGTGACGTCGGCGCCCTGCGGGAACCCGGTGCTCACGAGCAGGAAGCCGTCGTCGCCCGAGGGGAAGCAGCCGACCGCGTCGCCGTCGTCGAGGATCCGGTACGTGCTCCCTCCGGCGGGGAGCGTCCCGGCGCGCTCGGCCGCCGGGAGCGGGCACTCGGCGCGGAAGGGGCCGTCGCCGGCCGGGGAGCCGGCGAAGCGGACGTCCGGCAGCAGGGCGTCGAGCGCGGCTCCTCCCGGGGTCACCAGGACGAGCGAGGCCGAGGCGCGGGCGAGCCGGCGGTACTGGGCCTCGTCGAGGGCCACGTCCGGGTCGTCGACGAGCAGTGTCGCGTCCGGGGAGGAGGCGGCGAGAGCGGAGTCCAGGTCGTCGGCGCGGACGACCTCGACGCCCTGATCGCGCAGCACCTGGGCGAGCGCGCGGGCGCCGTCCGGGGTCGCGCTGTCGACGTCGAGGTCCGGGGCGGCCACCCGGGTCCCGGTCGCGACGTTGAGCAGCAGAGTGCCGACCGCGACGATCACGAGCAGGAGCACCCACACCCGTCCGCGGCGCAGCAGCGCGCCGAGGGTCGGGCTGGAGACCGTGTCGGCGCTCACCGGGGCGCCGCCAGGGCGTCCAGGACCGGCGAGGCCGCGGCGAGCTCGCGGTCCAGAGCCGCGACCCGCTCGTACTCGGCCGGGCCGCAGGGCTGCCCGAGGTAGCGCACGCGGTCGAAGTCGTCGGCCGTGCGGCGCAGCGCGGCGGCGGAGGAGGGGAAGGCCGCAGAGGCGCGCGACGCCAGGCCGAGCGCGGTCGTGCCGGGCGAGACCCGCAGGACGGTCCGCTCGTCGAGGGAGCGCACCAGGGCGCGGAAGCGCTCGACGAGCGCCTCGTCCCAGTCCCCGCGGGCGGCCGCGGCCTCGGCGAGCGAGCGGAGGGTCGCGGCCGAGCGGGTGTCGTCGTCGGCGAGCACCGCTCCCGTGACGGTGCTGCGGCGACCGGCGCGGGGCCGTCCCGCGATGACGAGCGCGGCGACCACGAGCGCCACCAGCACCAGCACGCCGATCACGGCGGCGATCGGAACCGGCGGGCCGTCGCTCTGCAGCGTGAGGGAGGCGAACCAGTCGCGCACCGCCTGCACCACCCGGTCGAAGAGGGTCGGCTCGGCCGCCCGGTAGCGCGGGTCGGCGAGCTCCTCGAGGAGGAGTCGGCGCGCCTGCTCCGCGTCGGGCTCGAGAGGGGCCGCGGCGAGGATCACGGGCGCTCCGGCACGGGGAAGGGATCGGGGGAGGGGCGGCCCGCCGCGCGCTCCTCGACGTGGCGCATCAGCACCAGGTCGAAGCCCTCGCGGCGCATCCGTCGGTCGAGGTAGACGAGGCCCGTCACGGCCGACTGGAGCACGGTGCCGACGGCGCCGATCACGAAGCCCACGGCGACGGAGGCGATCGTCACCACGAGCGAGGTGACGAGCTGCGCGTCCGGGTCGGTCGGGGCGATCAGGGCGCCGGCGATCGGGATGAGCAGGCTGAACGGCGTGGCCACGATCTGGCCGGCGACCTGGATGATCACGGTCATCAGCGCGAGCGCGCCGAAGGTGCGCCAGAAGCCGCCCGCCACCAGCCGCCAGGAGCGCGCCACCGCACGGCGCAGCGGCAGCCGCTCGACGACGATCAGGCTCGGAACCAGGGCGAGCTTCGTCGACAGCCAGACCCCCAGCGCGAGGGCGACCAGGCCGGAGCCGACGAGCACCAGGATCCCGCCGACGATCGCGCTCGACGTCCCGTCCATCGCTCCGATGACGAACAGCGGCACGGCGAGCGCCACGGCGAGGAGCACCAGGAGGAGGTAGCCGACGCCCTGCAGGACCGTCCAGCCGATCAGCGCCCAGAAGCGGCCCCGCAGCCGGGCGAGCAGCTGTCGGAAGGTCGCCCGCTCGCCGAGGACGCCGCGGGTGACCTCGAGCACGACCACGCCCTGCACGAGGGCGCCGCTGGCGAGCGAGACGGCGAGGGGGATGAGGGCGGCCAGGACCACGACCGCGAGGGAGCCTGCGCCGACGGCGTCGCGGTCAGCGGACTCCGCCTGCGCGATGCGCCCGACGGCGAGCACCGCGATCAGGCCGTAGACCGCCAGGGCGAGCACCGACCCGAGGCCCTGCACCAGCAGGGCGACGCCCAGGGTCGTGCGGGGGCTGCGGCGGAGGACCTGGAACGGCGCGCCGAGCAGGGTGCCGAAGCCGAGCGGGCGCAGCGGCACGAGACCGGGCTTGGGCGGGGGAGTCCAGCCGGGCGCTGGGCGTCCGGGCGACCAGGGGCCGGCGCCGGCGGGCGACCAGGAGCCCCCGGCGGGACCGGGTGGTACGGGGCCTGCGCTCGGCGGCGCGGGCGACCAGGCCGGGGCGACGGGAGCGGGCAGCGGCCTGCGCCGGTCGCCGTCCTGCGCCGGGACGGCCGCGTCGTCCGGACGCCCTGCGGGCGGGGGCCACTGAGCTGCGTCGGTCATCCCCTCCATGCTGTCACAGGCGTGCGGGCGGGGTCCTCCCCCGAGCGGACCCCCTTAGCCCGCAGAGCCCGCTCCCCGCCCACGGAGAGGTGCGTCGGTTAGCCTGGGTCGGGTCACCGTGCGCGCCGTGGGCGGGCGCGACCCGAGACGAGGAAGAGCAGACCGATGAGCGCGCGCATTCTGGTGGTCGACGACGACGCCGCCCTGGCCGAGATGATCGGCATCGTCCTGCGCGCCGACGGGTACGACGTCTCCTTCTGCGCGGACGGCTCAGGCGCCCTCGAGGCCTTCCGGCGGGCCCGGCCGGACCTGGTCCTGCTCGACCTGATGCTGCCCGGGATCGACGGGATCGAGGTGTGCCGCGCGATCCGCGCCGAGTCTGGCGTCCCCGTCATCATGCTGACGGCCAAGTCCGACACCTCCGACGTCGTGCAGGGCCTCGAGTCCGGCGCCGACGACTACATGGTCAAGCCGTTCGACCCCAAGGAGCTCGTCGCGCGGATCAGGACGCGCCTGCGTCCCGCCACCGCCGCCGCGAACGCGGTGCTGCAGGTCGGGGACCTGAGCCTCGACGTCGCCGGCCACGAGGTCCGCCGCGGCGAGACGCGCATCGGCCTGACCCCGCTCGAGTTCGACCTCCTCCTCGCCCTCGCCTCCAAGCCCCAGCAGGTCTTCACCCGCGAGATGCTGCTCGAGCAGGTCTGGGGCTACCACTACAAGGCCGACACCCGCCTCGTGAACGTGCACGTCCAGCGCCTGCGCGCCAAGGTCGAGAAGGACCCGGACGACCCCCGCATCGTGATGACCGTGCGCGGCGTCGGCTACCGCGCCGGCGCCGTCCTCCCGGGCTGACCGTGCCCCGCCTCGCCGCTCCCGACGTGCGCCGGTGGCCCCGCCGCGTGCTCGGGGTGTGGCGCACGTCGCTGCAGTTCCGCGCGGTCGCGATCACGGTCCTGCTCAGCGGCATCGCCATCGGCTCGACCGGCGTCTACCTCTCGTACAGCATCAGCGACAACCTGTTCCAGTCACGGCTGACGCAGGTCACGGGCGACACGTCGCGCGCGACCCGGGCCGCGCAGGGATACCTCGACGCCGCCACAGTCTCCACCCGCCAGGACATGGAGGAGGTGATGAGCTCGGTGCGCACCGCCGTCCGGGACGCCTCCTCCTCCGCGCTGATCGCCGTGGTGCGCTCGCCCGACCAGGAGGCGTCCTCGCTGGCGCCCCAGGACATCTACAACCGCGAGCTCCAGAACGGCGTGATCAGCGACGCGCTGCGCGAGCGGGTGCAGGCGGGCTCCGACGGGCAGTACTGGCAGTCGGTGACGCTCGACGCCTCCGGTCAGCAGCAGCCCGGCATCCTCGTCGGCTCGACCCTCGAGCTGCCGAGCTCGGCCGGGCGCTACGAGCTGTACATCGGCTACTCCCTCGCGGACGCGGAGCGCACGCTCCAGTTCGTGCAGCAGGTGCTCAACGTGGCGGGGATCCTGCTCATCCTGCTGATCGGAGCGGTCAGCTGGGTCGTCGTGCGGATCGTCGTCGCCCCGGTCCGGGTCGCGGCCGAGACGAGCCAGCGCCTCGCCGCCGGCGACTTCGACGTGCGGATACCCGAGCGGGGCCAGGACGTGATCGCGACCCTCGCCCGGTCCTTCAACGGCATGGCCGACAGCCTGCAGGACCGGATCAGCGAGCTCGCGACGCTCAGCCAGGTCCAGCAGCGCTTCGTCTCGGACGTCTCGCACGAGCTCCGGACGCCGCTGACGACGATGAAGCTGGCCGGGGACGTGCTGTACGACCAGCGCGAGGACTTCGCCCCGGTCGCCGAGCGCACGGTCGAGCTGCTGCACAGCCAGATCGACCGCTTCGAGAGCCTCCTCGCCGACCTGCTCGAGATCTCCCGCCACGACGCGGGATCGGCCGAGCTCGAGCTCGAGCCGGTCAACCTGGTGAAGCTGGCCGGCGACGAGATCGAGGCGATGCGCGGGATCGCGGAGGCGAACGGTTCCCGGCTCACTCTCTCCGCCCCGGGCGGCTACTTCGACGCCGACCTCGATCCGCGCCGCATCCGCCGGATCGTCCGCAACCTGCTGGGCAACGCGATCGAGCACGGCGACGGCCGCGAGGTCGTCGTCACCGTCGACAGCAACGCCAGCGCGGTCGCCCTCGCGGTGCGCGACTACGGGCACGGCATGAGCAGCGAGGAGGTGGTGCGCGTCTTCGACCGCTTCTGGCGCGCCGACCCGTCCCGCCGCCGCACGCTCGGCGGCACCGGCCTCGGCCTCTCCATCGCGCAGGAGGACACCGCCCTGCACCACGGCTGGCTGCAGGTCTGGTCCGTGCCCGATCGCGGCGCCTGCTTCCGCCTGACCGTGCCCCGGCACCGCGGCGAGCGGATCGAGGCCTCGCCGCTCCCGCTGCCCCCGGTCGACGCGGGCGAGCAGGCCTACAGCGGCCCGATCGTCCTCCCGCCGCTGCAGGCTCCTCCGGTCGGGGCCGCGGGGGTGCTCCCGTGAGGCGCGGCGTCCTCCGCGCCGTCGCGGCCGCCGCGCTGCTCGCGTTCGGGCTGGCCGGGTGCGCCGGCATCCCGCGGGACGGCGACGTCGGAGTCGGACGGCCCGACACCGCGCCGCAGGACCTCCAGTACGACTTCCTCCCGTCGGGACCCGCCGTCGGTGCGTCGCAGCGCGACATCCTGACCGGCTTCATCGACGCCGCGTCGAGCCCGCAGAACAACTACAAGATCGCCCGCGAGTTCCTCTCCACCGGAGCCGACTGGACGCCGGGCGAGCACGTGACGGTCGACGAGGGCCAGCGCTCCGCCTCGCCGCAGTCGGGATCCACGCTCTCGCTGACGATCACGCCCGTCGCCGAGGTCGACGCGACCGGCGTCTACACCGACGTCGCCACCACGGCCGGCCTGACCCTCGACTACGGCTTCGTCCAGGAGAACGGCGAGTGGCGCATCAGCGCGCCGCCGAGCGGCGTGGTGATCGACCGCACCACCTTCGAGCAGGTCTTCTCGACGCACGCGCTCTACTTCTTCGACCCCGGATACCAGTACCTCGTGCCGGACCTGCGCTGGTTCGCCTCGCGCGCCGACAGCTCCACCAGCACCACGATCGTCACCGAGCTGCTGCGCGGCCCCACGCCGTGGCTGCGGGACTCCGCCGCCGTCGTGTCGGCCTTCCCGACCGGGACGACGCTGGCGGCCGAGACCGTCCCGGTCGAGTCGCAGCGCGCCGTGGTGGACCTGAACCCGGCCGCTCTCGAGGCCGATCCGGCGCAGTGGCGGCTGATGGCCCTGCAGCTGAACCGGAGCCTCGCGAACGTCTCGAACGTCACCGGAGTCGCGCTCTCGGTCGAGCAGAACCCGATCGACGTCCCCTCCGAGGTCACCGGCCTGCCGACCTCGCCCCGCGTCGACACCCGGCCGCTCGTGCTGACCGACGACGCTTTCGGATTCCTCGGCTCCTCCGGGCTGGCCGGCCTCGGGATCTCGGATCGGATCGAGGCGCTGCAGCCGCGGGCCGCGGTCCTCGGCGAGCAGCGCGGGGCCGACTCGGACGCATCGGCGGCCGTGCTCACCGCCGCGGGCGTGAGCCTCGTGGAGCCCGACGGTGCCGACGTCCTCCTCGACGCGAGGTCGGGCCTCGTCGCGCCGACGATCGATCCGCTCGGGTACGTGTGGTCCGTGCCGTCGGCCTCGCCCGGGCAGCTGGTGGCGTACTCCGCGGACGGCTCGCGCTCGATGCAGGTCGCGACGGCCTGGAGCGAGGTCGAGTCGCTCGCCTCGATCGCCGTGTCGCGCGACGGCACCCGGATGCTGGCGCTCGCCCAGGACGGGCAGCAGGCCACGGTGCTGGTGGCCGGCATCACCCGCTCACGGGACGGCGACCCGGTGGCGGTCGGCGAGCCGGTCGTCCTCCGCTCGACCCTGGGGACCGCGGTCGCCGCGGCCTGGACGGACGAGCTCGACGTGGTGTCGGTCGTGCGCGGCTCGACGGGGGAGGACGCCGTCACGATGAACCTGCTCGGCGGAGGCGCCACGGCGCTCGGCACGACGACGGGCACGGTCCAGATCGCCGCGGGCAACACCTCGACCCAGGTCCGCATCCTCGCCGAGGGCGGGGAGCTCCGGCAGCAACGGGGCTCGGCCTGGCAGACGACCGCGACGGACATCCGGCTGCTCGCGACGCAGACCGGCATGGGGTCCTGACGGGTCCTGTCGGCGACGACGAGCCCTGTCGACGACGGCGCTCCCCGGATGCTCCTCCCCAGGTGCGTCGGGCGGGCGGATCGTCCCGATCCGACGGATCCACCCACCGCGCCGCGGCCCGGACGGCGAACGTGGAAGGCATGCTCTCCGATCACCTGCTCGACGCCCTCGCCGTCCTCCTCCCGCTGGAGTGCCCCGCCTGCGGAGAGCCGACGAGCCGGGCGCCCTGTCCGGACTGCTCGGCCGACGCGGCCGCCTCGGCCTGCCTGCTGACCCGCGTCGTCGGCCCGCCGGACGATCCGCTCCTCGTCATCACCGGTGCCCCGTACGAGGGCACGGTGCGCCGCCTCGTCGTCGCGCTGAAGGAGGAGGGCCGCACGGCCTGCCTCGCCCCGCTCGGCGCGCTGTTGCGTCCGGCCCTCGGCGCGGCGCTCGCCGGCAGCCCCGCGATCCTGGTCGTCCCGCCCGGCTCCTGGCTCGGCCGCGTGCGGCGGGGCGCCGATCCCGTCGCGCAGCTGGTCGCCGCGGCGGGAGGGCGGGCGGCGCGTCCTCTCCGGCGGTCGCGGATGGTCCGCGACCAGGTCGGGCTCGGCCGCGTCGAGCGGCGCGGCAACCTCGACGGGGCGTTCCGCGCCCGCCGTCCGCTCTCGTCGTGGCCGCCGGTGGTCCTCGTCGACGACGTGGTCACCTCCGGCGCGACCCTGCTCGAGCTCCGGCGCGCCGTGCGTGCGGCCGGCGGGACGGTCCGGGCCGCGGCGGCCCTGGCCGGCACCGCGCAACGAGGAGGGAACGTAGCAGCAGAATCCGGACGAACTCCCGGTGACGATCCGGTGGCCGGGGTCTACGGTGGGGGCACGGCGTGAACGGTCCGCCCCGGAGAAAGGCGGCACGCCGTACTCGACTGGGAGGTTGTCATGGACATCGACATCACAGGACGCAACATCGACATCACCGATCGCTTCCGCGCGTACGCGACGGAGAAGTCGGACAAGGTGGCGCACCTCGCCGATCGTGCTCTCGCACTCGAGATCAAGGCGAGCAGGCACGCCGAGGGCAAGGGCTCGGCCGGCGGCGACCGCGTGGAGCTGACGCTGATCGGCAAGGGGCCCGTGGTCCGGGCCGAGGCGAGCGGAGCCGACAAGTACGCGGCGTTCGACGTCGCCATCGGCCGGCTGCTCGAACGGGTGAGACGCGCCAAGGACCGGAAGAAGGTCCATCGGGGCCAGCATCGGCCGACCTCGCTCCGCGACGCGGCCGCCGACGACTTCAGCGTCGTCGCCATCCAGCCGGCCGACGCGGCGGTGCTGGAGCAGCTGAGCACAGGCGTCATCCCCGTGCAGGAGGCGCCGGAGCCGGTCGAGGACGAGGTCGAGGAGCCGTACTGCCCCGTCGTCATCCGCAAGAAGGTCTTCGCCTCCGTCTCGATGACCGTCGACGACGCCGTCGACTACATGGAGCTGGTCGGACACGACTTCTACCTCTTCATCGACTCCGACACGAACCGCCCGAGCGTGGTCTACCGCCGCAAGGGCTGGGACTACGGCGTGATCGGCCTCGGCGACGAGGCCGACGAGCTCGCCGAGCAGGCCGCCGGCTGAGATCCGACCCCGGGCCCCGGAGCATCCGCTCCGGGGCCCTCCCCGTGCCCAGGCAGGGAGTCCGCCCAGGGCGGACGCGTCGCCCCGACCGCTCGCCGCCCGCCCCGGCTAGGCTGGTCGCGGTCCGCGCTCCGGCGCGCGACTCCTGTCTTCTACTTTTTTGGAGTACCCCGTGGCCTCTGTCCTCGAAAAGGTCCTTCGCGTCGGGGAGGGGCGGGTCATCCGCCGCCTCGAGAACTACGCGAAGGCCGTCAACGCCCTCGAAGAGGACTTCACGCACCTCAGCGACGAGGAGCTGAAGAACGAGACCGTCGAGCTGCGCGAGCGCTACTCGAACGGCGAGTCCCTCGACGACCTACTGCCGGAGGCGTTCGCCGCCGTCCGCGAGGCCTCGCGCCGGACGCTCGGCCTCCGCCACTTCGACGTGCAGCTCATGGGCGGCGCCGCCCTGCACCTGGGCAACATCGCCGAGATGAAGACCGGAGAGGGCAAGACGCTCGTCGCGACCCTCCCGGCCTACCTCAACGCGATCGCCAGCCGCGGCGTGCACATCGTCACGGTCAACGACTTCCTCGCGTCGTACCAGTCCGAGCTGATGGGGCGCGTGTTCCGCGCCCTCGGCATGACGACCGGAGTGATCCTCTCGGGCCAGACCCCGGAGCAGCGCCGCGAGCAGTACTCGGCCGACATCACCTACGGCACGAACAACGAGTTCGGCTTCGACTACCTCCGCGACAACATGGCGTGGCAGGCGCAGGACATGGTCCAGCGCGGCCACTTCTACGCCATCGTCGACGAGGTCGACTCGATCCTCATCGACGAGGCCCGCACCCCGCTGATCATCTCCGGACCGGCGTCGGGCGAGGCGAACCGCTGGTTCGCGGAGTTCGCCAACCTCGCCAAGCGCCTCGACGAGGGCGAGGACTTCGAGGTCGACGAGAAGAAGCGCACCGTCGGCGTCCTCGAGCCCGGCATCGAGAAGGTCGAGGACTACCTCGGCATCGACAACCTCTACGAGTCGGCGAACACCCCGCTGATCTCGTTCCTCAACAACGCCATCAAGGCGCGCGCGCTGTTCAAGAAGGACAAGGACTACGTCGTGCTGAACGGCGAGGTCCTGATCGTCGACGAGCACACCGGCCGCATCCTGGCCGGACGCCGCTACAACGAGGGCATCCACCAGGCCATCGAGGCGAAGGAGGGCGTGCAGGTCAAGGCCGAGAACCAGACACTGGCCACCGTCACGCTCCAGAACTACTTCCGCCTCTACGCGAAGCTCTCCGGCATGACCGGAACGGCCGAGACCGAGGCCGCCGAGTTCATGTCGACCTACAAGCTCGGCGTCGTCCCGATCCCGACGAACCGCAAGATGCAGCGGATCGACAACGCCGACCTCGTCTACAAGAACGAGCAGGTCAAGTTCGCCCAGGTCGTCGAGGACATCGCGGAGCGCCACGCGGCCGGGCAGCCGGTCCTCGTCGGCACGACCAGCGTCGAGAAGAGCGAGTACCTCTCGCGCCTGCTCGCCAAGAAGGGCGTGCGCCACGAGGTCCTGAACGCCAAGAACCACGCGCGGGAGGCGGCCATCGTCGCCCAGGCCGGCCGCCTCGGCGCCGTCACCGTCGCGACCAACATGGCCGGTCGAGGCACCGACATCATGCTCGGCGGCAACGCCGAGTTCCTCGCGGTCTCCGAGATGACGGCCAAGGGCCTGAACCCCTCCGAGACCCCGGAGGAGTACGAGGCAGAGTGGGACGAGGTCTTCGCCGCCGTCAAGGAGAAGGTGGGCGAGGAGGCCGAGAAGGTCCAGGCCGCCGGCGGCCTCTACGTGCTCGGCACCGAGCGCCACGAGTCGCGCCGCATCGACAACCAGCTCCGCGGACGCTCGGGCCGCCAGGGCGACCCGGGGGAGAGCCGCTTCTACCTCTCGCTCACCGACGACCTCATGCGCCTGTTCAACTCCGGCGCCGCCGAGGCGCTCATGGGCCGCGGCAACGTCCCGGACGACATCGCCATCGAGTCGAAGGTCGTCTCGCGCGCCATCCGCAGCGCCCAGTCGCAGGTCGAGGCCCGCAACGCCGAGATCCGCAAGAACGTCCTCAAGTACGACGACGTCCTCAACCGCCAGCGCGAGGCGATCTACTCGGACCGCCGCCACATCCTCGAGGGCGACGACCTGCACGAGCGCACCCAGAAGTTCCTCGTCGACGTGATCGACGAGATCCTCGAGGTGCACACCGGCGACGGCAACGGCGACGACTGGGACTTCGACGCCCTCTGGACCGAGCTGAAGACGCTGTACCCGATCAGCCTCACCATCGACGAGGTGGTGCAGGAGGCGGGCAGCCGCGGCCGCATCAACAAGGAGTTCATGCGCCGCGAGATCCTCTCGGACGCGCAGCTCGCCTACCAGCGCCGCGAGGAGCAGCTGGGCTCTCCCGCCATGCGAGAGCTCGAGCGCCGTGTCGTGCTCTCGGTGATCGACCGCCGCTGGCGCGACCACCTCTACGAGATGGACTACCTCAAGGACGGCATCGGCCTGCGCGCGATGGCCCAGCGCGATCCGCTGGTCGAGTACCAGCGCGAGGGCTTCGCTCTGTTCCAGCAGATGATGGGGCAGATCCGCGAGGAGACCGTCGGCTTCCTCTTCAACCTCGAGGTCGAGGTGACCCAGAAGCAGGGCGAGGTCGCCGGAGTCGCGGCCAAGGGCCTCGCTCAGCCGGTCGCTCCGGCCGAGAAGCTCAGCTACTCGGCCCCGAGCGACACCGGCGGCGTCGAGGTCCGCGACCAGCGCGGACAGGTGCAGCAGGCGGCCACCGCGAAGGCCCGCGCCGAGGAGGCCCGCAAGGCGCTCCCCGAGGGCGAGGCGGAGGAGACTCCGACGACCGGCGCCTTCGGCCAGAAGCCGGGCGGCTCGGACGCCCCCGCCAACCGTGAGGAGCGGCGCGCGCAGTCCAAGCGCCGCTGAGTCCTCCCCGGACGACGCCGACGGCCCCGGTCCCGCAGCAGCGGGTGTCCGGGGCCGTCGGCGTTCCTGCGGAGGCTCGGAGCCCGCCTCGCCCGCCGTCAGGACTCGCCGCGCGCGAGGGCCGAGACGAAGCCGCCGGCGAAGGTGTCGCCGAGGCCGATCGTCGTCGGCCGGTCCGTCTCGAGGACGAGCCCGGGGACGCAGCTGGCCTCGAGCGCCGACTCCACCGCTGCGCACACCGCTTGCGAGCAGGGCTGGGGAGGGAGTCCGCCGACGCGGTCGTAGTCGGCGGCGGTGAAGCCGTCCCCGAGGAGGTCGCGGAGCTCGGTCGCGCGGATCATCTCGTCACCGACGCCCCGCCGCCCCCGGAGCTCGAGGAGGCCCTGCGCGACAGGGGAGTGGAGATCGTGCTCCCGGCCGGTGCGGCCGCCCCGGAGCGCTGACCCGCTCCTCACAGCACGTTGATCGCGGTGGCACGCCAGCGCGCGTCCGTGCCTTCGAGCCGGATCGCGACGGCCCGGCTCCGTGCGCGGTGATGCACCAGCACGACTCCCTCGACGACACCGTCCCGCGGCTCCGTGACGATCACCCGTCCGACCGTGAACGGGACGCGCTGCGCCGTCCGCTTCCGCAGGCTGCGGGCGCGGGCCGCGAGCACGACCCGCTTCTGCAGGTGGTGGTAGACCTCGTCGCTCAGCCACCGCGCGATCTGGTCGATCTCGCGCGAGCCCTCGAGGATCTCGATCACGAGGTGCGTGAGCCGGGCGAGCAGGGGCTCCGGTTCGGGCAGCTCCGCGCGGGTCGCAGGCTGCGGGGCGAAGAACTCCGCGAGGGTGAGCCGCTCCACGGCCGCCTCGGGGTCGAGGGGGAGGGTGCGGTAGTCGAAGGCGTGGAGGGGAAGGCTCATGCGGCGATCTCCTGGGGCAGGACGAGCTGTTCACGGGTCCGGGTCACCTCTCTGCTCGACGGGCGGGGCGCGCTGGGTCGGCACGCGAGGACGACCTCATCGAAGCAGTCGAGGGATGCTCATGGAAGGCAGGGGCGCAGACTGTGGATAATCGTCGGCCGTCCCGAGCTGTGGACAGCGAGCCCGGCGTGCGCCGCCCGGCCGCGCCCTAGGCTTGTCGGGTGTCGACCCTCAGTGACCTCGTCCTCTCCCACGGCCGATCCGACGAAGCGGACGTCGAATGGCTGCACCTGCTCGTCGGCGACCTGCAGCTGCTCGCCGACCTGGCCTTCGCCGACATCGTGCTCTGGGTGCCCACGGCCGACGACAGCTTCGTCGCCGTCGCCCACGCGCGCCCCAGCAGCGCGGCGACGCTCTTCTACCGCGACTTCGTCGGGCAGAGGATCAAGTCGGAGTGGCGCGCCCAGGTCGTCGAGGCGTTCGAGACCGCGCGGATCGTCGACACCTCCGCCCCGGACTGGTTCGAGGAGACGCCCACCCGCGTGCGCGCGGTGCCCGTCCTGCGCCGCCTGGGGGCCTCCGACGGCGGGACGACGGACCGCCCCATCGCGGTCGTCACGCGCCACACCAACCTCAGCGAGACGCGCACGCCGAGCCGGCAGGAGCTGACGTTCAACGACTGCGCGAACGACCTCTTCTCGATGATCGCCTCGGGCGACTTCCCGGACCTGGGCGCGCCGACCGGTCCTCGTCGCGGGGCGCCGCGCGCGTCCGACGGACTGATCCGCCTGGACGTCGACGGCGTCACCACGTTCGCGAGCCCCAACGCCCTCTCGGCGTTCAACCGCATCGGCTTCGCCGACGAGCTCGAGGGGGAGTCGCTCGCCGAGGTCACCACGAAGCTGATCGCGGGGAAGGTCGTCATCGACGAGTCGCTCCCGCTGGTCGTGACCGGCCGGGCGCCGTGGCGCACCGACATCGAGGCCCGCGGAGTGACGGTGTCGCTGCGCGCGATCCCGATCCGCGACCGCGGCGAGCGGGTCGGCGCCGTTGTCCTGTGCCGCGACGTGACGGAGCTGCGCCACCAGGAGCGGGAGCTCATCACCAAGGACGCGACGATCCGTGAGATCCACCACCGCGTGAAGAACAACCTGCAGACCGTGGCCTCGCTGCTGCGGATCCAGGCCAGGCGCACCCACTCCGACCTCGCCCGGGAGGCGCTCACGCAGGCGATGCGCCGCGTCGCCGCCATCGCGGTCGTGCACGACACGCTCTCGGAGGGGCTGAACCAGAACGTCGACTTCGACGCGGTCTTCGACCGGGTGCTGCTGCTGATCGCCGAGGTCGCCTCGACCCACAACACCACGGTGCACCCGAAGCTGACGGGGAGCTTCGGCAATCTGCCCAGCGAGTACGCGACTCCGCTCGCCCTCGCCCTGACCGAGCTGGTCACCAACGCCGTCGAGCACGGCCTGGCCGGACGGGAGGGCGACGTGGAGATCGTCGCCTCGCGCAGCGATGACGAGCTCACGGTGAAGGTGCGCGACACGGGCGTCGGGCTGCCGGAGGGCAAGGTCGGATCGGGCCTGGGCACGCAGATCGTGCGCACGCTCATCCAGGGCGAGCTCGGCGGCACCATCGACTGGCACACGCTCGTCGGGCGCGGCACCGAGGTCACCATCGAGGTGCCGCTGCGGTGGCTGGAGCGCGCCCGCTCCTGAGCCCGG
Source organism: Rathayibacter sp. AY1A2 (assembly GCF_002930935.1). NCBI lineage: Bacteria > Bacillati > Actinomycetota > Actinomycetes > Micrococcales > Microbacteriaceae > Rathayibacter > Rathayibacter sp. AY1A2. The sequence continues at coordinate 309,268 of NZ_PSTP01000001.1, read as the reverse complement.
AGACGACGCGACCCCCGCTGCCGAGAGGCGACGGGGGTCGGGGTCGTTCGTGCCGCCGAGCGGCTCGTGCGCCTAGGAGGCGCGTCGTGCGCGGGCGGCGCGGCGCTTCAGGGCTCGGCGCTCGTCCTCGCTGAGGCCGCCCCACACGCCCGAGTCCTGGCCGGTCTCGAGGGCGTACTGGAGGCAGACCTCGGTGACGGTGCAGCGTGCGCACACCGACTTCGCCTTCTCGATCTGGTCCACGGCCGGGCCGGTGTTGCCGACCGGGAAGAAAAGCTCGGGGTCTGCGGTGAGGCAAGCGGCCTTGTCGCGCCAGTCCATGCGGGTGCTCCTTGTGTGAAGGCGTGCGTGGAGGAACCACGCAGTGTTCGGGTGGGATGATCGATCCACGCCGACGATCCCGACCAGTACTCGACCTCCGCGCCCTCACCGGCGCACGCCACGAGGCCCCGTGCTGGAGCGCGGGGTGGATCGGGGTGGTGGACGGGAGAACGCTCGGTTCTTGCCGGTGCACTCGACGCGATGCGCGAGCACTGCGTCGGCCACCCGGCTCCAGTGCTGGTCATCCGGCTCGCCCCCGTGCCTGACGGCGCGGCGCGATCGGATGTTCACATCGGCGGAAACCCACGACCCTGTGAGCGGTGAAACGAACTGGACTAGCCTGTCACGGGGATGAGCCCGAATCAAGAGTCCTGGATGGGATGTGCCTGTGACCGCTGACGCGAACGGGTCCCGCGGACCCCGCCCGACCGCCTCCCGGCCGCTCGGTCTGGTGGTGCTGATCGCGGTCCTGGCGCTCGAGACGCTCGCCGTGGCCGGGGTCGCGGCGTGGCTCGTGCTCGAGCTGCTGACGACCCGGGCCGACACGGTCGGCGGAGGGATCGCCATCGTCGTCCTCGCGCTGATCGCCGTGTGCTGGGCCGCCGCGACGACGCTCGGCGCCGTGCGACGGCGTGGCTGGATGCGCGCGTCGGCGCTGACGATCCAGCTGGTGATGATGGCCGTGGCGCTCGGCGCCTTCCAGGGCCAGTACGCCGTGCCCGACATCGGCTGGGCGCTGCTGGCGCCGGCCGTGGTGGCCGTCGTCGCGCTGTTCCTCCCGAGCGTGGTCGCCGCCACTCGTCGTGATCCGACCGTGTAGTCGGACGGCTGGCGCGCCGCCGCTCGCGGGTGCGACGCTGGAGGGACCCCCTCCTCGACACGGAAGCGACGCGCATGGACTCCACCCGACTCGGCTCCAGCGGCCTGCAGATCTCCTCGATCGTCCTCGGCTGCATGAGCTTCGGCGCTCCCGACCGCGGGGCCCACGGCTGGAGCATGGGCGAGGAGGAGTCGCGGACCTTTCTCCGGCGGGCGCTGGACCTGGGGATCACCACGTTCGACACGGCGGACGTCTACTCCGACGGCACGAGCGAGGAGTTCGTCGGCCGGGCGCTCGCGGACTTCGCGGTCCGCGAGGAGGTCGTGATCGCCACGAAGGTCCACGGGCGGATGCGCCCCGGCCCCAACGGCGGCGGCCTCTCGCGGCGGCACATCCTCAGCGCGATCGACGACAGCCTCCGACGTCTCGGCACGGACTACGTCGACCTCTACCAGATCCACCGCTGGGACCCCGAGACGCCGATCGAGGAGACGATGGAGACGCTCCACGACGTCGTCCGCTCGGGCAGGGCGCGCTACATCGGCGCCTCGAGCATGTGGGCGTGGCAGTTCGCGAAGGCGCAGTACACCGCGGATCTGGGCGGCTGGACGCGGTTCGTCTCGATGCAGGACCAGTACAACCTGATCCAGCGCGAGGACGAGCGCGAGCTGCACCCCTTCTGCGTCGACCAGGGAGTCGGCGTGATCCCGTGGTCGCCGCTCGCCCGGGGCCGGCTCACCCGCGACTGGGACGAGACCACGGCGCGCACCGAGACCGACGTCTTCGGCGGCACCCTCTACCGCCAGCAGGAGGAGGCCGACCGGCGGACCGTCGCGACCGTCGCACGCATCGCCGAGCAGCGCGGCGTGCCCCGTGCGCAGGTGGCGCTCGCCTGGGTCCGGCAGCAGGAGGCGGTCACTGCTCCGATCGTCGGAGCCACGAAGCTCAACCACCTCGACGACGCGGTCGCGTCGCTGGACGTGGAGCTGACCGCCGACGAGCTGGAGGCGCTGGGCGCCGACTACGCACCGCGCGCCAACGAGGGGTTCTGATCCGGCCGATGCGCCACCGCTGATCCGCCCGAGCGGTCTCCGCTACGCTTCCTCTCGAAGATGACGGAAGCTCGGAGCGGGAGGCGGCATGGCGAGGAGTGCCGGGGATCCGTTAGGGGCGCGCTACCGCCTGCTCGAGCGGATCGGCTCGGGTGCCGCGGGCGAGGTGTGGCGCGTCGCCGACGCGCAGGGGCCGGACCGCGCGGCGAAGCTCCTCCGCGATGAGCACGTGCACGACGCGGGCCTGGTCGAGCGGTTCGTCCGTGAGAGGTCGGTGCTCACCCGTCTGCGGCACCCGCACGTCGTGGAGGTGCTCGACCTCGTCGTGGAGGGGGAGACGCTCGGGATCGTGATGGAGCTCGTCGGCGGCGGATCGCTGCGGGAGCTGCTGCGGGACGAGGGCACCCTCCTGGCGGTCGATGCGCTGCCCGTGGCGGCCTCGATCCTCGACGCTCTCGCCGCCGCGCATGCGATCGGCACGGTCCACCGGGACGTGAAGCCCGACAACGTCCTGCTCGCGGAGAGTGCGGACGATGCGGGCTCCGCCGTCCGCGTCTCCGACTTCGGCATCGCTCACGTGGTCGCCGAGGGGCCGCGCGCGACGACGGGTGTCATCGGGACGCCGGAGTACCTCTCGCCCGAGATGCTCGCCACCGGAGCGGCCGGCCCGCCGAGCGACGTCTACTCGACGGGGATCCTGCTCTACGAGCTGCTGTGCGGCCGGACCCCCTTCGCGGGCCCCGGCGCCGACGTCGCGGTCGCCTACCGGCACGTCGCGATGCTCCCGCCGCCGCTGGATCTGCCGCCGCGGCTCGCGTCGCTCCTGGACCGGATGCTCGCGAAGGATCCGGCGTCGCGGCCGACGGCTGCGGAGGCGGGGGGGATCCTGCGACGCCTCTCCCCGGCGCTGGCCGGGCTGCCGGCGCTGCCGCTCGCGGCGGGCGCGGCGGAGTTCGAGGAGGCCGAGCGCCCGGGCACGGTCCTCCGCGGGATGGCGGTGGAGATGTCGTCGGAGCCGGTGGAGGAGGGGCCCGCTCCCGAGCTCGGCCCGTCGTCGCAGGCGACCGTGCTCCGCCCGGTGCCGCGCCGCGAGCTGCGCCTGGCGGAACGGCCGTTCGAGGCTCCTGCTCGGCGGGGGCGCGGCGGACGTCTGCGGATGATTCTCGCCGCCGTCGGCGCCGGCGTCCTGCTCATCGGGGCGGTGCTCCTCGCCGTCCAGCCGCGCGGCGGCGGAGCACGGGCCTCGGCACCGGATGCCGACCTGTCGGCCCGGCAGCAGGACCGGCCGCTGCCGACGGGCCTCGGAGTGACGCGATCGGCCACCTGGGACGCGGAGCGACGGGCCGTGGTCGTCGAGATCTCCTACTCCGCCCAGAGCGCGCCCCTCTCGGGGTCCTTCCTCGAGGTGCTGCCGGGCCCGGACGCCGCGGCGGCGTGCCCCGCGGCCAGCTGGTCCGGAGTGACGGCGGTGCGCAACCGGCCGAGCGTCACCGGAGTCGGGGTCGGCTGCGGTTGGAGCCTGACGGACCTGCACGTCCCGGCGCAGGGGATCGTCGACGTCACGGCGACCGTGCCGATCGCGGTGGCCGAGCAGAGCGCCCTGGACGGGTGGCTCGCGGCGGCCGCATCAGCGACGGCACAGGCGGTGGCCGACCCTGCGGTCACCGGGACGGCGTATCCCGTGCAGCGGCTGCGGGATGTGCGGATCGAGACTCCCGCGCGGACGGTCGGCCGGACCCCGCTGCCGGTGACGCTGGTGCCGGTCTGGCCGAGCGGGGCGGACCCCGTGAATCCCCTGCTGGCGACGCCGTCGTCCGCGCCGGCGAGCAGCATGCTCGACGCGATCGCGGGCGGAGTGGAGGGCGTGCGGTTCAGCGACGGTTGCGGCGGCGCGGTCGCCGTGTCGTCCGACGGGCTGACGGTGACCGCCCTCACGGTGACTCCGTCCTGCGAGCTGCGCGCCCGAGTGGGCGCGTTCTCGGACCTCTCGAGCAGTCCCTTCGCGATCACCACTCGCGAGTGAGTCGACCTCCCGCGCCAGTGTCGAGCCGTCGACGCCACGCGAGCCGTCTGTGCTGTCTTGCCTTCTACCATGACGAGACATCCTCATGAAACGTTGGTGGAGTGGGGAGCGGTCGGGACGGTCCCGTCCGCAGGGGTAGAAAGGTGTGATCCATGTCACGTGTTCTCTCGACCGACGAGGCGAAGTCCGCGATCCAGCAGATCCAGTCGATCGTCAACGGCGGCCTCGCCGATCAGATCAGCCGGCTCGACGCACAGGGGCGGACACTGTCCGACCCGAACGTCTGGGATGGTCCGCTGGCCTCGCAGTTCCGCTCGTCGACCTGGCCGGAGACGAAGTCGGCCCTCGAGAAGGCCAAGCAGGAGCTCGAGGAGCTGCGCGGCCAGCTGGCGACGATCTCGCAGAACATCTTCGCCGCCGGCGGAGGGAGCTGACCGGCCGTCCCGCCCCTGCGTGCTCCGGCGAGCGGGGGCGGGACGTGCTCGTCGTCTCCGCGCTCCTTCCTCCGCGCACCTCCATCGGTGCGTCTCGGAGTGATCGGAGCGCTCTCGAGGAGGACGCGCCGATCGACTCGGTGGCGGAGGCGCGATCACCCGCCCGAGGGCGCTGATCCGCCGCCGTCCGCCGGCGTCGGCGAGACCGACTGCACGAAGTGGATCTCGCCGTCGAGGCTGACGAAGCCCCGGCCCACCGTGGGCGGGACGGGGAAGCGCCGCGGGATCTGCGCGCCGAGGAGAGTGCCGTCGTTGTCGATGTCGGGCTGGAGCAGCAGCACGGAGCGGGAGGCCGCCGCCTTCTTCGTCCAGTTCCCGAAATGGCTGCGGAGCTCGCTCGACCGGCCGGCCAGCACGACGCAGAGTCCCGGGCGACCCGACGAGACCAGCCTCATCAGCGCCTGGTCGGTGTCGTCCCAGCGTTCGGCGTCGTCGAGAAGGAGCAGCACGGGGCCCTCCTCCGTCGACAGCGACGTGAGGAGGGTGCGGAGCTCCTCCGCGCCCACGGCGAGTCGGTCGAGGTCGGCGCCCCTGAGCGGGGAGCGTCGATCGCACACTCCCCAGACGGCGACCGAGCCGGCGGCCCGCGCCGCCTCGGCCAGGGCGAGCAGCACGGTCGACTTGCCCGATCGGGCGGGTCCGGCGATGACGACGTGCTCGCCCTCGAAGACCTGGAACGCCAGCGGGGCGAGGTCCGACTCGCCGAGGCCGATCGGGAGCAGCCACGGCTCGCGATCGAAGCGGGCCTCGATCCCGAGCGCGCTCACGGCGACCCTGTCGGGAAGCGTGCCGACCGTGCTCGTCCTGCCGCGCGCATCCGGCCAAGCGGCCGCGAGCTCGGCGATCGCGTCGTCGAGACCGGCCCTCGGAGTCGCGACCTGCGTCTGCAGGAGCGACGAGGTGAGAACGCAGCGCCCCGGCACTGCTGCCGGCGCCTGCACCGGCTTCACCCCGGCGGCGGCGTAGTCCTGCGGGTCGGCGAGGCGGAACAGCCACTTCTGCGTCGTGACCTCCTCCATCACCGAGGGGATCGCCCTCGCCCGGGTGCTCGTCACCGCGAAGTGCAGGCCGAGCTCCGGTCCGTCGGCGTAGGCGCGGGTGAACGCCTCCATCAGAGCCAGGCCCTCCCAGTCCTGGAACTCGTCCTTCAGAGTCGCGAGACCGTCGACGAGCACCAGCGCACGACGGTGGCCCCCGGGCGATGCTCGGCGCCGGCGCACCTCGTCGCGGAGGTGACGGAGGAACCGGGTCTGCTTCTCGTGGGATCCGCCACCTGCGCCGGCGTAGGAGACGGTGTGCGGGAGTCGCGCGAGCGGGGCGGAGTCGCGGCAACCGGCATCGAGGACGTAGAGGTCGAGCTCGTCCGGGGGGAAGTGGCGGGCGGCCGTCAGTGCGATCGACGCGAGCGCCGTGCTGGTGCCGCTGCCGGGGATGCCGATGAGGAGCAGGTTCCCCTCGCCCAGATCCCAGCCGGTCGGCGTCCGGCGCTGCCGGTCGGGGTCGTCCGAGAGTGCGACGTGCAGGACGTCGCCGACGACGCGACCGAGGTCGGACTCCTCCGCACCGAACCCGCTGAGGGCCACGGTGTCCTCGAGCGGCTCCGGCCAGATCGGGCGGGGAGGGCCGAAGCCCGAAGCGGCGTCCGCCTCGACCACCGCGTCGATCAGGAGGTCGAGATCGGTCGGGGCCGTCTCTTCGGCGGCGACCGGGGAGGGGCCCTCGACGGGGACGCCCGTGGGTCCGACCGGGCGGACCTCGATCGCCTCGACGGCCGGCGCCTCCGCGCGACCGGTGACCAGCGCCGTCTGGACGGGCGAGATGTCGTTCTGGCCCCGCTTCACGTACGCCCGGCCGGTCTGGGAGCGGGAGATCCCGGCCGCGCTCGCGACTCCGATCACGTCGGCGGAGTCGTCCCGGCTCTGCACCCGGAGGGCGACGCGGAGGTTGGTGTTGGCGAGGATGTCGTCGTTCACCACTCCGGCAGGACGCTGGGTGGCGAGGATCATGTGCACGCCGAGCGTCCTGCCGACCGCGGCGACGCTCACGAGGGACGTCAGGACGTCGGGATGCTCCTTCGCGAGAACGGCGAACTCGTCGACGACGAGCAGGAGCCGCGGCATCGGCTCCGGCGGCGAGGTGGCCCAGTACGCGTCGAGGTCGTCGACACCCTCGCCGGCGGCGGCGAAGAGCCGCTGACGACGCCGCATCTCGGCCTGGAGCGAGCGCAGCGCGCGGTCGGCGAGCTGGGCGTCGAGGTTGCTGATGGTGCCGATCGTGTGCGGGAGCCGCTCGCAGGACGCGAACGCTGCACCTCCCTTGAAGTCGATGAGCACGAAGGTGAGGCGAGTCGGATCGTTCCAGGCCGCGAGGCCGGCCACGAAGGAGCGCAGGAACTCGCTCTTGCCCGAGCCCGTGGTGCCGCCGACCAGGCCGTGCGGGCCGTCGGCGACGAGATCGACCACGAGCGGACCGTGCTCGGACGAGCCGACGGGCGCGCGCACGCCCCGGGCGCTCGACCACCACCGCCGGACGTCCGCGGCGGTCGGACGATCGGCGCCCAGGAGCGGCGGCAGCCGCACGAGCGCGGAGAGGGCCGCCCCCGCGGTGACGAGCTCCGGGTCCTCGAAGCGCGCCAGGTCGCGCGCACAGCGCTCGGCCGTGGAGGAGGCGAGACCGGCGAGCACCACGTCCTCGACGGTGATCCGCTCGTCGGGCCGGGAGAGGACCGCCGAGGCGTCCGCTCCGACCCGGACGACGACCGTGCAGGAGGCGGGGAGCTGCTCCTCCGACGCCGCGAGGACGAGGCCGGAGATCCGGGTCGCCGCCTCGCGCTCGCCGCGGCCGAGTCCGAGGAGTTCGCGCGCCGGAGCGGCGCGTCCCTCGGTCAGCACGTCGGAGTCGAGCACCAGGAGCACGCGCGGCGAGTCCTCGTCGCGGAGGGCGCGGAGGAGCTCGGAGCTGCGGTCGCGCCGGTCGGAGAGGCGGCGTCCACCCCCGGGCAGACGTGTGTGGGGGAGCCAGGAGGCCCAGCTCCAGTCGGAGTCCCGTCGCCGGTCGCAGAACACCCCGATCGCCAGGTCGGCCGGACCGCAGTGGACCGCCGCCTGGCAGAGCAGGCTCCTCGCCAGAGCGAGGCCGCCCTCGCGGTCGCCGACGATCCCGACGACGCCCGAGTCCGCGAGATCGATGGACACCGGCGCGCTCGGGACGACGCTCACCGCGAGGATCGCGCGCACCTCCTCCTCGAGCCGCGGCACTCCGCGCTGATCGAGCGGGGGAGACCACGGGACGTCGCCGACGCCGATGTGCAGGCGGAGCACATCGGCGGAGGTCGCGCGCCGCTGCCACAGCGACGTGGCGGGCAGCGCCGCCCGGCGGATCGTCGTCGCCGGGTCGGGCGCGTCCTCCTCGAGGCGGGCCCGTTCGACACGCGCGGAACGGGCGATGGCGTCGCGGAGCGTCTGCAGCGCCTCGCCGTAGCGCTGCTCCTCGGACCGGGTCGCTCGGGCGTGCCGGTGCCGCTGCTCGAACCACATGCCCACCCCAGCCACGGGGCTGAGCGCGGCGAAGAGGGCGTAGCGCGCATCGCCCATGATGAGGACCATCGCGAAGGCGAGGACGAGCGGCGCGGCGACGGTGATCACGCTGAAGGTCGTGGCGGAGGCGATCTCGAGGCGGGCCGGCGGGACGACCGCCTCGCCGGCCGCCGGACGTCCCGGTCGCGGCGGCCGGTTGAAGGGCACGGTCGCCGTCGCGGTGACGTTGTCCGTGCTCCCCGGCTCGGGCGCGAGGAGCTCGGGAGGCGCGGGGCGCAGTCGGAGAGCCGCCCCACCGGCGATCACGACCGCGGCGTCGGAGACGAGGACCCCGTCCCCCGTCGCGGAGACGCCGTCGACCAGAGTGCCGTTGGTGCTGTCGGCGTCGCGCACCCGCAGGCCGTCGCCCTCGCGGGTCACCGAGAAGTGCTCCCAGGAGGCGCTCGCCGTGTCGAGGACGACGTCGGCGTGCGGGGAGCGGCCCACGATCAGCGCACGGCCCCGCGGGATCTCGACCACGGCTCCCGCGCCGAGACCGCCCGACAGCACGGCCGTCCACCCGCGGGCCGTGGCAGGTCGGGGCAGGGGGGAGCGGGCGATCCGCGTTCCCTCGAGCAGCAGCAGATCGGCCAGCCGGGTCTCCACAGGATGCAGGGCGGTGTCGACGGCGAGGGCCGTCCCGGGCGGGAGGCGGTGCCCGGTGGCGGTGGCGATCAGCTCGCCGAGTGTCACGGAGTCGCGGTGGCGGCCGAGGTCGATGTCGGAGCGGGTGCCGTCGAGGTCGAGGAGGAGTCGCACCGGGGGCTCACGGTCGGGGCTGTCCGGCGAACCAGAGCAGCGGCGGGTCGGCGGGCCGCAGGCCGAGACGCTGCGGCGAGGAGTGGAGGGGGAGTGCCGGGGCGTCCAGAGCGTGCGCGGCGCCGAAGTCGAGCGGCGGACCGGCGAGCCCGTCCGTCGGTCCGATCGTGGATCCCCGGAATGCGGCGGCGACCGCCGAGGGTTCCCTGCTGCCTGCGACGGCCGCGGCTCGCACGAGCGCCACGACGGCGTCGTGGCTGGGGGCGTCCGCGACCGCGGCGAGATCGCGGAACGCGCGGTCGCCGAGGAGGGTCGCCCGCGCGGCATCGTCGGCGGTCATCCGCACGGCCCCCAGGAACGCGGAGGCCGCGCGTCCGCGCTCGTCGCCGCGGAGGGCGACCGCGTCGCCGGAATCCGTGCCGATCGTCGTCAGATCTCCCGAGAGGGTGCCTCCGGCCGCGGCCAGGGCGGGAGTGAAGGCGGGGCTCAGCGCGTCGGGCGTGAGCAGGATCGGGACGGACGCCCCCGCCGCCTGCAGAGCGGCGACCGCCGTCGCCTGCGCCGCGGCGGGGCCGGACACGACGACGCGCTCGACCGCCGGCTCGCCCTCGAGGTGCGGGCGGGCGGCGGTGATGATCACGTCCGCGGTGGCGCCGGGATCGGCGGTCACCGTCGCGGCGGGCGAGAGACCGGTCGGGGTGCCTCCACCGGTGTCGACGAGGAGTACCCGGGCGCCTCCGCCGGCCTCCTCCACGAGTGCCGCGTCGGTCGAGGCGGTGTCGGGTCCGAGGGACCAGACGCCGTCGCCGGGCAGGGCGGGGTCGCCTCCGTACGGGAGGACGGCCGCTGTCCCCGCTGCCCGAGCGGCGTCCACGGCCGCAGCGGTGTGGGTGCCGTGGGTCGCGAGGACGAGGCCGGACACGCCCTGGCCCGTCAGCTCCTCGACGGCGGCGCGGGCACCCTCGGGCGTCCCGTGGTCGTCGACGGCGACGAGACCGATCTCGCAGCCGCCCATCGCTGACCGGTGCGCTGCGACGACGGCACCGTTCGCCGCGTCCTTCCACTCCGCGCCCTCGCCCGGAGCCGAGCTGAGCGAGACCACCACCCCGAGCGTCAGCTGCTCGGGCACCCGGGCGCACGAGAAGCCGACCGGGAGAGCGGCGACCTCCGTCATCGGGGCGGACTGCGGGGGCAGGAGGGAGACGAGGGCACCGCTGACGCCGAGGAGGGCGACGGCGCCGCCGATCAGCATCGGGCTCCGTCGGGCGGTGCGGGGGTGCTGCGCCTCGCGCCTGCCCAGGCGGGTCATCGCTCGTCCCCGATACGGAAGGAGTAGACCGTCCGGGTCCGCGTGCCCTCGGGCAGGTCGAGGTGGAACGCGGGAAGCTCATCCCCGGCGCGGAGGGAGGCCCGCTCCTGGGCCTGCGCCAGCAGGATGCCCGAGACGTCCTCGGATCGCACCGCGGCGTAGCCCCGTGCGCTCTGCGAGGCGAGGGCGAGCTGCACGTCGGCGGTGCCGACCTTCGCGGCACTCGTGGTCATCGATCCGAGCAGGCCGGAGCCGCCGACCGTCCGGTCACCGAGGTCCAGGAGCACCTTGTGCAGATCGGCTGCGAGGAGCGCGGCGGCCGCGTCGGTGTCGCGGGTCGAGGCGTCGATCGTCGTCGCGATGCCGGCCAGGGAGGCGCGCGTCCGCTCGGAGACGGCCCCGCCGATCCGGGCCTCCGCGGTGCGGAGAGCCCGGTGCCCGGCGTCCACCGTCGCTGCACCGTCGGAGCGGATGCCGGAGGAGGCCGTGCGCAGGCTCGAGACCGACCGGTCGAACATCGCGACGACCGCGTCGGCGTCGGCGCCGGAGCGCGTCGAGATCCGCCGCACCTGCTCGTCGAGGAGTGCGGTGACCGCGGATGCGGCTGCCGTGTCCGCCTCGGCGAACGCCTTCTGGATCGCCGGTGCGAGAGCGTCCTGCTGGGCACCGAGAGCGTCGATGCGGGTGCCGAGGGCGTCGCGCTGAGCGGTCAGCGCGTCGACGCCGGTGCGGAGGGAGGCGAGCAGGCCGGTGAGGCGCGTGTCGTCCGAGCCGGCCGTCGTGCCGGCCTCGGCCACGCCTCCGCGGACCGTGGCGAGCGCGGCGCGCAGGGCGGCGAGGTCGGCGCTAGCGCCGGTGCTGCCGACGGTGGAGGCGACGGCGGTCCACGCGTGGACCTGGTCGCTCAGCCGATCGGCCAGGGGGGCCGGATAGCCGTCGGGAGCGTCGAGGCGGCCCGTGCCGGAGCAGGGCGTCGCGGTCAGGTAGGCGCGGAGCTCCTCGACGGAGCCCCGGGTCACCTCCACGGGTGCGCGCGTCGGGCGCCCGGTCGGCGTGGGTGCGGCAGCAGGGGACTGTGTCGCCGGCGACAGCTCGCAGAGCCGATCGGCCAGCTCCTGGTTCTGCGCCGACAGCGACCCCGTGCTGGTCGGCGTGCCGAGCTCGTCCAGGGCGGTCGTGGCGGCGGTGCCGACCGAGGCGACCGTCGTCTCCAGGCCCGCGGTGTCCGCGTCGAGCTCGTCCAGCGTCGCCGACAGGGCGGCGAGTGCCCGGGTGACGGATCCCTCCGGGTCGGCCAGGGTGTCCACCGAGGCCGACGCGGCGTCCACCCTGCTCGCGAGGGCGGCGAACCCGGCCTGCACGCCGTCCATCAGCTCCGGCTGCAGGGAGTCGACGAGGTCCTGCCCGCGATCGAGCATCCCGAGCAGCACGGTGTCGACGGCGGCTCCGGAGGCGGCGAGGGAGCAGGTGGTCGAGGGTGCCTTGCAGGTCTCGGCGGAGGGCTGTGCCGGCCCCGCGGCAGCACGGACAGCCGCGACGACCTCGTCGCGGCAGGACTCGGCCGCCGCTCCGTACGCGTCGAGCTCGGCCGTGAGCCGCAGCAGCTCGGAGTGGATCGAGCCGGAGCGGCCGCCGTCGACGGCGACTCCGCATCCGCTGCCCGAGACCGTCGGCGGCGGCACCGCGGCCGATGTATCGCCCAGCAGGGCGTCCACCGCGTCGATCGCCTCGGACAGCTGCGCCAGCAGGCCGGACTCGGTGCCCGAGACCGTCGACGACAGCTGCGCCCGGAGCGCGCCGAGCTGCCCGGAGAGGCTCTGCATCGAGGCCGCCGTCGAGGCGGCGCCGGCCCGCAGCTCCTCGGCCGTGCGGACACCGAGAGTCTCGGAGGTCGCGTCGAGCGAGGCCCGCACCTCGGCGACGGTGGTGCCGGCCTGCGTCAGCAGGTCGTCCACCGCGGTGACGACCTCGATCGTGCGGCGCTCGAGGGCGAGCGGCGAGGCGTCGGAGGAGTCGAACGCGGCGCCCAGCGCCCCCTCGGTGGTCGGGTCGGTGCTCAGGCCGGGCTGGACCGCCAGGTCGAAGGCGGGGACGGCGAAGTCGGCGACGTCGGCGACGAGGGTCAGCGTCGCCGTCGCGCCACCGCCCGGGGGAGCGAGGAGAGCGGCCCACTGGACGACGGCGTCTCCGTGCTCGTCACGGCTGAGCACGCCGTTGGTGACGGCCCCCGACTCGCTCTCGGTGACGACGCGACTCGGCGAGACGCCCGGCAGGACCGCGGAGGCTGCGATCGTCAGCGGAGCGCCGACGAGTGCACTGCGGCGGGCTGCACGACCGGCCGCGTCGAACGCGACCTCCTCGGGTCGGACCGTCAGGTTCTCCACCGCGAGCGAGATCTCGATCCGACCCGAGCGCCCGGCGAGGTCGGCCGGATCGGTGCCCGAGGCGTCGGCGGTACGCCACGAGGGCCGCACACGGACCGGCAGGTCGGCGGCGACCTCGGGGGGATCGTAGACGGTGGTGGTCGCCGAGGTGTCGGACGGGTCGTCGCCGACGGCGAGGGCCGTCCCCTCGATCGCACGGACACCCCCGTCGAACGAGACGGCGACGGACACCGCCTGCAGCACCCTGGCGGCGGTGAGCGCCGGCTCCGGTGGCGTGCAGCCCGCCAGTACAGCGGCCACGACCGCGATCGCCGCTGCGGCCGTCGTCCTGCGAGCATTCGAGCGCACCCTGACCACCCCTCGTCCCGACGGGGCACCGGGCGGTGCCGCTCACGTCGACATGAGAGATGCTCGCATACGAGCGGAACCCCGAGAGCCGGTGGCGCACGATGACCTGCACCGCGCGCCCCGGGGTCAGACGAGCTTCAGCTTCTTGCGGAGCGCCTGCACGTGCCCGGTCGCCCGGACGCCGTACTGCGCGAACTCGAGCGCTCCCTCGGCTCCGACGACGAACGTCGAGCGCAGCACGCCGACGACGGTCTTGCCGTAGAGGCTCTTCTCGCCCCACACCGCGTACGCGCGGTGCACGGTCATGTCGGGGTCGCTCAGCAGCGGGTACGCGATGCCCTGGGCGTCGGCCCAGCGGCGCAGCGCCTCCGGGGCGTCCCGCGAGATCCCGAGGACCTCGTAGCCGGAGTCGCGGAGGGACGCCGCGTTGTCGCGGAAGTCGCAGGCCTCCGTGGTGCAGCCGGGGGTGTCGGCCTCGGGGTAGAAGAACAGGATGACGCGCCGTCCGCGGTAGTCCGCGAGCGAGACGGGCTCGCCGTCCTGGTTCGGCAGCGTGAACTCCGGAGCGGAGTCGCCGGCGGCGAGGCGCGCCTCGGCGGGGAGGGGGGAGAGGTCGGTCATCGTCTGCTTCCGTCGGTCGTGGCGAAGGTGGTCAGGAGGCGCTGGAGCGAGTCGAGGCGCTCCGGTCCGCTGGCGCCCAGCAGTCCGCCCTCGACCGCCTCGATGATGGCGCAGTCGGGGGAGTCGGGCAGGTGCGTGCAGCCGCGCGGGCAGTCCCGGGCGATCACGGCGAGGGTCGTGAACGCGCCGAGGATGTTGTCGGTGTTCACGTGGCCGAGTCCGAACGAGCGGACGCCGGGGGTGTCGATCACCCAGCCGTGCCGGTCGCCGCGCTCCACGCGCAGCGAGACGGTGGAGGACGAGGTGTGCCGGCCGCGGCCCGTCACGGTGTTCACGCGCCCGATGGCCCGGTGCGCGTCCGGGACGAGCTTGTTCACGAGGGTGGACTTGCCGACTCCGGAGTGCCCGACGACCACGGTCTCGTGGCCGAGGAGGGCGTCGGCGATCTCGTCGACCGGCGGCTCGTCCTGGCTCGAGAGGAACACGCGGAGGTCGAGCCCCTCGAAGTTGCGGAGGAACGGGGCCGGGTCCGCGAGGTCGGTCTTGGTGATGCAGAGCATCGGAGTGATCCCGGCGTCGAAGGCGGCGACGAGGTAGCGGTCGACCAGCCGGGTCCGGGGCTCGGGGTCGGCGGCGGCCACCACGCAGAGCATCTGGTCGGCGTTGGCGACGATCACGCGCTCGATCGCGTCGGTGTCGTCGGCGCTGCGGCGGAGGAGGGTCGACCGCTCGCGGATGCGGACGATGCGGGCGAGCGTCCCCTCGTCGCCGCTGGAGTCCCCGACCACGTCGACGCGGTCGCCGGCCACGATCGCCTGGCGCCGCAGCTCGCGGGCCCGGGCCGCCGTGAACTCGTGCTCCTCGGGCGTCCCGTCGCCGATCATCACCGTGTAGCGACCCCGGTCGACGCCGAGCACCATCGCGATCTCGGCGTCCTCGTAGGCGGGCCTGTTCTTGGTCCGGGGCTTCGTGCCCTTCGGGTTCGGGCGCACCCGCGCGTCCGACTCGTCGTACCCGTCGAAGTCGTCGAGAGCACCGTCGGCGTCGAGGCCGCTGTCCGTCCACCACGACACGGGTCAGACCGATCCGGCGAGGGTCGTCCACAGCTCCGGGAACTGCGGGAGGGTCTTCGCTGTCGTCGCGACGTCCTCGATCACCACGCCGGGGACCACGAGGCCGATCAGAGCGCCGGCGTGGGCCATGCGGTGGTCGGAGTAGGTGCGCCAGCGGCCGCCGTGGAGCTCGGCCGGCTCGATGCGCAGACCGTCCTCGAGCTCCGTGACCCGGCCGCCGAGGCCGGTGATCTCGGCGGCGAGGGCGGCGAGGCGGTCCGTCTCGTGGTGGCGGATGTGGCCGATCCCGGTCAGGGTGCTGGGAGTGGAGGCCAGCGCGGCGAGGGCGGCGAGGGCGGGGGCGAGCTCGCCTCCCTCCGACAGGTCGAGGTCCACGCCCAGGATCTCGTCGCCGCCGGTGACCACGAGGTCCTCGCCGTCGCGCTCGACGCGGGCGCCGAACAGCGGCAGGATCCGCTCGAGGTGCGCCCCGACCTGCGTGGTGACGGCCGGCCAGTGGCGAAGCCGGACGCGGCCGCCCGTGACGAGGGCCGCAGCGAGGAACGGCGCGGCGTTCGAGAGGTCGGGCTCGATCAGCACGTCGGCGCCGGCGATGGGCTGCGGCGCGACGGTCCACTCGCCGTCGGCGGGCGTGCCGACCTCGACGCCCCGTGCCGCCAGCGCGGCGACGGTCATGTCGATGTGGGGCCGGGAGGGGACGGCGCTGCCCTCGTGGCGCAGGTGCAGTCCCTC
The DNA here is from genome assembly GCF_002930935.1 of Rathayibacter sp. AY1A2. Taxonomy (NCBI): domain Bacteria; kingdom Bacillati; phylum Actinomycetota; class Actinomycetes; order Micrococcales; family Microbacteriaceae; genus Rathayibacter; species Rathayibacter sp. AY1A2. The sequence continues at coordinate 293,757 of NZ_PSTP01000001.1, read as the reverse complement.
CTCGAAGCGGGCGCCGGCCAGCAGGAGCGCCGAGACGAACTGGCTCGACCGCGAGGCGTCGACGACGACGTCGCCGCCCCGGACGGCCCCGGAGCCGTGGACGGTGAAGGGGAGCGCGCCGCGGCCGTCGTCGGCGACGTCGACGCCGAGCGCGCGGAGGGAGGCGATCGTCGCCCCCATCGGCCGCTTCGCCGCGTACGCGTCGCCGTCGAAGGTGGTGGGGCCGAGCGCGAGGCCGGCCAGCGGCGGGACGAAGCGCATCACGGTGCCCGCGAGCCCGCAGTCGATCGTCGTCGAGCCGAGCAGCTCCTCCGCGGGCTCCACGACCAGGTCGGCGCCGAAGCCGCCGGTCGAGCCGGACTCCCGGATCGTGGTGCCGAGCGAGCGCAGCGCCTCGATCATCAGGGCGCTGTCGCGGGAGTGCAGCGGCGCCCGCAGCGTGGAGGGTCCGTCCGCCAGAGCGGCGAGCACCAGCTCCCGGTTGGTCAGCGACTTGGAGCCGGGCAGGCCGACCTCGGCGTCGAGAGCGCCGGCCGCGAGGGGTGCGGGCCAGGCGTCGTCGCCGGGGAGCGCACGGGCGTCGCCGTACGGATCGAACTCGGGGGCGGAATAACGCGAGAAGACCATCGGTTGTCAGGATAGTCGGCGCGCAGGGCGTCGTCAGGAGCGTGACGGAGGCGGAGCATGACGGCAGCACCCCCGGTCCTCCGGAGCAGCAGGCCCGTCGCCCGAAGGCGCCCTCGCGCCGCAACCCCGGTCGTCCGCCGTGCCGCCGCTCTAGAATCGCTCGTGATGACTCGCGACGACGAACCCCGCACCACCCCCGCCGACGAGGCTCCCGAGCCCGCCGACGCGGAGCAGACGATCGTGGAGACCGTCGAGGAGTCGCTGGACGACGCCCCGGTCGAGGCTCCCGTCGATCTCCGCTCCCTCTTCGAGCAGCAGGCGCTGCCCTTCATCGACCAGCTCTACGCGGCCGGTCTGCGGATGACGAAGAACCCCTCCGACGCGCAGGACCTCGTGCAGGAGACGTTCGCGAAGGCGTTCGGCGCATTCCGCCAGTTCGAGCAGGGCACCAACCTGAAGGCCTGGCTCTACCGCATCCTCACGAACACGTTCATCAACTCGTACCGCAAGAAGCAGCGCGAGCCCTACCAGAGCGCGATCGACGAGCTCGAGGACTGGCAGCTGGGCGGCGCCGAGTCGACCACGGCCACTTCCAGCCGCTCGGCCGAGGCGGAGGCGATCGACCACCTCCCCGACACCGCGGTGAAGGAGGCGCTCCAGGCGATCCCGGAGGACTTCCGGCTCGCCGTCTACTTCGCCGATGTCGAAGGCTTCTCCTACCAGGAGATCGCGGACATCATGAAGACCCCCGTCGGGACCGTCATGAGCCGGCTGCACCGCGGCCGGCGCATGCTGCGCGAACGACTCACCGACTACGCACGCGAGCGCGGATTCCGCGCCGCATTCACTTCCGGGAGCACGAAATGACCGACAGCGGCTGCACGAAGGCGAAGGCCGAGCTCGAGGAGTACCTCCACAACGAGCTGTGCAAGGAGGACGCCGCCGACATCCGCGAGCACATGGCGGGATGCGTCGACTGCGCCGACGAGGCGAAGGTCGGCGTGGTGCTCACGGTCGCCGTGCAGCGGGCGTGCAAGGAGACGGCGCCGGAGGACCTCCGCGCCCAGGTGCTCGGCATGCTCCGCGACGAGCACGCCGCGCACTCCCAGGCGCCCGCCCGCCTCTAGGCGCCGCACGACCCGGGGAGCCCCGGCCGTTCGAGACCTCCCGCGCACCGCGGGCCCTCGAAGGGCCGGGGCTCCGTCGTGTCCGGCGGCCTCCAGGCGCCGTGGCACCCGCACGTCGCGCGCGCTCCTGCCGGTCTCTGCGGGCCTGCGGTCAGGCACGGTCCGCCCGCAACGCGACGGGCCCGCCGGAACACGAGGTTCCGACGGGCCCGACCGCGTCGTGCGGACCGCGGGTCAGCGGGTGAGCGCCCGCGACAGCAGGTCGGCCTGCTCGGAGGCGTGCCGCTTGGCCGAGCCGGCCGCGGGGGAGGCCGCGGACGGGCGCGAGACCACGCGCATGGACCGGCCCAGCTTCGGAGCGACCTCGAGGGCCATGAACGGCCAGGCGCCCTGGTTCTCGGGCTCGTCCTGCACCCAGACGAGCTCCGCGTCCGGGTAGCGCTCGGCGATGCCGCGCAGCTCCTCGATCGGCGCCGGGTAGTACTGCTCGACCCGGACCAGCGCGATGCCGTCGTCGGGCTTCTTCTCGAGCTCCGCCTTGAGGTCGTAGTGGACCTTGCCGGCGTGGAGCAGGACGCGCTTCACGGCGGAGGCGTCCTGGATCCGCGCATCGTCGATCACCGGTTGGAAGCGGCCCGAGGTGAAGTCCTCGACCGGGCTCGAGGCTCCGCGCAGGCGCAGCATCGCCTTCGGGGTGAAGACGATCAGCGGTCGGCGGGGCCGGGAGTATGCCTGGCGGCGCAGCAGGTGGAAGTAGGACGCCGGCGTCGACGGGCGCGCGACGGTCATGTTCCGCTCCGCGCACATCTGCAGGTAGCGCTCGATCCGGGCCGACGAGTGGTCGGGGCCCTGGCCCTCGTAGCCGTGCGGGAGCAGGAGAACGAGCGACGAGCGCTGGCCCCACTTCTGCTCGGCGGAGGAGATGAACTCGTCGATCACGATCTGGGCGCCGTTCGCGAAGTCGCCGAACTGCGCCTCCCACAGCACGAGCGAGTCGGGCCGCTCCACCGAGTAGCCGTACTCGAACGCCATCGCCGCGTACTCCGAAAGCAGCGAGTCGTAGATCCAGAGCCGGGCCTGCTGCTCGGACAGGTTCATCAGCGGCAGCCACTCCTGGCCGTTCTCGCGGTCGTGGAGGACAGCGTGGCGCTGGACGAAGGTCCCGCGGCGCGTGTCCTGGCCGACGAGGCGCACCGGGGTGTCCTCGAGCAGCAGCGAGCCGAGCGCGAGCAGCTCGCCGAAGGCCCAGTCGATGGAGCCGGAGCGGCTCATCTCCTGGCGCTTCGCCAGCAGCTGCTGGAGCTTGGGGTGCACGGTGAAGCCCTCGGGCGGCGTCGTGAACGCGTCGCCGATGCGGGTGACGACCTCGGTCTTCACGCCGGTCACCTCGGGCTCGCCCGGGTAGTCCTCGCCCTGCTGCGCGTCGGGCAGCTCGAGGTCGGCCACGGAGTCGCCGTCGGCGGTGATCACGGGGATCGCGCCGGTCTGCGCGGCGTGGGTCTCGGCGAACGCGCGCTCCAGGCGGTCCTGGAAGTCCTGGTGGGCGCGGTCGTACTCCTCCTCGGTGATGTCGCCGCGGCCGACAAGCGCCTCGGTGTACAGCTTGCGGACCGAGCGCTTGGCCTCGATCAGGCTGTACATCAGCGGCTGGGTCATCGAGGGGTCGTCGCCCTCGTTGTGCCCGCGCCGGCGGTAGCAGATCAGGTCGATGACCACGTCGCGGTGGAATCGCTGGCGGTACTCGAACGCGAGCTGCCCGACATGGACGACCGCCTCGGGGTCGTCGCCGTTCACGTGGAAGATCGGCGCCTGGATCGTCTTCGCGCCGTCGGTCGAGTAGATCGAGGTGCGGGCCTCGTGAGGGGGAGTCGTGAACCCGACCTGGTTGTTGATGTTGATGTGGATCGTGCCGCCGGTGCGGTACGCGCGCAGCTGCGACATCTGCAGGGTCTCGACCACCACGCCCTGGCCCGCCATCGCGGCGTCGCCGTGCACGAGGATCGGCAGCGTGGTGAAGGTGCCGATGGGCTTGCGGTCCTGCTTGGCGCGGACGATGCCCTCGAGCACGCCGTTCACGGCCTCGAGGTGCGAGGGGTTCGCCGCCAGGTAGACCGGGATCTCCTCACCCGCGGCGCCGCGGAAGGTGCCCTCGGTGCCGAGGTGGTACTTCACGTCTCCGGAGCCCTGGACCGTGCGCGGGTCCTGGGTGCCCTCGAACTCGCGGAAGATCTGGCCGTAGGTCTTGCCGGCGATGTTGGTCAGCACGTTCAGGCGGCCGCGGTGGGCCATGCCGATCGCGACCTCGTCGAGGTGCTCGTCGGCCGCGCCCTGCAGGACGGCGTCGAGCAGCGCGATGAGCGACTCCCCGCCCTCGAGCGAGAAGCGCTTCTGGCCCACGTACTTGGTCTGCAGGAAGGTCTCGAAGGCCTCGGCCTCGTTGAGCTTGCCCAGGATGCGCAGCTGCTCGTCGTGGCCCGGCTTCTCGTAGCCGCGCTCGAGCTTCTGCTGCATCCAGGCGCGCTGCTCCGGGTCCTGGATGTGCATGTACTCGACGCCGACGGTGCGGCAGTACGAGTCGCGGAGGATCCCGAGGATGTCGCGCAGCTTGAGCTGGCGCTTGCCGCCGAAGCCGTCCGTGACGAACTCGCGGTCGAGGTCCCAGAAGGTGAGGCCGTGGCTCTCGATGGCGAGGTCGGGGTGCGAGCGCTGCACGTACTCCAGCGGGTCGACGTCGGCCATCAGGTGCCCGCGGACGCGGAACGAGTTGATGAGCTCCTGCACGCGGGCGGTCTTGGAGACGCGCTCGGCGAGGTCGACGGCGATGTCCGTCGACCAGTGGATCGGGTCGTAGGGGATGCGCAGCGCGGCGAAGATGTCCTCGTAGAAGCCGCGGCCGCCGAGCAGGAGCTCGTGCACGATCTTGAGGAACTCGCCCGAGCCGGCGCCCTGGATGACGCGGTGGTCGTAGGTCGAGGTCAGGGTGATGGTCTTGCCGATGCCCAGCTCGACCAGCGTCTTCTCGGACGCGCCCTGGAACTCCGCCGGGTACTCGAGGGCGCCGGCTCCGATGATGCAGCCCTGGCCCTTCATCAGGCGGGGGACGGAGTGGACCGTGCCGATGCCGCCGGGGTTCGTCAGCGAGAGCGTGGTGCCCGCGAAGTCGCCGGCGACGAGCTTGTTGCCGCGCGCGCGCTTGACCAGGTCCTCGTAGGCCGAGAGGTAGGCCGTGAAGCTGAGCGTGTCGGCGCGCTTGATGCTCGGCACGAGCAGGGCGCGCGTGCCGTCGGGCTTGGGCATGTCGATCGCGATGCCGAGGTTGACGTGCGCCGGGGCGACGACCGCGGGCTTGCCGTCGACCTCGTCGTAGAACACGTTCTGGCTCGGGAAGTCCTTGAGCGCGCGGATGAGCGCCCAGCCGATCAGGTGCGTGAACGAGACCTTGCCGCCGCGGGTGCGGCGCAGGTGGTTGTTGATGACGATGCGGTTGTCGATCATCAGCTTCGCCGGGATCGTGCGGACGCTCGTCGCGGTGGGGATGCTGAGGCTGGCGTCCATGTTGGTCGCGAGGCTCTTCGCCATGCCGCGGAGCGGGGTGACGACGTCCTCGTCCGGCGTCGAGTCCTCGGCGGAGGGCTTGCTCACCGGAGCGTCGGCCGGGATCGGCTGCGCCTTCGGCTGCTTCGACGTGGTGCGGGAGGCGGGGGTCGACTCGGAGGAGGAGGCCGCGGCGGGATGGGTCACGGCGCCTCCGCCGCTCGACGAGACGCGTTCGGCGGCAGCGGCGGGCTTCGAGGCGGCGGGCGCGGGGGCCGCGGCGGGAGCCGGAGCCGGAGCGTCCTTGCCGGAGTTCGCGAGCTGGGCGCCGTAGCGCTCCAGGATGGGCCACCAGGACTCGTCCACCGAGGCGCGGTCGGCGCTGTACTGCTCGTACAGCTCCTCCACGAGCCACTCGTTGGCTCCGAAGTCCTCCGCGCCCTGCTCTGTTCCTGCTCCGGTCAACTGGCTCGACACAGCCGATCGCCCACTCTCTCCGTTGATTCGTCCTCGATCATCCGGACGGGCCCGTCGCATCCCTCGGCGCCTGCCACCGCGGCGGAGGAGGTCGTCCTCGCACCAGCGGGAACCGGTGCCGTCGCCTGGTCCCGTCCCGGTCGCCAAGCCTAGCCCCGTTCCCTGCACGGCCGACCCGGGGCCGCGCCGGAGTAGCGTTTCCCCCATGCGTTTCTCCGGCGGAAGACCCTCAGGCGACCTCACCTACTCGGACGTCTTCCTCGTCCCCGGCCGCTCGTCGGTGACGAGCCGCCTCGACGTCTCGCTCGCCCCGGGCGACGGCACCGGGGCGACGATCCCCGTCGTCTCCTCCAACATGAACTCGGTCACCGGTCAGCGCCTCGCAGCGACGCTCGCGCGCCGGGGCGGGCTCGGCGTCCTCCCGCAGGACATGCCCCTGCAGGCGCTGGACGCCGCGATCCGCTGGGTGAAGCGCCAGCCGGTCGCCTTCTCCGGCGCCCTCACCGCCTCGCCGGCGACGACCGTGGAGGAGGCGCTGCGCATCCTGCCGGCCGTCGCCGGCCACGGCTTCGTGGTGCAGGAGGAGGGCGGCGCGATCCTCGGCTGCGTCCCGGCCGCGCGCCTGGCGACCGCGCTGCCGGACGCGCGCCTGGGCGACCTGGTGCACTCCGCCACCCCCTCGATCGACGCCGACGACGTGCCCACCGCGCGGGCCGCCTTCGACCTCATGGTGGCCGCCGACCTCGACTTCGCCCCCGTGCTGCACCACGGCGCCCTGGTCGGCACGCTGTCGCGCACCGGCGCCCTCCGCTCCACCGTCTACGACCCGGCGCTCGACGCGGACGGGCGTCTGCGCGTCGCGGCGGCGATCGGCATCAACGGCGACGTCGAGGCGAAGGCGCGCGCGCTCGTCTCCGCGGGCGTCGACGTCCTCGTCCTCGACACCGCGCACGGCCATCAGGAGGGGATGCTCCGGGCGCTCCGGACGGTCTCCGCGCTCGATCTCGGAGTGCCGATCGCGGCGGGCAACGTCGTCACGGCCGACGCGGTGCACGACCTCGTCGACGCGGGAGCGGACATCCTCAAGGTCGGCGTCGGCCCCGGCGCGATGTGCACCACGCGGATGATGACCGCGGTCGGCCGACCGCAGTTCTCGGCCGTCCTCGAGACGGCCGAGCGCGCGCACGAGCTGGGCGCCCACGTCTGGGCGGACGGCGGGGTGCGCTACCCGCGCGACGTCGCCCTCGCGCTGGCCGCGGGCGCCGCCTCCGTGATGATCGGCTCCTGGTTCGCCGGCACGATCGAGGCGCCGGGGGAGCTGCGCAGCGACGCGGTCGGCCGGGTCTACAAGGAGAGCTGGGGCATGGCCTCGGCCAAGGCGGTGCAGGAGCGCTTCGACCGCCTCGACGCCTACGAGCTCGCCCGCAAGCGCCTCTTCGCCGAGGGCATCTCCTCCTCCACCATCTACCTCGACCCGTTGCGGCCCTCGGTCGAGGACCTGCTCGACATGATCACCTCGGGGGTCCGCTCGTCCTTCACCTACGCCGGCGCCCGGAGCGTGGCCGACTTCCACGAGCGGGCGCACGTGGGCCTGCAGTCGGCCGCGGGCTACGAGGAGGGCAAGGCGCTGCCGGTCAGCTGGTGAGCGGGCGCCGCGTGCTAGAACCGAGCCCATGACCATCGTCGACAACGCCGTGTACGTCGACGGCCGCCGCATCCGGAACCCCGACTCGCTCGAGGACACCTTCGAGCTGATGCGCGACGAGCACGGCATGGCCTGGATCGGCCTCTACCGCCCGACGCGCGAGGAGGTCGAGGCAGTCGCCGAGGAGTTCGGGCTGCATCCGCTCGCTGTCGAGGACGCGCTCAGCGGGCACCAGCGGGCCAAGCTCGAGCGCTACGACGACGGGCTCTTCGTCGTGCTGCGGCCGGCGCGCTACGCGGACGCCGCCGAGACGGTCGTCTTCGGCGAGCTGCACGTCTTCGTCGGCCCCGACTTCGTGGTCACCATCCGGCACGCCGACTCCCCGGACCTCGCCCGCGTGCGCCGCCGCCTGGAGGAGGATCCGGCCCTCCTCGCCCGCGGGCCCGAAGCGGTGCTCTACGCGATCCTCGACCAGGTCGTCGACGAGTACGCGCCGGTGGTGTTCGGCGTCCAGGGCGACGTGGACGAGATCGAGGACCAGCTCTTCGGCGACGGCTCGGACGACGGGCTCTCGGAGCGCATCTACCGGCTCTCGCGCGAGGTCATCCACTTCCAGCGCTCGGTGCAGCCGCTGACCGCCCTGCTGCACGAGCTGCTGCAGGAGTCGACGCCCGTGGAGGGGGAGCCCTCGCCCTCGCCGGAGCGGATCGAGCTGCGCCGCTCCCTCCGCGACGTGCTCGACCACACCATCCGCGTGACGGAGGCGGTCGACTCCCTGCGCGCGATCCTCGACAAGGCGCTCACGGTGCACTCGACGCTCGTCTCGCGCCGGCAGACCGAGACCGGGCTCGCCCAGAACGACGTGGTCCGCAAGATCTCCTCGTGGGCGGCGATCCTCTTCGCCCCGACGCTCGTGGCCGGCATCTACGGGATGAACTTCGACGACATGCCGGAGCTGCACTGGCGGCTCGGCTACCCCTGGGCGCTGGGCCTGATGGTGCTGTTCGGCTTCGCGCTCTACGCGGTGTTCAAGCGGAAGAAGTGGCTCTGAGCCGCCGCGTCGGAGCACGCCCGGCGGCGCTCCGCGGCGGGTAGACTCGGCGCCACAATGGACGACCCTCCCTCTGCGCATCCGGCCTGTTCCGCTCACTGCCGTGCTCCTCGGACTCCCGCTCGACGCTCCGGTGCCGCCGCTCCGCCGGCCCGCACCGTCCGGCCCTCCTCGCACCTCCCTCTCGTGACCGGGGGCGACCACCGTGGGAACTGAGTGGCTCCTCCTCGGCGTCGGCCTGCTGCTGACCCTGGGCACCGGCGTCTTCGTCGCCAGCGAGTTCGCGCTGGTGAACCTCGACCGGGCCGACCTCGAGGCCCGTCGCGACCGCGGCGAGACGCGCCTGGGCATGACCATCGCGGCCCTGCGCGTCACCTCCACGCACCTCTCGAGCGCGCAGCTGGGCATCACTCTCACGACGCTGCTCACCGGCTACACGATGGAGCCCGCCCTCTCGACGCTGCTCCAGGAGCCGTTCAGCGGACTCGGCATCCCGGAGGAGGCGCTCGCGCCGGTCATGACGGTGGTCGCCATCGTCATCGCGACCCTGCTGTCGATGATCCTCGGCGAGCTGGTCCCCAAGAACTTCGCCCTCGCTCTGCCGCGGGCGACCGCGAAGCTCGTCGTGCCGCTGCAGACCGCGTTCACGACGGTGTTCCGCCCGGCCGTCGCCCTGCTGAACGGCAGCGCGAACGCCCTGCTGCGCCTGGTCGGCATCGAGCCGAAGGAGGAGCTCTCGGGCGCCCGCAGCGCCGAGGAGCTCTCGAGCCTCGTGCGCCACTCCGCCAGCGCCGGACTGCTCGAGGAGGACACGGCCGACCTGCTCGGGCGCACCCTCCGCTTCTCCGCCCTCACCGCGGGCGACGTGATGACGCCGCGCCTGCGCCTGTCGACGGTCGAGCGCGCGAGCACCGCGCAGGACGTGCTCGACCTCGCCCGCACCACCGGGTTCTCGCGCTTCCCGATCACGGACGACGACATCGACGACATCGTCGGAGTCGTGCACGTCAAGCAGGCCGTCGCCGTGCCCCGCGGCAAGAGGTCCGACGTGCCGGTCACGGCGCTGCGCTCCGAGCCGCTCCGCGTCCCCGAGACCATGAAGCTCGATGTGCTGCTCACGGAGCTGCGCGGACGCGGCTTCCAGCTCGCGGTCGTCGTCGACGAGTACGGCGGGACGGCGGGCGTCGCCACGCTCGAGGACCTGGTCGAGGAGCTGGTCGGCGAGGTCGCCGACGAGCACGACCGCTCCCGGGCCGACGTGGTCAAGCTCCCCGGCTCCACCACCTTCCCCGGCATGCTCCGCCCCGACGAGGTCCTCGACCGCGCCGGCGTGCACATCCCCGAGGAGGGGCCCTACGAGACGGTCGCCGGATTCGTGATGAGCGAGCTCGGCCGCCTCCCCGCCGTCGGCGACCGGGTCGACGTCGAGGGCGGCTCGCTGCGCGTCGAGCGCCTGGACGGCCGCCGCATCGACCGCCTCCGCTTCACGCCCGACCCCGACGCGGATCCCGACGGGATCCCCGACCCGCTCGCCGACGTCGCCCGCGGACACCGCGGACGGAAGGAGTCCGACGATGAGTGACTGGGCCGGAATCGCCTGGCTCGTGGTGCTCCTCGCCGCGAACGCCTTCTTCGTCGGAGCGGAGTTCGCGGTCATCTCCGCGCGCCGCTCCCAGATCGAGCCCCTCGCGGAGAGCGGACGCCGCAGCGCGATCACCGCGCTCGCCGCGATGGAGCACGCCACACTGATGCTCGCGACCACGCAGCTGGGCATCACCGTCTGCTCGCTGTTGATCCTCAACGTGAGCGAGCCGGCGATCCACCACCTGCTCGAGGTGCCGCTGCACGCCGTCGGCATCCCCGACGAGCTCTCCGGCACCGTCGCCTTCGTCATCACGCTGCTGATCGTGTCGTTCCTGCACGTGGTGCTCGGCGAGATGGTCCCCAAGAACATCTCGTTCTCGATGCCCGACCGCGCCGTGCTCCTCCTGGCGCCGCCGCTCGTCGCCATCGCCCGGGTCCTCCGCCCGATCATCGTCGCCCTCAACGCGGTCTCGAACGGAGTGCTCCGCCTCTTCAAGGTGGAGCCCAAGGACGAGGCGAACAGCACCTTCACGCTCGAGGAGGTGCAGACGATCGTCGACCAGTCCACCCGCGAGGGCACGCTCCGCGACTCGACCGGGACCCTCCTCGCCGCGTTCGAGTTCACCGAGAAGAAGGTCCACGACGTCGCCCTGCCCCTCGACGGGATCGTCAGCCTCCCCAGCGGAGCGACCCCCGCCGACGTCGAGCGCGCCGTCGCCAAGCACGGCTTCTCGCGCTACGTGATCCTCGGGGAGGACGGCACCCCCGAGGGCTACATCCACCTCAAGGACGTCCTCGACCTCGACGGCGACACGGAGGGCGCCAAGTTCCGCCTCCCCGTCCCCGCCAAGCGCATCCGCCAGCTCGCCTCGATCTTCGAGGCCACCGACCTCGAGGACGCCCTCGCGATCATGCGGCGCACCGGCGCCCACCTCGCCCGGGCGTTCGACGAGCAGGGCCGCGCCACCGGAGTGCTGTTCCTCGAGGACATCATCGAGGAGCTCGTCGGCGAAGTCGACGACGCCACCCGCCGCTAGGCGCGGGCCGCGGAGGGGCCGTCTGCGGCGTTGTCGTCGGGCGCGATACCGCCGGTATCGCTTCCTCCTCCGCCTTGCATCCGACCCCTCCGCGGCCCGCGCCCGCGGGTGCTGGAGGGGGCGTTGTCGTCGGGCGCGATACCGCCGGTATCGCTTCCTCCTCCGCCTTGCATCCGACCCCTCCGCGGCCCGCGCCCGCGGGTGCTGGAGGCGGCGTTGTCGTCGGGCGCGATACCGCCGGTATCGCTTCCTCCTCCGCCTTGCATCCGACCCCTCCGCGGCCCGCGCCCGCGGGTGCTGGAGGGGGCGTTCGGCGGCGTTGTCGTCGGGCGCGATACCGCCGGTATCGCTTCCTCCTCCGCCTTGCATCCGACCCCTCCGCGGCCCGCGCCCGCGGGTGCTGGAGGGGGCGTTCGCGGCGTTGTCGTCGGGCGCGGTACCGCCGGTACCGCTTCCTCCTTCGCCCAGCGAATGCCCCCTCCAGCACACGCGCCCCCCTGGAGAAAGGGGAGAGGGGTGCGGCTGCGCCGGCACCAGTGCGCCGCGCCGGCATCAGTGCGGCTGCGCCGGCACCGGGCGGCTCGGTCGCAGGGCGACGTAGGGTGGCGGGATGGGTGAGCGGGTCGGGACGGCGGAGGCGGCGCGGAGCATCAGGGTGCCGCGGGAGGACGACGACAAGTACACGCGCGGGGTGCTGGGGATCGCGACCGGGTCGGAGCGGTACCCGGGAGCGGCGGTGCTCGGCGTCGAGGCGGCGGTGCGGACGGGAGTCGGCATGGTCCGCTACCTCGGACCGGAGCGGCCCGGGGGCCTGGTGCTCGCCCGGCGGCCGGAGGTCGTGACCGCGGTGGGGCGCGTGCAGGCCTGGCTCGTCGGCTCCGGCACCAGCGCCGAGGACCGCAGCGACGAGGAGCGGCGCACCCTGATCGAGCAGCTGCACTCGGGAGTCCCGGTGGTGCTCGACGCGGGCGCGCTCGACCTGATCGACGAGGCCGCAGGCCCGGTCGTCATCACGCCGCACTACCGCGAGCTCGCCGGAGTGCTCGGCCGAGCGGGTCTGGGCGCGGACGCCGCGACGATCGCCGAGGCCCCGGGGGAGTGGGCGCGCCGGGCGGCGGACCGCCTCGGAGTCTGCGTGCTCCTCAAGGGCGGCACCACCCACGTCGTCGCGGGCGGCGTCGAGCTCGAGGTCTCCGGATCCACGCCCTGGCTGGCGACCGCGGGCAGCGGCGACGTCCTCGGCGGCGTGCTCGGCGCACTCCTCGCCGGTCGGGCCGCGGACGCCGAGGCGGCCGGGGCGACTCTGACGGCGGAGGACCTCGCCCCCGTGGCCGCCGCGGCCGCCGTCCTGCACGCGGAGGCCGGACGGAGCGCCTCCGCCGGCGGCCCGATCGCCGCGCTCGACATCGCGGAGCACCTGCCCGGAGTGGTCGCCGCACTCCTGCGCTGACACGCCCGTCGGACGAGCGCTGAACCGAACCGGGACCGCCGCCGTTGTCCTGGAGGAAGCGACGCCCGCGGCCCGGCTCACCGGCTCCGCACCGCCGCCTCATCGGGTGCTCGAAGCGAGCACCTCTACCGTCGGATCCGCCGCGTCCGCCTCGACCAGGAGAACAGACATGACCGCGAAGACCACGACTCCCGCCCGCTACGCCCTGACCCTCCTCGCCGGCGCCGGCACCCTCGCCGCGCTCGCCGCCTGCTCCAGCACCACCACGACCGGGAGCGACGCCGCCGACGCGGCGACCACCACCGCTCCGAGCACCGCCACCAGCTCCGCCCCCGAGGCCACCGGCGCCGCGTCCTCCGCCGCGAGCGGCAGCAGCTACGCCGACGGCACCTACGAGGCCGAGGGCGCCTACACCTCGCCCGGAGGGAACGAGAAGGTGGGCGTCTCGCTGACCCTCGCCGACGGCGTCGTCACCGACGTGACCGTGACCCCGGAGTCGGAGAACCCCACCGGCCAGCAGTACCAGTCGCGCTTCGCGGGTGGCATCGCGGGCGAGGTCGTCGGCAAGCAGCTCGACGAGCTGAAGGTCTCCAAGGTGTCGGGGTCCTCCCTCACCTCCGGCGGCTTCAACGACGCCGTCGAGACCATCAAGGCCGATGCCACGGCCTGACGCCCCGACGGTCCTCGGCCACGCGTGGAGGTTCGACGCGATCGGCACCGGCTGGCAGATCGACACCGCCGAGCCGCTCGAGCCCTCCCACCGCTCGCGGGTCGAGGCGCGCATCGCGGAGTACGACCGCACCTGGTCGCGGTTCCGTGACGACTCCGCCGTCTCGCAGCTGCGGGTCGGAGGCGAGCACGTCTTCCCCGACGAGGCGGCCGACCTCTTCGCACTGTACGACGTGCTCGACGAGCTGACCGGCGGGGCGGTCACCCCCTTCGTCGGCGGCTCTCTCGAGCAGCTCGGCTACGACTCCGCGTACACCCTCGTCCCGCGCGGACCCGCCGTCCCCGCTCCCTCCTGGGCCGCCGCCCGACGCGGGGCGGCGGGACTGCGGGTCGAGCCCGGGACCGTCGTCGACGTCGGCGCCGCGGGCAAGGGCCAGCTCGTAGACCTCGTCCTCGAGGAGTTCGACGGAGTCGGGCCCGCCGTCGTCGACGCGAGCGGCGACCTCCGGGGCATCGGAGCCGGACCCGTCCGGGTCGGCCTCGAGCACCCGTGGGACCCGAGCAGCGCACTGGGAGTGGCGGTGCCCGGCGACCGCGCGCTCTGCGGCTCGGCGAGCAACCGCCGCGCCTGGGGCAGCGGCCTCCACCACGTCCTCGACGGGCGGACCGGAGCTCCGGTCGAGAGCATCGTCGCCACCTGGGCGGTGGCCGACACGGCCCTCGTCGCCGACGGGCTCGCGACCGCGCTGTTCGTCTGCCCGCCCGAGGCCCTCGCCGAGCGCTTCGACTTCGAGTTCGTCCGCGTCCGCAGCGACGGCACCCTCCACTACTCGCCTTCCTTCCCCGGAGAGGTCTTCCGATGATCGGCACCTTCGACCGCGCCCTCGGCCGCGTCACCACCTACCGGCTGGTCTGGATGACGCTCGCCGCGCTCCTGCTCGTCGCCGTCGGCTACGCCGCAGCCGGCCTGATCTTCTCGTCGCCGCTCGAGATCCTCGGCACGACGCTGGTCGCCGTCGTCTCGACGGCCCTGGTCAGCGCGGTCCTCGCGAGGCTGTTCCGCAGCCGCGCGCACCTGGAGTCCTCGCTCGTCACCGGTCTGCTGATCGCCTGCCTGCTCTTCCCGACGGCCGATCCCCGCGGGCTCGCCGTGATCGCGCTCGTCGGCGCGATCGCCGCCGCGTCCAAGTACGTCCTCGCCTGGCGGGGCCGCCACCTCTTCAACCCGGCCGCGGTCGCCGTGCTGATCATCGGCTTCACGGGGCTCAACGCCGGAGCCTGGTGGATCGCCAGTGGCGCGATCTGGCCGTTCGTCGTCGTGGGTTCCCTCCTGATCGTCGCGCGGGTCCGCCGCTGGGCCGTCTTCGCCGTCTTCGTCGTCGTCGCCGGCGGGGTGTCCGTGCAGCAGGCGGTGCAGAACGGCCAGGACCTCGGCGCCGCGGCGGCCCTGGTCCTCACGGCCTACCCCTTCGTCTTCGCCGGCGCCTTCATGCTGACGGAGCCGCTCACGCTCGCGCCGCGCCGCTCGCAGCAGCTGATCATCGCGGTCGTCGCAGCGCTCGTGGCGAGCGTCCCCTTCCACATCGGCGTCGTCTCCGCCACTCCGGAGCTGGGCCTCGTGGTCGGCAACGCCCTCGCGTTCGCCTTCGCATTCCGCCAGCGTCGGCGGCACACGCTCGAGCTCGCCTCGACCCGCGTGCTGGCGCCGGGCATCGCGGAGTACCGCTTCCGCTCCCGCTCGCCGCTGACCTTCGAGCCGGGCCAGTGGCTCGAGCTCGACCTGCCGCACCGCGCCGACAGCCGGGGCAGCCGGCGCACCTTCTCGGTCTCCTCCGCTCCGTCCGACGGCGAGATCGCGATCGCCCTGCGGATGCCGGAGAAGGCGAGCAGCTTCAAGCGCGCCCTCGCCGCGCTGGAGCCCGGCGACTCGCTCCGGGCGACGAGCGTCGGCGGTGACTTCGTCCTGCCGGCCGATCCCACCGTGCCGCTGCTGCTGGTGGCGGGCGGCATCGGGATCACCCCGTTCGCCAGTCAGCTCCGCTCGCTCGCGGACGGTCCGCGGCGCGACGTCGTCGTCGTGGTCGCCGCGCCGAGCCTCGCCGAGGTCGCGTACCGCGACCTGCTGCAGGAGTCGGGGGCCCGGGTCGTGCTCTGCTCGAAGGAGGCGCCGACCGACCTGCCCGCACGGTGGTCGCACGTCACAGGCCGACTGACCGCCGAGCTGCTCGCGGACGCGGTGCCGGACGCCGGCCGCCGCGTGGGCTACGTCTCCGGGTCGCCGTCGTTCGTCGACTCGGTCCGCGGCGCCCTGCGCGGTGCCGGGGCGAAGCGGATCCGCACCGACGCGTTCGCCGGCTACTGAGTTCGTCGGGTCGCGACGCCGGCCGCTGACGCCCGGCGGCGACCGACGCCGCCGGGGGATCGATGCCCGGCGGGAGCGGCGCTCTCAGGCGGGCTCAGGTGCTGCCAGGGTCCCGTTCAGCGGCCCCTCTACAATGACGCGGTGCCGTCCTCCCCTCCTCGAGCGTCCTCCCGCCCCCTCGCCCGGCTGCGCGAGAACCGCGACTCCGTCGCCGTGCTCTGGGGCGCCTTCGCGCTGGTGCACGTGGTGCTCTCCCTCCTGGCGCTGTTCGCTCCGGGTCTGCCGATGGGCGACGTCAGCATCGTCTACAAGGAGTGGATGAGGACCGCCGTCGAGGGCGGCGGCATCGCCGGGATCGACACGGGCTGGGTCTACCCGATCCTCGCCTGGGGCCCGATCGCCGCCTCCTGGCTCTTCGGCTCGGCGGGCTACGACCTGATGTGGCTCGTCCTCGTCGCGCTCGCCGATGCCGCCGCCTTCGCCCTGCTGCTGCGCGGCCGGTCGGCGCCTCGCCTCGCCGCGGCGCGCTGGTGGCTGCTGTTCCTCGTCCTCCTCGGGCCGATCGCGATCGGCCGCATCGACGCCTTCACTGCGCCGCCGGCCATCGCCGGGACGCTCTGGGCGGCGACCCGTCCGGGCGTCGCGGCGCTGCTGCTGACCGTGGCCACCTGGATCAAGGTGTGGCCGGCCGCGATCCTCGCCGCTGCCGTGCTGGTCCTGCGCGGACGGCTGCGGATGATCCTCGTCCCCGCGGTCGCCTCCGTGATCATCGTGCTCGCGGTCGTCCTCGTCGGCGGCGGGGACCAGGTCTTCAGCTTCGTCACCGACCAGACCGATCGGGGCCTCCAGATCGAGGCCGTCGTGAGCACTCCCTGGATGTGGCTGTCGGTCCTCCCGGGATCGGGGAGCTACGTCTACTACGCCGCCGACATCAACACCTTCGAGATGCACGGGCCCGGCACCGAGTTCGCGGCGAGCCTGATGACCCCGCTGCTCGCTCTGGCCATGCTCGGCGTGGCCCTGCTGGGTGCCCGTGCTCTCGCCCGCCGGGCGGACCCCGCCAGGCTGTTCCCGCTGCTCGCGCTGACCTTCGTGGTCGTGTTCATCGACACCAACAAGGTGCTCTCGCCGCAGTACATCGTCTGGCTCGCGCCGCCGGTGATCGCCGGGCTGATCGCGTGCCGCGACGGCGCGTTCGACCGGCCCGCGAAGCTGACGCTCGTCACTGCGGCTCTGACCCAGGTGGTCTACCCGTACCTCTACCTCTTCCTCCTCTGGTCGCACTGGTGGATGGTGCTCGTGCTGACCGTGCGGAACGTCCTCCTCGTGGTGCTGCTCGGCTGGCTGCTGCGCGAGCTGTGGAGGATGGGGACGGCGCGGGTCGTCGCACCCGGCGCCACGACTTCCGCGTCGTCGCTGACCGGCGAGACCCGCCTGGCGCCCCAGGGCTCGTAGGCTCGGAGGGCGCGGGGCCGGCACGCGGTGCGCGCAGTCAAGGAGGCTCCCATGCTCGTCGCATTCTCGGTCGCACCGTCCGGGGGCGAGGCGCCCGACGCGTCCGTCCACGACGCCGTCGCCGCCGCCGTCCGCATCGTCCGCGAGAGCGGCCTGCCGTCGCGGACGACCTCGATGTTCACCGAGATCGAGGGGGAGTGGGACGAGGTCTTCGACGTCGTCAAGCGCGCGACGGAGGCCGTCGGAGCGTTCGGGACGCGCGTGTCGCTCGTCCTGAAGGCGGACATCCGCCCCGGCTACTCGGGCGAGATCGACGGCAAGATCGCCCGGCTGAACGACGCGCTGGGGGAGTAGCGGGTCCCCGCCACGACCTCTCGTGTCCGGGCGTGCTCGAATCGATTCGACATCTGTCCGATCCTGAGTAGCCTTGACCGGTGACGCTCTCGCCCGCTCGGACCCGCCTCGCCCTGCTCGCCCTCGCGATGGGGGGCTTCGGCATCGGCTCGACCGAGTTCGTCGCGATGGGGCTCCTCCCGCAGCTCGCCGCCGACCTCCTCCCCGGGGTCTGGGCCGCGAGCCAGGAGCAGGCCGTCTCGCAGGCGGGGATGCTGATCTCGGCCTACGCGCTCGGTGTCGTGGTCGGCGCCCCCACCATCGCCGCCGCAGCGGCGCGCTGGCCGCGCAAGAGGCTCCTCCTGACCCTCCTCGTCGCCTTCACCGTCGGGACGATCGGCTCGGCGCTGCTCCCGAGCTTCCCGCTCGTCCTCGCCGCGCGCTTCGTCGCCGCGCTTCCGCACGGCGCCTACTTCGGCATCGCCTCCCTGGTCGCCGCCGACCTGATGGGTCCCGGCAAGCGCGGCAAGGGAGTCGCGTTCGTCCTCTCCGGGCTCACGATCGCGAACGTCATCGGCGTGCCCGCGATCACCTGGGTCGGGCAGATCGCCGGCTGGCGCACCGCCTACCTCGTGGTCGCGGTGCTCTTCGCGCTGACCGTCGTGGCCGTCCAGCTTCTGGTGCCCGCGCAGCCCGGGAATCCGGCGGCGACCGTCCGCAACGAGCTGCGGGCGTTCGGGCGCCTGCAGGTCTGGATGACCCTGCTCGTCGGCGCCATCGGCTTCGGCGGACTCTTCGCGATGTACAGCTACATCTCGCCGCTCGCGACCGAGGTGACGGGCCTGCCGCTCGGCGCGGTCCCGTGGATCCTGGTCGTCATCGGCCTCGGGATGACCGTCGGCAACCTCGTCGGCGGCTGGGCCGCCGACCGCGACGTGCGGCGGGCGCTGGTGGTGTTCTTCGCCGGCGTCGGCGTCTCGCTGATCGGGCTCGCGCTGTCGGCCTCGTCGGTCGTCGGCCTGGTGGTGTTCGCGTTCCTCTCGGCAGGCTTCTCGGCGGCCGCGTCGCCCGCGATCCAGACCCGGCTGATGGACGTGGCGCGCGACAGCCAGACGATCGCGGCCGCGCTCAACCACTCCGCCCTCAACATCGGCAACTCGGTGGGTGCCGCGCTCGGCGGCCTGACGATCGCCGCCGGACTGGGCTACCTGTCGCCCATCTGGGTCGGCGTGGGCCTGACCGCGGCCGGAATCGTGCTCGCCCTCGGCAGCATCGCGATCGACCGCGCCCGAGGCACGGTCTACCCGGTCCACCACGAGCCCGCCCAGCCGGGCACCGGCGGCATCCCGGTCGACGCACTGTAAGCAGAGCGCCGCCCGGGCCTCTGGAAGACTCTCGGCATGCGCGCCGTGAGCTACTCGTCCTTCTCCGCCCTCCCCGCGATCGTCGAGGTCCCGGAGCCCGTCTGCCCCGTCGACGGCGTCGTCGTCCGCGTCGCGGCGACCGGGGTGTGCCGGAGCGACTGGCACGCGTGGAAGGGGCACGACGACTCGGTCGTCCTGCCGCAGATCCCCGGGCACGAGTTCGCCGGGACGGTGATCGCGACGGGAGCCCAGGTGTCGCTCTTCGCGGTCGGCGACCGGGTCACAGCGCCGTTCGTGTTCGCCTGCGGCGACTGCGAGCAGTGCCGGGAGGGGGCGACGCAGGTGTGCCTCCGGCAGCAGCAGCCGGGATTCACCCTCGACGGGTCGTTCGCCGAGGCGGTGGCCGTGCCGGGTGCGGACCTGAACCTGGTGCGCCTGCCCGACTCCGTCGGCTTCGTCGAGGCGGCCGGTCTCGGCTGCCGCTTCGGGACCGCGTACCACGCCCTGCACGAGCGCGGCCGGGTCGCCCCGGGGGAGTGGGTCGCGGTGCTGGGCTGCGGCGGAGTCGGCCTCTCCGCGGTGATCGTCGCGCTCGCGGCCGGGGCCCGTGTGGTGGCGTCGGACGTCTCCGCCCCGGCGCGGGAGGCCGCAGCCGCGCTCGGGGCGGTGACCGTCCCCGGAGGCGAGGGTGCCGCCGAGGCGATCCGGGCGGCGACCGGAGGAGGGGCGCATCTGGCGATCGACGCCGTCGGCAGCAGCGTCACGGCGGAGGCGTCGATCGCCGCCCTGCGTCCGCGCGGCCGGCACGTGCAGGTGGGTCTGCTGCTCGGGCCCGACGCCGCACCGGCGATCCCGCTCGGCCGGGTCATCGCCCAGGAGCTGGAGCTGCTGGGCAGCCACGGCATCGCCCGGAGCGGCTACACGGCCCTCCTCCACGACATCGTCGCCGGCCGTCTGCGCCCCGCCGAATCCGTCGGCCGCACCATCGCCTTCGAGGACCTGCCCGCCGCTCTCGCCGCGATGGACGCCCCCGCCGCGACGCCCGGCATGACGGTCGCCGTCCTGGCCCCCTGACGCCGGCCCGCAGGAGCACTGACAGTCCGGTCCGGTGGTTCTCGATGCCCCGCGTCCCGCGGCATCTCGACCAGCATCGACCCGTTGTCCGTGCCTGGTGGTTCTCGATGCGCCGCGTCCCACGGCGACTCGACCGGCACGACTCGGGCACGCCCGCCCTGGTCGACTGCAGGAGCAGGTGGCCGCCGCTCGACGAGGTGGAGCCCGCCGACAGCGATCCGCGTGCCAGCGGATCGATGCCGGGCGACGCACCTCGCTCCGCGGAACGCGCCACGTCGTGAAGCCGATCGCGCCGTGGCGGGCGGGGACCGCCGCGCCCTCGTGGAGCCCGCCGACAGTGATCCGCGTGCCGGCGGATCGATGCCGGGCGACGCACCTCGCTCTGCGGAGCGCGCCGCGTCGTGAAGCCGATCGCGCCGTGGCGGGCGGGGACCGCCGCGCCCTCGTGGAGCCCGCCGACAGTGATCCGCGTACCGGCGGATCGATGCTCGGGCGACGCGCCCCGCTCTGCGGAACGCACTACGTCGTGAAGTCGACCGCGCCGCGGCGGGCGGGGACCGCCGCGCCCTCGTGGAGCCCGCCGACAGCGATCCGCGTGCCAGCGGATCGATGCCGGGCGACGCACCCCGCTCTGGGGAACGCACCACGTCGTGAAGCCGACCGCGCCGTGGCGGGCAGGGACCGCCACGGAAGAGGACTCAGTCCGTCTCGATGAGGATCCCGTCGTGGATGGCGCGCTTGCGGAGCGCCACTTTCGTGCCGACGTCGATGCCGACGACGCGGTACTTCTCGCGGATCCGCTTGAGGTACGACTTCGCCGTCTCCTCCGAGATGCCCAGCTCGAACGCGACCGA
Organism: Rathayibacter sp. AY1A2; assembly: GCF_002930935.1. Taxonomy (NCBI): domain Bacteria; kingdom Bacillati; phylum Actinomycetota; class Actinomycetes; order Micrococcales; family Microbacteriaceae; genus Rathayibacter; species Rathayibacter sp. AY1A2. The sequence goes on along the minus strand of NZ_PSTP01000001.1, from coordinate 273,114 downwards.
CTTCACCGGCTCGCCGCCGCCGTAGAGAGCCATCACGCGGCGCTCCTGCGCACTGAGCTTCGGCGCTCCGTCGGAGTCGCCGGTGGAGAGCGCCATGTCGAGCTCGTGCGAGATGTAGGAGTGGCCGTCCTTGGCCGCGCGGATCGCCTCGACGATCATGTCCGCGTCCTCGGTCTTCACGAGGTAGCCGAGGGCTCCGGAGGCGAGTGCCTCGCGGACCACGGCGGGCTCGGAGTAGGTGCTCATCAGCACGGTCTTCACCCCGGTGGTCTTGAGGGTCGAGAGCTTCACCGAGATCGGGATGTTGTCCTTGAGGTCGAGGTCGAGGAGGACGACGTCGACGGGGAACTCGGGGTGCGTGAGCAGCTCGGGCCAGGAGGCGACCGCGGCCACCAGCTGGATGTCGGAGGCGGCTCCGCGGATCCACTCCGTGAGCGCTCCGAGGAGCATCTTGTGGTCGTCCACGACCGCGAGAGTGATCTTCGCGTCAGCGGTGGGTGTCATCGGTGTCCTTCGGTCGGCGGTCGTCGGCGGTCTCTCGGCGGCTGCTCACCGGTCGGCGGGATTCTCGACCAGGCAGTCGATCTCGATCCGGAGCTCTCCGTCGCGCGAGGTGTCGCGGAAGACGCCGACCTGAGCGATAGCCTCCCACGTCGCAGGATCGACGCCGCGCAAGGGCGCGCCTGAGGAGCGGAGCGTGATCGGCACGAGCAGTCCTCGGGCGGCCGTCCCGGCTCCGGGATCGCGGGGGCTGCCCGACTCGACGTGGAGGACCACGGCGAGCCCGGTCGCGCTGTCGGCCATCAGCCAGATCGCCGAGAGGAGCCCGTCGCGCTGCTGGTGCCCGAGGAGTCCGGCGGTGCCGTCCGGATCGTCGAGCTCGACGAGCGGCGCGAGCAGCTCGGACTCGAGCACGGCATGGTGCAGCCAGGTCTCGCGCCGCCCCTCGATGAGGTGGAGGCGGAGCTGGGTGGCGAGCGAGGTCGCGTGGGCGGCGCGCTGGGCGTCGAGGGGCAGGCGGACCGAGCCGTCGCCCACCTCGGCGAGGAGGCGCTCGGCGGCGAGGTCGAGCCGTGCGAGCTCTTCCGAGGCGAGCATCCCGACCGCGTAGCGCGGGCCGAGCGTGGTGCTCTGCACGAGGGCGCGGTCGATCTCGAGCTGGACCATCCGGCGGAATCCGCGCATCATCACGACCACGACGACGGCCGGCGCGATCGTCACCACGAGGGCGCTGATGCGCACCGAGAGCGCGCCTGCGCCGCCCGACTCCATCGAGAGGAACGCGATCACCTCGGCGATCGCGACGAGGGCGCTCACCGCGAGGATCTCGATCCCGCGCCGGTGGACGATCAGCGCGGCGTGCGCGACGGCGCCCGCGACCGCGGCGGTGGGGACGGTGCGGGCCGCGCCGGAGTCGGTCACGGCCACCAGGTCGAGCACGACGGCGGCTCCGAGGGCGACGAGGAAGCAGAGGTAGACCGGGAGCGGCAGGCGGCGTCCGCCGAGGTGGATCGCGAGGACGGTGGATCCGAAGGCCAGGACGACGAGGACCCAGGCGATCGCCGCGGGCGCGAGGTCGCTGTAGCGGGCGGAGGTCGAGAGGAAGATCAGCAGCTCGTAGGCGAGGATCGCGGCGGCGATGCCGTTGAGGCCGCTGCCGAGGTAGTTGGTGCCGAGCCCCTCCTGCTGTCGGCGGACCGAGCGGGCGGACCGGGAGGAGCGGCCGTGCGTCGCGGGCACGCGTCCCAGCAGCGGGGCCCGCGACTCCGGCGCGGGGCTCACTTGGGGACCTCCAGCACCACGGTCGTCCCCGATCCGGGGGCGCTGAACAGTCTGGTGCGGCCGCCGACGTCGCCGAGCCGGGCGATCACCGACTCCTTGAAGCCGAGCTTCGTGTCGGGGACGGTCGCGATGTCGAAGCCCGCGCCCGCGTCCGTGACCATCGCGCGGACGGTCGTCTCGTCCTCGGTGATCGTCACGTCGGCCGAGGCGACGCCGGAGTGGCGGCGCACGTTCTCGAGGCACTCCGCCAGGGCAAGGACGAAGGAGTCGAGGGCCGCGCCGGTGAGCGCCACCTGGCCGGAGCCGTGCCAGATCACGTCGAGCCCCATCCGGCCGAAGCGGTTGCGGACGGTCTCGAGGGTGTTGGCCGCGGGGGCGGAGGTGACGCTGGTCAGCTGGTAGGAGCCGGACGCGCTCGGGGTGGGGGTCCCGCCGAGCCGGAGCTGGCGCAGGAGCTGCGCGTCCTGCGCCGCCTGCTGCCGGAGCGCGTCGACCGACACTCCGCGGCCCGAGTGCGCGAGGAGCGTGAGGGTGGCCAGCACCGTGTCGTGCAGGAGCCGCGCACCCTGCCGGCGCTGCGCCTCCGTCTCGCTGGCGAGGCGCTCCACACGGTGCGCGTTGCCGATGCTGTCGATCCGCCGCACCACCCGAGGGACCGCTGTGCCGATCCAGAGGGCGAATCCGCAGAGCGTGCCCCAGGGCAGCAGGCTCTGGACGACCACGGTGGGGATCATGGTGCCGCTCGAGACGAGCACCGACGGGATCAGGCTCGGGAGGACCACTGGCAGCAGCAGGAGCAGTCGGCGCGCGGACGTCGTCACGATCACGGCGATGCTCGCGGTCACGGCGTTCGCGGTGTTGACCAGGACGAACCCGGCGAAGTCGGCGCCCGGAGCGAGCCCCAGCGCGAGGCCCCAGCCCAGCAGCAGGCCGCCGACGGCGACGGCGATCACTCGGCTGCGGCGCCCCGTCCGGGCGAGCTCGACGTGGGCGGCCATCATGCCCAGGAGCAGCGCGACGGCGAACGGCACGGCGGCGGGCTGGAGCGTCCCGGGGATGAGGGCCATGCCGAGCGCCCCCGCCTCCGTGAGCAGGCCGATCCCGCAGGCGGAGTGGCGCAGCAGCCGATCGCGCTCGCGAGCGCTGCGGATCATCGGCACGCTCTGGCCCCCTCCGGTCGTGGCGCGGGGCTGGCCCCCGTCTCACGATAGCCACTGCCCGGGCCGGTCGGAGCGGTTCGGGGCGTCGAACCGCGCCGGGGTCGGGCGGGTCAGGCCGTCGCGGGATGCGCCAGCAGCCGGGCGAGGTGCGCGCCGACCGCGTCGTCCTCGATGAGGAACCCGTCGTGGCCGAACGTCGAGGTGATCACCGCGACCTCTCCGCCGTCGAGGGCGCCGGGAGCGTGCGCCGCGATGATCCGCTGGCCCTCGACCGGGAAGAGCCGGTCGCTGTCGATGCCGAGGACGAGGGTCGGGCTGGTGATCCGGGAGAGGGCGGCCGCCTCGCCGCCCCGGCCGCGGCCGACGTCGTGCGAGTTCATCGCCTCGACGAGCGTGATGTAGCTGTTCGCGTCGAAGCGGCGCGTGAACTTGTTGCCGTGGAAGTCGAGGTACGACTCCACGGCGAAGCGGCCGCCGCCGCCGAGCGGGCTGAGCCCCGACTGCCAGCTGCGCTCGAAGCGGTCGTTGAGCTCGGAGGGGCTGCGGTAGTTGAGAAGTGCCATCCGGCGGGCGAGCGCGAGGCCGTGGTACGGGCCCTGGCCGTCGCCGGCGTCGTAGTAGGAGCCGCCCGCGAAGGCCGCGTCGTTGCGGATCGCCTCGAGCTGCACGAAGTTGAGGGCGATCTGGTCGGCCGTGGCCCGCGGGGGAGCGGCCAGGACCGCGAGGCGCGCGACCCGCTCCGCGTGGTCGATCCCCCACTCCAGCGCCTGCATCCCGCCCATCGAGCCGCCGATGACGGTGTGCCAGCGCTCGACGCCGAGCAGGTCGCTGAACTGCACCTGCGCCCGCACCTGGTCGCGGATGCTCGTGTACGGGAACCGTGCGCCCCACTCGTGGCCGTCGGGGGCGAGGGACGCGGGCCCGGTGGAGCCCTGGCACCCGCCGAGCATGTTCGGGGCGACCACGAAGAAGCGGTCGGTGTCGATGACGAGGCCGGGGCCGACGAGTCCCGACCACCAGCCGTCCGTCGCGTGGCCGGGATCGCCGCGGCCGAGCAGGTGGGAGTCGCCGGTCAGCGCGTGCAGGACGAGGACGGCGTTGTCGCGGCGCTCGTTCAGCGCGCCCCAGCTCTCGTAGGCGATGCGGGCGTGGGGGAGGCGGCCGCCCGCCTCGAAGTCGAACGGGCCGAGGTCGACGAAGCGGCGTCCGCCCGGGTGGTCGCCGTCGCGCCAGGCTCCGGTGGCGGGCGGCTTGCCGATGACCGAGAGGAGCTGGCGCTCGGTGACGAACGCCGACGGGACCGTGTCCTCGAGTGTCTGCTGCCAGTCCATAGCGCTGTCCATCGTGTCAGAGCGCCGCGGGGCGGAGCCGTTTGTTACGCCCTGCTCCCGCGCTCCTCCGCCCGCGCGCGGAGCGCCCTGACGTGGTCCTCGAGGACGGGGACCCCGTCAGGGCGCCGAGGGGCCTCAGGCGTTCGCGCGGGAGGCCTCGACGACGGCGCGCGCGGCGCGGAGGGCCTGGTCGAGGTCGGCGCGGAGGTCGTCGACGTTCTCGAGTCCCACCGACAGGCGCACCAGGCCCGGAGTGACGCCGGCGGTCAGCTGCTGCTCGGGCGAGAGCTGCGAGTGCGTGGTCGACGCGGGGTGGATGACGAGCGAGCGGACGTCGCCGATGTTGGCCAGGTGCGAGAACAGCTCCAGCGAGTCGACGAAGGCCCGGCCGGCGTCCACTCCGCCCTTGAGCTCGAACGAGAGCACCGCGCCCACGCCCTTCGGCGCGTAGCGGTTTGCCGCGGCGTACCAGGGCGAGGTGGGCAGGCCCGAGTAGTTCACCGAGGCGATGTCGGAGTGGTTCTCGAGGTACTCCGCGATCTCCTGCGCGTTCTGCACGTGGCGCTCGATCCGGAGCGAGAGGGTCTCGATGCCCTGGATGAGCTGCCAGGCGCTCGCCGGGGCGATCGAGGCGCCGAGGTCGCGCAGCAGCTGCACGCGGGCCTTGATGATGTAGGCGAGGGAGTCGCCGACCGCGGCGGTGTAGACGGCGCCGTGGTACGACTCGTCCGGCGTGGTGAGGCCGGGGAAGCGCTCGGCGTTCGCGGTCCACGAGAAGCGGCCGCCGTCGACGATCGCTCCGCCGATGACCGTGCCGTGGCCGCCGAGGAACTTCGTCGCCGAGTGCACGATGATGTCCGCGCCGTGCTCGAAGGGGCGGATCAGGTAGGGCGTCGCGATGGTGTTGTCCACGATCAGGGGCACGCCGGCGTCGTGCGCGACATCGGCCACGGTGCGGATGTCGAGGATGTTGATCTTGGGGTTGCCGACGGTCTCGGCGAAGAACAGCTTCGTGTTCGGACGGACGGCGCGGCGCCACTCCTCGCGGTCGTCCTGGTTCTCGACGAAGGTCGTCTCGATGCCGAGCTTGGCGAGGGTGTACTTGAAGAGGTTGTAGGTGCCGCCGTAGATCGAGGACGACGAGACGATGTGGTCGCCGGCCTGGGCGATGTTCAGCACGGCCGCGGTCTCGGCGGCCTGGCCCGAGGCGAGCAGCAGGGCGCCGGAGCCGCCCTCGAGGGCGGTGAGCCGCTCCTCCACGACCGCCTGGGTCGGGTTCTGGATGCGGGTGTAGATGTTCCCGAACTCGGCCAGCGCGAACAGGTTCTGGGCGTGCTCCGCGTTGTCGAAGACGTAGGAGGTGGTCTGGTAGATCGGCGTCGCGCGGGCCTTGGTCACCGGGTCCGGCGCGGCGCCCGAGTGGATCTGCTTGGTCTCGAACTGCCACTTCTCGGAGTCGGTCATGGTGCTTCCCATCGGATCGTCGGGGTCGGTGACGGGGCCGTTCTCCGTCGCGACGAGCGTACGCGGGGGCCCGCCGGGCGGCCAGGACCGCCGACACACGGGGTAACGGCCGTCAGCGCCGCTCGGGCTGCCGGTCGCGCTTGGCGCCCGTAGGGTCTGCGCGGTCCGGGCTCGGAGGCCTCTCGTCGGCCACCGGGGCGAAGAGCCAGGCCGCGCGGGGCTCGACCAGCCGGTGGAAGACGGTGCGGGTCCAGCCCAGCGAGAGCGCGACCGAGACCGCGACGCAGAACACGATCATCAGCACGAGGGCGAGCGTGCTCTCCGTCTGCGAGAGGATCCCGGACTCCCGCAGCGGATAGAGGACGAAGCTGTGGAGGAGGTAGACGTACATCGTCGACTGCCCCCAGGCGGTGAGCGGGGTGCGGCGGCGGGGCACCATCGCGAAGAGCGCGAGCGAGAGCACGACCGCTCCGGCCATCAGGGCCAGCCGCACCAGCCCGGCCCACCACTGGGTCTCGCCGAGCGCGTCGTAGGGGCGGTCGTAGAAGAACCAGTAGCGCAGGTCCGCCGCTCGGAACGCCTCGATGTTGACGGTCATGACGACCGCCGTGACCGCGAAGAGGACGACGGCGAGGATCCGGGCGAGGAGCACCCGCGACGGCGGCTGATCGAGCCAGCGGTCGACGGCGGAGCGGCCGCCGGGGGCGAAGCCGCGCAGGCGCCAGCCGAACACGAAGAACGGCAGGATCCCGATCGCGCGTGCGAGCGAGAAGGTCGAGTCGATGTTGTCGTAGTAGCTGACCCCGACCGCGAGCACCACGCTGATCAGCAGCGGCCAGCGCAGCAGCGCCAGGTAGGGGAGGACGAGGCGGAAGATGCCCAGCGCGAGCAGGAACCACAGCGTCCAGCTCGGCTTCGTCGGGTTGAACTCCTGCTTCCCCTCGACCAGGAACTGCACCAGGGTCCAGATCGTCTCCATGATCAGGTAGGGCAGGAGGATGTCGGTCAGCACCCGCCGCATCGCGCGCCCGCTCGGTGCGCCGCTCTTGGAGAAGTAGCCCGAGATGATCGCGAAGGCCGGCATGTGGAAGGCGTAGATCGTCAGGTAGACGATGAGCGAGGTGTCGGAGTTGGCCGTCAGCCGCTGGACGCCGTGCCCGATCACGACGAGGGTCACGCAGACGAAGCGCGCGTTGTCCCAGAGGGGCACGCGGCGCTTCGGGGTGACGGCTGTCCCGGCGGTCGCGGGAACCGGGTCGGCGGGCGGCACACGGCCAGACTAGCGTTGGGCTGCGACGACGGAGTCGAGGGTGTCCGAGGCTTGACGGAAGGGGACGGGCGTGGATCGACGCGTTGTCGTGACAGGAGCGAGTTCAGGGATCGGGGCGGCCGCGGTCCGCCTGTTCCGCGAGCACGGCTGGGAGGTCGTCGCCGTCGCGCGCCGGCGCGACCGGCTGGAGGCGCTCGCCGCCGAGACCGGCGCCGGGTACTTCGCCGCCGACCTCACCGACGCCGCTCAGGTCGACGCTCTGCGCGACCACCTCGCCTCCTCCGGGCCCGTGCACGCGCTCGTGAACAACGCGGGCGGTGCGCTCGGACTCGACTCGGTCGAGAGGTCCGACCCCGAGGACTGGCGCCGCATGTTCGAGATCAACGTGCTCTCGGTGAAGCTCGTGACCAGCGCGCTGCTCCCGCTGCTGCGCGCCGGGATCCGGGGGAGCGGCACCTCCGCGGACATCGTGACGGTCACCTCGATCGCCGGCCACGTCGCCTACGAGGGCGGAGGCGGGTACAACGCCGCCAAGCACGCCGCGCACGCGCTGGTCGCCGTGCTGCGGCTCGAGCTGGCCGGCGAGCCGATCCGCGTGATCGAGATCGCGCCGGGGATGGTGCACACGGACGAGTTCTCGCTGGTCCGCTTCGGCGGCGACCGGGAGCGCGCCGACGCGGTCTACGCCGAGGTCCCCGACCCGCTCGTCGCGGAGGACGTCGCCGCTGCGATCGTCTCCTCGGTGGAGCTCCCCGCCCACGTCAACCTCGACCTCGTGACCATCAAGCCGGTCGCGCAGGCGGCCCCGCACAAGGTCGCGAAGGGACCCCTGGCCCCGCGCGCCTGACCGATGTGACGCGGAGGCCCGCGACGGCCTAGCCTGTCCCTCATGGTTTCCGACGCCGACGACTCCGCCGCCCTCCTCGCCGCCACGGAGAAGGAGGTGCTCGGCTGGCTCGAGTTCGGCGACGCCGCTCGGCACCTGGCCGACGACGTGGTCGCGTCGGGCTACCGGCCGGAGCTGGTCGTCGCCATCGCGCGCGGCGGTCTGCTCCTCGCGGGCGCCGTGGCCTACGCGCTCGGCATCAAGAGCTGCGGGGCGCTGAACGTCGAGTTCTACACCGGCGTCGAGGCGCGACTGGCGGAGCCCGTGGTGCTGCCGCCGCTGCTCGACGAGGCGTCCGTGCGCGGCAAGCGCATCCTCCTGGTCGACGACGTCTCCGACTCCGGCCACACCCTCGCCCTCTCGGTGAAGCTCATCCGCGCGATGGGTGCCGAGGTGCGCACCGTGACCCTCTACACGAAGCCGCGCACGGTGCTCGAGCCCGATTTCTTCTGGCGCCGCACCCCGCGCTGGATCGTCTTCCCCTGGTCGGCTCTGCCCCCGGTGGACGGAGCCCTCGCCGAGGACGACGAGTGAGCGTCCACCTGATCGGCGGCGGAGGCGGCGTCGAGCACGACCAGCAGCTGTACGGGGCGTTCCTCGCGGAGGCGCGCGCCCACGCGGTCGACGCCGGCCGGATCGAGGGCCCGCGCATCGCGATCGTCGTCGTCCACGACGGGCTGGGCCCCGAGGCCTACGCCGGCTACGCGGCACTGCTCGCGACGGTCGGCCCGCTCGACGCGTTCGCCGTGATGAAGCCGGAGGGCGGCCGGATCGATCCCGCGGTCTTCGACGACGTCGACGGGATCTTCGTCGGCGGAGGGCTGACCCCGGCCTACCGCGACGCGCTCGAGGCCTGCTTCCCGCGGCTGCGCGATCTCGTCTCCTCCGGAGTGCCGTACGCCGGCTACTCGGCGGGAGCCGCCGTCGCAGCCGATCGCGCCCTCGTCGGCGGCCACCGGATCGGCGGTGTCGCCGTCGTCCCGGAGGGCGCGGCGGAGGAGCTCGACGAGGTCACGGTGCTCGAGGGCATCGGCCTCATCGACGTGACGGTCGACGTGCACGCGGCGCAGTGGGGGACCCTCGGCCGCCTGGTCGCGGCCGTCGAGGCGGGCCTGGTCGACGGCGGCGTCGCGCTCGACGAGTCCACCGTGCTGATCGTCGGCACCGGCGCGCTCCGCGTCGGCGGCGCCGGCTCGGTGTGGCGCGTGAGCGGCAGCGACGCCGGAGTCGTCGTCGCGACGCTCGCGGCGGGCTGACCCGGTGGACCTCGCTGAGCTCGCGGCCTCGGGACTGATCGACAGGGGCTGGGCGGAGGCCCTCGCCCCCGTCGCCGGGGACATCGCCGCGATGGGCGACTTCCTCCGCGGCGAGGTCGCGGCCGGTCGGCCCTACCTCCCCGCGGGCCGCGACGTGCTCCGCGCCTTCGCCGCCCCGCTCGCGGACGTGCGCGTCCTCATCGTCGGACAGGACCCGTACCCGACGCCCGGGCACCCGATCGGGCTGTCCTTCGCGGTCGAGCGCCACGTGCGCCCGCTGCCGAGGAGCCTGCAGAACATCCACCGCGAGCTCCGGGACGACCTCGGCGTCGAGCCGCCCGAGCACGGCGACCTCAGCGGCTGGACCTCGAGCGGCGTGATGCTGCTCAACCGGGTCCTCACCGTCGCCCCCGGCTCTCCCGCCTCGCACCGCGGGAAGGGCTGGGAGGCGGTCACCGAGCACGCGATCCGCACGCTGGCCGCCCGGGACGCGCCTCTCGTCGCGATCCTCTGGGGCCGCGACGCCGCGTCGCTCCGCCCGATGCTGGGGGAGGCCGGAGTGATCGAGAGCGCGCACCCCAGCCCGCTGTCGGCCTCGCGCGGCTTCTTCGGCTCCCGGCCGTTCAGCCGCGCCAACGCCCTTCTGGAGGAGCGCGGCGCGGAGCCGGTCGACTGGAGCGCTCTCGCGTGACCGGGCGCTCGCCCGCGGGGCGGCTACGCTGGCCCGGATCGATGGGCGGAGCCGAAGGGGAGCCGGATGCTTGAGGAAGAGTACGAGAGCCGGCGCGTCCTGCCGCCGCACCTGCGGAAGGCACCGCCTCCCGAGCCCGGCTTCTCGTTCCAGATCCGCGACGCCCGCGACGCCGACCTTCCGGACATCCGCGAGATCTACAACCACTACGTGCGCAACACGGTGGTGACCTTCGACGAGGACGACTCGACGCTGAAGGAGTGGCGCACGAAGTTCTCCCGCAACCAGAAGCTCGGGCTGCCCTTCATCGTGGCCGTCTCGCCGTCGGGCCAGATCCTCGGCTACGCGATGGTGTCGCCGTGGTCCTCCAAGCGGGCGTACCGCTTCACCGTGGAGAACTCGATCTACCTGCGGGCGGCCTCCACGGGCAAGGGCCTCGGCCGGGCGCTGATGGCCGAGCTCCTCGAGCGCGCGAAGGCCGTGGGGATCCGTCAGATCATGGCCGTCATCGCCGACAAGGGCGCGGAGGCGTCGCTGGCGATGCACGCGCAGTTCGGATTCGTCGAGGTCGGCCGGATGGGCCGCGTCGGCTTCAAGTTCGAGCGCTGGCTCAGCACCGTCCTGCTGCAGAAGACCCTCAAGTAGGGCCGACCCGCCCCTGCGAATGCGCCTCATCGACAGGTGCCGGGGAGCGCGCCGTCCCTACACTGGACGGCATGGAATGGCTCGTCCCGCTCATCGTCGTCGTCGCGCTCGTCGTCATCCTCGGGGTCTACCTCTGGGCGACGTACAACTCGCTGGTCACCCTCAACGTCCGCGTCGACGAGGCGTGGAGCGACATCACCGTCCAGCTGAAGCGCCGCGCGGATCTGATCCCCAACGTGATCGACTCCGTGAAGGGCTACGCCTCGCACGAGCGCCAGGTCTTCGAGTCGGTGACGCAGGCTCGCGCCGAGACGCTGCAGGCCCAGGGCCCGGCGGAGGCGTCGGTCGCCGAGGACCACATGCAGAGCGCTCTGAAGTCGATCTTCGCGGTCGCGGAGGCGTACCCCCAACTGCAGGCGAGCCAGAACTTCCTCCAGCTGCAGGGCGAGCTGGTCGACACCGAGGACAAGATCCAGTCGGCCCGGCGCTTCTACAACGGCGGCGTGCGCGAGATGAACACCAAGGTGAAGGTCTTCCCGAACACGCTCTTCTCGCGCCGGCTCGGCTTCTCGGAGCGCGAGTTCTTCGAGGTCGGCGATCTCGCCGCGATCTCGGAGCCCCCGCGCGTCCAGTTCTAGGCAGCCGCCGTGTACAGCGCGATCGCCCGCAACAAGCGCAACACGGTCCTGATCCTCGTCCTGTTCCTGGCGATCATCGGCGGCCTGGGCGCCCTGGCGGCAGCGGTCTACCGCAGCACGACGATCGTCGTGGTGGTGCTCGTGATCGCCGCCGCGTACGCGTTCGTCCAGTACTTCTTCGCCGCTCGCCAGGCGGTCGCGCTCAGCGGCGGCGTGGCGGTGGAGAAGGCGGACGAGCCGAGGCTCTACCGCATCGTCGAGAACCTCTCGATCGCGACGGGCACGCCGATGCCGAAGGTGTACCTGATCGACGACCCGGCGCCGAACGCGTTCGCGACCGGCCGTGATCCTGAGCACGCCGTCGTCGCCGCGACGACCGGCCTGCTCGCGATCATGGACGACGCCGAGCTGGAGGGCGTGATGGCCCACGAGCTGGGCCATGTCCGCAACTACGACATCCGCGTCTCGATGATCGTCTTCGGTCTCGTCGTCGCGGTGGGCTTCCTCTCGGACGCCTTCCTCCGCCTGGCCTTCTTCGGGCGGGGCGGCAACGGCAACGGCGGGGGCAACCCGGCGCTCCTGATCGTCGGGCTGGTGTCGATGGTCCTCGCGCCGATCGTCGCCTCGGTCGTGCAGCTCTCGATCTCCCGTCAGCGCGAGTACCTCGCCGACGCGACCAGCGCGCTGACGACCCGCCACCCCGACGCCCTCGCCCGCGCCCTGCTCAAGCTCGAGTCCGCGGGCCGGCCGATGCAGCGGCAGAACAGCTCGATGGCGCACCTCTGGATCGCCGACCCGTCGAAGCCGGGAGTGGTCGCGCGCCTCTTCGCGACCCACCCGCCGATCGCGGATCGCGTCGCCCGCCTCTCCGAGATGGGCTCGCGCTTCTAGCAGGCCGATCCGGCCGACGCCCCGTCGACGATCGCCGCCCCGCACCGCATCCCGCTTCGGTCAGAGGCGCGCCCGTCACCGCGCCGGACGGGACGTCATCCGGTCGGAGCCGCGAGCGGACCGCCGTCGACGGTCGTCAGGTACTCGGCGAAGACCGGCGCCGGGTCGATGCCGCTCGCCGCCGCGTCGACCAGCGCCCGCCGGACCAGGGCGAGGACGACGGTGGCCAGGACGGCCGCCCGGTGCGGGGACGTGCGGCCGAGCCCCATCCGCTCCGCGAGGAACGGCGTCAGCGCCTCCTCGCCGTCGTGCAGCGACTGCGCCCAGACGGCGCGCATCGCCGAGGTCTCGGTCAGCAGGGGGATCAGCCGGAGGGTGCGGTCGAGCTGGGGACCGGAGGCCGCCGCGGCGAAGGCGTGACCGAGCGCCGCGTTCAGCGGCTCGGCGGCCGGGCGCTCGAGGAGGGCGCGTCCCATCGCGGCGATCGCGGCGGCGAGCACCGGGCGCACGCAGTCCTCCTTCCCGCCGAGGTACCGGTGAAAGGTCCGGAGGGAGACGCCGGCTGCGTGGGCGAGCTCGCCCGTGCCGACCCCGACGACGCTCCCGCGCTCGAGCAGACGGGCGACGCAGCGCTCCGAGAGCGCCAGCGCCAGGACGCCGCCGGGCGCGCTCACGCGATCCTCCTCAGTGCTGCGGCGAGGGCGCCCGCGAGGTCGCCGCGACCGACGACCTCGACGGCGTCGAGGCCCTGCCAGGCCGCCGCCTCGACCAGCAGTGCGGCGAGCCGCTCCGGCGTGTCGGCCGGGGCCCCCGGCTCGAGCCAGGCGGCCTGCACGAGGAGGACCCGGCGCTTGCGCTCGCTCTTGAGGTCGACCCGGGCAGCGATCACGTCGTCGAGGAGCACGGGGAGGACGTAGTAGCCGTGGACCCGCTGCTCGGCCGGGGTGTAGATCTCGATCCGGTAGTGGAAGCCGAAGAACAGCTCGGCTCTCGGCCGGTGCCAGACCACGGGGTCGAACGGCGAGAGGAGCGCGTCCGCCCGGAGCGTGCGGGGGCGTCGGGCATCGACGTGCCGCCAGAGCGGCACGGGTCGCCCGCCCCGCTCCCAGCCGCGCACCTCGACGCGCTCGAGCTCGCCCGCCTCGAACAGCTCGTCGATCGCGACGCGCGTGGGGGACTGGAGCAGCCGGTGGTAATCGGCCAGGTCGCCGAGGGTGCCGATCCCATGGGCCCGGGCCGCCCGGCGCACGAGCTCGCGGACGGCGTCGGGGAGGGGCACGTCGGCATCGAGCACCGCGCTCGGGAGGAGCCGCTCGGCGAGACCGTAGGAGCGCTCGAAGCGCGTGCGCCCCGCCGTCACCACCTCGCCCCAGCGGAACAGGACCTCGAGGCCGCGCTTGATGTCGGACCAGCCCCACCAGGGTCCCGTGCGGACGTTGGCCTCGTGCTCGATCTCGGAGGCGCGGAGGGGACCGTCGGCGAGCGCGGCGCGGAGCCAGTCGAGGGTGGCGCGGTTCTCGTGGGCCCAGCCCTCGTGCTCGGGCAGGCGGACCCGGCGGTAGTGCTCCATCCGCCAGCGGTAGAGCGGGAGGTCCTCGCGGCGGACGAGGGCGGCCTCGTGGGCCCAGTACTCGACGTAGGGGCCGTCGGGGGAGAAGGCCGCGGCGTCGAGGAGGGAGCGATCGTACGGGCCGAGCCGCGCGAGCAGCGGCAGATAGTGGCTCCGCTCGAAGACGTTCACCGAGTCGAGCTGGAGCGGGCGGATCCGGTCCACGGCGGCGCGCACCCGGCGCGCGTCGACCCGGGACGGACGGGGGACGCCGAACCCCTGCGCCGCCAGGGCGATGCGGCGCGCCAGCGCGGCGGAGAGCTGCTCGGTCATGGTCCGCCCACGCTAGCGAACGCCCCCGACATCGCCGTCCCCGATAAGGCCCCCGGCGTTCGCCCGGCATTCACCGCCGCGCTCCGTCACCGACTCGCGGCGCTCCTACCGTGCCCGAGGCCGTCCCACCGGGGCGGCCCACCCGACTCCTGGAGGACCCTTGACCATTCAGCGCCTGTCGCGCGCCGCCGCGGTCGCCGCCGCCGGCACCGCCCTCGTCTTCACACTCTCGGCCTGCTCCGGCGGCGCCACCGCCTCGTCCGACGGCGGCGGCGCGGACGCGGCGTCCGCCACGTCCGGCGCGGACCTCGGCGGGCTGGACGCCCTGGTCGAGGCCGCGAAGGCCGAGGGTGAGCTCAACGTCATCGCCCTGCCCGACACCTGGGCGAACTACGGCGAGCTGATCAGCGGCTTCGAGGACGAGTACGGCATCACCGTGAACTCCGCCGACCCCGACGTCTCCTCCGCGGAGGAGATCAGCACGGCGGAGAACCTCGCCGGGCAGGACACCGCTCCCGACGTGTTCGACCTGGGACCGGCCGTCGCTCTGGCGAACACGGACATGTTCGCGCCGTACAAGGTCCAGTCCTGGGACGACATCCCCGAGGGGAACAAGGAGGAGTCGGGCCTCTGGGTCAACGACTACACCGGCCTGATGTCGATCGGGTTCGACGCGGCCGCGGTGCCTGCGCCCGCGTCGCTCGAGGACCTCCTCGGCGCCGACTACCGCGGCTCGGTCGCGATCAACGGCGACCCGACCCAGGCGGGAGCCGCCGCGGCCGCAGTGCAGCTCGCGGCTCTCCAGTCCGGCGGCTCCGCCGACGACGTCCAGGCGGGGATCGACTTCTTCGAGAGGCTGAACGACGCCGGCAACTTCCTGCCGCTGGACCCGACCGACGCCACCGTCGCCTCGGGCGAGACCCCGGTCGTCTTCGACTGGAGCTACAACGACCTCGCCGCCGGGAAGGCGAACGAGGGCACCCGCGAGTGGACGACGACCGTCCTCCCGGGCTCCGCCGTCGGCAGCTACTACAACCAGGCGGTCAACGCCGACGCTCCGCACCCCGCGGCCGCGCGGCTCTGGCAGGAGTACCTCTACTCCGACGCCGCGCAGAACCTCTACCTCGCCGCCGGCGCCTACCCGGTGCGCCTGGCCGCGATGACCGAGGCCGGCACGGTCGACCAGGACGCGCTCGACGCCGTCGGCGCCGCTCCCTCCGACCTCGTCCAGTTCACGGAGGAGCAGACCGAGGCGGCCTCGTCGCTCCTCGCCGAGAAGTGGGCCGCGGCGATCCAGTGACCACCGCTCCCGCCGAGGCCGTCCCCGGGGCGTCCGCGCCCCGGGGACGGCGCGGCACCCCGGCCGTGCTGGGCGTCGCCCCCTTCGCGCTCTACGTCCTGCTGTTCCTGGCCGTCCCCACGGTCCTCGCGGTGGCGACCGGATTCACGGACGGAGACGGCCGCTTCACCACGGCTAACGTGCTCGCGCTCGGGGATCCCGTCGTGCTGTCCGCCTTCGGCGCGTCGCTCGGGCTCTCGGCCGTCACCGCCGTCGTCGGCGCGGTGCTGGGCGCGGTCGTGTGCCTGGCCCTGCTCGGCTCCGATGCGCGCGGGGCGCTCCGGACCGTCGTCGATGCAGCGGCGAGCGTCCTCGCGCAGTTCGGCGGGGTGATGCTCGCGTTCGCGTTCATCGCGACGATCGGCGTGCAGGGGCTGGTGACGACCCTCCTCGCGGGAGCGGGCGTCGACCTCTACGCCGACGGCGTATGGCTCTACCAGCTGCCCGGGCTCGTCCTGCCCTACCTCTACTTCCAGGTGCCCCTGATGGTGCTCACGTTCCTGCCCGCGCTCGAGGGTCTGCGTCCGGAGTGGGCCGAGGCGAACGCGGTGCTCGGCGGGGGCCGGCTCGGCTACTGGCTGCACGTGGCCCTCCCGGTGCTGGCGCCGTCGTTCCTCGGCTGCGTGCTGCTGCTGTTCGCGAACGCGTTCTCCTCCTTCGCCACCGCGGCGGCGCTGATCAGCCAGGGCGCGCAGATCGTCCCGCTGCAGATCCGCGCCGCGCTGGTCAGCGAGACGGTGCTGGGCCGCGAGAACTTCGCGGGCGCCCTCGCGCTCGGGATGCTCGCGGTGATGGTGGTCCTGATGTCCGGGTACGCGCTGCTGCAGCGCCGGGCCCGGCGGTGGCAGCGATGAGGCCCGCGCGGCTCCTGTCCGGGGCGGTGCTCGTGATCACCGGGCTGGTGTTCGCCGTTCCGATCGTCGCGATGGCGGAGTTCACGCTCCGCCGCGCCGGCGGCCACGACCTCTCGCACTGGACGGCGATCCTCGACCCGGAGAACGAGCGCGCCTACCGCTCGCTGTTCCAGGGGATCGGAAACTCGCTGGTCCTCG
Source organism: Rathayibacter sp. AY1A2 (assembly GCF_002930935.1). Taxonomy (NCBI): domain Bacteria; kingdom Bacillati; phylum Actinomycetota; class Actinomycetes; order Micrococcales; family Microbacteriaceae; genus Rathayibacter; species Rathayibacter sp. AY1A2. Next base: position 256,827 of record NZ_PSTP01000001.1, on the reverse strand, counting down.
CCGTCGTCACCGCCCTCATCGTCCTGGTCCTGCTGGTGCCGACGATGCTGCTCGTCGAGATCCGGCTCCCGCGCCTGCGCCGGGCTCTGGAGCTGGTCTGCCTGCTCCCGCTGACCGTGCCCGCCATCGTCCTCGTCGTCGGCCTCGCGCCGGTCTACTCCGTGGTCACCGAGCTCGCCGGCTCCGCGCCGTGGACGCTCGCTCTCGCCTACGGGGTGCTGGTCCTGCCCTACGCCTACCGCGCCGTGGCGGCGGACCTCGCCGGTCTCGACGCCGTGACGCTCTCGGAGGCGGCCCGCTCGCTCGGCGCGGGCCCGCTCGCGGTGCTCGGGAGGGTCCTCCTGCCGAACCTGCGCCGGGGCCTGGTCGCGGCCGCGCTGATCACCGTCGCAGTCGTTCTCGGCGAGTACACGATCGCCTCGCTCCTCAGCCGCACCACTCTCCAGACCGGCCTGGTGCAGGTGTCGAAGTCCGACGCCTACGTCGCCGTGATCTTCTCGCTGCTCTCGCTCCTCTTCGCCTTCGCCCTCCTGCTCGGGATCGGCCGCCTCGCGCGGATCGGCCTGCCGACGGGCCGGGCGCGCTCCTCGAAAGGCTCCTCGTGACCGCTCCCACCCTCCCCGGCGCCCGCGTGCGCTTCGTCGACGTGGAGCGGCACTACGGCTCCGCGCGAGCGCTCGACGGCGTCTCGTTCGACGTGGCCCCGGGTGAGTTCATCGCGCTGCTCGGCCCCTCCGGCTGCGGCAAGACCACAGCCCTGCGCGCCCTCAGCGGTCTCGAGCGGATCGACGCGGGGCGGATCCTCGTCGACGAGGAGGACGTCGCCCACGTCCCCGTCGCGAAGCGCGACATGGGCATGGTCTTCCAGTCGTACTCGCTCTTCCCGCACCTGCGGGCGCGCGAGAACGTCGAGTTCGGGCTGCGCACCCGGGGAGTCGGGGCGCGCGAGCGCCGGGCGGCCGCGGGGGAGGCGCTGGAGGTCGTGGGCCTCGGCGCCCTCGGCGACCGCTACGCGCACGAGCTCTCCGGCGGCCAGCAGCAGCGGGTGGCGCTCGCGCGCGCCCTCGTCACGCGGCCGCGGGTGCTGCTGCTGGACGAGCCCCTGTCGGCCCTGGACGCGAAGGTCCGCGTCCAGCTGCGCGACGAGATCAAGCGCCTGCAGTCCGAGATCGGCATCACCACGTTCTTCGTCACGCACGACCAGGAGGAGGCGCTCGCCGTCGCCGACCGCGTCGCGGTGATGAACGCCGGGCGGATCGAGCAGCTGGGTGCACCGGAGGACCTCTACGCGCGCCCGGCGACCGCCTTCACGGCCCGCTTCGTCGGCCTCTCGACGGTGGTCGCGGGGACGGTCTCGTCGGGATCGGTCCTCGCGCTCGGCGTGCGCCTGCCGCTCGTCGACGCGGCGGCGGCCGACGGTCCCGTGTCGGTGTTCCTCCGCCCCGAGGACCTCGCCGTCGTGGCCGACGGCGCTCCCGACTCCCTGCCCGGAGTCGTCCTCGCCTCGAGCTTCCTGGGGCCGGTGCGGCGCTCGACCGTCCGGCTGTCGACGGGCGAGGAGGTCACCGTCCAGCACGCGTCGGGTCACCGCCTCGAGCCGGGGGAGCGGGTCGGCGTGCTGCCCGCGCGGCGCCCGGTCGCGGTCGGTCCGGCACCGGAGCAGGCGGCGGTCGGCGACGCCGCATGAGCACTCCCCGGGGATACCGCGCGGGGTATGCGCCGGGGCCTAGTCTGGGCAGATGAGACTCGGCAGGTCCCGCCGCACCTCCGGCCCGCGCGCCGTCCAGCCCGCCGCGCCCGCCGCCCCGGCCGCCCCCTCCCGGCCCGCTCCCGTCGCCGATTCGGCCTTCGTGAGCGACGGGATGCGCATCGCCGGCGCCTGGGCCTGGCGCGTCCTCGTCGTGGTCGCGGCGCTCGCGGTGCTGGTGCTGCTCGTCATCGAGCTGCGGCTGATCGTCATCCCGCTCCTGCTCGCGATCGTGATCGCCGCCCTGCTCGTGCCGTTCTCGAGCTTCCTCCAGCGCCACCGCTGGCCCAAGTGGGCCGCCGTCGTCCTGGCGGAGCTGGGGATCGTCGTGGTGATCGGCGGGCTCCTCTTCCTCGTCGTCACCCAGGTCTACTCCGGCTTCGACGACCTCAGCCGGCAGACGGTGCAGTCCTACGACGACTTCAAGGCCTTCCTCCTCGAGTCGCCGCTCCACCTCACCGAGACCGACATCAACCAGTACGCGCAGCAGGCCCTCACGGCCCTGCAGCAGGACTCGGGGATGCTGGTCAGCGGCGCGCTCAGCGTCGGCTCGACCGTCGGCCACCTGCTGACGGGCGTGCTGCTCACCCTCTTCTCGACGCTGTTCATCCTGATCGACGGGCCGAACATCTGGAGCTGGGTCGTCCGCCTCTTCCCGCGCCGCGCCCGCGGAGCCGTCGACGGCGCCGGTCGCGCAGGGTGGGTGACGCTGACCAACTTCGTGAAGGTGCAGATCCTGGTCGCCTTCGTCGACGCGGTCGGCATCGGCCTCGGCTCCTTCCTCCTCGGCGTCCCGCTGGCCATCCCGATCGGCGTGCTCGTCTTCCTCGGCTCCTTCGTGCCGGTCATCGGCGCCGTGGTGACCGGGGCGCTGGCCGTCTTCATCGCGCTGGTCTACAACGGACCGCTGATCGCGCTCTTCCTGCTGATCGTCGTCCTCGCGGTGCAGCAGCTCGAGGGCCACATCCTCCAGCCGCTGATCATGGGGTCGGCGGTCAAGGTCCACCCGCTGGCCGTCGTGCTCGCGGTGGCAGGAGGCTCGATCATCGGCGGCATCGCCGGCGCCTTCTTCGCGGTGCCCGTCGTGGCCACGCTCAACGTCATGGTCAAGTACGTCGCGAGCGGAGCCTGGCGCTCGCCGACCCGAACCCCCGAGAGAGTTGCCGCAGAGCATGCAGACTAGCCGCGTCGTCGGACCCGCCCTCCACGAGTTCGAGGCGGCCCGCGCCGTCCTCGCCCCCGTCATCGCCGCCACCCCCATGGAGACGAGCACCTTCCTCGCGCAGGTCCTCGGCTCGCCCGTGTTCCTCAAGTGCGAGAACCTCCAGCGCACCGGCTCCTACAAGATCCGTGGAGCGGTGTTCCGGATGTCGCGGCTCACCCCGGAGGAGCGGGCCCGCGGAGTCGTGGCCGCCTCGGCCGGCAACCACGCGCAGGGCGTCGCCTACGCGGCGCGGGAGCTGGGGATCAAGGCCACGATCTTCATGCCGATCGGCGTCGCGCTGCCCAAGCTCGCGGCCACCCGTGACTACGGCGCTGACGTGGTGCTGAGCGGGCACATCTTCAACGAGGCGCTCGCGGCGGCGGCGGAGTTCGCCGAGCGCACCGGCGCGGTCTTCGTTCCTCCCTACGACCACCCCGACGTGATCACCGGCCAGGGGACGGTCGGCCTCGAGATCCTCGAGCAGGCCCCCGCCGTCGAGACCATCGTGGTGCCCATCGGCGGAGGCGGCCTCATCGCCGGGGTCGCGTCGGCGGCCAAGCAGAAGGCGGCCGAGGAGGGGCGCACGCTCCGCGTCATCGGCGTGCAGGCGGCCAACGCGGCGCCGTACCCGCTCTCGCTCGCGAGCGGCGAGCCGACCGCGATCACGATCTCTCCGACGATCGCCGACGGCATCGCCGTGGCGAAGCCGGGGCAGCTGAACTTCGCGATCGTCCGCGAGATGGTGGACGAGGTCGTCACCGTCGAGGACGACGACATCGCCCGGGCTCTGCTGGTGCTGCTGGAGCGGGCGAAGCTCGTGGTGGAGCCCGCGGGCGCGGTGGGCATCGCGGCGATCCTGACGGGGAAGATCCGCGACGCCGGAGCGACCGCGGTCATCCTGTCGGGCGGCAACATCGATCCGCTGATGATGGAGCGGGTGATCAGCCGGGGCCTGGCCGCGTCGGAGCGCTACCTCAAGATGAGCATCGGTCTGCCGGATCGTCCGGGGCAGCTGTCGCGCATCGCGGAGCTCATCTCGGAGGCGAACGCGAACGTGGTCGAGGTGCTGCACACTCGGCACGGCCGGGGCCTGCAGATCAGCGAGGTCGAGATCGAGATCAGCGTCGAGACCCGCGGCCCCGAGCACGCCGACCGCGTCATCCAGGTCCTCACCGACGCCGGCTACGCCCCCCGCATCTCCCGCAACTGACCGCTCGAGGGCGCCGCGTCCGCGATCCCGTCGCGAGGCCGGCGCCCCGAGTCCGGGGAAGGCCGTTCGTCCGTCTCGGCGTTCCCCGCACAGCGGGGAAGAATCCGATCACGGCGATCACGGCGATCTCGCGTCCTCCGCTGCCGCCGCGAAGCCGGCGCCCCCCGTCTGGAGAGGGCTGATCGTGCGTCGCGGTGTTCTCCGCGAGGCGGAGGAGGAAGCGGTACCGGCGGCATCGCGCCCGACGCTGTCGCCGCGAAGCCGGCGCCCCGCTCCCGTCTGGAGAGGGCTGATCGTGCGTCGCGGCGTTCTCCGCAAGGCGGAGGAGGAAGCGATACCGGCGGTATCGCGCCCGACGACAACGCCGCGGAGAGCGCCGCGACGTGCGATCAGTGGCCGGACCAGGTCTCGACGTTGGCGACGCGGACCTCGATCTCCCGCCCGTTGGGTGCCGTGAAGCGGGCGGTGTCGCCGACGTTCAGGCCCATGATCGCCGATCCGAGGGGGCTCTGGGGGCTGTAGACGTCGAGGTCGCTCTCGCCCGCCATCTCGCGGTTGCCGAGGAGGAAGCGGGACTCGTCGCCGGCGATCTCGGCGGTGATGATGGTGCCGGCCTCGACGACTCCGTGGCTCTCGGGGGGCGTGCCGATCTCGGCTTCGCGGAGGAGGGAGGTCAGCTGGCGGATGCGGGCCTCGATCTTGCCCTGCTCGTCCTTCGCGGCGTGGTAGCCGCCGTTCTCCTTCAGGTCGCCCTCCTCGCGGGCGACCTCGATGCGCTTGGCGATCTCCTCGCGTCCGTTGGTGGACAGCTCGGTGAGCTCCGCCTCGAGGCGGTCGTACGACTCCTGGGTCATCCAGGTCACCTGTGACTGGTCGGCCATGGTGGGCTCCTGCTCTGCGGGCCGCGCTCGCGGCGCCCGGCAGCACCGTGCGGAGGTGTCCGCGTCCGGCGGTGGGGACGGCCGGCGTCAGGCGGCGGTGGGAATGGCGAGGCCCCGACGAGTCCGTCAGGGCTTCGGGCAAGCCTACGGGAGCCAGCAGGAGGAGATCAAACCTGTGTTCGCGAGCTCGGTGGTGCGGACCGTCTCCGTGTAGGAGCGGAAGCGCTCCGTCGTGGCGGGGTACTCCACGACCAGCCAGCCGACCACGGCGGACTGCTCGTTGAGGGCCTGGACCGCGCAGGCGACCTCGCGGCCGACGGGCGCGGTGAGATCGAAGGAGACGGTGACGGTGCGGTCGTCGACGACCTGGTGCGCGGTGTCCTGGACGTCCACCCCGCCGCGTGCTCCGTCGAGTCCGGCCCAGACGACCCAGGCGGCGAAGACGGCGACGAAGGCGAGCGCGACGCCGCCGAAGAGCCAGCGGTTGCCGCGGCGGGTGCGCGTCGTGCGGCCGTAGCGGGTGGCGAGGGGTCCGGCGGCGCGGACGGCGTCCGGATCGAGCGCGGGCGCGGCGGCTCCCTCGACGCTCTCGGACGTGCGGGCGGCCACGGAACTCCCTGGGTGATGCGTCTACTCTGGACGGGTGGCGCGCGTCCTTCGCGGACGGGAGCGCCGATCCCATTAAACCCCGAGGAATCGAGCGATCGTGTCCCAGGCCGTCGAGGTCTCCGTCGATTCGGAGGTGCGGGACACTCCGCGCCTCCTCGCCGTGCACGCCCATCCTGACGACGAGTCGAGCAAGGGCGCGGCGACGCTGGCCGCCTACGCCTCGCGGGGCGCCGAGGTCATGGTGGTCTCCTGCACCGGAGGCGAGGCCGGCTCCGTGCTGAACGAGGGCCTCCAGGCCCGCGCGTACGCCGAGCGCGACATCGGCGGCCTCCGCCGGTACGAGATGGCGGCCGCTCGCGAGGCGCTCGGCGTCGAGCACGCCTGGCTCGGCTTCGTCGACTCCGGCATGCCCGAGGACGGGAAGGTCGACGCCGCCTCGTTCGCGGGTCTGCCGCTCGCCACGGCCGCCGCTCCGCTCGTGCGCCTGGTCCGCCGGTTCCGGCCGCACGTGATCATCAGCTACGACGAGAACGGCGGCTACCCGCACCCCGACCACATCCGCGCCCACCAGGTCGCCGTCGAGGCCTACCGCGCGGCGGGCCTCGCCGAGGAGTACCGGGACACGGGCGCTCCGTGGTCGGTCTCGAAGCTGTATTACGACCGCGTCTTCAGCGGCCAGAAGCTGCGGGCGATCGCCGAGCACCTGCGCTCGATCGACCCGGAGGACCCGCGCCTGTCGGTCTTCGAGGAGATGAAGCGCTGGAACGAGGACACCCCGTACCTCGCGACCACGCGGGTCGTGATCTCCGGCTTCCACGATCGGCGCGATGCGGCCCTGCTGGCCCACGCCAGCCAGGTCGCTCCGGACAACGCCTTCTTCTTCCTCCCGCACGAGGCGATCGACGCCGCCTGGCCGACCGACGACTTCCAGCTCGTCGAGAGCCGGGTCGACGCGCCGACGCCCGAGACGGATCTCTTCGCCGGTCTCGACCTGGCCGAGCTCGCCCCGGGCCCGACCGCGGTCGTCCCGCCGATCGCTCCCGACCCCGAGCCCTCGGGGGACGCCCCGGTGTCCCCGGAGCCCGACGGCTCCGGCGTCGTCGTCGCCGACGAGGTGCGCGCGTGATCGCCGGGCTGCTCGAGGGCGCCCAGCGCGTCGTCGTCCTCGCCTCCACGACGGTGCCGACCCCGGGTCCCGAGTTCAACGAGGACACGGTCACGCCGGGCCTCTTCGGCTTCATCACGATGCTCGTGATCGCTCTGGCCGCCGTCCTCCTCGCGCTCGACATGGTCCGGCGCGTGCGGCGCACCACCTACACCGCCCAGGTGAAGGAGCGGCTCGACGCCGAGGAGGCGGAGCGCACCGAGGGCTGAGCCCGGCCCGCAGCGGTGGGCCCGGGCCCCGCTAGGCGTTGTAGGCGGGGTGGAGCGAGACGATCAGCGCCGCCGTCCAGTGGCAGAGGAACGCCACGGCCGTGAGCGCGTGGAAGATCTCGTGGAAGCCGAAGACGCCCGGGACCGGGTTGGGCTTCTTGATCCCGTAGATCACGGCTCCGGCGGAGTAGCAGAGCCCGCCGGCGAGGACGAGCACCATCATCGTCGCGCTGGCCTCGAAGAGCGGACCGAGGTACATCACGGCCGCCCAGCCCAGCAGCAGGTAGAGCGGCACGTAGAGCCAGCGCGGCGCGCCGATCCAGAAGACGCGGAAGCCGATCCCGAGCAGCGCCCCCGCCCAGACCAGGACCAGCAGGAGCGTGCCCTGCGCGGGCGGCAGGGCGAGCACGGCCAGCGGCGTGTAGGTGCCGGCGATCAGCAGGAAGATGTTGGCGTGGTCGATCCGCTTGAGGATCATCTTCGTCCGCGGCTTCCAGTCGAAGCGGTGGTAAAGAGCGGAGTTGCCGAAGAGCAGGAGCGACGTGGTCGCGAACACCGCGGCCGCCCACTTCGCCGCGGTCCCATCCGCGACCACGATCAGCACCACTCCGGCGACGATCGCGAGCGGGAAGAGGCCGGCGTGGATCCAGCCGCGCCAGGTGGGCCGGACCTCCGCCGAGGAGTCGTGCTCGATCGCGTCCTCGACGAGGGGGAGGGCGGGCAGGTCCGGGCGGTCCGCTCCGACGGCGTCTCCGCCGCGGTCGGTGCGGGCGCGGGGATCGGACGGGGGAGGCGTCGGCCGCTGGCTCATGCCGGACAGACTACGACGCCGTCCCGGGCCGACGCCGAGCGCCGCCGGGCTTCGAGGAGCGCCCCGGGTCGACTACCGTGTCACTGTGCCGAAGCCGAGACTGCCTGTGGGAAGGGACCTCCTCTACGGCGTCTACAAGAAGCGCCTCCGCTCGAGCCTTCCTCCCGACTCCCTGCCGAACCACGTCGCGATGATCATCGACGGCAACCGGCGCTGGGCGCGGCAGCGGGCCCTCGAGACCGCCGCGCACGGCCACCGGGCCGGCGCCGCCAAGGTGCACGAGTTCCTGCAGTGGTGCGACGAGCTCGGCGTGCGCCACGTCACCCTCTACCTGCTCTCGCAGGACAACCTCGTCGGCCGCGACAGCAGCGAGCTGACCGAGCTGATCGCGATCATCGCCGACCTCGCCGAGGAGGTCTCCCAGCAGCCCGACTGGCGCGTGCAGCACGTCGGCTCCGACGAGGGCCTCCCGCCCTCGCTCGTGGCCGCGCTCGACACGGCGGAGGCGCGCACCGCCTCCCACACGGGCCTGCACGTCAACCTCGCGGTCGGCTACGGCGGGCGGCACGAGATCGCCCAGGCCGTGCGGAGCATCCTGGAGGAGCACGGCAAGCGCGGCTCCTCCATCGAGGACGTCGCGGGCCTGCTGACCCCGGAGCTCATCGGCGAGCACCTGTACACCAGCGGGCAGCCCGACCCCGATCTGGTCATCCGCACCTCGGGGGAGCAGCGCCTCTCCGACTTCATGCTCTGGCAGAGCGCGCACAGCGAGTTCTACTTCATGGAGGCGCTCGGCCCCGACATCCGCGAGGTCGACTTCCTCCGCGCGCTCCGCGACTACGCCGGACGGCACCGCCGCTTCGGCAGCTGACCTCGCGGCTCCTGCCGCACCACCGACCGGAAGGGCCGGCATGAGCTCGAACGAGGCCACCTCCACCACGACCGAGGACTACCTCGCCGGCTTCGGCGAGGAGACCGGGTACCTCGACTTCGGCCGGGTGGGCCCGCTCTCGGCGACCGTCGCCGCCGAGCAGGAGGCGGCCGTCGAGCTGCTGGTGCGCGCGCGCAGCGGCACCCTCGACGAGCTGTTCCGGCAGGACGAGCGCGTCCGGGAGGCGGCGGCGGCGCTCGTGCGCGTCCCCAGCGACCGCGTCGTCTTCCAGCCCAACACCTCGACCGGCCTCCTGCACGCGCTGTTCGGCGCCTCGGGCGCGGTGCTGCTGTCGGCCGCGGAGTTCCCGAGCCTGCCGTTCGCGGCGGTGCGTTCGGCGCAGGCTCTCGGCTCGGTGGAGCCCCGCTGGCTGCGGACCGAGCAGGGACGGGTGACGCCGGAGGCGGTCCGCGAGCAGCTCACGGACGACGTGACGACCGTCGCGGTGAGCCTGGTCGACTCCCGGACGGGCTACCTCGCGGACGTCGCGGCGATCCGGGACGTGATCGGCGACCGGATGCTCGTCCTCGACGCGATCCAGGGCTTCGGCGTCGTCGACGCGCCCTACGAGCTGGCGGACGTGGTCGTCACCGGCGGCCAGAAGTGGCTCCGCGCCGGCTGGGGGACGGGCTTCCTCGCGCTCAGCGAGCGGGCGCTGTCGCGGCTGACCCCGGTGCTCTCCGGCTGGACGGGATCGGAGCAGGCGGAGCCGTGGGACGAGGTGGCTCCGCCGCGCGGCGACGCCCGCGCCTTCAGCATCAGCAACCCGGACCCGATCGCCCAGGCCCGGCTCGCGTCGGCGCTGGAGGAGGTCGCCGCGGTCGGGCAGTCGACGATCGCCGCGCTCGTCGCGGAGCGGGTCAGCGCGATCGTCGACCTCGCGGACGAGTTCGGACTGGCGGTCGTGGGCTCCCGCGGCGAGCACGAGCGCGCCGGCATCGTGGTCGTCGAGCCGGAGCCGGAGGAGCTGGCCCCGCTGGCAGCCTCCCTCGCCGCGCACGGCGTCACCGCGCGCCTGCGTCCGAGCACCGTCCGCTTCAGCGCGCACGCCGGCACCACCGACGCGACCCTCGCGCTGCTCCGCGCCGCCCTGATCTCGTCGGCCACGAGCATCGACTACTAGGCCGGATTCCGCGCGTTCACACACTGGTTACACATCCGGCAACGGTGACCGGCTGGTGACGGTGATGGTGGACAGTGCCGCGAATCCGCGGATTCATTCGATAGCTGTGCCTGGCAATCGACGGCAAGAAACGGACCTTCTGAGGAATGGCTGAGGAATGCAGGGGCTCAGTCCCGAGGGCGCAGCCTCTCCTCGAACTCGGCTCGAGCAGCGATCTCGGCTTGCTCTCGCGCTTCCGTGTTCGGGGCGAGCTCGGTGACCATGTAGCTGTCGGCCGCGAGCGCGGTCTCGGGATCCCAGAACGCCAACACCGAGGAGCTCGCGAACGGGGGCCGGCCGACCATCTCGTCCAGGTCCCACTCCTTGTCCCAACTCGGCGGCAGCGCGCGGATCGCCTGGCGCACGGTGTCCGGGTAGACGCTCGCCCTGTGGGAGAGGATCTCGTCCGCCATCTCCGTCAGCAGGCGGAGGACCACCAAGCATGCGCCGCACACTGGCGCTTCGAAATCCTCCTTCATGGACTCGACGCTCCGCGGCACGTTCGGCTCGTGGGTCCCCGGGTACGACTTGTTGTCACAGAGCGACCGCCGCCCGACGATCCAGATGTGCACGAGCCGCGGAAGATCCATGAAGCCAGCATCGCGCCCACGGCCGAAGGAGTGCCACCGCTGAGCGCCCGTCTCGCACGTCGGTCCCACCGACCGTCCGGGAGTGCCTAGGCAGCGTGAACGGCCGCGAGCGGCTCGATCACCGCCTGTCCGCCGTGCGCCGCTCGATGCGTCCGCCAGCGTGTCCTGCGAGCACGGCCACCACGGGATTCATACTTCTGGCGGCCATCGACGTCAGCGCCCCGCTGGGTTAACCTGGCGCGCATGGAACGGATGATCGCCTGGGGTGTGCTCGCGATCATCGGCGCGCTCTTCACGCTTCTAGGACCGGCGGTTCTGATTCAGGTGGTGGGGGCGGTTCAGATGGGGTGGGCGCTGCTGGCGATGGCGTACCTGTCTCGCCGCCGCCGATACCAGCCTCCCGAAGCTGCTCCTCGACCACCTGGTCGATGATGTCCTGTCGGCTGTCCATAGCCACCTGCAACGCCGCGGAGCCGAGGAACACAGAGATGATCGCCATAATCGTGCTGATCAGGGCGTAGAGCGCGACGGCACGGTCTCCTGTGGCTTTGTCCCAGAAGGAGCTCTTGGTCTGTTGAATCACGGACGCCAGCGCCGGTGCTTCGCGAGCGATGTCACGTTCCAGGTCGGCCAGGACCCGCTCCGGATCGTCGCCTTTCTTGACGCGTCGCCGCGTCTGCTCGAGAGACTTCCGAAGTCGCGCGAGCTGATACTCGCCAAGCTCCGTGGATGGGGTGACGTGGAGCTGTCCCGAAGGCCCCGCCACGTAGCGCGCGTCGAGGATGGTTGCGCGTTTGTTGCAGCCAGGCACCGGGCAGGTCTGGGAGCTGCCGACGAAGGTCTGACCGGCAGTCCATGGTCCCATCTCTCCGAAAGCGGTGGCAGGAACGGAGCCGTGGACTGGGCAGTTCGCCAGGGCGTAAGGCATCTCGTGATCGTATGGGCGCGAGCCCGCCCTAGTCGAGTGGTGTGCGCCTCTGTGACGCATTGGCACATCTGCCCGTCCGGGACTGCCTAGACGGCGTGAAAGGCCGGGAGCGTCTAGATCACCGGGTCTCCGGCTACCTCTCGGCGCGCTGGTGGTCCCGCCACGTTTCGATCGAGTAGCGGTCGGGCCCAGCGTCGTCGCGCCGAGCGCTTGCGACTGCGGCTTCTGCGGCCTCACGCGTTGCGAAGATGCCGACGACGTCGGGCTCTGTCGCCCAGAGACGGGTGACGGTGACGAGGTGATGCGCGGCGGTGGTCATGCGTCCAGGGTGACGCGACGTCGCGACGGTCGGAGCGCCGGGCGCGAAACGGACCGCGGTGGCGCGCCTGTCGGCCCTCCTGTACCTCTGGGGTTCCCTGCGTCCGGGAGTGCTCAGGCGGCGTGAAAGACCGCCACGGGGTCCGTCACCGGCTCCTGGCGTGCGTTGTAGTTCAGGGCGCCCGGACGGCACGGGTTCGCGACAATCTTCCGGCGCAACCACTCGGTCAGGACGTCCTCTTCGATCTCCACACGGTGCGTCCCGAGTCGGCGATGAGGCATCCCCTCGCGCATCCAGTTCTGAACCGTCGTTCGGGTCCGCTTCACCCGCCGAGCAGCTCCACGGACCGAGTACGCGGTCACGCTGCTCGCTCCCCGAAGCGCGACGCACGCTGATTCACGAGCTTCTTCCGCAGCCACAGCGTCAGGTCGTCCTCCCGGATCCGCACGTCGTACTCCGAGACGCGCTCGTGCGGGAGTCCCTCCCGGAGCCACCGCTGGACCGTCACGCGATCCCGCTTGATGCGCCTCGCCGCCTGCCGGACGTTGAACACAGAAGAAGCCTCGACCATGCAGTCATTCTGCACGATCGAGGCCCCCCTCTGAAGGACTGCTACCCGATAGAACCCTACCAGCGGCCGCGGCTCGAGTCCTGGTCGCGGAGGTCGAGAGCATCGTTGACGACTAGGCGCGCGCTGCCGTCGGCGATCTCACGGATGACTCCGAAGAGGGCGCCGCCGTCCATGTAGACGGGGCGGTCACCGGCGGGGACCTGCTGCTGCTGAGCAAGCTGCGCGTTCGACAGCTCGATCAGCCTGTTCAGCCGACCCTCGTCGACCACGGCCTCCGAACGTCCGGCCTCTGCCAGACGCACGACAGTGCCGCCCTCGACCGGCAGCACAACGGCGCCACGGGCAAGCTCGGGAGGGTCACCGAAGGAACCACCGCCGCCGCCTCGGGCGCCAGACGTGTCCGGACCCTTCACTCCGCCGAACAGCCTGTTGATCGTTTCGACGGCGGTCCTGACGCCCGAGACGATCCCATCGATGAAGCTGGTCACGTTCCTGACAGCGTCCTCGACCATGCCCTGCACGCCCTCAGCGAGACCACCGAAGAAGTCGGAGATCGACTCGCCGATGTCCTCCGCGCTGTCCTTCGCGACGCCGAAGTTCTCGAGCAGCTTGGTGACGAAGTCGCCAATAGCCGTCCCGACCTTCTCCTGCATGTCGATGATGCCCTGCCAGATCTTTTCCCACAGAGCACCGATCGCGTCGAGAGCGCCGGTCATGTCGCCGCTCATGAGGCCCGAGATCAGCAGCAACGCAGTCTGCAGGGCGCCGTTCATGAAGTCCGTGGCCGTCGTCAGCGACGCGACGAGGATCTCGACGACGGGCTTGATGAGGTCGAGAGCGGGCACGAGAACGTCCGACGCGACGCCTGCGATGAGCGTCAGCGTCTCGAGGAACGGCACCAGCAGCGGAGCGAGCGCGGAGAACAGCTCCGCGACGATCGGCAGGGACTCGATGAGGACGGGCAGCAGCTCCTCGATCAGCGGCAGGAGGGCGGGCACGATCTCCGACAGTGCCTGCACGAGAGGCGGCAGAAGCGTCGTGGCGGCGTCGGAAAGCACGGGGGCGAGTGCCTCGAACGCTCCGACGAGCGCGTCGCCGAGCACGGGGATCAGGGGCTCGAGCGACTCGAGCAGCGTCGTCACGACTGGCGCGACTGCTTCGATGCCGGCGCCGAGGACCTCCCCGAGCTGCGCTCCGAGGATCCCCGCGAACGTCCCGACCGAGCCCAGCGCATCCGCGAGCGCGGGCAAGGATGGGCCGAGCGCGTCGATGCCGGCAAGGATCCCGTCGAAGAGACCCGTCAGTCCGGTCTGGAACTCGGGGCGAGCGAGCGCATCGGCGATCCGGCCGATGAACTCGCCGAGTCCCGCACCAGCACCGCTGAAGATGTCCGCGATCGCCGGCGCCAGGGTGCCGATGAGGTTGCCCAGAGGGGCGAACGCAGTAGCGAGCCCGGCAGCCCCAGCAGCTGCGCCGGTGAACAGCGTTGTGAGCGCCTCCTGCACGCCGGAGGACTTGAACACTTCTGCGATGCCGGCGAGGCTCGAGGCGAGCGTCGCGATGCCGCCACCACCTGCAGCCTGCGCCGCGTCCGCGATCGAGGAGATGATCGATCCGGCCGAAAACAGGACCGAGCCGAGCTCCTGAGCAGCCGTGATGCCGGTGTCGATCCAACCCTTGAGCCGGCCGTCCGCGGCCGCGGCGCCGACGAACTCGTCGAACCGGGTGGTGAGGTCCGAGATCCACTGCGCGAGACGGGGCAGGTAGTCGGAGCCGACGAGGCCGAGATTGACGAGGGCCGAGGCGAAGGCCCCGGTGCCGCTCGAGGCGATCGCGATGCTCTCGTTCAGCCGCCCGAACATCTGCTCGAGGGCGGCGCCAGAGAGGGCGGACTGGAAGCCCTGCGCGAGCGAGGCAGTCCAGGATCCGAGGGCGCCGGCCGTACCGGCTAGGCCGTCCCGGATGCCGGGGAAGATCGAGTCGGAGAGCTCGCGGAGATGCTGCGCGGCCTGGTCCCAGAACCCGTCGCCGATGACGTCGCCGAGGCCCTTCCACCGGTCGATGACGTCGCCGAGCCGGTCGCCCATCTGCGACAGCGCGACCGCGAGGACAGCGACGGAGACGCCGGCGCCGACGATGAGGGCCGGCGCGAGGGCCGACACCGCGAGGATGGACGACAGGCTCGCGGCGAGCGTCGCAAGACCCCCGCCAGCCGAGATGCCCACGGCGGCGAGAGACGCGATCGACGAGGCGACGGCCGCGATCTTCGGAAGCGCCCGGTCCAGATTCGCCAGGCGCTCCCCGACGCCCTTGAAGATGTCTCCGCCCAGGCGGGCACCGGACAGAGCGGCGATCGCGGCGCCGACCTTCGCGACGGATGCCTTCGTCACCTCGAGGTTCAGCGGCACTACGCGAGGTCGCGCGGCCTGCGCGATGCGCGCGTTGCTGAGCGTCGCACCATTCACGTCGACGTTGAGGTGGATCTCCTGGCCCGACCAGTGGTCGATGAACCGCTTGATCGTCCTCTCGGCCGGGCGCATGTCCGCGTCCACGTTGATCTTCAGGACGTTGCTCTTCTCGATGCGAGTGAGCGTCTTCTTCAGGTCCTCACGGAACCGGGTCGCATCCGGTACGACACGGATGGTGACGCGGCCGACTGACTTGCCGCCTACGCCGGCCATCAGCGGTCACCGTCCTCGAAGTTCTCGAGGTCGTCCGCGAGGCGGGCGATCATCGCGCGCTCAGCGACAACCTCCTCGAGGACGCTTCGAGCCTCGAGCGACAGAGCCGACCGAACGAAGGACACGAGCTCCATGACGACGTCCAGGAGGAGCGTCTGCGGCTGGTCTCCCTCGAACCCGTACCGGTCAGCGATCGCCACGACGTCGGCCGCGAACGATCGGCGATCGGAGCCCGCCGCCATCGATGCGCAGTACAGCTCCTCGACCGCGCGGGGGTAGTCCGGGCTGTTCTCGATCAGGAAGGAAGGCCCCGGGTCGTAGGTCGGGGCAGGGTCTCGGTTCAGCAAAGCACGCTCCTCGCGTGGCTTGCACACCGAGCCCTGAGGCCGTCGCGGAAGGGTGAGAGTCGACGTCCCGAGACCGGAGCGGGTGCCTCACGAAGAGCGAGACAGCCCCGCGACGTCGACACGGCGATTCTACCATCGAGGGCCGTCTCAGAACCTGCTCGAAACAGGGTCGAAAGAGGCCAATTCTCGCGCGTAATTCGTCGCCTTGACGAGGGCAAAACCCGCGGAATTACGGGGCAGAAGGCCCAGGAGACCCCCTGAGAAAAAAACCCCCCAGAGTCCTGCGCACCGCGTCCAGCAGAACGCGAAGCGGGCTCCCGTGGCGGGTGGGGGAAGGGGTGGTGGCCCGGGGGTCAGGCAGTCGTAGCGAGGGTAGCGATCGCTACGACGAGGGAGGCTGCGGCGATGGCGAGGGACACGACGGCGATCCAGGTGGAGGCGATCGACATGCGGTGGGAGCGGTCCTCTGCCTGCTGGGCCGTTGCGAGGGTCGCCTGGGTCAGCTCTAGCTGCGTGTGCATCGCGTCGACCATCTCACCTACTCGCTCACGCATCTTCTCGGTCTCGTCCGCCGTGCGCTCAATGTTCGACGGCGTCGGGTCGTAGGGCTTCGCGTAGCGCATCTGACGGGGATCGAATTCCACAGAGGCCAGTCTGTCAGCCGACGATGAAGAGGGCACCAATCGATGTGCCGAGCGATGCGGCTGCGACCGCGAGGGAGATCCAGCCGATGCGGTTCGCGCGTCGCTCTGCTTGCTCTGCTGTGGCGAGGGTGTCCTTCGAGAGAGCGACCTGCTGCGCCACGAGCTCTGCTTGCTCGCGCATCACTTCAGTGAGAGCAGAGAGGTGCTGAGTCATAGCGGCTGTGTTGTCCGCGGTTCGCTTCGGCGACTGGTCGATCTCGTAGGGGATTTTGCTGAGGCGCTCCGCAACTCGGTCGGGTTCGAGCAGATCCCCGGGAAGCGGAAACTTCAGGGCGCCATTCTCGGCCAGACGTGCGGCGAGTCGTTCGCCGAAGCTCGCACCGGGGCTCCCAAAGGCTTTGCCGAGTGGTCCGCTGCTCGGGTCGATGTCGTCTGCCATCCCAGCAGAATGCCATTGATCCCGGACAGGTGGTGCGGCTGTCGGGGGTCGAGCATTGAGGGGCGGTCATGCGTAACACAGCTGCGCCCCCGTGCCGTGCTGGCAGTGGGGGCGCAGTGCGTGCCGGGCTCGGCTCGGTGTGCGGTCGACGACCGAGCACGGCGTCTGGCGAGCTCGTGGCTCAGTCGGTGGGGTGCGGCCGGCGTCAATGCGAGGAGGCGGACGCCGGCCGCGGGGGAGTAGAAACCACCTCTGACCTACTCCCCGGTCTGTGGGGTCAGCGGCGGAGGCTGAGCTTCTCCTTCTCGGCGGCCGCGCGGGCCTTCACGGTCGCGGCGGTGTAGGCGCGGATGCCGTGCAGCTGCTGGTCGTACTCCGCCCGCGTCGGGACGGTGAGGTGAGCGCCGTGCTCGATCAGCCACCGGAACTGCTCGGCAGCCGTGACGTGATCCAGCCACGGAGCGGTCTGCCGAGGGAGCTGCCTGCCGACGTCGGTGCCGCTGCTGAGGTCGGCACCGCCTGCGAGCCAGCAGTCGGGCCACACCTCGGCGTAGTTCGACACGATCCAGGACGCGGGGTAGAGCGACTGGACCGTGCCGAGCATCGCCGACGCGATCGCCGCGAGCTGCTCGTACCGACGAGCGAGCTGCCGGGCCCGCTTCCACTCGGCTTCTGCTCCCTCGCGGTCGTCGTCAGCGGAGCGGATGCCGAGGAGAGGCCCGTCGAACAGCTCACGTGCCTCCCTCTCCACCTCTCGAGCGAGCGCCGAAAGGCCGCGAGTGATACGACCTGCGTGCGTCCGATACCAGCTGTCCGCCTCCGCCGACAGGGTGCCCGAGATCTCCCGGCGCACCATCTCGCCCACCTCCGACACTTTCCGTGCGTCAGAGGCCAGCACAGCGGGCCGGAGAGCATCGTCGACGTTGGTGCCGTCCATGTACGCGCGGGCAGCGGCGACGACTGCTTCACCCGCCGATGGCACCGCGACCTTGTAGTCGAGGAAGCGGGCTGTGCGCTCGACGAGCTCGTCGTAGCCGGGCACCGTTCGGGCGACCTCGTGGAAGATGTCGTGCGATTGGAGCCCGTCGAGGGCGATCGGGGACTTGTACGGCTCGGTGACGATGAGGGTCGGATTGCTCACAGCTGGTTCTCCTTCTCGGTGACGGCGGGGGTGCGGCGGGCTGCTCGCTCATCGGCTGCGAAGAGGCGGCGGTCCCGGTACGTCTCGATCACCTGCTCCGCCTGATTCGGTCCTGACACCTCGGGCCGCTCGAACGCCGGCCCCTTCCTCTGCAGCTGCTCGGTCACCTCTCGGCGACGGTCGTTGATCTTGCTCATGGTCTTCCTCTCATAGCTGGCTACTTCTGGTCTCGAGGACCGCAGCCGGTAGATGGTCTGGTCTTCATCAGCGAAGAGAGAATCGGTAGGTCGCTTCCGGCAGGAAGTGACCCTGATCTCAGGTCACTGGTCTTGGTCACTGGTCTTCACTGGTAGTCGGAACGTGGTTCCGGTAGATCGGTCGTGAGGTTCCGGTGGTCGCGGAAGGACGTTCCGGTGGTCGGACGTGAGGTTCCGGTAGTACCGGAACGTCCTTCCGCTGGTGTCATGTCATCCCTGCAGCCGCACCCACTCCTTGTCCGTCTCCCGGAAGCTCTCCGGCACGGCCAGGAAGTACTCCGATCGCGCCCAGTCGCCGCCCTTCCGGCGATGCTTCTCGACGGTCAGCAGCTTCCGCGCCTCGAGCCGGCGGATGACCGTTCGCACGTTCCGATCCGACTGCCGCGTGACTGACGCGATCGTCTCCTGCGAGGGGAACGCGCAGCCCTCCTCGCAGCTCTCCATCTCCGCCAGGTACACCAGCACGAACGCCTCCGGCGCCGAGAGCTCGTAGTGCTTCCCCGCCGCCCACGCCCAGTTGCGGGCCGAGATGCTCATCCATCGCCGTCCCTCGAGTTCAAGCGCCGGGCCTCGTCGGCTGCAGCAGACAACGCGAGCGAGAGCGCGGCGGCCTCGTCGCCGCTGCACTCGTCGTCGACGGAGAGCTCGACGATCCATTCGGGCTCGTCGTCGGTCCTGAGAACCTGCACCCGCCAGCGGTCGTCCTCGAGCTTGAGCGCGGTGTGCTGATGCCACGGGCTGCCGTCCTCGCCGATGACGTGCGCGCCGCGGTAGTTCACGCACGCCGGCTCGCGGCACGGGATCAGGAGTCCGCCGAACGGCTCGGCGGAGAGCGTGACCACTCGGCGCCCATCCGCGAGGCCGTTCCACGGGAGCCTGCCGCTCAGTCCCTCACGGACTCTCCGCAGCATGAGCTGCATCTGCTGCAGGTCGCCGATGGTCGAGCCCGCGTACATGCGGATGGTGAACGTCCTCGCCGACTCGTCCTCGACGAGCGCGCCGGCGAATCGGTAGCCGTCCTTCTCGAACACGGGTCGAGCTAATAGTCGGACGACTGTCGCCCACCCCTCGAAGCGGGCGGCGTGGTCCACCTCGAGCGGACTCGGCGCCGTGAGCAGGTCCAAGGAGGTCGTTTCGCTTGACGCGGCGTCGGGGGTGGGCAGTAGTCTCGTGTTCAGCATGATGCTTCCTCTTCCTGGCGGTTGGGGCGGGTGTCGTTGGGTCGGACAGCCAGTGATGATGGCTCTCCGGCCCTTTGTCGTTGTGGGCGGGTATCGAGGGGGGTGGACCATCCCGCCGCGTCTGACGGGCTCACAGCGGCCTGCCGTTCGCCGGATGGTCCTCACGGCTCTTCAACCGCTCGAGCGTCGCCGTGAGGTCCTGCACGAGCCGAGGTAATAACCGCAGCAGCAGCCCCGCCGTGATGGTCTTCCCGCGGGTGAGCTGCACGGCTGCGACTCGGGTGGTGGATCCCTCGATCGCGAGCGTCACGCGGACCTCCCCGAGCTTCGCGCCGGCCATCAGGCGGCGCCTGCAGATTCCTGCGCGGAGAGCCAGGCCTCGAGCACGTCCTCACGCACGACGCGTCGGCGGCCGAGCTTGAAGGTCTCGGCGAACTCACCTCGCTGAATCCAGTAGCGAATCGTCGCTTCCGATCGGTTCAGCCTCTCGGCCGCCTCCGGGATGAGTAGCAGACGTGACGTCGACATTGCAGTCCTCTCTCGCCCCCCTTGGCCGGAGGGCATCTTCGTTAGAAGGAAGACAACCACTCAGTGTCGTTACTTGTCAAGCACGGACCCTCGGTGCCGTAGAGTCTCCTTCTATGGAGAGCAGCGGCCGAGTTAGAGGCAACGCGAGCGGTCCGACCAGCGATGTCGTTGGCGAGAACGTCGCTAGGATCCGCCAGCTACGCCACCTGAAGCAGGCAGACCTGGCGGAGCTGGTCGCCGAGCTCGGGAGGAAGATCCCCACGGCGAGCATCGGCAAGATCGAGTTAGGCCTACGCAGAGTCGAAGTGGATGACTTGATGGTCCTCGCGCTGGCGCTGGGTGTCTCGCCTCTCTCGCTGCTCCTGCCGGACACTAGGCGGCCTGAGGAGAATGTCCAGATCTCAGGAGCCAACGGCCGCGCAGACGTCGTCTGGCGCTGGGCCCTCGGAGAGATCGACCTGATGAAGACTGGGCGAGATGAGATTGCCCTGACGGACTCGGGCATCTTTCGCCACGAGGCGCTCCCGGGGTGGATCGACGTCGAGACGCGCGTCTACGGACCGAGCGAGTCGCGCTGATGCCGTCTCCTCGGAAGCTCCCTGACGGCCGCTGGCAGGCCCGGATCCGCAAAGTCCCTGGCGGGCCGCAGATCTCGAAGACCGCCCGCACGAAGACCGAGGTGCAGAAGTGGATCGACGAGACGACCGCAGCGCTCGTCACCGGTACGCATGTTGAGCAGAAGGCCGGCGCCGTCACGTTGCGCGCCTACTTCGTGGAGTGGTCCGAGCGGCAGATCTGGGCATCGGGCACAGTCCGTGGGATGACGCTCGCCGTCGAGTCGACCCCGTTCATCGACCGGCCGTTGCGGTCGATCACCCGCGCGGACGTCGAGCTCTGGGTGAAGAAGATGCAGACGGCTCCGAGAGCCGGTGTGCTGAACGGTGAGCCGCGAAAGGTGGGCCTCGCGCCTTCCACCATCGCGACGCGCTTCACGAACGTGCGGACCGTCCTGCGGGCCGCGGTCGTCGACAAGAAGATCACCGCCGACCCGACCGTCGGCGTGAAGCTCCCGCGCCAGCGAAAGACCGAAGCGTCGATGGAGATCCCGAGCGCAGAGAATGTCCGCGCATGGCTCGACGCCGCCGACCCCGAGTGGAAGGCGCTGATCGCCCTGTGCGCTTTCGCGGGACTCCGGCTCGGCGAGGCGGCCGGGCTGAAGGTCGGGGACATCGACTTCCTGCGCCGCGAGTTCCACGTCCGCCGACAGATCCAGCGCGAGAACGGCGGCAAGGTCGAGATCCGTCTCCCGAAGTACGCGAGCGAACGGGTCGTCACCGCCCCGGCCGCGCTGCTCGAGATCCTCTCGGAGCACATCGCCCTCTGCCAGCTGCAGGGGCTCTCGGACGCGTGGCTGTTCCTCGGGAGCAATGGGAACCCTGCGCACCAGAACACCATCGGCTACGCCTGGCGGAAGACGAAGGCAGCGGCCGGCGTCGACGGCTTCCGGCTGCACAGCCTCCGACACTTCTACGCGTCAGGGCTGATCGCCGCCGGCTGCGACATCGCCACGGTGCAGCACGCGCTCGGTCACACGTCGCCGACGGTCACGCTGAGGACCTACACGCACCTCTGGCCGAAGGCGGAGGAACGCACGCGCGCGGCCGCGCAGGGCATCACGGATGCTGTTCTCGGGGCTCCTGAGGAATCTGTGAGGAACGCCCGGCCGGGATCCGCGTAGTTCCGGGCCAGAACCCGCTGTTTACGTGTTGGTTACACATTCGTAGCGGTGAGAAGCACACGGATGTCATTCGCCGGGTTAGGTTCGAGTCATCAGGTACAGCGCCTGGTCGAGACGGCCACAGAAGTACGGCTCGACATCGCGCAGACGCCGAAGGGACGCTGCGCGGTGCACGACACGCACCGATGAGGCCGGCTCGAGGACATGAGCCGGGGGCTCCGGCCCCCGGAGTGTGGAGAGTCGTCGTGACAGTTCCCCAGGGCATGGATCCGCAGACCGGGACGCAGGGCGGCGTCCACCGCCGTGTCCAGCACGGCTCCTCGGATCCGGCCGATCAGCTCCTCCGCACCTACGTCCTGGACACCTCGGTGCTGCTGTCGGATCCGTCCTCGATGTTCCGGTTCGCGGAGCACGCCGTCGTGCTGCCGATCGTCGTCATCAGCGAGCTCGAGGGAAAGCGCAACGATCCCGAGATCGGCTACTTCGCCCGGCAGGCCCTGCGCCGCCTCGACGAGCTGCGCGTGCAGCACGAGCGCCTCGACTTCCCCATCGCCGTCGGCCGCGGCGGCACGCTCCGCGTCGAGCTCAACCACTCGAACATGTCGGTGCTGCCGAGCGGGCTCCAGATGGGCGACAACGACGCGAGGATCCTCGCCGTCGCGCTCAACCTGCAGAGCGAGGGCGCCGTGGTCACCGTCGTGTCCAAGGACATGCCGATGCGCGTGAAGGCCGCCTCCATCGGCCTCGCCGCGGAGGAGTACCTGGCCGAGCAGGCCCCCGAGTCCGGTTGGACCGGCATGGACGACGTGACGCTCGGCGGCGACGCGATGAGCGAGCTCTACGACCGCGAGCGGCTCTTCACGGACGTCGTGGCCGACATCCCGGTCAACACCGGGCTCGTCGTCCACTCCGACCGCGGCTCCGCTCTCGCGAGGGTCACCGGCAAGCGGCAGATCACGCTGGTCCGCGGCGACAAGGACGTGTTCGGCCTGCACGGGCGGTCGGCGGAGCAGCGGCTCGCGATCGACCTGCTGCTCGACCCGGAGGTCGGCATCGTCTCGCTCGGCGGCCGGGCCGGCACCGGCAAGTCGGCGCTGGCGCTCTGCGCGGGCCTGGAGGCGGTGCTGGAGAAGCGCCAGCACAAGAAGATCATGGTCTTCCGGCCGCTCTACGCGGTGGGCGGCCAGGACCTCGGCTTCCTGCCCGGCGACGCGGCCGAGAAGATGAACCCCTGGGCGCAGGCGGTCTTCGACACGCTCGGGGCGCTGGTGTCGCAGAACGTGCTCGACGAGGTGATCGAGCGCGGGATGCTAGAGGTGCTGCCGCTCACGCACATCCGCGGGCGCTCGCTGCACGACGCGTTCGTGATCGTCGACGAGGCGCAGTCGCTGGAGCGGAACGTCCTGCTCACGGTGCTCTCGCGCGTCGGGCAGAACTCCCGGGTGGTGCTGACCCACGACGTGGCGCAGCGCGACAACCTCCGGGTCGGCCGGCACGACGGGGTCGCCTCCGTGATCGAGACGCTGAAGGGCCACCCGCTGTTCGCGCACGTCACGCTGACCCGCTCCGAGCGCTCGGCGATCGCCGCTCTGGTCACCGAGATGCTGGAGTCGAACGAGCTCGCCTGACGGGCTCGCCGTGCGTCCGACCCGTGGGATCCGAGGATCCCCGGGCCGGGCGCGTCCCTGCAGGGCACCGGGGCGTAGCGTGGACGGGTGAGCATCCTCGACGACGCGCTCCTCGAGCGCTTCCGCACCCGCGCGGCCGACTACGACGAGCGCAACGCGTTCTGCGCGGACGACCTGGAGGAGCTGCGCTCGATCGGGTACCTGGCGCTGCTCGTCCCCGAGGAGCTCGGCGGTGCCGGCCTCGGCCTGGAGCAGGCGGCAGCCGAGCAGACGCGCCTCGCGACCGCCGCGCCCGCGACCGCGCTCGCCGTCAACATGCACCTGGTCTGGACCGGGATCGCGCGACTCCTGCTCGAGCGGGGCGACGACTCCCTCCGCTCGGTCCTCGTCGACGCCGCGGCGGGTCACGTCTTCGCCTTCGGCAACAGCGAGGCGGGCAACGACCTGGTGCTCTCGGATTCGCTGACGCGGGCGGAGCCGCTCGGGGACGGCGGCTACCGCTTCACCGGCACGAAGGTCTTCACCTCCCTCGCGCCCGCCTGGACGCGGCTCGGCGTGTTCGGCCGCGACGACAGCGGGACGGAGCCGCGGCTCGTGCACGGCTTCGTGCACCGTGAGAGCCCGGAGTCTGCGGTCGCCGGGCTCGAGGTCCGCGACGACTGGGACACGCTCGGCATGCGGGCGACCCAGAGCCGCACGACGGTGCTCGACGGCGTCGTCGTCCCGGCCGGGCGGATGATCCGCTCGCTGCCCGTCGGACCGACCGCCGACCCCTTCGTCTTCGCCGTCTTCGCGGCCTTCGAGCTGCTGATCTCCTCGGTCTACCTCGGTGTCGCGCAGCGCGCGCTCGACCTTGCCGTCGCCTCCGTCCGCCGACGGACCTCCCTCCGGGCGGGAGGGCGGCCACTGGCGGAGGACCCCGAGGTGCGGCACCGGGTGGCTGAGGCCGGGATGCTGCTCGACGGGCTCGAGGCGCCCCTGCGCACGGCGGCGGCCGACGTGGACGCGCTCGTCGACCGCGGTGCGCGCTGGTTCCCCTCGCTGGTCGGGGTGAAGATCCGCACCACGGAAGGAGCGCTCCGCGTGGTCGAGAGCGCCGTCCGGATCGCGGGCGGCTCGGCGTACCAGCGCCGGTCGGAGCTCGGTCGCCTCTACCGAGACGTGCTCGCCGGGCAGTTCCACCCCTCCGACGACGCGTCGGCCCACGGCGCCTGGGCGTCGCTCCTGCTGGGACCGCTGCCTCCGCGCGACTGAGGCCGGGGAGGGACCCGCCGCCGCCCGAGCACACCTGCGGGCCGCCCTGTGGAGAACTCCGACGCCCCGAGGGCGGTGCCCCCTAGTCTCGGCGGATGCTCCGCGGATCACTGCTCGACCGGGCCGCCCTGCTCCTCGGCGCCCTGGTGCTCCTCCTGATCGGGGCCCCGCACCTGGGTCGGGCGCCCGGCCTCGTCCCGGTGGCGCTCGCGAGCGTGCCGTTGGTGCTGGCGGACGTGCGCGGGCACCGGCTCCCGAACGCGGTCACGCTCCCGCTGCTGGTGGTCGGAGCCGTCCTCGCGCCCACGGCGGGGACGCTTCTCGCCGTCCTCGCGACGGTGCTGTGCCTGGGCGTGCTGCATGCGGCGGGCGGGCTGGGCCTCGGCGACGTGAAGCTCCAGGCGGCCCTCGCACCGCCGCTCGCGGCTCTCGGACCCGAGCAGGTCGTCGCCGCGCCCGCTGTCGGCTTCGCGGTGGCGGGGCTGTGGGTGCTCGTGCTGCGCGTCCGCGGACGGGTCGCATTCGGACCGTTCCTGCTCACGGGGTTCTGGCTGGTGCTCTGACGGCCCGCCTCCGCGCCGAGCGCAGGGACGGGCCGTCGGAGGGCCGGGCTCAGCCGGGGTGGGTCATCGACATGACGTCGAGGGCGCTGTCGAGCTGCTCCTCCGTCACCTCGCCGCGCTCGACGAAGCCGAGGTCCACGACCGACTCTCGGACGGTGATCCCCTTGGCGACCGAGTTCTTCGCGACCTTGGCGGCGGCCTCGTAGCCGATCACCTTGTTGAGCGGCGTGACGATCGAGGGGGAGGACTCGGCGAGGGCGCGGGCGTGCTCGACGTCGGCCTCGAGGCCGTCGACGGTCTTGTCGGCGAGCAGCACGGCGGAGTTCGCGAGCAGGCGGATCGACTCCAGCAGCGCCGTCCCCATGACGGGGATCGCGACGTTGAGCTCGAAGGCGCCCGAGGCGCCCGCCCAGGCGATGGTGGCATCGTTGCCGATCACGCGCGCGCAGACCATGAGGACGGCCTCTGGGATCACCGGGTTCACCTTGCCGGGCATGATCGAGGATCCGGGCTGGAGGTCGGGGATCCGCAGCTCTCCGAGGCCGGTGTTGGGGCCGGAGCCCATCCAGCGGAGGTCGTTGTTGATCTTGGTCAGGCTCACCGCGAGCACGCGCAGCGCTCCGGAGGCCTCGACCAGCGAGTCCCGCGCGCCCTGGGCCTCGAAGTGGTTGCGGGCCTCGGTGACGGGCAGGCCCGTCTCCTCCGCGAGGCGCGCGATGACCTTCTGCGGGAAGCCGGCGGGGGTGTTGATCCCGGTGCCGACCGCGGTGCCGCCGAGCGGGACCTCGGCGACGCGGGGGAGCGCCGACTGCACGCGCTCGATGCCGAGGCGGATCTGCGCGGCGTAGCCGCCGAACTCCTGGCCGAGCGTGACGGGGGTGGCGTCCATCAGGTGGGTGCGGCCGGCCTTGACGACCTCGGCCCACTGCTCCGCCTTGACCTCGAGCGACTCGGCGAGCTGCTCGAGCGAGGGGATCAGCGACTCGATGAGCGCGCCGGTGACGGCGACGTGGACCGAGGTGGGGAACACGTCGTTGGAGGACTGCGAGGCGTTGACGTGGTCGTTCGGGTGCACGGTGCGGCCGAGGGCCGTGGTCGCCAGCGAGCCCAGCACCTCGTTCATGTTCATGTTCGAGGACGTGCCCGAGCCGGTCTGGTACACGTCGATCGGGAAGTGCGCGTCGTAGCCGCCCCCGACGACGAGGTCGGCCGCGTCGGCGATCGCCGTGGCGATGTCGGCGTCGAGCACGCCCAGCTCGGCGTTGGCCAGCGCCGCCGCCTTCTTGATGCGGGCGAGGGCCGCGATCTGGGCAGGCTCGAGGCCCGCACCGGAGATCGGGAAGTTCTCGACCGCCCGCTGGGTCTGCGCGGCGTAGAGGGCGTCGCGGGGGACCCGCACCTCGCCCATCGTGTCGTGCTCGATGCGGAAGTCGCCGGAGTCGTCGGTCGGGGAGTGATCCACCACGCTGTGTTCGTCCTTGTCTGATCGGTTGGTGCTGTGCTGTCCGGAGCCGCTCACGCGGGATCCGATCCCACCGCGCTCGGAGCGGCGGCGGAGGAGGCCGAGCCGGAGTCGCGCTCCAGCTCGGAGACGTAGGGGCTGAGCTCGGGCGGATCGATGCCGAGCACGACATCGGACATCACGGTGCCGTCCGAGAGCCGGTAGTTGGCGCCCACGAGGGCGAGCCGCCCGGTCGCGACAGCGTCGGCGATCAGCGGGGAGCGCTGGAGCAGCTCGGCGACCGTGTCGCGCAGGTGCTCGCGGCCGACGGCCAGCGCGTCGGTCGCCGACGGGTCGACGAGCACGCGGCCGTCCGGCTGGGCGCCCACGAGGCGGCGCACCGCGGGGATGATCGGCTCGATCAGGTGCTCGATGTGCGGGGGGAGCCGCTCGGCGCCGGGCGCCTGCGACTGGATCGCTGCCCGGACCGCTCCGCACTCGTCGTGGCCGAGCACGAGCAGCACCTTCACGCCGAGAACGGCGACGCCGTACTCCAGCGAGCCGATGATGGAGTCGGCGATCACCTGGCCGGCGTTGCGGACGACGAAGAGGTCGCCGAGCCCCAGGTCGAAGATGATCTCGGCCGCGAGGCGGGAGTCGCTGCAGCCGAAGAGCGCGGCGAGCGGGGCCTGAGCGGCGGCGAGCTCGGCGCGGCGCTCGACGTCCTGGCGGGGGTGGCGGGGCTCGCCGGCGACGAAGCGCTGGTTGCCGCGGAGCATCTCCTTCCAGACCCACGCCGGCGGGCGGGACTCGCGGGGGACGGTGCTGCTGGTTCCGAGGCTCATCGGGACTCCTCCTGGCCGATCTGCGGGGTGATGGCGTCCACGACCAGGCGGATCTCGTCCGTCGGGGCCGTGCCGTAGACGAGGTAGGTGCTGGAGCCCTCCGTCGTCTCGAGTGCGTAGGGCGTGTTGCCGGTGTCGTCGCCGGAGTCGCGGTGGTCGTAGACGGTCCAGTCGCGGCCGTCGATCGTCTCGACGCCGGTCGCCGCCCGGCGGTCGAGCTGCGTCGCGACCCAGGCCGCGTCCGCGTCGAGCCCCTGGCTCAGGCCGATGTAGCCCGCCTTCGGGGTGATCAGGCCGACGTACCAGTAGTCGGTGCCGTTCTCGCGGCGGAGCTCGGCCGCGTTGGCCTTCCAGCCGTCGGCCAGGGAGGGCACGGCGAGCGTCTGCTCCTCGCCCAGCTGGACCTGTGCGGCGACGCGGGGGACGTCGACCGAGGAGAGCTCCACGGTGTCGCCGCGGGGGACGAGCAGGACGATGAGCGCTACGGCGCCGACGGTCGCGAGCAGCGAGAAGACGAGGTTGTTGACCGTCTTGCGCTGACGGTAGAGCCGGGAGTTCTCGGCCTTGCGTGCGGCCGTTTCGGCCGCCGTCTCCGGGCGCCCGAGCTCGGCGACGACCCGCGCGGGCTTCGCGCGGCTCATCCGGCGGCCGCCCCTCCGGAGCGGGCCGCGTCCAGCCGGGCGCGTGCTCCGATCAGCCACTCCTCGCAGCGGGCGGCGAGGGCCTCGCCGCGCTCCCACAGGGCGAGCGAGCGCTCGAGGGTGGAGCTGCCCTGCTCGAGCTCGGACACGACGCGGACGAGCTCGTCGCGCGCCTGCTCGTAGGAGAATCCCGAGACGTCGGAGTCGGTCGCCGGGGCGTCGGGGGAGTCGGGCATGGGTCTGATCCTATCGATCGGGGCTGAGGGGGACGGGTGGCGCGGCGGGCTCAGGACCGGCCGGCGGGATCGCCGGTGGGCCCCTCGGAGCGGGCGCCGACGGCCCCCTCCGCGAGCGTGAGGACGAGTGCGCCGCCGGCCGGTGCGTCGCCGGGCGCCCGGACGACGTGCCCGGCCGCGTTCTGGACGATCGCGTAGCCGCGGTCGAGGGTGTGCTGGGGGGAGAGGGCGCGCAGGTGGCCGTGCAGGCGCTCGACCTCGAGGTGCGCGCGCTCGAGGCGGCGGTCCACCAGCTCGGCGCCGCGCGCCACCCAGCGGGTCAGCTCCTCGGAGTGCCGGTCGACCAGGACGTGCGGCTGGGCGAGCACCGGCCGCGAGCGCAGCTGCGAGAGCCGGTCGATCTCGTGCGAGACGAGCCCGCTCACGCGGCCGGTCATCCGCAGCCGGGCCTGCTGCACGCGCAGCAGCTCGTCGGAGACGTCGGGCACGACCCTCTTCGCGGCGTCGGTGGGAGTGGAGGCGCGCAGGTCGGCGACGTCGTCGAGCAGCGGGCGGTCGGCCTCGTGGCCGATCGCGCTGACGACCGGAGTGGAGCAGGCGGCGACGGCGCGCACGAGCGCCTCGTCGCTGAAGCCGAGCAGGTTCTGGAAGTCGCCGCCTCCGCGGGCGATCACGATCACGTCGATGCTGTCGTCGGCCTCGAGGGTCCGCAGGGCCGAGAGCACCTCCGGGACCGTCCGGTCGCCCTGCACGGCCGAGTGGACCACCCGGAAGCGCACCGCCGGCCAGCGCAGCTGCGCGTTCCGCAGCACGTCCTTCTCGGCGTCCGAGTCCTTGCCGGTGATGAGGCCCACGCCGTGCGGGAGGAACGGCAGCGGCTTCTTGCGGGAGGCGTCGAACAGCCCCTCCGACGCCAGCTGCCGGCGGAGCCGCTCGAGCTTCTCGAGCAGATCGCCCAGGCCGACGTGGCGCATCTCGAAGACCTGCATCGAGAGCGTGCCGCCCTTGACCCAGTAGTTGGGCTTCACCAGCGCGATGACCCGATCGCCCTGCTTGAGGTCGGCCGGGAGGCGGCTCCGCACCGACGACCAGACGGTGAAGCCGACCGTCGCGTCTCCGGACAGGTCCTTCAGCTTCCCGTAGACGTTGCCGCCGGACTCGCCCCACTGGGTGATCTCGCCCTCGACCCACGCGGTCCCGAGGCGCTCGATCCAGCCCTTGATCTTGCTGGCGAGCAGGCCGACCGGCCAGGGTGCGTCGGCGGTGGGTGGGGCGTCGGTCATCGCTGCCTCTGCTCGGAGGGACGGGGGGGAGCGGGAGTGCCCTCCCGCGACGACAACGGTACGGGACGGGTCCGACACCGGGACGGCCCGGGCACAGGATGCACCACGTAGAATCAGGGGGTGAGCCAAGTCCCGATCAGCCTGCCCATGCCGCGCATGCCCCGCGCCACAGGGCGTCTGCGCGACGTCCCCGTCGAGGGCCGCAAGCGCGTCCTCCTCGCCGCGCCCCGCGGCTACTGCGCCGGAGTCGACCGCGCGGTCGTCGCCGTCGAGAAGGCCATCGAGCACTACGGTGCCCCGGTCTACGTGCGCAAGCAGATCGTGCACAACGTGCACGTCGTCTCCACGCTCGAGAGCCAGGGCGCCATCTTCGTCGACGAGGTCGACGAGGTGCCCGAGGGATCGCACATCGTCTTCAGCGCGCACGGCGTTTCACCGGCGGTCGTCCAGGGCGCGGCAGACCGCAATCTCCAGGCGATCGACGCGACCTGCCCCCTGGTGACGAAGGTGCACCGCGAGGCCGTCCGCTTCGCGCGCGACGACTTCGAGATCCTCCTCATCGGCCACGAGGGCCACGAAGAGGTCGAGGGCACCGCGGGCGAGGCTCCCGATCACGTCACCCTCGTCGGCAGCCCCGACGACGTGCCGAACATCGTCGTGAAGGACCCGGACAAGGTCGTCTGGCTCTCGCAGACGACGCTCTCGGTCGACGAGACGATGGAGACGGTGCGCCGTCTCCGCGAGCGCTTCCCCAACCTGCAGGACCCGCCGAGCGACGACATCTGCTACGCCACGCAGAACCGCCAGGTCGCGATCAAGAAGGTCGCCGCGGGCGCCGAGCTGGTCATCGTCGTCGGCTCCGCGAACTCCTCCAACTCCGTGCGCCTCGTCGAGGTCGCCCTCGAGTACGGCGCGAAGGCCGCCTACCGGGTCGACTACGCGAGCGAGATCAAGCAGGAGTGGCTCGAGGGCATCCGCACCGTCGGCGTCACCAGCGGCGCCTCGGTGCCCGAGGTGCTCGTCCAGGAGGTCCTCGACGACCTCGCCGCCGCCGGGTACGGCGACGTCGAGGAGGTCAAGACCGCGGAGGAGGACCTGATGTTCTCGCTCCCCAAGGAGCTGCGCAAGGACGTCGCCGGCAAGCGCGACGCCCGCGGCGTCGGTGGACGCATCAGCGCGGGAGCGGGCGCCTAGAGCGTTCCGGCCCGGACACGGAAGAGGCCGCCCTCCCTCGGGAGCGGCGGCCTCTTCCGTGTGCGGTGGAACGGGGATCGACGCTAGACGTCGGTGCCGGCGCCGCCCTGCGAGCCCGACATGCGCGTGACGTACTCCGCGAACGTCGGGTCGCCCAGGATGGCGATCGCCGCGACGATCAGGGAGAGCAGCACGGTCGCCGCGATCCCGAGGATCGGGACGAGCACGGCGCGCTTGCCGGCGCGGAGCCGCCGGATCGAGATCCACACCGCGAAGGCGACGATCAGCGACTGCGCGAGCGCCACCACGACGCCGAGGATCCGTGCGAGCTCCGGCGACGCGTAGGTGCCGATGCCCTGGGAGCGGTAGAGCTCCTGGAGGGTCGTCGCGAAGCTCGAGGGATCGAGCAGCGTCGGCACGGCGAAGAACACGCCGAGCGCGAGCAGCACGATCGTGAGCAGGCGGTCGACGGGATGCGCGACCGGCTTCGCGGCCGGAGCGGTCGCGGGCCTCGGATCGGTCTCCGACCCCCGCGGGTCGGGGACGACCACGGCGTCCTCCGGCGGCTGCCACGACC
Source organism: Rathayibacter sp. AY1A2 (assembly GCF_002930935.1). Lineage (NCBI taxonomy): Bacteria > Bacillati > Actinomycetota > Actinomycetes > Micrococcales > Microbacteriaceae > Rathayibacter > Rathayibacter sp. AY1A2. The sequence goes on along the minus strand of NZ_PSTP01000001.1, from coordinate 225,872 downwards.
AGCCGGGCGGCGCGTACTCGCCGTACTGCGGCTCCGGACGCCTGTCGCCCGGCTGATCGTGTGCGTTCGTCACGGAGCGGTGCCCTACTTCCCGGAGTTCCCGGCCGAGCCGAGCTGACGGGTCGCCTCGGCGACGCGCGCGGCCATCGCGGTCTCGGCGATCTTGCCCCACGAGCGCGGGTCGTAGACCTTCTTGTTGCCGACCTCGCCGTCGACCTTGAGGAAGCCGTCGTAGTTCTTCAGCACGGTGTCCGCGACGGAGCGGCTGAACGCGTATTGCGTGTCGGTGTCGATGTTCATCTTGACGACGCCGTTGCGGACCGCCTCGGCGATCTCCTCGTCGGTCGAGCCCGAGCCGCCGTGGAAGACGAGGTCGAGGGGGAGCGCACCGGTGCCGTACTTCGCCTGCAGGCCGTCCTGGATCTCGCGGAGCAGCTCCGGGCGCAGTCGGACGTTGCCCGGCTTGTAGACGCCGTGGACGTTGCCGAAGGTCAGGGCGGCCATGTAGCGGCCCTGCTCGTCGAAGCCGAGGGCCTCGACGGTCGCGATCGCGTCGTCGAGCGTGGTGTAGAGGTGCTCGTTGATGTCGTGCGAGACGCCGTCCTCCTCGCCGCCGACGACGCCGATCTCGACCTCGAGGATGGCGTTGATGTTCTTGACGCGCGGGAGGATCTCCTTCGCGATGGCGAGGTTCTCGTCGAGCGGGATCGCGGAGCCGTCCCACATGTGCGACTGGAAGAGCGGCTCGCGACCGGCCTTGACCTCCTCCTCGGAGGCGGCGATCAGCGGGTAGACGAAGCCCTCGAGCGCGTTCTGCGGGCAGTGGTCGGTGTGGAGCGCGACCGTGACCGGGTAGTTCTTGGCGACCTCGGTCGCGAACCTCGCGAAGGCGATCGCGCCTGCCGCGCGGTTCTTCACGGTGTGGCCGGCGAAGTAGTCCGCGCCTCCGGTGGTGACCTGGATGATGCCGTCCGAGCCCGCCTCGGTGAGGCCCTGGAGGACCGCGTTGATCGTCTGCGACGACGAGACGTTGAACGCCGGGTAGGCGAAGCCGCCCGCCTTCGCCTTGTCGAGCATCTCTGCGTACTGGTCCGGGGTAGCGACGGGCATGGCATCTCCTTTGACGGATGAACGAAGGGGGGTCGGGCGAGGCCCGCGTCGCGGACGAGTCTAGCGAGGCGCCCCTCCGCGGTCCCTCCGCCCGTGGAGGGCCCTGGACTAGGCTTCGGGCAGGGATGGGGATCCGCTCCGCGGGTCCTGCGACGACGTGCACGAACTCGACGACGAAGGACTCCGCTCTGTGATCGACAACGTTTCGCTCTACCTCCACCCCGACCGCAACCTCGGCATGGAGCTCGTCCGCGCCACCGAGGCCGCCGCGATCCGCGCCGTGCCCTTCATCGGCAAGGGCGACAAGAACGCCGCCGACGGCGCAGCGGTCGACGCCATGCGCACCTTCCTCGGGACCGTGAACTTCGACGGAGTCGTCGTGATCGGCGAGGGCGAGAAGGACAACGCGCCCATGCTCTTCAACGGCGAGCACGTCGGCAACGGCTCGGGGCCCGCCGCCGACATCGCCGTCGACCCGATCGACGGCACCTCGCTGACCGCCGCCGGGCGCCAGAACGCGCTCTCGATGATCGCCGTCGCCGACCGCGGCGCGATGTTCGACCCCTCCGCCGTGTTCTACATGGAGAAGATCGTCACCGGGCCCGAGGGCGTCGGGATCATCGACATCCAGCGCCCGATCGGCGAGAACATCCGCGCCCTGGCCCGCGCCAAGCGCAAGCCCGTCGAGGAGATGCGCATCGCGGTGCTGGACCGCCCGCGCCACGCTCAGCTGATCGAGGACATCCGCGCGGCCGGAGCCGGCACGCGCCTCCTGCTCGACGGCGACGTCGCGGGCGGCATCAACGCCGCTCGCCACGACTCCCGACTCGACATGTGCGTCGGCACCGGAGGCACGCCCGAGGGCATCATCACGGCCTGCGCCATCCGCGCGCTCGGGGGAGTGATCCAGGGCATCCTCCGCCCGAAGGACGACGACGAGCGCCAGCGCGCCATCGACGCCGGGCACGACCTCGACCGCGTGCTCCACGCCAACGACCTCGTCCGCAGCGACAACACCTACTTCGTCGCGACCGGAGTGACGAACGGCGGGCTCGTGAAGGGCGTGCGCAAGGAGGGCCACGTCATCACGACGGAGTCCATCGTGCTGCGCTCCCGCTCGGGCACCATCCGCCGCGTGACCGCCCAGCACCTCGCGGAGAAGTGGGTCTAGGCCGTCACCGTCTGTCCGAGACGCCGCCCCGCCGCTGAGGCGCCGCCCCGCTGACGGCGCCTCGGCGAGAGCGGTGGCGTCTCGGCGTGTGATGCGCGATAGAACGTCGGCCTCGATCATCACCAGGTGAGCGGGCGGAGCCGCGGCGGGTCTCGATGCGCGTCGCGGGCGCTCCTCCGGCGAGCCGCGGAGGCGGAGTGCCGTCGTGAGCTGCGGTCGTCCGGGTGTCGAGCCGGATGGACGGCGCCGCTCGCGCCCGGCCTGCACGCCCGGTGCTCGCTCAGCGAGAACCCGGGACCCTACGCGCTCCGCTCGGACTCGTCGTCCGCGGCGAGCAGCTCGACGGCGGTGAGGCGGCGCGGCGAGGAGGCGACTCCTCCGACCGGGGCGATGACGCGCGACTCGTCGAGGGAGTCGAACTGGCGCGCGGTGACCAGCACGCGGCTCTCGAGCGAGCCGGCGAAGGCGTTGTAGGAGTCGACCGTCTTCTCGAGCGAGCGGCGCAGGCCCTCGGCGTGGTCGGCGAGGGTGCCGAGACGGGCGTAGAGCGTCTTGCCGAGGTCGAGCAGGCGCTTGGCGTCGTCGGTGAGCACGTCCTGCTGCCAGGTGTAGGCGACGGTCTTCAGCACCGACCACAGGGTCACGGGCGAGGCGAGGGCGACGCGCTTGCGGAACGCGTACTCGAGCAGGCTCGGGTCGGCGTCGAGCGCGCTCGCGAGCAGCGGCTCGCTCGGCACGAACGCGATGACGAACTCGGGGCTCGCCGGGAGACCGGTCCAGTAGGAGCGGGCGGCCAGCGCGTCCACATGGCCGCGGAGGGCGCGGACGTGCGCGCGCAGGAGCCCCGCGCGCCGCGCCTCCTCCTCTCCGCCGGCGCCCGCGGGGATCGCGCTCGCCTCCAGGTACGCGTCGAACGGCACCTTGGCGTCCACCGCGATCGCCTTGCCGCCGGGCAGGCGGACCACCATGTCGGCGCGGCCGCGGCCCGCCTCGCCCTCGAGCCCGAACTGCACGTCGAAGTCGACCCGCTGGGTGAGCCCGGCGGCCTCGACGACGTTCCGCAGCTGCGTCTCGCCCCAGGCGCCGCGGCTCGTGGTGGAGCGGAGCGCGGACGCGAGGGTCTCGGTCGTCGAGCGCAGCTGCTCGCCCGCCGCCCGCTGTCCCTCGAGCTGCTCGGTGATCGCCCCGAACTGGGCGGCGCGCTCGCGCTCGAGCCGGCCGACCGCCTCCTGCATGCCGCGCAGGCTCTCGGCGACGGGGGAGAGGGTCTGCAGGATGCGCGCGTCGTGCCGCTCGCGCTCGGCGACGACGCGCAGCTGCTCCTGGAGCTCGCGGATCTGGTCGCGGGCGGAGCCGAGGTGCTCGCGGTGCTGCTCGACGACGGCCTCGTGGCGCTCCTCCAGGCCCTCCGCGCGTGCGCGGGCCGTCGCGAGGTCGAGGGCGAGGGCGGCGTCGGGCGTGCGGGAGCGGGCGAGGAGGACGGCGACGACTCCCGCGAGGAGCGCGCCGACCACCAGGCCGAGGACGAAGGAGAGATCCATGCCGCCGATGACACCACGCACCTCCGACATCGAGCGATCGACGCGCCACGCCCACCGAACGAGGGCCAGGACGCCCTGCGACCGCCTCGTAGACTTCGCGATCATGGGGAATCACCACCGCTCATCGCGCCTGCTCACGGCCGCGCTCGCTCTCGCCGTCGGGCTCGGCACCGCCCTCGTCCCGATCACCTCCGCCTCCGCCGCCGAGGACGCGCCGTCGACCGTCTCGGTCGAGACCGGCGCTCTCGACGCGTCCCTCGACCGCGCCGACCTCGGCGTCCCGGACCAGTCGACGCAGTACAGCGCCGAGGAGACGAAGAGCTTTCGCGCCGGCTTCATCGTCAGCGACGCCCAGTTCTTCGACGGGGACGCGCTGAGCACCGGTCAGGTGCAGTCGCTCCTGAACGAGAAGGGCAGCCCGTGCTCCACCGCCGGCACCGCCCCCTGCCTCAAGAACTTCTCGCAGGCGACGCCGTCCAAGGCGGCGGACGCGATGTGCAGCGCCTACCAGGGCTCCGGCAGCGAGTCGTCGGCCTCGATCTTCACGCGCGTCGGCCTGGCCTGCGGCATCAACCCGCTCGCCCTGGTCGTGCTCGTGCAGAAGGAGCGGAGCCTCGTCACCGACGCGACGCCCAGCCCCGAGGACTACGCCAAGGCGACCGGCTACAACTGCCCGGACACCGCGGCGTGCGACCCCGGCTCGGCGGGCTTCTTCACGCAGGTCTACAGCGCGGCCCGCCAGTTCAAGCGCTACGCCAACCCGCCCGGCTCCGGCTCGAACTTCACCACCTACGCTCCGGGCACGACGCCGAACGTCGCCTACTACCCGAGCACCGCGTGCGGCTCCTCGCCGGTCACCATCCGCAACCAGGCCACGGCCGACCTCTACTACTACACGCCGTACCAGCCCAACGACTACGCGCTCACCGGCTCCGGCAACGCGGCCTGCGCGACCTACGGCAACATCAACTTCTGGTACCTCTTCAGCGACTGGAACCCGAACGGCACCCTGGCCAACGCCGGGATCGCCCCCGCGGGACGCGTCGACGCCCCGCGCATCTCGGGCAGCACCCTGAGCGTGTCCGGCTGGGCCGTCGATCCGACGACGCAGCAGGCCGCGCTGACCACGACGGTCACGGTGACCGGCCCCGACGGCACCCGCACGGTCCGCACGCAGACCGCGAACGGCGACCGCGGTGACATCCCGGGCGAGTACTCCGTCGCCGGCCGCGCCCACGGCTTCGGCGCCACCACGCCCGTCTCGGCACCCGGCACCTACCAGGTCTGCGTCTCCGCCGACTCCGTCGACTGGAACCGCTGGGTCGGCACGGGCGACTCCCGGGGCCCCGGCCGGAAGGATCTCGGCTGCTCGTCCGTGAGCACGTCGGCCGGGATCGACGTCTCGCGCCTGGCCGGCACGGACCGCCAGGGCACCGCCGTCGCGATCTCGAAGGCCGTCTTCCGCACGAACGTCCCGGTCGTCTACATCGCGACCGGCGCCAACTTCCCCGACGCCCTGAGCGCCGCCCCTGCCGCGGCCAAGCAGGGCGGTCCGCTGCTCCTGGTCGACCGGGACTCGATGTCGCAGCCCGTTCGCGACGAGCTCAGCCGGCTCAAGCCGGCGAGGATCGTCGTGGTCGGCTCCGCACTGAGCGTCGGCGACGGCCTGCTGAACCAGCTGAGGTCCTACTCGCCGACGGTGGACCGCATCGGAGGGAAGGACCGCTACGACACGTCCAGGCTCATCATCCAGAGCGCGTTCTCGGGCGGCTCGACGCGGGCCTGGCTCGCCACGGGCGAGAAGTTCCCCGACGCGCTCGGCGCGAGCGCCGCGGCCGGCTCCGTCGACGCGCCCGTCGTCCTCGTGAACGGCACCGGCAGCACGGCCGACGCCGTGACGAAGGGCATCCTCTCGAAGCTCAAGGTGCAGAACCTCACCATCGCGGGCAGCCCCCTGTCGGTGAGCGAGGGGATCAAGAACTCGCTTCCGGTGCCGACGATCACCCGCATCGGCGGAGTCGACCGCTACGACACCTCGGAGCAGCTGAACCGGGCAGCCTTCTCGAGGGCCAAGACCGTGTTCCTGGCGACGGGCGAGAATTTCCCCGACGCCCTCGCCGGAGCCACGGCGGCGGGCTACTCGAACAGCCCGCTGTTCGCCGTGCCGACGAACTGCGTGCCCCGCGCCGTCCTGACCGACATCGCGAAGTCGGGAGCTCAGCGGGTCGTCCTCCTCGGCGGTCCCACCACCCTCTCGGAGGACGTCGCGCGGCTCACCCCCTGCGGCTGATCGCCCGCGACCCCGCCACTAGCGTGGAGGGATGACCCCGACCGCACCGTCCCCGACCGGCCTCCGACGCCGGCGGGGCGGTGCGGTCGTCGTCGTCGCGGCGCTGGTGGCACTTCTGCTGGGAGGCTCCGTCGACGGCACGCGCCTCGCAGCGGTGCCGTCCGAGCCGCAGACCGTCCGGCTGTGGACCTTCCTCCAGCCGGGCCCCGTCGCGGCCGACTTCGACCCGGGCGACCTGATCTCCGACGAGGTCTTCTTCGCCGGCGACGCGCTCGGACCGCTCACGGTGCAGGCGTTCCTCGACGCCCGCGTCCCCGACTGCGCGGGCGGGCCGGTGCCGTGCCTGCGCGACTACGCCGAGGACACCGCGGCGATCACGGCCGACGAGCAGTGCGATGCGCTGCCCGCCGGACGCGACGTCCCGGCAGCGGAGATCATCACCTCGGTCGCCGGCGCGTGCGGCGTGAATCCGGCCGTCCTCCTGGTGCTGCTGCAGAAGGAGCAGTCGCTCGTGACCGATCCGGAGCCGAGCGAGCGGCAGTTCCGCAGCGCCACGGGCTACGGCTGCCCGGACACCGCCGACTGCGACACGGACTCCTACGGCTTCGCGGCGCAGGTGTACGGAGCGGCGTGGCAGTTCCAGCGCTACCGGAATCCGGACTCGAGCTTCGACTGGTACCCGGTCGGCGCGGCCAGCGACGTCCGCTACTCCCCGGACGAGTCCTGCGGCACCGCCCCGGTGACGATCGCCAACGCGGCCACGGCGGGTCTCTACTACTACACGCCGTACCAGCCGAATGCGGCGGCGCTCGCGAACCTCTACGGCGAGGGCGACGACTGCTCGGCCTACGGGAACCGGAACTTCTGGCGCATCTTCAGCACCTGGTTCGGCGACCCCCGCGGCTGAGCCGATCGTCTCGAGCCGGCTCGGCATGACGGACGTCAGGCGGCGACGGGGGCCTTCGGGCGCAGGCGCTTCACGGAGACGCCGGCCAGCTCGCCGAGCTCGGCCATGCTCGCGGCGCCGTGCCGCCGGGCCGCGTGCACGACGATCGCGGCGCACGCCTCGGCGTCGGCCGACGCGTCGTGGTGGCGGAAGTCCTCGAAGCCCGCGGCCATGGCGACGACGGGGAGGCGGTAGGAGTCGAGCTCGTACGTCTTGCGGGCGAGCTGCAGCGAGCAGAGGTAGTCGTACTCGGGGTGCTCGAGGGAGGTCGCCGCGCAGGCTGCGCGGATGACGCCCATGTCGAAGCCGGCGTTGTGCGCGACGAACACGTCCTCGCCGGCGAAGGCCGCCAGGTCGGCGAACTGGTCGACCCAGGAGGCGGCGGCGTGCACGTCGTGCTTGCGGATGCCGTGGATCCGCGTGTTCCACTCGAGGAAGTCGTCGTACCCCAGCGGCGGGCGGATGAGCCAGCCGGCGCGGTCGACGACGCGGCCGTCGCGGACCTTCACGAGCCCGACGGAGCAGGCGGAGGCCCCGTGCGAGTTGGCGGTCTCGAAGTCGATGGCGGTGAAGTCGATGGGCACACTCCAGCCTCTCACGCACCTCCGACGCCGCAGGGAGCGTCGCGCGCGCGTCGCCACGAGCGGGCGGGAGCACCCGCCGGCCGCGGGCGGGCGCCTCCCGTTCCTCCGCGCCCCGCCCGCCCGGCCCTTCCGCCGCCACGCCGTAGGATGGATGCCCGTGGCTCTCACTATCGCAATCGTCGGTCTCCCCAACGTCGGCAAGTCGACGCTCTTCAACGCACTGACCAAGAACACGGTGCTCGCGGCGAACTACCCGTTCGCGACGATCGAGCCGAACGTGGGTGTGGTGAACCTGCCCGACTCCCGCCTCGAGGTGCTCGCCGGGATCTTCGGCTCCGAGCGCATCCTCCCGGCGCCCGTCTCCTTCGTCGACATCGCCGGCATCGTGCGCGGCGCGTCCGAGGGCGAGGGCCTGGGCAACAAGTTCCTCGCGAACATCCGCGAGGCCGACGCCATCGCGCAGGTCATCCGCGGCTTCGAGGACTCCGACGTCGTCCACGTCGACGGCAAGGTCGACGCCGCCAGCGACATGGAGACGATCAACACCGAGCTGGTCCTCGCCGATCTCCAGACCCTCGAGAAGGCCGAGGCCCGCTACGAGAAGGAGCTCAAGGGCAGGAAGATCGAGCCGATCGTGGTCGAGACCGCGAAGAAGGCGCGCGAGTTCCTCGACCAGGGCAAGCCGCTGTCGGCCTCCTCGATCGATCTGGAGCCGATCCGCGAGCTGGGCCTGCTGACCGCCAAGCCGTTCATCTACGTCTTCAACGTCGACGAGGCCGTGCTGACCGACGACGCCCGGAAGGCCGAGCTCGCGGCCCTCGTCGCGCCGGCGAAGGCGATCTTCCTCGACGCGAAGATCGAGTCCGAGCTGATCGACCTCGACGAGGCCGACGCCGCCGAGATGCTCGAGTCGACCGGCCAGACGGAGTCGGGCCTCAACCAGCTCGCGACCATCGGCTTCGACACCCTGGGCCTCCAGACGTACCTCACGGCCGGCCCGAAGGAGACGCGCGCCTGGACCATCGGGAAGGGCTGGACCGCGCCCCAGGCCGCCGGTGTCATCCACACCGACTTCCAGAAGGGCTTCATCAAGGCCGAGATCATCTCGTTCGACGACCTCGTCGAGACCGGCTCGATCGCCGAGGCCCGCGCGAAGGGCAAGGCCCGCATCGAGGGCAAGGACTACGTGATGCAGGACGGCGACGTCGTGGAGTTCCGCTTCAACGTGTAGGACGGCCGCGCTCGGCTCGAGGCGCCCGGTGCGCTCGGAACCCCGGATCCGCGAGCCGGGCGCTTCTGCACGGAGGTGCGGGATCGCCGACCCCGGGAGTCCGACACGAGGCCGGTCACGTCCGCGGACGTCCGCTCCGCCCGTCAGTTCAGCACGTCCCCGATCAGCCAGCTCGACAGCCCGACGAGGGTGCAGACGCCGACGACCACCCAGGCGACGGTCCGGCGGACCGAGCGGGAGACCGCCTCCGAGCTGCGGGGAGTGGGACGCAGCGGCGCCGTGTACGAGGGCGGGACGGTGTAGGTCCGGGCCGGCGGGAGGAGTCGGGGGAGAGTGACCGGACGGCCGTCGACCCACTCGGCGGGCAGCTCCGCGGCCTTCGCGGCCTGCAGCGTGAGCTCGACCTTGAGTGGGGATCCGCGGAGGGAAGCGTAGGCGGCGGCGGTGAGGCCGAGGCTCGCGAGGTGGCGGAGGGTCGGGGTGAAATCCGCCGAGAGGGTCGGGGAGAGCTCGCCCACCCGCTCGCCGTCGAGACGGAGCTCGACGAGGTCGCCGGCCGGGTGCAGGGTCACCAGCAGCATGCCGCGGCCGCTCAACGGAACGACCGTCGAGAGGCGGGCGAAGTGCTCGTCCTCGCGCAGGACCGGCAGGCCCCGCGACCAGGGGAGGATCGAGTGGCGCTCGACGGGCGGCTCGTTGAGCGGCACGAGCAGCTCGGGGGCGACCAGGGCGACGCGGAGGACGGCCCGCAGGCCCTCCTCGCCGCGCTCGACCCGGAGGCGCGCGGTCGTGACCGGGACGGCTCCGCTCGCCACGACCCGGTCGAGAGCGGCCCGGTGGGCGGGGGCGTTCGGCAGGTAGCCGAGGACGCGGCCGCCGGCCCGGACCGAGACGGCGTCGAGGCCGGTGGGGTGGTCGGGCTCGGGGATCAGGTCGACCTCGAGGGTCCGCTCGTCGATCTCGCCCTGCTCGAGCGTGCGGCCGATCAGATCGGCGATCTCCTCGATCCGCTCGGCCTCGGCGAGGGCGTCGACGCTCGGGGCGCCGTCGGCGTTCGGGAGCCGGTAGTCGACGCGCTCCGTGACGGGGGTGACGGGTGCGTCCCGCACCACCGCGGCACTGTCCTGCGCGGAGCGGCGCGCCCCGGTGAACCGCCTGCAGTCCCACCAGCGCATCTCGGCCGCATCGGCCTCGTCGCGGTACCAGCCCGCCGGCGCACCCTCGTCCATCGACCCCCCCCGTTCCTCCGGCGAACGAGTCTACGAGGAGGGCGGGAGCGTCAGAGACCCGGGTCCGTGGCGGCGGGATCCTGGGGGGCGAGCGCGGCCGCGGGCTCTCCCGAAGCGGGGCCGCTCCACGCACCGGACTCGTGCGCCCGAGGGCCGGCGATCCACTCCAGAGCCTCGCGGACGAGCATCCGGACGTGACGCGCGTGGCCGATGGTGACGGGGGCGGGATCCTCGAGGACCTCGAGCAGGCGGTGCAGCACGGCACGGCTCTGCAGTCGTGTCATGGGCCTCACGGTAGGGGCCCGGTCGCTCGGACGGTAGTGCCGATCCGCGACAGCGCACCCGTCTAGGCTCGCCACATGACTCGTCTCGACGGTGCCGTCGTCCTCGTCCTCGGAGCCTCGGGCGGCCTCGGCCGCCTCCTGGCCGATTCGCTGGAGGCGCGCGGTGCCGTCGCGGTGCGCTCGGGGCGCGACTCCGCGGCGCTCGGCGAGGCACCCCTGGTCGCCGACCTGCGCGGGGAGGACGAGCCCCGGCGCGTCGTCGCCGAGGTGCTCGAGCGGCACGGGCGCCTCGACGGCGTCGTCGTGGCCGCGGGCGTCGTGGCCTTCGGGCCCTCCGCCGAGCTCGATCCGGCCGTTCTGGAGGAGCTCGTCGAGGTGAACGCGCTGGCGCCGATCCGGGTGCTGACCGCCGCGCTGCCGTCGCTCGTCGCGTCGGCGGGCGAGGGGCGCGAGCCGTTCGCGCTGACCATCAGCGGCGTGGTGGCGGAGGCTCCGACCGCGGGACTCGCCGCGTACTCCGCCTCGAAGGCGGCACTGCACTCCTTCGTGAAGGCCTCGGCCCGTGAGTACAAGCGGGCGGGCGTCCTCCTGCTCGACGCGCGCCCCGGCCACACCGAGACCGAGCTGTCCCGGCACCCTCTCGCGGGAGTCGCGCCCCGCTTCGGCGCGGGTCTGGCGCCGCAGGACGTGGTCGACCGGCTGCTCGACGCGGTCGAGGGCGGCGAGACCGACCTGCCTCCTGCGGCGTTCACCGGCTGACGCCGTCCCGAGACGAGGCGGAGCCGGTCGATCCTCGCGGGAGCGCCCCGGATCGAGCACTGCAGGCTCGGCTGCGTACAGCCGCCGTGATCAGCCTGCGCATCCGGCGGCCGGGACCGCGATCGGCGCGGCAGCCCGTCCGACCGTCCTCCCCGCAGACGCGGGGATACCCGCCGTTCACCGGAGCGTCGCACGGGCGCACTAGCGTCCCTCCGTGCCCGACACCGCCGATGACGCCCTCCGTCCCACTCCCGAGCTGCTCCGCACGCTCACGCCCGCCGACGCGCGGGACCTCGTCGTGCTGGACGAGGACGACGACGATCCGGTGCTCCTGCGCCGCGACGGCACGCAGATCGACACCTGGCGCGAGGGCTACCCCTACGACGAGCGGATGTCGCGCGAGGAGTACGAGGCGGGCAAGCGCCTCCTCCAGATCGAACTGCTGAAGCTGCAGAACTGGATCAAGAAGCACGGGCGCCGACTCGTGGTCGTGTTCGAGGGGCGCGACGCCGCGGGCAAGGGCGGCACCATCAAGCGCTTCACCGAGCACCTCAACCCGCGCGGAGCCCGCGTGGTCGCGCTCGAGAAGCCGACCGAGCGCGAGGCCGGTCAGTGGTACTTCCAGCGCTACGTCTCGCACCTGCCGGCCGCCGGCGAGATCGTCCTCTTCGACCGCTCCTGGTACAACCGGGCCGGCGTGGAGCGCGTGATGGGCTTCTGCACGCCGGCGCAGTACGACGAGTTCATCCGCCAGACGCCGCTGTTCGAGCGGATGCTCGTCGGCGACGGCATCGACCTGGTGAAGCTGTGGTTCTCGGTCTCGGCGGAGGAGCAGCGCACCCGGTTCACGATCCGCATGATCGACCCCGTGCGCCAGTGGAAGCTCTCGCCGATGGACCTCGCCTCGCTCGACAAGTGGGGCGACTACACCGCGGCCAAGGAGGCGATGATGGCGGCGACCGACACCGCCGACGCTCCCTGGACCATCGTGAAGAGCAACGACAAGAAGCGCGCCCGGCTCGAGGCCATGCGCTACGTCCTGAGCCTCTACGACTACGACGGACGCGACGAGGAGGTCGTGGGCCCGCTGGGTCCGGACCCGCTGATCGTCGGATCGGCCGCGGACGTGTACGAGCGCGGCGAGCACGCCGCGACGAGCTGACCGGGGGGACGGACATGGGGGAGTCGGGGATCGGCGCGGAGCTGCCGGGGGTGCACCTGCGCTGGCTGGCGCTCGACGAGCAGACGCTGGACGCCGAGCGGCTGCTGCCGCTGCTGAGCGACGAGGAGCGCGAGCGCTACGCCGGCACGGTCGCCGCGTCGGCGGCCGAGCGCTTCGTCTTCGGGCGGGTGCTCCTGCGGATGCTCGCGGCCGAGCTCACGGGGACCCGCGCGTCGGAGGTCCGGGTCGTCGCCTGCTGCCCGCGCTGCGGGGGCGCTCACGGGCGGCCGCGGCTGGAGGGACGCGGGATCGCGCTCGAGCTGCTGTCGGTGAGCATCGCGCACTGCGCGGGCGCCGTCGTGGTCGCGGCGAGCAGCGCCGGTGCGGTCGGCATCGATGTGGAGCCGACGCTGGGCACGCCCGAGCGCGGGGAGCGGATCACGCGCATCGCCGGGGCGCCCTTCGCCACGGGCGGGATGCGCCCCGCCGACCCCGTCCTGCACTGGACCCGGATCGAGGCCGCACTGAAGGCGGACGGCCGCGGGCTCGAGCTCGACCCGCGCCGGGTGCACGTGCACGAGTCGCATCACGCGGCGGAGGCGCGGATCGACGGCGTCCGCTTCCGGCTGGCCGAGCCGCAGCTGGACCCCGCGCTGCGGGTCAGCGTCGCCCTCGGGCCGATGGGGGACGCGGGCGCCGGGCCCATCATCGGCTGGCGGCGCGAGCACGGCGACGCGCTCGCGGACTCGCTGGTGTCAGCGCCGGGACGGTAGCGGCGGCAGCTCCTCGTCGAGGAGCCAGGCGTCGAGCAGGTCGTCGACGCCCTCGCCGAGGACTTCCGTGCAGAGCTCGCGGAACTCCTCGTCGGTGACGGCGGCGGAGGCGTAGCGGGACGTCCACTCCCGCAGCAGCCGGAGGAAGGGCTCGTCGCCGACGGTGAGCCGCAGCGCGTGCAGGGTGAGCGCGCCGCGCTTGTAGACGCGGTCGTCGAAGAGTGCGACCGGCCCCGGATCGGCGAGCACGAGATCCTGCGCCGCAGCCCGCAGCACCGCGTGGTGGCGGCGGGCGCAGGCGTCGGCGGTGGCGCGGCCCGACTCCTCCGACCACAGCCACTCCGCGTAGCAGGCGAACCCCTCGTTGAGCCAGATGTGGCGCCACCGGGCGATGCCCACGCTGTTGCCGAACCACTGGTGCGCGAGCTCGTGCGCGATGAGGCGCTCCGAGCCGCCGCGGCCGTCGGCGTGGTTGGCGCCGAACACCGCCATCGCCTGCGCCTCGAGCGGGATCTCCAGCTCGTCCGCCGTGACGACGACGCAGTAGCGGGCGAAGGGGTAGGGCCCGAACAGCCGCGTGAACAGGGCGAGCATGCGCTCGAGCGGAGCGAAGTCGTGCGCGACCCGAGCGGCCAGGGCGGCGGGGCGGGCGAGGGTCACCGCGACGCCGGCGAGCACGCGCTCCTCGATCGCGTAGCGGCCGATCTGCACCGAGGCGAGGTACGCGGCGCTGGGCTCGCGCTGCTCGTAGAGCCAGGTGCGGCGGCCGGAGCGGGCGCTCGAGTCGATGAGCACCCCGTTCGCGAGCACGGCGTAGCCCTCCTCGGCGGTGACGCGCAGGCGGTAGGGAGCCTTCTCGGCGACGTCGTCGTTGCAGGGGAACCAGGTGGAGGAGCCGGAGGGCTGCGAGGCGACGAGCACCCCGTCCTCCAGCTCCTCCCAGCCGAGCTCGCCCCAGTGGCTGGCGCGGGGGGCGGGGTGGCCGCTGTACTCGATCTCGACGTCGACGCTCTCGCCGGCGGCCAGCGGCTCGGCGGGGGACACCCGCAGCTTGTGCGGCGCCTGCTCGTGGCGGGCGCGGCGTCCGTCGATCCGGACGCGGGCCACGCGGAGCCGGGAGAGGTCGAGGGAGAACCGCCGGAGCGGCTGCAGCGCGACGATCCGCAGCACGGCCCGGCCGGCCAGGCGGTTCGAGGCGACGCGGTAGTCGAGGTCGAGGTCGTAGGACTCGACGCGGTAGCCGGTGTTCCCGATGCCGGGGACGTAGGGGTCGCCGGCGGTCTCGAGCCCGGTCAGCGCGGGGCTCACGCGACGGGCGCGTGGTAGTCGGCGACGCGCACCTCGCGCCACGGGCCGATCGGGTTGCCGCTCCAGCGGCTGCCCGCGGGCACGAGCTCCCCCCGCATGACGAGCGAGGCCGGGCCGACCGTGCCGTGCTCGGCGATCCGCGCGGCGGGGAGGATCACGCTGTGCGGGCCCAGGGTGGCGCCGGCGTCGAGGCTCACGAGATCCATGCTCATGATTCGATCATGGAACAGGTGCGTCTGCACGACGCAGCCCCGGTTCACGGTCGCTCCGTCGCCGAGCGAGATCAGATCGGCCTCGGGGAGCCAGTAGCTCTCGCACCAGACGCCGCGTCCGATCCGGGCGCCGAGGCTCCGCAGCCACCAGACCAGCGCCGGAGTGCCCGCGGCGGCGTGGGCGAACCAGGGCGCGGCGACCATCTCGGTGAAGGCGTCGGCCAGCTCGCTCCGCCAGACGAACGAGGACCACAGCGGCTGCTCGCTCGGCTCGACCCGCTGGATCAGGATCCACTTCGCGGCGGTGGAGACGGCCGCGGCGACCGCTCCGGCGGCCAGCAGCACGACGCCTCCCACGAGCGCGGCGAGCACCGCCCCGAGCGTCTGGATCAGCGCGAGCAGTCCGGCTACCACGCCGAGGCCGATCGCGACCGAGACGACCACCGGGACGAAGCGGCCGAGCTCCCACGCGATGCGGGCCGCGCGGAGTCGGCGGGCGGGGCGGAAGGTGCGCGCCGACTCCGCCTCGACGACGGTGCGCCGCAGCCGCACGGGCGGTGAGCCGAGCCACGACGAGCCCGCCTTCGACTTCCGGGGCGCGGAGGAGAGGACGGCGACGAGTCCGCCGGCGGGCACGGTGTGACCGGGAGCGGCCATGCCGGAGTTGCCGAGGAACGCGCGCTCGCCGATCTCCGCGCGGGCGAGCCGCATCCAGCCGCCGCCGAGCGCGTAGGAGGCGACGAGCGTGTCGTCGGCGAGGAACGCGCCGTCGCGGATGGTCGTCATCGCGGGCAGGAGCAGCACTGTCGAGGCCTCGACGTCGCGTCCGACCTTCGCGCCGAGGAGCCGCAGCCAGACCGGGGTGAACAGGCCCGAGTAGAGCGGGAAGAGCAGGACCCGCGCGGAGTCGAGCAGCCGCTCCGTCGACCAGACCTGCCAGCCGGTCCGACCGCGCACGGGGTGGGTGCCGGGCTCGACGCCCCGCCCGAGCAGGCGCACCAGGACGACGACGAGAGCGGCGAGGACGACTCCGGAGACTGCGACGGCGGGCACGAGGGCGGCGAGAGCGGGCCCGAGCGCGGCGCCGAGGCCGGCCGAGCCGCGCACGGCGGCGGCCACGACGGCGAGCCCGGCCGCGAGGGCGAGGACCGGGACCGCCGCGAGGCCGACCGCGGACGCTCCGTACGCCCAGACCCAGCCCGGGCGGCGCGCCGGGCGCTCCGAGGGGAACCCGGCGTTCGCCCTGCCGAGCCGCTGGGCGGGGGATCCTCCCCAGCGCTGCCCGGCCGGCACCCGCCCGAAGACGGCCGATCCCGGCTCGATCTGCGCGTGCTTGCCGATCCGGGCGCCGGGGAGGAGCGTGCTGCGCGCGCCCACCGTGCTGCCGGCGCCGACCCGGACGGCACCGACGCGCAGGACGTCGCCGTCGATCCAGTAGCCGGAGAGGTCGACCTCGGGCTCGATCGCGGCGCCGCGCCCGAGCGTGAGCATCCCGGTCAGCGGAGGGAGGGAGTGCAGGTCGACGTCGTCGGCGATGCGGGCGCCGAGCGCGCGGGCGTAATAGGCGACCCAGGGCGCGCCCGCGAGGCTCACGGCCTTGAGCTGGAACGCGATCTGCTCGGCCAGCCAGAGCCGGAGGTGCACGCTCCCGCCGCGCGGGTGGTCTCCGGCTCGGATCCCGCGCAGCAGGGTGCGCGCGGCGAGGACGGTGAGCCCCATCCGCCCGAACGGCGTGAGGAAGAGCGCGAACGCGGGGATCAGCGCGGCGAGCGGAGCGGTGGGCAGCCAGCCGAACCCCGGCACCAGGTCGAGCACCGCGGTGACGGTGAGGATCGCAGTGACCCAGCGGGCGCTGCCGAGCACGAGCAGCGGTGCGCCGAGGAGGGTCTGCAGCACGCGCATCCTGAGGGGGACCGGCGCGATGCGGTGAGCGGACACCTCCGCAGTGCCGGTCGAGCGGCTCTGGATCTCGGCGGCCATCGCCGCGAGACGCGGGTGGGCGTAGACGTCGGCGACCGTGAACTCGGGGTCGCGCTCGCGGATCCGCGCGACCAGCTGGGCGGCGGCGAGGGAGCCGCCGCCGAGGTCGAAGAAGTTCGCCCGCTCGTCGACCGGCACGCCGAGCACGTCGCGCCAGAGGGCGGCGAGCCACGCCTCCTCGGGGTCGAGGGAGGCGTCCTCGGTCGTGCCCACGGCGAGCGGCCAGGGGAGTGCGGCGCGGTCGACCTTGCCGGAGACGCGGGTCGGCAGCTCCTCGACCACGGCCAGCAGCGGCACGAGGGATGCGGGCAGCGCCTCACGCAGGCGGGCGAGCGCCGCGTCGCGGTCGAGCTCCCGGCCGCCGGCGAGGGCCAGGTAGCCGACGAGGACCTGGTTGCCGGCCGCCGTGGTGCGGACCGCGGCCGCCGCCCCCGAGACTCCGGGGAGCGCCTGCAGCGCCGCCTCGACCTCGCCGAGCTCGATCCGCCGACCGCCGAGCTTCACCTGGTCGTCCGCGCGCCCCTGGAAGATCAGGCCGGCGCTCTCGAAGCGCACCAGGTCGCCGGAGCGGTAGGCCCGCTCCCAGCCCAGGAGCGGTGCCGGCGCGTACTTCTCGGCGTCCTTGACCGGGTCGAGGTAGCGCGCGAGCCCGACCCCGCCGATGACCAGCTCGCCGACCTCGCCCTCGCCGACCCGCTGCCCGTCCGCGTCCACGACGGCGAGCCGCCAGCCGTCCAGCGGCAGCCCGATGCGCACCGGGGGAGGCCCGCCGAGGGGCGCGGCGCAGGCGACGACGGTGGCCTCGGTCGGCCCGTAGGTGTTCCAGACCTCGCGGCCCTCGACGGCCAGGCGCTCGCCGAGCTCCGGCGGGCACGCCTCGCCACCGAAGATCAGCAGGCGGACGTTCTCGAGCGACTCCGCGGGCCAGAGCGCCGCGAGGGTCGGCACGGTCGAGACCACGGTGATGCCGTGCGTGGTCAGCCAGGGGCCGAGGTCCATGCCGCTGCGGACCAGCGAGCGGGGAGCGGGGACGAGGCAGGCGCCGTGCCGCCAGGCGAGCCACATCTCCTCGCAGGACGCGTCGAACGCGACCGAGAGACCGGCCAGCACCCGGTCCCCGGGGCCGAGCGGCTCCGCCTGGAGGAACAGGCGCGCCTCGGCGTCGACGAAGGCGGCGGCGGAGCGGTGGCTGACCGCCACTCCCTTGGGGGTTCCGGTGGAGCCGGAGGTGAAGATGATCCAGGCGTCGTCCTCGAGCGAGGGCGGCTGCAGCAGCGGGATCGACGCCGTGCTCGGGTGCGGCGCGCTCGCGGTGAACAGGCGCGCGGCCGGCTCGTCGGCGCCGGTGCGCTCGAAGCGGCCGGAGCCGGTGATCACGCCGCGGACGGCGGCCTCGCCGAAGACGAGGCGCGCCCGCTCCTCGGGGTCGTCCGCGTCCACCGGGACGTACGCGGCTCCCGCGGCGAGGACGGCCAGGATCGCGAGGTAGATCTCGCGGGAGCCGCTGGGCATGCGGATCCCGACGCGGTCGCCGCGTCGGACCCCTGCGGTGGTGAGCTCGCCGGCGAGCTGCACCGTGCGGGCCAGCAGCTCCCGGTAGCTGAGCGCTCCGGCCGGGTCCTCCAGCGCGGAGGCGTCCGGGTGGCGCTCCGCGGTGTCGCGGAGGACGTCGACCAGCGTGCGGGGAGGCGGGGTGGCCGCTCCGGCGTCGAGCACGTCCTGGGGGCCGGCCGTCTCGGTCACGTCTCGTCTCCGTCCCGGCCGCGCGATCGGGAGCGCGGCGGCCGGGGCGACACCGTAGGGAGGCGGGGTGACGCGGAGGTGAACAGGCGGGGTCGGCCCGCCCGGCTCAGTGCGCCATCGGGAGCGGCGCGTCCGACTCCGCCGGGCGGCGGACGAAGAACGCGGCCACGATCGCGACCGTCGCGATCGACGCGCCCCACAGGAACGCGGAGTGGATGCCGCCGGCGTAGGAGGCGACCTCGTCGGCTCCGCCCTGCGCGAGCTCCGCCGACCGGATCGAGAGGACGGTGACGAACAGCGCCGTGCCCGCCGCGCCACCCAGCTGCTGCACGGTGCCGATGATCGCGCTGCCGTGCGAGTAGAGCGAGGGGCGCACCGAGCCGAGGCCGGCGGTGAACAGCGGCGTGAAGACGAAGGCGAGGCCCAGGCTGAGGGTGACGTGCAGCGAGAGGACGAACCAGGGCGACGAGTCCGCCGCGAGCAGGGTGTACCCCCACAGTGCACCGGCGACGACGATCGAGCCGGGCACGAGCAGTACGCGCGGGCCGAAGCGGTCGTAGCCGCGGCCGACGAACGGCGCGAGCAGGCCCATCAGCAGGCCGCCGGGGAGCAGGAGCAGCCCGGTCTCCAGCGGAGTCAGGCCCAGCACGTTCTGCGTGTAGAGGGGCAGCAGGATCAGCGTGCCGAAGAGCGCCGACATGCTGACCGCCATCATCGCGATGACGATGGTGAAGTTCGCGGAGGAGAAGGTCCGGAGGTCCAGCAGGGCCCGGTCGGTGCGCTGCAGCAGGAGCTGGCGCGCGATGAAGCCCGCGAGGCCGAGGCCCGCGACGACGAACGGGATCCACGGCGCGACGACCGCGGCTCCGCCCTCGCCGAGGCTCGACAGGCCGTAGACGAGGCCGCCGAAGCCGAAGACCGAGAGGACGACCGAGAGCGAGTCGATCGGGATGGAGCGGGGCTCGGTGACGTTCTCGACCTTGCGCAGGCCCAGGAGCAGCGCGCCGATCGCGATCGGCAGCACGATCCAGAACATCCAGCGCCAGCCGAGGAAGTTGAGGATGAAGCCCGAGATCGTCGGTCCGACGGCCGGAGCCACCGAGATGACGATCGAGATGTTGCCCATCATCCGGCCGCGGATCGCCGGGGGCACCAGCGTCATCACGGTCGTCATCAGCAGCGGCATCATGATGGCCGTGCCGCCGGCCTGCACCACGCGGGCCGCCAGGAGGACCGCGAAGGTCGGGGCGAGCGCGGCGGTGAGCGTGCCGAGGCTGAAGAGGATCATCGCGGCGGCGAAGAGCGTGCGGGTGTGCAGCCGCTGGATCAGGTAGCCCGTGATCGGGATGACGACGGCCATCGTGAGCATGAAGGCGGTCGAGAGCCACTGGCCCACGTGCGCCTCGACGTCGAAGTCGCGCATGAGGTCGGGCAGCGCCACGCTCATGATCGTCTCGTTGAGGATCACGACGAACGCTGACACCAGCAGGAGGCTGATGACCAGGCGGCTGCGCGGCTCGAGGGTCGTGGCGGCGGCGGGTGCGGCGGGCCGCGCGGCGGGAAGGGTGCTGCGCTCGGTCACAGGTGTTCTCCGGTCGTGAGGGGATCGGTGTGAGGGGCGCATCGACGGCTCGACTCGCGGGCGCGGATGCGGGGTACGGAGGGAGAACAGCGGCGGACGCCCCGGACATTCCCGATCGACGGGGATCCGCTGCGAGAGGTCTCAGGTGAGGACCGCGGAGAGCGCGGAGGACGCGGCCTCGGCCTCCTCGAGCGTGGCGCCCTCGCCGAAGCTGAACCGCACGGCGGTCCGGGCGACGTCGGAATCGAGGCCGAGGGCCAGCAGCGCGGGCGAGGGCTCGTCGCGCCCGGCGGCGCACGCCGAGCCGCTCGAGACGACGACGCCGCGCTCCTCGAGCTCGAGGAGCGTCGACTCGCCGCTGCGCCCGGGGACGGCGTACGCGGCGATCGAGGGGAGCCGGTGCGCCGCGGATCCCAGCGGCACGGCCCGGGGCGCCAGGGCCGCGACCCGCTCGGCGAACGCGTCGCGGACCGCTCCGACCCGCGCCGCGCGGTCCGGATCGAGCAGGCGCACCGCGGTGCCGAGCGCGACCGCGAAGGCCACGTTCTCGGTGCCCGAGCGCCGCTCCCGCTCCTGGCCGCCGCCGTGCAGCAGGGGCTCGAACGGGAGCCGGCTGCGCAGCAGCAGCGCCCCCACGCCCTTCGGCGCCCCGAGCTTGTGCCCCGAGACCGAGACCGCGTCGGCGCCCCAGCCCGCGACGTCCAGCCAGCCGGCGGCCTGGACGGCGTCCACGTGCAGCGGCACGCCCCGCGATCGGCAGAGCGCCGCTATCGCCGGAACGTCCTGCACCGTCCCGATCTCGTTGCTCGCCGCGAGCACCGAGACCAGTGCGGTGTCCGGCCGGACCAGCGCGGCGAGCGCGTCGAGGTCGAGCAGGCCGGTCGCGTCGACGGGGGCCGTCGACACCTCGAAGCCGTGCAGGCGCCGGAGGTGGTCGGCCGACTCGACGGTCGCCTCGTGCTCGAGCGCCGAGATCACCAGGTGCCGTCCGCGCGGCGATCCCAGCGCGAGGCCCTTGACCGCCGTGTTGATCGACTCCGTGCCGCCGGAGGTGAAGAGCGTCTCGGAGGAGCGGCCGCCGAGGAAGCGGGCCACGTGAGCGCGCGCCGCCTCCAGCGCGCGCGCCGCGGCGTCGCCGAGCGAGTGGCTGCTCGACGGATTGCCGTACTCGGCGGTGAGGAAGGGCCACATGGCCTCCAGCACCTCGCGGCGCACGGGCGAGGTCGCGGCGTGGTCGAGGTAGATCACTCGACCGCGATGTCCAGGCCGAGGTCGAGCGAGCGGACGCTGTGGGTGAGCGCGCCGACGGAGATCACGTCGACCCCCGCCTCCGCGATCGCGCGCACGGTCGAGAGGTCGACGCCGCCGCTCGCCTCGACCACGGCCCGCCCGCCGATGAGGGCGACGCCCTGGCGGAGCAGCTCGGGGGTGAAGTTGTCGAGCATGATCGTGTCCGCGCCTCCCGCCAGCGCGGGCTCGATCTGGTCGAGCCGGTCGACCTCGACCTCGAGGTGCGCCGTGTGCGGGATCGAGGCGCGCGCCGCCCGCAGGGCCGCGGTCAGGTCGATCCCGCGCGCGGCGAGCACCGCGAGGTGGTTGTCCTTCGCCAGCACCGCGTCCGAGAGCGAGAAGCGGTGGTTGCGGCCGCCGCCGCTGCGGACGGCGTGCCTCTCGAGCGCGCGCAGGCCCGGCGTGGTCTTGCGGGTGTCGACGATGCGGGCGCGCGTCCCCTCCACCGCGGCGACGTACTGCGCCGTCAGGGTGGCGATGCCGCTCATCCGCTGCACGAGGTTGAGCGCGACCCGCTCGCCGCGGAGCACGCCGCCCGCGGGGCCCTCGATCCGGGCGAGGGTCTGCCCGGCCTCGAAGACCGCGCCGTCCTCCACGAGCACCGAGCAGCGGATCCGGGAGTCGACCTGCCGCATCGTGCCGACGAGGACGGCGCCGCCGCTGAGGACGCCGGGCTCGCGGGCCACGAGGGCGGCGCTCGCGGTGGCGTCCGCGGGGAGGAGGGTGTCGGAGGTCAGGTCGCCCCAGGGCGCGTCCTCCTCGAGGGCGAGGGTGACGACGCGGTCGATGCTCTGGCGGGTCAGCACGGAAGGGCCGCCTCTCTGGTGGGGGCGGCGGCGCTCGCCGTCGCGGGGTCGGGGGAGTCGATGCGGTGGTGGGCGCCGACGGAGTGCGTGCGCGCGAGCGCGGCGTCGATGAGAGCGAGGGCGCAGGTCAGCAGGTTCGCGTCCTCGAGCGTCCTCAGTCCGAGCGGAGCGGGCGAGGCGGAGGCGACGAGCGTGCCGCGCGCCGCTGTGAGCCCCGCCGCGTCCCGGGAGAGGCCGGCTCCCGCCCACATCGCGTCCTGGAGAGCGGTGCGGTCGAGCGTCATCGGGACGACGGCGCGGGGAGGGGCGACCGGGCCGCCGCTCCAGGAGAGGGAGTCGAGGGCGAGCGCCGCGCGGCGCGCGAACACGACGCCCTCGAGCAGGCTGTTGGAGGCGAGGCGGTTCGCGCCGTGGACGCCGGTGCGGGCGACCTCGCCGACCGCGAGCAGCCCGGGGAGGCTGGTGCGCCCGTCCAGGTCGGTCGCGATCCCGCCCATCCAGTAGTGCGCGGCCGGAGTCACGGGCAGCAGGTCGTCGGCGAGCGAGAGCCCGTTCTCGCGGCAGGCCGCCGAGATCGTCGGGAACCTCTTCGCCAGCACCTCGGAGTCGATCGCCCGGGCGTCCAGGTGCACGGGCAGTCCGCCCTGCAGCCGCATCCGCTCCGCGATCGCGCGCGCCACGACGTCGCGCGGCGCCAGCTCGGCCTCGGGGTGCACCCCGACCAGGAACCGCTCGCCCGCGGCGTCGCGCAGCACCGCGCCCTCGCCGCGCACCGCCTCCGAGACGAGGAAACCGCCCGGCAGCGCGAGCGTGGTCGGGTGGAACTGGTAGAACTCCAGGTCCGCCGTCTCCGCTCCCGCCCGCAGGGCGGCGGCGAGCCCGTCCCCGGTCGCGACGGACGGATTGGTGGTGTGCCGGTAGAGCTGCCCGGCGCCTCCGGTGGCCAGCACGACCGCGTCGGCCGTCAGGCGCTCGAGCACGCCGTCGTGCAGGACGTCGGCGCCCGTGACCGAGCCGCCCTCCCGCACGAGGTCGACCAGGGCGGCGTGCTCGCGCACCTCGACGGACGAGGCCCGCACCGCCGCCACGAGCGCGGCCTCGATCGCGGCGCCCGTCGCGTCGCCGCCGGCGTGCAGGATCCGCGGACGCGAGTGGGCGCCCTCGAGTCCCCGCGCCAGCTCGCCGCCCTCGCGGTCGAAGCCGACGCCCCACTCCTGCAGCACCGCGACCGCCTCCGGCCCCTCGGCGCAGAGCACCTCGACCGCCGAGCGCACGGCGAGGCCCGCACCGGCGGTGAGCGTGTCCTCCACGTGCAGCGCCACGGAGTCGCCCGGCGCCGTGACCGCGGCGATCCCGCCCTGCGCGGCGCGCGTCGACGACTCCGCCAGCGTGCCCTTGGTGACGAGCAGCACCTCGTGGCGGCGCTGCGCCGTCAGCGCGGCGACCAGCCCGGCGATGCCGCTGCCGACGACGACGACCCGCGCCATGTCAGACCGCCGCCGGCCCGGCGGGCGGAACGGCCGCGAGCATCCGCTCGAGGGCGATGCGCGCCTCGGCCTGCACCGACTCCGCGACCTCGATCCGGTTGAGCACCGTCCCCGCGACCAGTCCCTCGAGCACCCAGGCGAGGTAGCCGGGGTGGATGCGGTACATGGTCGAGCAGGGGCAGACCACGTCGTCGAGGCAGAAGATCGTGTGCTGCGGGTACTGGACGGCGAGGCGCTGCACCAGGTTGATCTCGGTGCCGATCGCGAAGGTCGATCCCGCGGGTGCGGCCTGGATCGCCTTCACGATGTAGTCGGTCGAGCCGTACTCGTCGGCCGCGTCGACGACCGCCATCGGGCACTCCGGGTGCACGATCACGCGCACGCCCGGGTGCTCGGCGCGCGCCTTCGCGATCTGGGCCGTCGTGAAGCGCTTGTGCACCGAGCAGAAGCCGTGCCAGAGGATCACCTGTGCGTCCAGGAGCGTCGCAGTGTCGGAGCCGCCCTGCGGCTTGCGCGGGTTCCACATCGGCATCCGCTCCAGCGGCACGCCCATCGCCTTGGCGGTGTTGCGGCCGAGGTGCTGGTCGGGGAAGAACAGCACCCGCTGCCCGCGCGCGAACGCGTCCTCGAGAACGGTCGCCGCGTTCGAGGAGGTGCAGACCACGCCTCCGTTGCGGCCGCAGAACGCCTTCAGCGCGGCCGAGGAGTTCATGTACGTGACCGGGACGAGCGGCACGCGGCCGTCGGCGTCCGGCTCGGTGCCATAGAGCTCGGTGAGCTCGGCCCAGGCGTCCTCGACGGAGTCGATGTCGGCCATGTCCGCCATCGAGCAGCCGGCCGCCAGGTTCGGGAGGATCACGGCCTGCTCCGGTCCGGAGAGGATGTCGGCCGTCTCCGCCATGAAGTGCACGCCGCAGAAGACGATGGCCTCGGCGTCGGGCCGGCTCGTCGCCGCCTTCGCCAGCTGGAACGAGTCGCCCACGTAGTCGGCGTACTGCACCACCTCGTCCCGCTGGTAGAAGTGCCCGAGCACGACGACCCGCTCGCCGAGCGTCTCCTTCGCCGCGAGGATGCGGTGGTGCAGCTCGTCGGCGCTCGCCGTCGTGTACTCCTCCGGCAGACGTCCCTGGACCGGGGCGTCGGCCGGGATCGGGTCGGCCTGGGAGGCGCCGGGCCCGTAGGCGGGCAGGCCGAGGTCGAACGACCAGGGGGCCTCCGCGAGCTCGGGCGCGCAGGTGGCGCCGGGCGCGGAGCCGCCCTCGATGAGCCGGATGGTGCTGTCGACGGATGTCACGGTGTTCTCCTCGTGAGGCGGGTGGGGGAGTCGGGCGGCGCGCTCAGACGGGCAGCGGGCCGTTGTCGGCGAGCGCCGCCGACTCGTCGTAGCGGTAGAGGCGCGGGGGACGGTGGCGGGTGCCCGTCAGGCGCTCCCCGGTGGGCACCACGGTGCCGGAGCTCTCGATCGTCCGGCGGAAGTTGGCCGGGTCGAGGGGCTTCTGCAGGACGGCCTCGTGGACCTCCCGCAGCTGGGACAGGGTGAAGGCGCCGCCGAGGAAGGCCTGCGCGATGCGGGAGTACTCCATCTTGTTGCGCAGGCGCCAGAGGGCGTAGTCGACGATCAGTCCGTGGTCGAAGGCGAGCTCGAGCGGCAGATCGGTGCAGAGCCAGGCGACGTTCTCTCCCACGATGGCCTCGTCGGCCTCGGCGGAGCGCACGAGCGCCCAGTAGACGATCGACACGACGCGGTCCTCGCCGGGGGAGCGGTCGGTGCCGCCGACGGCGTAGAGCTGCTCGAGGTAGCGCGGAGCCAGGCCCGTGGTCTCGCGGAGAGTGCGGCGGGCCGACTCGGCGAGATCCTCGTCCGGATGCAGCGGTCCGCCGGGCAGTGCCCAGAGTCCCTCGAACGGCTCGCGGATGCGCCGGACGACGGGGATCCAGACGGTGCTCGCTCCGGTCTCCGGGTGCGGCCGCAGGGCGAAGATCACCGTCGACACGGCGAGCTGCACGTCCGGCATCCGATGCCCCCTACTAAGAGTCGCACCGACTGTAAGTGCTGGGATCACCTTAGTGTCACCAACACCTGAACACCTAGCGGGAGAAGCGACACGCCGCTAAGGGCCCGCCCCGCCCGCTAGGCTGACCGCACAACCGAATACCGGGCCGCAATACGCGACGCGGGAGAGCCGACTCCGGTCGGCACCGAAGGAGCAAGCCTCCCCGCCAATCTCTCAGGTCTTGTACCGCGTCGAACTGGCCACTCTGGAAAGCGATCCGCTCGGATCCGCCCATGGTGAAAGCGCTCGACCCCTCGGGGCGGCGCGAATCTCTCAGGCTCCACGACAGAGGGGGAGTTCCCACGGCACTGCTGTGCTCTGCCGCGAACGCGGCGCGAGTCCAGCACTGCGACGAAATGGAGAACTCATGTCCGAGACCCCGACGACCAGCCCCGAAGCCCGCTACTCGCCCCTGCACGAGGTGCACGTCGCCGCCGGCGCGTCCTTCACCGACTTCGCCGGGTGGCAGACGCCGGTCCGCTACTCCGGCGATCTCGCCGAGCACCACGCCGTGCGCACCGCCGCCGGCCTCTTCGACCTCTCGCACATGGCCGAGATCCTCGTCGTCGGCCCCGAGGCGGTCGACGCCCTCGACTACGCGCTGGCGAGCGACATCTCGGCCGTCGCCGCCGGCCGCGCGAAGTACACCCTCCTCCTGGAGCGCACGGGCGGCGTGATCGACGACCTCGTCGTCTACCGAACGGGCGAGGACCGCTTCATGGTCGTCGCGAACGCGGCCAACCGGCACATCGTCGTCGAGACGCTCCGCGACCGCACCGCGATGTTCGAGTGCGAGCTGTTCGACGAGAGCGACGACGTCGCCCTCATCGCGCTGCAGGGCCCGCGCTCGCTCGAGATCCTGCAGAACGTCCAGGGCCTCGCCGTCGAGACCGAGCGGGGAGCGGAGTCGGTGCTCGACACGGACGACGCCGCCCGCCTGCTCGCGGAGCTGCGCTACTACCGCGCCGTGCCCGCGACCTTCGAGGCGCACCCGATCCTGATCGCGCGCACCGGGTACACAGGCGAGGACGGCTTCGAGATCTACGTCTCGCCCGACTCCGCTCCCGCGCTCTGGCAGGCTCTCGCCGAGACCGGCGCCGGAGCGGGCCTCGTCCCCGCCGGCCTCGCCGCCCGCGACACCCTCCGCCTCGAGGCGGGCATGCCGCTCTACGGCCACGAGCTCTCCCGCGACGTCTTCCCCGCACAGGCCGGCCTCGGCCGCGTCGTCGCCTTCGGGAAGCCGATCGACTTCGTCGGCCGCGCGGCCAGCGAGGAGGGTCCCTCCGGAGAAGCTCCTGTGCTCGTCGGGCTCGTCGGCGAGGGCCGCCGCGCCGCCCGCGCCGACTACACCGTCCTCTCCGGCGACGACGAGGTCGGAGTGGTCACCAGCGGCGTCCTCTCGCCGACCCTGGGCGTCCCGATCGCGATGGCCTACGTCGCCCCCGCCTCCGCGCAGCCCGGGACGGCGCTCGCCGTCGACATCCGCGGCACGCGCCTCCCGATGACCGTCACCGAGCTCCCCTTCTACTCGAGAAAGAAGAACTGACATGGCCGTGCCCACCGAGCTGCAGTACACCTCCGACCACGAGTGGATCCGGGTCGACGGAGAGGTCGCGACCGTCGGCATCACCGCCTACGCCGCCGACAAGCTGGGCGACGTCGTCTTCGTCGAGCTCCCCGAGGCGGGAGCCCGCGTCGAGGGCGGCAGCGTCGTCGGCGAGATCGAGTCGACCAAGTCGGTGGGCGAGCTGTTCGCCCCCGTCGACGGCGAGGTCCTCGAGGCCAACACGGCCGTCGTCGACAGCCCCGAGCTCGTCAACTCCGATCCGTTCGGCGAGGGGTGGCTGATCCGGGTCCGCTTCGACGCCCTGCCCGACGGCCTCCTCGACTCCGCCGCCTACACCGAGCTGGTCGGCGAGTAGATGGCGGCCACCAGGACCCCCGGCGCCTTCGAGTCCCGCCACATCGGGACCGACGCCGACGCGCAGCGCACCATGCTCGCGGCTCTCGGCTACGACTCCGTGGAGGAGCTCGTCACCGCCGCCGTCCCCGAGTCGATCCAGGTCCGCGACCTCCCGCGGGTGCTGCCCGCTCCGGCCACCGAGACGGAGGCGCTCGCCGAGCTGCGCGCCCTCGCCGCGAAGAACACGGTGCGTCGGCCGATGATCGGCCTCGGCTACTACGGCACGCACACCCCCGCCGTGATCAAGCGCAACGTGCTCGAGAACCCCAGCTGGTACACGGCCTACACGCCGTACCAGCCCGAGATCTCGCAGGGGCGCCTGGAGGCGCTGATCAACTTCCAGACGATGGTCTCCGACCTCACCGGCCTCGACACGGCCGGCGCGTCGATGCTCGACGAGGGCACCGCCGTCGTCGAGGCGATGCTGCTCGCGCGCCGCGCCTCGAAGGCGCGCACCGACGTCTTCGTCGTCGACTCCGACGCTCTCCCGCAGACCCTCGCGCTGCTGCGCGGCCGCGCGGAGGCCGTCGGCATCCGCATCGTCGAGCTCCCTCTCTCGCGCACCGCCGCGGAGGAGGTGCCGGAGTGCTTCGGCGCCCTCGTGCAGTACCCCGGCGCGTCCGGGCACCTCTGGGACCCGTCGGCGGTGCTCGCCGCGGTGAAGGCCCACGGCGGCCTGGCCGTCGTCGCCGCCGACCTGCTCGCGCTGACCCTGGTGCGCTCGCCGGGCGAGCTCGGCGCGGACGTCGCGGTCGGCACCACGCAGCGCTTCGGCGTCCCGCTGGGCTTCGGAGGACCGCACGCCGGCTACCTCGCCGTCCGCAAGGGACTCGAGCGCCAGCTGCCCGGCCGCCTCGTCGGCGTCAGCCAGGACGCGGACGGCCACCCCGCCTACCGCCTGTCCCTCCAGGCCCGCGAGCAGCACATCCGCCGCGAGAAGGCGACCTCGAACATCTGCACCGCGCAGGTCCTCCTGGCCGTCATGGCGGCGATGTACGCGGTCTACCACGGGCCGGACGGGCTCGCCGCGATCGCCGAGCGCGTGCACGGCCGGGCCGCGCTCCTCGCGCGCCTCCTCCTCGACCGGGGCCACTCCCTCCGGCACGCCGACTTCTTCGACACCGTCTCGGTCGTCGTGCCCGGCGGTGCGGAGGCGGCGGTCGCCCGCGCCCGCGAGGCCGGCTTCGACGTGCGCCTGGTCGACGCCGACACGGTCTCGGTGTCGATCGACGAGACGGTCACCGACCTCGAGGTGATCGCCGTCGCGTCCGCCGTCGGGCAGCTGGACTCGTCGTTCGGCTTCCTCGGCGGCTCCGCGCGGAGCATCCCCGCCGAGCTCGACCGCCGCACGCCCTTCCTCGTGCACCCGGTCTTCAGCAGCCACCACAGCGAGACCTCGATGATGCGCTACCTCAAGCGCCTCGCCGACTCGGACTACGCGCTGGACCGCGGCATGATCCCGCTCGGCTCCTGCACCATGAAGCTCAACGCCGCCACCGAGATGGAGGCGGTCAGCTGGCCCGAGTTCGCGGACCTGCACCCGTTCGCCCCCGAGGCGGACGTGCAGGGCTCGCTGGCGCTGATCGACCAGCTGGAGGGGTGGCTCGCCCACCTCACCGGCTACGACTCCGTGTCGCTCCAGCCCAACGCCGGCTCGCAGGGCGAGCTCGCGGGCCTGCTGGCGATCCGCGGCTGGCACCGGTCGAACGGCGACGAGGACCGCACGGTCTGCCTGATCCCCTCGAGCGCCCACGGCACCAACGCCGCGAGCGCGGTCCTCGCCGGCATGCGCGTCGTCGTCGTGGCCTGCGACGAGCTCGGCAACGTCGACCTGGACGACCTCCGGGCGAAGATCGCCGAGCACGCGGGCTCCCTCGCCGCGCTGATGATCACCTACCCGTCGACCCACGGCGTCTACGAGCACGAGGTCGCCGAGATCTGCCGCCTCGTCCACGAGGCCGGCGGACAGGTGTACGTGGACGGCGCGAACCTCAACGCGCTTCTGGGCTTCGCCCGCTTCGGAGACTTCGGCGGCGACGTCTCGCACCTCAA
Source organism: Rathayibacter sp. AY1A2 (assembly GCF_002930935.1). Classification (NCBI taxonomy): domain Bacteria; kingdom Bacillati; phylum Actinomycetota; class Actinomycetes; order Micrococcales; family Microbacteriaceae; genus Rathayibacter; species Rathayibacter sp. AY1A2. Next base: position 196,315 of record NZ_PSTP01000001.1, on the reverse strand, counting down.
CCTGCACAAGACGTTCTGCATCCCGCACGGCGGAGGCGGTCCCGGCGTCGGTCCCGTCGCCGCGAAGGCGCACCTCGCGCCGTTCCTGCCCGGTCACCCGCTCGCGCAGCGGCTCGAGCACGGCGTGGGCACGCAGGGCGAGCGGATCGTCCACGGCGGCGCACCGGTGTCGGCAGCGCCCTACGGCAGCCCCGGCATCCTGCCGATCTCGTGGGCGTACGCCCGGATGATGGGCGAGGAGGGCCTGCGGGCCGCGACCGGGGCGGCCGTCCTCTCGGCCAACTACGTCGCCGCGCGCCTCCGCGAGCACTACCCGGTGCTCTACACGGGGGACAACGGGCTCGTCGCCCACGAGTGCATCCTCGACATCCGTCCGCTGACGGCGGCGACCGGAGTGACCGTGGACGACGTCGCCAAGCGCCTCGTCGACTACGGCTTCCACGCCCCGACCATGAGCTTCCCCGTCGCCGGGACCCTGATGGTCGAGCCGACGGAGAGCGAGGACCTCGCCGAGATCGACCGCTTCATCGACGCGATGATCGGGATCCGGGCGGAGGCCGACCGCGTCGGCGCGGGGGAGTGGCCGGTGGACGACAACCCGCTGCGCGGCGCCCCGCACACCGCCGAGTGCCTGACGGCCGAGGAGTGGACGCACCCCTACAGCCGCGAGCAGGCCGTCTACCCGGTCCGCTCGCTGGTGCGCGGCAAGTACTGGCCGCCGGTCCGCCGGATCGACCAGGCCTACGGCGACCGCAACCTCGTCTGCGCCTGCCCGCCCATCGAGGCCTTCGCCTGATCCGCCCGCACGCGCTCGTCCGCAACCGAGGGTGAGAGAGCAGGAACGGAGCCTCGAGCCCGTCCTGTCATCTCCCACCCTCGGCTGCGGATACCGGCGGTCCCGCACAGGCGCGGAGTGGGGCGCAGTCCTCCCGATCCGGGGGGAACGGCGCACGGCGACTCCGATGCACGAGGGAGCCCGACCGTGTGGAACGCGTGGTGGAGGTGCCGGCAGGGCTCGACGGAGTCGCGACGAGCGAGCAGCTCCACCGTGCGGGCGTCACGCCGCGGCAGTGGAGAGCCGCGGCGCGGTCCTGCGGCTCCTCGGATGCGATCGGTCCGACGTCACGTCCGCGGAGCCGGCGGCGCGAACAGCTCGGGCCAGAGGGCGACGGCCAGCGGGTACCCGACGAACGAGACGATGTCGATGATCGAGTGGGCGATCACCAGGGGCAGGGTGCGGCCGAAGCGCTGGTAGAACAGTCCGAACACCAGGCCCATGACCACGTTCCCGATGAAGGGCCCGATGCCCTGGTACAGGTGGTAGCTGCCCCGGAGCAGCGCACTGGTCACCAGGATCCGCCACCGCCCCCAGCCCAGATCGCCCAGGCGGGCGAAGAGGTACCCGATCACGACGACCTCCTCCTGCACTCCCGCCCGGATCGCGGAGAGCACGAGCACCGGCACCGTCCACCAGTACGCGTCCAGCGGCGAGGCCACCACCGCCACGGTGATGCCCAGCGCGCGTCCGACGGCGTACAGCGCGATGCCCGGCGCGCCGATCGCCACCGCGAGGACGGTCCCGGTCCTCAGGTCCGCGAACGGCCGGCGCAGGTCGAGCCCCAGGCGCCCGAGCGGACGGCCCGAGCTCTGCCAGAGCAGGAACGCGCAGAGGGCCACCGGCACCAGGTCGAAGAAGAGCGCGAGCAGCTGGTAGACGAGGTCGAAGCCCGGGCGGTCGCTGAGGGCGCCGTTGATCGTCGCGGTCTGGTCGGCCAGTGCGGTCGAGCGGGTGAGCCGGTTGGCGATGGAGACCACCGAGTAGACCGCGGAGGCGCCCAGCGAGAGCCCGAGGACCAGCAGGATCTCGATGCGGATCCGGCGCCGTCCGGGCGCGGATCCTGACAGGTCGGTGGACACTCCGTGCGTCTCCTCTGAAGTCGATGTGTTGCGCGACGGCCGCCCGGTACGCACGTTTCATGCAGAACAGCGCAAGGATTCCACCTCCCGGTTACCGCTGTGTAACGGTTGCCACATGCTTTTGTGCAGATAGCGGGCGAATACATAGTCTCGTTGAAGGCATCCGCGCGACGGCCACCAGTCTCGTGCGCCGCCGCCGTCGCCACGCGCACGGCACTCCACGCGTCAGGGAAACCACTTCTCGCGCGCCCCCACATCACTGGAGGAATAGTGAACATCAGACGTTACGGATTCGGGGCTCTGGCGCTCGTCGCCGCGAGCACGCTGGTCCTGGCCGGCTGCAGCAGCTCGAACGACTCGGGCGGAGGTGCATCGGGAGGCGACGCCGCCGCGATCATCTCCACCAACGGCTCCGAGCCGCAGAACCCGCTGATCCCGACGAACACCAACGAGGTGGGCGGCGGCAAGATCCTCGACGAGATCTTCGCGGGCCTGGTCTACTACGACGCCAAGGGCGCCCCCGAGAACGACGTCGCCGAGTCCATCGAGTCGGACGACGCGCAGAACTACACGATCAAGATCAAGTCGGGCCTGACCTTCACGAACGGCGACCCGGTCACCTCCAGCTCGTTCATCGACGCCTGGAACTACGGCGCCAAGCTGTCGAACAACCAGCTCAGCGCGTCGTTCTTCTCGAACTTCGAGGGCTTCAGCGACACCGAGGACAGCGAGCTCACCGGCCTCAAGGCCGTGGACGACACCACCTTCACCGTCGCGCTCAAGTCCCCGCAGTCGGACTTCCCGATCAGCCTCGGCTACTCGGCGTACTACCCGCTGCCCGCCGCCGCGTTCGACGACATGGCCGCCTTCGGTGAGAACCCGATCGGCAACGGCCCGTACAAGCTCGACGGCGACGACGCGTGGCAGCACGACGTCCAGATCGAGCTCGTCAAGAACGACGAGTACACCGGCCCCCGCGAGGCCCAGAACGGCGGCCTGAAGATCGTCTTCTACGCCACCCAGGACGCCTCCTACGCCGACCTCCTCGGCGGCAACGTCGACGTGATCGACCAGATCCCGGACTCCGCCTTCGGCACCTTCGAGAGCGACCTCGGCGACCGCGCCGTGAACCAGCCCTCGGCCGTGTTCCAGTCCTTCACCATCCCGGGCCGTCTCCCGCACTTCGACGGCGAGGAGGGCCAGCTCCGCCGCCAGGCGATCTCGATGTCCTTCGACCGCAAGGAGATCACCGACGTGATCTTCGAGGGCACCCGCACCCCGGCCTCCGACTTCACCTCCCCGGTGATCGACGGCTACAGCGACGCCCTCTCCGGCGCCGACGTGCTCGAGTACAACCCCGACGAGGCCAAGGCGCTGTGGGCTCAGGCCGACGCGATCAGCCCCTGGGACGGCACCTTCAAGATCGCCTACAACGCCGACGGCGGCCACCAGGGCTGGGTCGACGCGGTGACCAACTCGATCAAGAACACGCTGGGCATCGACGCCGAGGGCGACGCGTACCCGACCTTCGCCGAGGCGCGCACCAAGATCGTCGACCGCTCGATCGAGACCGCGTTCCGGACCGGATGGCAGGCCGACTACCCGAGCCTCTACAACTTCCTCGGACCGCTCTACGTGACCGGCGCCTCGTCCAACGACGGCGACTACTCGAACCCCGAGTTCGACACCCTGCTCCAGCAGGGCCTGTCGGACGCCGACGCCGACGCTGCGAACAAGACGTTCCAGCAGGCCCAGGAGATCCTCCTGAAGGACCTCCCGTCGCTGCCCCTGTGGTACGCGAACGTGACCGGCGGCTACGGCGAGGGCGTGTCGAACGTCGAGTTCGGCTGGAACTCGGTGCCGCTCTACTACGAGATCACCAAGAACTAAGCTCGAACCACTGGGGCGCTTCGCCCGTGCCGTCGGCCACCAGGTCACGGCACGGGCGGAGCGCCCTGTTTCGGTCACAATCGAATGAGGTCCCCATCCATGCGACTCCGGAACCGGCTGGGCTGACATGCTCGCCTACATCGTCCGACGCATCCTGCAAGCCGTCCCCGTGCTCATCGGCACCACGTTCCTCATCTACTTCATGGTCTTCTCCATGCCGGGGAACCCGCTCCTGTCGCTCTTCGGCGACAAGACGCCGAGCCCCGCACTCCTCGCCCGCCTCGAGGAGCAGTACCACCTGAACGAGCCCTTCTTCGTCCAGTACCTGTACTACCTGGGAGGCGTCGTCCGCGGCGACTTCGGCATCTCGTTCTCCGGCCAGTCCGTCAACGAGATCCTCGCCCGCACCTTCCCGGTCACCCTGACGCTCGCCATGATGGCGATCGTCATCGAGATCGTCGTCGCGCTGACCATCGGCCTCATCAGCGGTCTGCGCAAGGGCAGCTTCTTCGACGCGAGCGCCCTGGTCGTCAGCCTCCTGCTCGTGTCGGTGCCGATCTTCGTGCTCTGCTTCATCGCGCAGTCCTTCTTCGCGATCCAGCTGGGATGGTTCCCTCCGACCGTCGGAGCCGACGCGTCGTTCCAGAGGCTGCTGCTGCCCGCGATCGTGCTCGCCCTGTTCGTGGTCGCGTCGGCCATCCGCCTCACGCGCGGCTCGGTCATCGAGACGGCCGGCTCGGACTTCGTCCGCACCGCGTACAGCAAGGGGCTCTCGCGACGCCGCGTCATCCCCGTGCACGTCCTGCGCAACTCGCTCATCCCGGTCACGACGCAGTTCGGAGCCGACTTCGGCCTCCTGATCGTCGGCGCGACCGTGACCGAGGGCATCTTCAACGTTCCCGGAGTCGGGAACACGCTCTATCAGGCGATCATCCGAGGTGAGCGGCCGACCGTCGTCTCCTTCGTCACGGTCATGGTGCTGTTCTACCTCGTGGTGAACATCCTCGTCGACCTGCTCTACGCCGTACTCGACCCGAGGATCCGCTATGCCAAATGAGTCCACCGGCGGCGCGCAGAAGGCCCGCCGCATCGACCACTTCGTGGCCCCGCTCGAGGAGACGCCGATCGCGTCGGTCGACGCCGTCAGCCTCGACGAGAAGCCCAGCAACCTCTGGACCGACGCGTGGCGCGACCTGCGCAAGCGGCCCATGTTCTGGATCTCGGGCGTCCTGATCCTCGTCATCATCGCCGTCGCGCTGTTCCCGGGCCTGTTCACCTCGGTGGACCCCCGCCAGTGCGCGCTCTCGTTCAGCAACCAGGGCCCCGGCGACGGCAGCCTGCTCGGCTACACCAAGCAGGGGTGCGACGTCTTCTCGCGGATCATCCACGGCACGTCCACGTCGCTGACCGTCGGCCTCATCGTGATCGTGATCACGACGGTCTCCGGCGTCATCGGCGGCGCTCTGGCCGGCTTCTTCGGCGGCTGGGTCGACACCGTGATCATGCGCCTCGGCGACATCTTCTTCTCGATCCCCTACATCCTCGCCGCGGTCGTCATCATGTCCGTCTTCTCGGCCTACCGGAACGTGTTCGTCATCGCCCTGGCGATCGGCGCGTTCGCCTGGCCGACGACGGCGCGCGTCCTGCGCTCCGAGGTCCTCCGCGTGAAGCAGGCCGACTTCGTCGGCGCCGCCACCGCGACCGGCCTCTCCCGCATGGCGATCCTGTTCCGGCACGTGCTGCCGAACTCGATCGCTCCCGTCATCGTCGTCACGACGATCTCGCTCGGCGCGGCCATCACCGCGGAGGCGACGCTGTCGTTCCTCGGCGTCGGCCTTCCCGGCTCGGTCATGTCGTGGGGCAACGACATCAGCCAGGCCCAGCGCGATCTGCGCACCAACCCGCAGACGCTGATCTACCCGTCGATCGCCCTGACGGTCACGGTGCTGAGCTTCATCCTCCTCGGCGAATCGCTCCGCGACGCGCTCGACCCGAAGGCGAGGGCCCTCCGATGACCGCCACGACACCGAACGCACCGCACGGGCCGCTGCTCGAGGTCACCGACCTCGAGGTCGGCTTCCAGACCGGCAGCGGACTGGTCCCCGCCCTCCGCGGCGTGAGCCTCACGATCGAGCACGGCCAGACCGTCGCGATCGTGGGGGAGTCGGGCTCCGGCAAGTCGACGACCGCCGCCGCGATCATCGGCCTGCTCCCCGGCACCGGCCAGGTCACCGCCGGCTCCGTGCTGTTCGACGGCAAGGACCTCGCGAAGGCGACGAGGACCGAGCTCGAGGACATCCGCGGCCGCCGGATCGGCTACGTCCCGCAGGACCCGATGTCGAACCTGAACCCCGTGTGGTCGGTCGGCTTCCAGGTCGAGGAGACCATCAAGGCCAACGGCCTCGCGACCGGTCGCAAGGAGGTGCGCGCCAAGGCGATCGAGGTCCTGCAGAACGCGGGCCTCGCCGACGCGGAGAAGCGCCTCAAGCAGTTCCCGCACCAGTTCTCGGGCGGCATGCGCCAGCGCGTGCTGATCGGCATCGGCCTGGCCGCGGCTCCCCAGCTGCTGATCGCCGACGAGCCCACCTCGGCGCTCGACGTCACGGTCCAGCGCCGGATCCTCGACCACCTCGAGACGCTGACGAAGACCGACGGCACCGCGCTGCTCTTCATCACGCACGACCTGGGCCTCGCCGCCGAGCGCGCCGAGAAGCTCATCGTCATGTACAAGGGCCGCATCGTCGAGTCCGGCGCCTCGGTGGAGGTGCTGCAGAACCCGCAGCACCCCTACACGCAGCGCCTGATCGCGGCGGCGCCCAGCCTCGCGTCGCGCCGCATCCAGTCGACGGCCGGCCGGGCCGTGGAGTCGGTCTCCGGCGAGTCGGAGGCCGTGCGCGAGGTCGACCTGGTCGGCGCGGGCGCCGCGCACCACGCCGGCGCGGTCGCCTCGGGCGCCCCGATGATCGAGGTCGACGGCCTCACGAAGGTCTTCAAGATCCGCCGCGGCGGCCTGAAGGCCGAGGACTTCACCGCCGTCGACAACGTGTCGTTCTCGATCCCGAAGGGCACCACCACGGCGCTCGTGGGCGAGTCCGGATCGGGCAAGTCGACGATCGCCCGCCTGGTGCTGGGCCTCGAGACGGCGACGTCCGGAGCGATCTCGATCGCCGGTCGCCGGACCGAGAAGCTCAAGGGCCGCGACATGCTGGCGCTCCGGCGCTCCATGCAGCCGGTGTTCCAGGACCCGTACGGCTCGCTCGACCCGCTGCACAACATCGGCAACACCATCTCGGAGCCGCTGCGAGTGCACAAGGTCGGCGACCGGACGTCGCAGCGCGAGCGCGTCCTCGAGCTGCTCGACCAGGTGTCCCTCCCGCGCGTGATCGCGAGCCGGTACCCGAACGAGCTCTCCGGCGGCCAGCGCCAGCGCGTGGCGATCGCCCGCGCGCTCGCGCTGAAGCCGGAGATCGTGGTGCTCGACGAGGCCGTGTCGGCTCTGGACGTCCTCGTCCAGGCGCAGATCCTCCGCCTCCTCGCCGACCTGCAGGCCGAGCTCGGGCTGACCTACCTGTTCATCACGCACGACCTGGCGGTGGTCCGCGTGATCGCCGACGACGTCTGCGTGATGCAGAAGGGCAGGATCGTCGAGCACGCCCCGACGGACACCGTGTTCGACTCGCCGCAGCAGGAGTACACCCGCGAGCTGCTCGACGCCATCCCCGGCGCCGGCATCGAGTTCGCGGTCTGACCGACCGTCACCAGGGCCCCGGCCCCGCCTGGAGCGCTCCTCGGAGCCCTCCGGAGCGGGGATCCGGGGCCCTTCGCCGTGCGGACGCCTCGCTGCGGTACGATGGATGGTCCCCCTTTTGCACGAGAACACGAGACGAGTCCGTATCCATGGCAAGTGCCACCCGCTCCGACCTGCGCAACGTCGCGATCGTCGCCCACGTCGACCATGGCAAGACCACGCTGGTCGACGCCATGCTCAAGCAGACGAACTCCTTCGACGCGCACGCCCACGTGGACGAGCGCGCGATGGACTCCAACGAGCTCGAGCGCGAGAAGGGCATCACGATCCTCGCGAAGAACACCGCTGTCTCGTACAGCGGCAAGCACGCGAGCGACGGTCCCATCACCATCAACGTCATCGACACCCCGGGCCACGCCGACTTCGGCGGCGAGGTCGAGCGCGGCCTGTCGATGGTCGACGGCGTCTGCCTCCTCGTCGACGCGTCCGAGGGCCCGCTGCCCCAGACCCGCTTCGTGCTGCGCAAGGCGCTCGAGGCGAAGCTCCCCGTCATCCTCCTGGTCAACAAGACCGACCGCCCCGACGCGCGCATCGACGAGGTCGTCGCCGAGAGCCAGGACCTGCTCCTCGGCCTCGCCTCCGACATGGCCGACGACGTGCCGGACCTCGACCTCGACGCGATCCTCGACGTCCCCGTGGTCTACGCCTCCGGCAAGGCCGGCCGCGCCTCGGCGAACAAGCCCGAGGACGGCACGCTGCCGGACGCCGAGGACCTGGAGCCGCTGTTCGAGGCGATCCTCAAGCACATCCCCGCGCCGACCTACGACGACGACGCGCCCCTCCAGGCCCACGTCACCAACCTCGACGCGTCGCCGTTCCTCGGCCGCCTCGCCCTCCTCCGCGTCTTCAACGGCACGATCAAGAAGGGGCAGACGGTCGCCTGGGTCCACCACGACGGCACCCACACCAACGCGCGCATCACCGAGCTGCTGATCACCAAGGCGCTCGACCGCTACCCGGCCGAGTCCGCGGGCCCCGGCGACATCGTCGCGATCGCGGGCTTCCCCGAGATCACCATCGGCGAGACCATCGCCGACCCCGAGGACATCCGCCCGCTGCCGGCCATCACGGTCGACGACCCGGCGATCTCGATGACGATCGGCACCAACACCTCGCCGCTCGTCGGCAAGGTGAAGGGCCACAAGCTCACGGCGCGCATGGTCAAGGACCGCCTCGACCGCGAGCTCATCGGAAACGTGTCGCTCAAGATCGTCGACATCGGACGCCCCGACTCGTGGGAGGTCCAGGGCCGCGGCGAGCTCGCGCTGGCCATCCTCGTCGAGCAGATGCGCCGCGAGGGCTACGAGCTGACCGTCGGCAAGCCCCAGGTGGTCACCCGCCAGGTCGACGGCAAGACGCACGAGCCCTTCGAGCACCTGACGATCGACGCTCCGGAGGAGTACCTCGGCGCGATCACGCAGCTCCTCGCCGCCCGCAAGGGCCGCATGGACGGCATGTCGAACCACGGCACCGGCTGGGTCCGCATGGAGTTCATCGTCCCGTCGCGCGGCCTGATCGGCTTCCGCACCGAGTTCCTCACCACCACCCGCGGCACCGGCATCGCGAACGCGATCCTGCACGGCTACGAGCCGTGGGCCGGCGCGATCGTCACCCGCAACAACGGGTCGATCGTCGCGGACCGCAACGGAGTCGTGACCCCGTTCGCCATCATCGCGCTCCAGGAGCGGATGACCTTCTTCGTGAACCCCACCGAGGAGGTCTACGAGGGCATGGTGATCGGCGAGAACTCGCGCAACGACGACATGGACGTCAACATCACCAAGGAGAAGAAGCTGACCAACATGCGTCAGTCCACCTCCGACACCTTCGAGTCGATGACGCCGTCGCGTCAGCTGACGCTCGAGGAGTGCCTCGAGTTCGCCCGCGAGGACGAGTGCGTCGAGGTCACCCCCGAGGTCGTCCGCATCCGCAAGGTGGAGCTCGATGCGAACGCCCGCGCGCGCATGACGAGCCGCCTCAAGAAGCAGGGCTGAGCCCCGGGCGCCTCGGCGCCCGCCCACGACGAGACCGGCCGGAGCGATGCTCCGGCCGGTCTCGTCGTCTCCGCCCCGGTGCTGCAGCGTGCAGCGCCGATCCCGTCCCTCGCGGTCCGGATCAGCCCGCCGGACTCGGAGAGGGAGAGGGGGTCGAGGACTCCGCCTCGAGCGTCGAGGTGACGAAGGAGACGAACGCCGCCGCGTCGTCCGGCTTCCCCGTGTACTGCTCGCCGTTCACCAGCACGGTGGGCGTCGACTCCAGCTTCGGCAGCGAGGAGTTCGCGAGGGGGAGCGAGGTGGCCCGCTCGGTCGCGGCCTTCACCCAGGGCCGGAACTCGCCCCCGGTCATGCAGGCGAGGACGTCGTCGTCGGTGACGCCCGCTCCGGTCACCAGCGCCCGCAGAGCGTCGTCGTCGAGGCCCGTCGTCCCCTCCGCCGGCTGCTGCGCGAAGAGCGCCGCGTTCACGGCGAGGAAGCGGTTTGGATCCTCGTCGGCGACGCACGCCGCGGCGTTCGCGGCCCGGCTGGAGTACTCGGAGCCGGCCGAGGAGGAGTCGAGGATCGCCACCGGGTGGATCTCGAGCGTGATCGCCCCCTTCGTCAGCCACGACTGCAGCTGCTCGGCGTTCGCCTTCTCGAACTGCCCGCAGTACGGGCAGAGGTAGTCGACGTAGAGGTCGACGGCGACGACTCCGCCCGCCCGCGTGGCGCTCTCATCGGTCGGGACGGGGGATGCTCCCGGAGCGATCGCCGCGCTCGTCGTCGCCGTCACGGCCGAGCCGTCGCCCGCGAGGACGATGCCGTCGCTGAGCATGTTCGCCGGGCCGGCGCTCGCGACCTCCTGCTGCGACCAGACGTTCCAGCAGACCAGGGCCACGACCGCGAGGAGCCCGACGACCGCTCCGCCCTGCCCGAGCAGCCGGTTCCGGCGCCGCCGGCGCCTCTCGGCTTCGCGGCGCTCCCGCGCCTGCGCTCGGGCGAGCTCCTGGCGCTCGCGCTTGGTCAGGCCGCTTCTCGCACTGTTCCCGGACATCGCCGACGACGCTACGGTCGGAGGCTTCGGCGCGCCGTGGAGTGAGCCCGCCGGATCCTGGGACGGAGTGCGGGTCCTCTCAGGGATCAGGCGAAGAGGCCGGAGCCGAGGAAGTCGGTCTCGTCGCGGGCACCGGGCGGCACCGCGAACACGGCCGAGCCGACGTGCTTCACGTACTCGTTCAGTGCGTCCGTCGCGAGGTTCCGCTGCACGGTGACGAACTGCTCCGGGGAGCGCTGGAACGAGAGGAAGAACAGCCCCGCGTTCAGGCGTCCGAGCTCGTCGTTGCCGTCGACGAAGTTGTAGCCGCGGCGCAGGAGCCGCACTCCGTTGTTCACGCTCGGATGCGCGAGGCGCACGTGCGACTCCTGATCGATCAGCGGGGCACCGGTGGCGCCGGCCGCTGCGAAGTCCGGCTCGGTGGACTCCGTGCCGCCCGAGAGCGGCGCTCCGGACCCCTTGCTGCGGCCGATGACCCGCTCCTGCTCGCCCAGCTGGCTGCGGTCCCACGTCTCGATGATCATCCGGATCTTCCGCGCGACCAGGTAGCTGCCGCCGACCATCCACGCGGGGCCGTCGGAGGAGGGGACCCAGACGTGCTCCTGGACGGCGTCGGCCTCCTCGGACTTCACGTTCGCCGTGCCGTCCTTGAAGCCGAAGAGGTTGCGCGGAGTCGCCTGGGCGGTGGACGTCGAGGAGGTGCGGCCGAAGCCGAGCTGAGACCAGCGGAGCGAGGCCCGGCCGAACGCGATCCGGCTCAGGTTGCGGATGGCGTGCACGGCGACCTGCGGATCGTCGGCGCAGGCCTGGATGCACAAGTCGCCGCCGCCGGCCGAGGGGACGAGCGCGTCGCCGCGGAAGCGGGGCAGGGCCTGCAGCTGCGGAGGCCGGCGGTCGGCGAGGCCGAAGCGGTCGGCGCCGGACTCGTCCGTGAAGAGGGTGGGTCCGAAGCCGACCGTGACGGTGAGGGACGCGGCGTCGAGCCCGAGCGCCTCTCCGGTGTCCTCCGGGGGAGCCGTGTCCGGCCCGTCCACCGCGCCGTTCTCGCCGACCTCGAGGCCCTGGGTCATCCGGGAGGCGGCGAGCGTCCAGTCCTTCAGGAGCTCGACGAGGTCCTCGCGCGTGGTGCCCGCGGCGAGGTCGAACGCGGCGAAGTGCAGCCGGTCCTGCGCGGCGGTGGTGATGCCCGCCTGGTTCGCGCCGAAGAACGGCACGGTGCGCGGGGCGGAGGAGGCCGTCGCGCTCGCGGACGATGTGACGGCCACCGTGCCGCCCACTCCGGCGGCCAGCCCGGCCGTCCCCGCCGAGACGAGGCCGAGCAGCCCGCGCCGCGAGAGGCGGCGGGGCTCGTCGGCGGGCTGCTCGGAATCCGTCGGCCGGGCTCCCTCGTGCTGCTCGGCGCCCACTACGCGGCCGGCTCCTCGACGCCCAGCACCGTGTGGGTCAGCTGCGAGAGCGGCTCGGAGAGAGCGTTGACCGCGTCCGAGAGCTCCTTCTTCTGCTCCGCGGTGACGGTGGAGTACGCGGCGAAGCCGGAGTCGATCGAGCCGTACTGCGCGAGCAGGGCGTCGAGCTCGGAGAACCGCTGCGTGATCCGTCCGGTGAGGTCGGCGCCCTCGTCGCCGCTGGCGGTCGCGATCGGCTCGACGTTGCCGAACGCCACCTCCGCGCCCTGGACGTTCGCGGCGAAGTCGGTGAGGTCAGTGCTCGACCACCAGTCCTCCTCGCCCGTGATCTTGCCGGCTGCGACCTCGTCGAGCAGGCCGATGGCGCCGTTGGAGATGTCGCCCACCGAGACGGTGAAGCCGGGCGCGTTCACGAGGTCGGCCAGGCTCTGCACGTCGTCGACGAGGCCCTGGCCGAACTGCGCGCGCTGCTCGGGGGTGGAGGGCGCCCAGTCGAGGAGCGCGCTCGTGCCGTCGGAGTTGAGCGCACCCTCCGCGGGGGCCCACAGGTCCTTCTCGATGCGGTGGAAGCCGGTCCAGTCCAGGCCCTCGGCGACGGCGTCGACCTCGCGGTAGTCGATGCGCGGGTCGAGGTCGCCGAACGCCTCCGCGGTCGGCTCGATCCGCTCGTAGAAGACGCGGGTCGACGCGAAGAGGCCGCGCGCCTTCTCGTCGTCGCCGGCCTCGTAGGCCTGCGCGAACTCGGCCACCGCGGGGAGCAGCTCGCCCACCTGCGACTTCACGTACGCCACGTAGTTGGTGACCGCCGCCTCCGTCGCCGCCTTCTCATCCGCCGACTGCGCGGTGGCCTCACCGGTCACGGTGAACTCGCTCAGCCCGACCGGGGCGCCGACCTGCTGGAACTTGCAGGCGGTGTAGTAGGTGCCCGGCTCGAGCTGAGCGACGTAGGAGACGCTCTGGCCCGGGGTCACGTTCTCCTTCTCGCCCACGATCCGCAGCTTGTCCTCGGCCAGGATCTCGAACTCGTTGACGTCCGAGCCGCCGTTGGTCAGTGAGAACGTCACCGCTCCCGCCTCGGCGGTCGCCGTCGACACCTCGCAGGCGTCGTCCCTGATCGCGACGTCGAGCGCGGCGGAGGAGGAGGACGCGGGAGTGTTCGGCACGCAGCCCGTGAGGATCAGCGCCAGGGCGCCGGCGCCGGCGAGGCCGAGGGTGACGCGGGGGAGGGTGGGACGAGCGCGCGAGGACATGCTTCTCCTGGATCGGGGCGAGTGCGCCGGCGGTGCCGGAGCGGGTCAGACGGAGGTGGGAGCGGGAGCGGCGACCGGGGCCGCGCTGCCCCGTCGCGGACCGCGCAGGCGGACCTGGCGGACGAACAGGGCGCCGACGACGACGAGGTAGAGCAGCCAGGCGGCGAACTGCAGAGCGGTCGGCTCGGGCGTGTAGTTGAAGAGGCCGCCGACCACGGCGGTCACGGGCGGCGGGAGGATCGGGCCGAGCGAGAACAGCGGGGTGCCCCAGCCGGGCAGGAGCGACGCCTCCTGCAGGTCGCCGACACCGTAGGAGAGGACGCCGGCCGCGACGAGGATGAGGAAGCCGCCCGTCCAGGTGAAGAAGCGCCCGAGGTCGATCCGGACGAAGCCCCGGAAGATCAGGTACGCGATGACGACCGAGCTGAGGATGCCCAGCATCGCGCCGACCGTGCCGACCCACGCGCTGGATCCCGACCCCGCAGTGCTCGAGGACACGCTCGCCCAGACGAAGAGCGCCGTCTCGATGCCCTCGCGGCCGACGCTGATGAAGCCGAGGACCACGATGCCGAGGGCCGAACCTGCGACGGCGCCGTCGAGCCGGGACTCGAGGTCGCCCTTCATGCTGCGGGCGTTCGCGCCCATCCAGAAGATCATCCAGGTGACCAGGCCGACCGCGAGGATCGAGAGGCCGCCGCCGATGAGCTCCTGAGCCTGGAACGACAGGGTCGAGGGGCCCCAGGTGAGGATCGCACCGGTGACGAGCGAGATCGCGATCGCGGCGGCGATACCGGTCCAGAGCCGCGGCAGCACGTCGCGCCGGCCGAGCTTGGTCAGGTAGGCCACGAGGATGCCGACCACGAGGCCGGCTTCGAGGCCTTCGCGGAGGCCGATGAGGTAGTTTGCGAGCACGCGTGTTCTCTTGGTCGATGGTGGACGAGGAGGGGGCGACTCCCGCCCCGAGTCGATCCGGTCGGCGGGGCTCCGTTGTTCGGTAAGCCTTGCCTAACCCGGGTCGACTGTAGTCCGCTGCCCGGTCGCTGTCCAGAAGCGCCCGCAGCGGAGGCCGCGCAGGACGAGAGGCGGAGAGTGGACGCGGGCCGGGACGCAGCAGCGGAGCGGGTGGTGGCGGTGCACGCCCACCCCGACGACGAGACGATCACCATGGGTGGGACCCTGGCGCGGCTGGTGGCGCAGGGCGCCTCCGTCACCGTCGTCACCGCCACGCGGGGCGAGTGCGGCGAGGTCATCCCCGAGGACCTCGCTCCGCTCGAGGGCTCGGCCGAGCTGGCCGCGCACCGGACGACCGAGCTCGTCGTCGCCCTGACGGCCCTCGGCGTCGCCGACCACCGCTTCCTCGGCGAGGCGGGCGCCCGCGCACCCGGGCTCGGTCCGCGCGTCTACCGGGACTCCGGCATGCAGTGGGGGCCCGGCCGCGTCCCGGCGCCGCTCGAGCCGGTGCATCCCGCGTCCTTCACCGCCGCGCCCGAGGACGAGGAGGTGGCGGATCTCGTCGCCGTCCTCCGGCAGGTCGACGCGGGCGTCGTGCTGTCCTACGACGCGGGCGGCGGCTACGGCCACCCGGACCACGTCCGCACCGCCCGGGTCGCCGAGCGCGCCGCCGAGCTGCTGGGCCTGCGCTTCCTCGCCGTCCTCCCCGACGCGGCCCCGCCCCTCCCCGGGGACGTCGTGATCGAGCTGTCCGCCGAGGACCATGCTCGCAAGCGCGCGGCCCTCGAGGCGCACGCGACGCAGCTGGTGGTCGAGGGCGACGAGGCCCGCCTCTCGAGCGGTCCGCCGTTCCCCATCGGCCGCATCGAGCGCTTCCGCCCGGTCGCGCAGGCGGGGCGTCCGGCGCCGCTGCCGGAGGAGCGTCCGACGCTGGGATCGCGCGTGCTCTCGGGCGTCGCCGGAGTCCTGGTCGGCGCGGTGGTCGGAGCGATCACGACCGTCGCCCATCAGAGCACCGTGTCGGTCGGCGGAGTCGTCCTCCCGGTCGGCCTCGCCGCCTCCCTCGCCGGCGTGCTGCTGCTCCTGCTCGGGCTGCGCCTCGTGCTCATCGACCGGTTCGTCGCGTTCTGCACCGCGATGGGCCTGCTCGGGATGATCGGGCTGCTCGCCCTGCGAAGCACCGGCGGATCCGTCCTCGTCCCGGCGAACGGCCTCGGCGTGGCCTGGACCTTCCTCCCCGCCCTCATCGCCCTCGTCGTGATCGCCTGGCCGCGGCTGCGGGCGGCCGCTCCCGCCGCCGCCCCGCGGCCCGCGGACGCCGACGCCCCGTCGGCCCCCGTACGATAGAGACACTGTTCGAAGGGACCTGGAGCACCGTGACCTACGTGATCGCACTTCCGTGCGTCGATGTCAAAGACCGCGCCTGCATCGACGAGTGCCCGGTCGACTGCATCTACGAAGGCGAGCGCTCGCTCTACATCCACCCGGACGAGTGCGTGGACTGCGGTGCCTGCGAGCCGGTCTGCCCCGTCGAGGCGATCTACTACGAGGACGACCTCCCCGAGGAGTGGTCCGACTACTACAAGGCCAACGTCGAGTTCTTCGACGAGATCGGCTCCCCGGGCGGAGCCGCCAAGGTCGGCGTGATCGCGAAGGACCACCCGGTCATCGCGGCGCTGCCTCCGCAGAGCCACTGAGGCCGCTCCCGTGGCCCTCGGCGCGCTGCCCGACTACCCCTGGGACCTGATGGCGCCCTTCGCCCGCACGGCGGCGGAGCACCCCGGCGGGATCGTCGACCTGTCGATCGGCTCGCCGGTGGACCCGACGCCCGCCCCGATCCGCGACGCGCTCGCCCGCGCGACGGACTCGCACGCGTACCCCACGACCGTGGGCACGCCCGCTCTCCGCGAGGCGATCGCCGCCTGGTACGCGCGGCGGCGCGGAGTCGAGGGCCTCGGAGTCGACGAGGTCCTGCCGACGATCGGCTCCAAGGAGCTCGTCGCCTGGCTGCCCTTCCTCCTCGGACTCGGGGAGGGGGACGTGGTCGTGCATCCGAGCGCCGCGTACCCGACGTACGCGATGGGCGCGGCGATCGCCGGGGCCGAGGCGCTCGCCTCCGACGACCCCGCCGAGTGGCCCGCGACGACCCGCCTGGTCTGGCTCAACTCTCCCGGCAATCCCGATGGCGCCGTGCTCGATGTGCCCGCCCTGCGGCGCGCCGTCGCCCGTGCCCGTGAGCTGGGCGCCGTGATCGCGGGGGACGAGTGCTACGCCGAGCTCGGCTGGGACGGCCGCTGGGCCGACGAGCCGATCCCGAGCGTCCTCGACACGCGCGTGGTGGGGGAGGACCGCACCGGGGTCCTCGGCGTCTACTCGCTGAGCAAGCAGTCGAACCTCGCCGGCTACCGCGCCGCCTTCGTCGCCGGGGACGCGGCCCTGATCGCGCGCCTGGTGACCGTCCGCAAGCACGCGGGCATGATCGTGCCCGGACCGCTGCAGGAGGCGATGATCGTCGCCCTCGCCGACGACGAGCACGTCGCCGCGCAGAAGGAGCGCTACCGCTCCCGCCGCGACCGCCTCCGGCCCGCCCTCGAGTCCGCGGGCTTCCGGATCGACCGCAGCGAGGCCGGCCTCTACCTGTGGGCGACCGAGGGCCGCCCGGCCTGGGAGTCCATCGACCGCCTCGCCCGCCTCGGCGTCCTCGCGGGCCCCGGCGTCTTCTACGGGGAGGGCTTCCCCGAGCACGTGCGCCTCTCGCTGACGGCCTCCGACGAGCGGATCGACGCGGCCGTGGAGCGCCTGTCCGGCGGCCTCTGAAGCGTTCGACCCGGCCGATCCTGGCGGGTTCCGACAAGGCCCCGGCCCCAGCGCTGGGCGATGTCACAGTGCCCCCGCTTTGCCCATAGGCTGTATGTGGTTCGGTCGACGGCGCCTCGCGAGGCCCCGGCTGCACCACGATCCAGACCCGGCGCCGCCCGCTCCGCGCGAGCGCTTCCGGGGTGCGACCGCGACGACCTGGGAGGCGTTGTGACCGAATCCGGCACGCAGAGCGACGGAACCGCGACGGTGGGCTCCACGGAGCCCGCGACCGGGAGCGCCACGACGCCGCCTCCCGCGCCGGCGGAGCAGGAGCTCCCCGAGAAGGTCACGCTCACCTTCGGCGACCGCACCGCGGACTTCCCGGTCCTGCGCAGCGTCGACGGCTCCTCGAGCATCGACTTCTCGACCCTGTCGAAGCAGACCGGCTTCATGTCGCTCGACTACGGCTTCGTGAACACGGCGGCGACCAAGTCGCAGATCACCTACATCGACGGCGACCAGGGGATCCTCCGCTACCGCGGCTACCCGATCGAGGAGGTGGCCACCAACGCGACCTACCTCGAGGTGGCCTGGCTCCTCATCTACGGCGAGCTGCCGACGGCCGACGAGCTCGCGGGCTTCGACGAGCGCATCCGCCGCCACACGCTCCTCCACGAGGACCTCAAGCGCTTCTTCGACGCGCTTCCCCACAGCGCGCACCCCATGTCGGTGCTCTCGGCCGGAGTCTCGGCCCTGTCGACGTACTACGAGGACAGCTCCAACCCGAAGGATCCGGAAGCTGTGGAGCTCACCACGATCCGCCTCCTGGCGAAGCTGCCCGTGATGGCGGCGTACGCCCACAAGAAGGCGATCGGCCAGGCGTTCCTCTACCCGGACAACTCGCTGAGCTTCGTCGACAACTTCCTCCGCCTCAACTTCGGCACGATGGCCGAGCAGTACCAGGTCGACCCGGTGCTCTCGAAGGCGCTCGACCGCCTCCTGATCCTCCACGAGGACCACGAGCAGAACGCGTCGACGTCGACCGTCCGCCTCGTCGGCTCGACCGAGGCGAACCTCTACGCCTCGGTGTCTGCCGGCATCAACGCCCTGTTCGGCCCTCTGCACGGCGGAGCGAACGAGGCGGTGCTCACCATGCTCGGCCGGATCCGCGAGTCGGGCGAGAGCGTGTCGACGTTCGTCGAGCGGGTGAAGAACAAGGAGGAGGGCGTGCGCCTGATGGGCTTCGGCCACCGGGTGTACAAGAACTACGACCCGCGCGCGAAGCTGGTCAAGGAGAGCGCCTCCGAGGTCCTGCAGGCCCTCGGCGTGAAGGACCCGCTGCTCGACATCGCGATGGAGCTCGAGGCCCTCGCGCTCGAGGACGACTACTTCAAGGAGCGGCGCCTCTACCCGAACGTCGACTTCTACACGGGCGTCATCTACAAGGCGATGGGCTTCCCGACCCGGATGTTCACCGTCCTCTTCGCGATCGGCCGCCTGCCCGGCTGGATCGCCCACTGGCGCGAGATGAACACCGACAAGCAGACCAAGATCGGCCGCCCGCAGCAGCTCTACATGGGCTCGCCCGAGCGCCACTGGCCGAACGACCGCTGACCGGTCCCCGAGAGCCCGTCCCCGCCGGGGGCGGGCTCTCGCCGTGCGGCGCATCCGCCTCTCGTCGGCCGTCCGAGGCTCGAACCGCTTCTTCGAGGCGGGACGCAGAGCGGCGTGGTCGCCGCGGACTCGATCAGCACGGTTCGTCCCGGGGTGCCGCCTGCTGGGCCCGGCGGCGCCGGACGCCCGTCCTCAGGCGTGCAGGGCGGCGTTCAGCTCGATGCCGGCGCCGGTGCGGGGGAGGACCTCGACGGCCCCGGTGAGGGAGTTGCGGCGGAAGAGCAGGTTCGGCACGCCCGAGAGCTGCACGGCCTTCACGGTCTGCGGGGCGCCGTCGGCGCGCGGCGCTCCGCCGACCACGACGACCTTGGTGCCGGCGGTCACGTAGAGGCCGGCCTCGACGACGGTGTCGTCGCCGAGGGAGATGCCGATGCCCGAGTTCGCACCCAGCAGGGCCCGCGCGCCGATCGAGACGCGCTGCACTCCTCCGCCCGAGAGGGTGCCCATGATGGAGGCGCCGCCGCCGATGTCCGAGCCGTCGCCGACCACGACGCCCTGCGAGATGCGCCCCTCGACCATCGAGCTGCCGAGGGTCCCGGCGTTGAAGTTGACGAAGCCCTCGTGCATCACCGTCGTGCCGGGTGCCAGATGCGCCCCGAGGCGGACGCGCGAGGTGTCCGCGATGCGCACCTTCGCCGGGGTGACGTAGTCGGTCAGACGCGGGAACTTGTCGATGCCGGTGGCCTGGATGCCGTGGCGCCGGAGCGAGGGGCGCAGGCGGGTGAACGACTTCGGCGAGACCGGACCGGCGTTCGTCCACACCACGTTCGGCAGGTGGGCGAAGACGCCGTCGAGGTTCACCTCGTTCGGGCGGACCAGGAGGTGCGAGAGCAGGTGCAGCCGCAGGTAGGCGTCGGACGTGGAGGCGGGCGGCGCCTGCACGTCGATCTGCAGCGTGACCACGTCGATGCGGACCTCGCGGCGCGGATCCTCGCCGGCCTGCTCCTCGAACTCCGCCGGCACGATCCAGGGGTCGCGGCCGGCCGGGATGGTGCCGAGGCGGGGCTCCGGGAACCAGGTGTCGAGGACGGTGCCGTCGTCGGCCACGGTGGCGAGCCCGTATCCCCAGGCGGAGGCGGGCGCGGAGGAGTCTGCGGAGTGCTCGAGGGTCATGCCGATCAGGGTAGCGCGGAGCGTCCGGCCGCTACCCTGGGGCGCATGGCCGATCCGACCACCGCCCCTCCGCTCGATCTGCGCACCGATCCGGTCGCCCTGACGCGGATCCTCTGCGACATCCCGTCCGTCTCGGGCGACGAGCTCGAGATCGCGGACGCGGTGCAGTGGGCGCTCGAGCAGTACGACCACCTCGAGGTCATCCGCGACGGCCACACCGTCGTGGCGCGGACGAACCTCGGCCTCGCCCAGCGCGTCGTGATCGCCGGGCACCTCGACACGGTGCCGGTCAACGGCAACCTGCCCGTCGTCGCCGAGACGATCGACGGCGTCGAGCACCTGGTCGGCCGCGGGACCGTCGACATGAAGGCCGGAGTGGCGGTGCAGCTCGTCCTCGCCGCCGAGCTCTCCGATCCGGCCGTCGACATCACCTGGATGTGGTACGACAACGAGGAGGTCGCAGCGGACCTCAACGGCCTCGGCCGCCTCTCCCGGCACCGCCCCGACCTCTTCTCCGCCGACTTCGCGGTGCTCGGCGAGCCGACGAGCGGAGCAGTGGAGGGCGGCTGCAACGGGACGCTCCGGGTCGACGTGGTCACCCGCGGCGTCCGCGCCCACTCCGCCCGCAGCTGGGTCGGCGAGAACGCGATCCACGCGGCGGCGCCGATCCTCGACCGCCTCGCCGCCTACGTACCGCGCGAGGTCGAGGTCGAGGGCCTCGTGTACCGCGAGGGCGTCAACGCCGTGCGCGTCACCGGCGGGGTCGCGGGCAACGTGATCCCGGACCTCTGCACGGTGCAGGTCAACTACCGCTTCGCCCCCGACCGGTCCGGGGAGGAGGCGCTCGCCCACCTCGAGGAGCTCTTCGAGGGGTTCGAGGTGACGGTGGACGATCTGGCCGAGGGCGCCCGCCCGGGGCTGGACGCACCTCTGGCCCAGGCCTTCCTCGCGGCCGTCGGAGCCGAGGCGAAGCCCAAGTACGGCTGGACCGACGTCGCGCGGTTCTCCGCCATGGGCATCCCGGCTGTCAACTACGGACCGGGCGACCCGCTCCGGGCCCACGCCGACGACGAGCGCGTGGCGGTGCACGAGATCACCGAGTGCGCCGAGGGCCTCCGCCGCTGGCTGACCGCGTCCTCGTGAGCGCGAGCGCCACGGCCGTCCCCGTCCGACTCCGCCTGCGCCTGGTCCCGTGGTGGGCGCGGGTCCTCCTGGTGTACATCGCGACCCGCGTGGTCACGACGGTGATTCTGCTGCAGTTCGCCGCGCACCAGCTCGCGAACCCGTGGACCGGACCCTCCCCGTCCTACTCGGCCTTCGCGTCGATGTGGGACGGCCGCTGGTACGAGATCATCGCGGCCACCGGATACCCCGGCTTCCTGCCGATCACGCAGGACGGCCACGTGGGAGAGAACGCCTGGGCCTTCATGCCGCTCTACCCGAGCGTCGTGAAGGCGCTGATGGCGCTCACCGGCTTCACCTGGGCTCCGGCCGCCGTGACCGTCTCCGTCCTGTGCGGAGCCGGAGCCTGCCTCGTCCTGTACCGCCTCTTCCGGCACTCCCTCGGCGAGTCGCAGTCGCTGACGGCGGTGCTGCTGTTCTGCGTGGCGCCGACCTCGCCGCTGATGCAGCTCGCCTACGCGGAGTCGATGGCGATGCTGCTGACCGCGGTCACGCTCCTCCTCCTGGTGCGGCGGCGCTGGCTCGCTGTCGTGCCCGTCGTGCTGCTGCTGGGCCTGACGCGGCCGAGCGGGCTCGCCTTCGCCGCCGCGCTCGGCCTGTACGTCGTCTACCGGTTCGTCCGGCGCCGCACGGAGCCGTTCCCGCGGTCGGAGTGGCTGCCGGCCGTGGGCCTGACGGCGTGGGGGCTCGTGGTCGGCTTCCTCTGGCCCGCCGTGGCGTGGGCCGTCACCGGGTCGATGACCGCGTACACCGACACCGAGCTGGCGTGGCGTGCGGTCTACATCGGCTACCAGGAGCTGCTCCCGCTGACCCCGTGGTTCCAGGGCGGCGCCTGGTGGGGCTCGTGGTGGTTCGGTGCTCCGGCCGTCGGCGTCGTGCTGGTGGTGCTCCTCCTGGCGGCGTTCGTCGGGATCCTCGCCGCACCGTGGACACGGCGGCTCGATCTCTTCAGCCGGGCCTGGGTCGCCGGGTACGGCGTCTACCTGCTGGCGTTCTTCTTCCCGCAGTCGAGCACCTTCCGGCTGCTGGGCCCGATGTTCCCGCTCGTCGGAGCGCTGGCGGTGCCGCGCTCGCCGGTCTTCCGGGTCGCGCTGGTCCTGCTCGGGATCGGCGGCCAGATCGTCTGGATCTCGATCTGCTGGGCCGTCGCCGGATCGGACTGGACCCCGCCGTGATCGTGCCGTGCGCCCGCCCGGCGCGGTGCTCCTCCGGGGACTCCCGACTCCCGCACGGGTATGCTCGTCGGAATGTCTCCCCTCACGCCAGCCGGTGAGCCGCGACACGCGTCGCCCCTCCTCCGGCCGACCCGCCGGCGAGCCGCGGCGACACCCGCCCGCTCCCCGCTGACGACCCCCTCCGCGACGGACCGCGGGCCGCTCGCGTGAGCGCCACCGCGATCGCGCCGGAGACGGAGGACGCCTCTCCGTCCCGCTCCCGCTGGGGTCTGCTCCGGAGGATCCCGTGGTGGATCCAGGTGCTCCTGGTCTTCGCCGTGTCCCGGGTCGTCACGACCGTGATCATGCTCCGTGTCGGCGCCGTGCGTCAGGGCGTCGAGTGGACGGGACTCCGCGACACCTACGTCCGATTCGCGACGACGTGGGATGGCGGCTGGTACGAGCGGATCGGGATGACGGGGTACCCGTCGGTCCTGCCGCTCTCGCCGTCCGGAGCCGTGGAGCAGAACCCCTGGGCGTTCATGCCCGTCTACCCGTTCACCGTCCGCGGCCTGATGAACATCACCGGGCTCGACTGGGCGAACGCGGCGGTGCTCGTCGCCCTGGTCTGCAGTGCAGCGGCGTGCCTGGTGATCTACCGGCTGTTCCGCGTCTCGCTCAGCGAGGGCCAGGCGCTGATGGGGATCGTCTTCTTCTGCGTCGCTCCGACGTCCCCGATCCTGCAGATCGGCTACGCGGAGTCCGGCGGCATCCTCCTGACGGCCGTGCTGCTCCTCCTTCTGGTGCGCCGCAAATGGATCTGGACGTTCCCCGTCGTGCTGGTCGTGGGGCTCCTGCGCCCGAGCGGCCTCGCGATCGCGGCGATGACGGGCCTCTACTTCCTCTACCGCGTCTGGCGCCACGTGCGCGGCACCGAGCCGTTCGCCCGCCGGGAGTTCGCCTTCACGGTCTCCCTCACGGTCTGGTCCCTCGCGGTGGGCTTCGCCTGGCTGCTCATCGCCTGGGCGGTCACCGGCTCCTTCACCGCCTACACCGACACCGAGCTCGCCTGGCGCAGCGTCTTCATCGGCGAGGGCGAGCTCATCCCCTTCACCTCCTGGTTCGCCGGTGGAGGCTGGTGGGGAGGCCTCTGGTTCGGCTCGCCGATCACGGGCATGGGCATCACCGTCGTGGTGGTGCTCGGATTCCTGGCGATCCTGTTCTCGCGGGCCACGCGCAGCCTCGACGTCTTCTCGCGGCTCTGGGTCGGCGGCTACGCGATCTACCTCTTCGCGTTCTTCTACCCGCAGTCGAGCACGTTCCGCATCCTGATGCCGATGTTCCCGCTGGCCGGGGCGCTCGCGGTGCCGCGGTCGACTCTCCTGAGGGTGTTCGTGGTGGCCGCATCGATCGTCGGGCAGATCGTCTGGGTGCTGCTGTGCTGGGTGTTCACCCCCGGCGACTGGTCCCCGCCGTGATCGGCTGACGCCCGACTTCCGGGCGCGGTTCGGAACACCCCCGCGGATGCACGATAATAGGGGGATACGTCACGAAAGGGGAACTCTATGGCGGCCATGAAGCCGAGGACCGGAGACGGACCGATGGAGGCTGTTAAGGAGGGCCGACTCATCGTCGTGCGCGTTCCGCTCGAAGGAGGCGGACGCCTCGTCGTCTCGGTCAACGATGCAGAGGCGAAAGAGCTGCACGACGCGCTCGCGTCTGTGGTGTCTCCCGCCTGATCCGCACCGTCGTGAACGCCCGTCGCACACCGTGCGGCGGGCGTTCCGTCTGTCCCCGGTCGGCCGCGCTCGTCAGGCGCGGCGCTTGTTGGCCTGCAGCAGGCCGTCGCCGATCGGCGAGAGCACGCTGACCACGGCGGGGGAGGCGCAGACCTCGGCCACCAGCGTGCGGAACGCCGTCGCGATCTCATCGCGCTGCGCGGGGTTGGCCACGCGTCCGCGCCAGAGCGCGTGGGGGACGAGGACCGTCCCGCCCGGACGGACGAGCCGCAGCGCGTGCTCGACGTTCTCGATGACCTGCAGCGGATCGCCGTCGACGAAGACGATGTCGTAGGAGTTCTCGTTCATGCGGGGCAGCACCTCGAGGGCGCGGCCCGGGATGAGCCGGAGCCGGTTGGGCGAGATGCCCGCCTCGTGGAACTGGGCGCGCGCGTGCTGCTGGTGCACCGCCTCGGAGTCGATCGAGGTGAGCATGGCCTCGGGGGCGCCGTCGAGCAGCCACAGGCCGCTCACTCCGGTGCCGGTGCCGATCTCGATGATGGAGGTCGCGCGCGCCGCGGCGGCGACCAGCGCGGCCTGCGCGCCGATCGAGGGGGAGACGGCGTCGATGCCCAGCTCGACCGAGAGCCGGCGGGCCGAGGCGATGGCCTCCGACTCGACGACCGCGTCCTCGGCGTACTTCCAGTTGGCATCCTTGTCGGACACGGGGGCGCTCCTCTGATCGGTGCACCGGGCGGATCGCGCCCGGGCATCGTCAGGGTACGGTGGCGCGCGGGCTCCGCGAGGGAGGCGCGGCGGGTTAGTGTTGTCCTCGTGTTCGGTCTGACGTTCGACAAGCTCCTCATCATCGGGGTCATCGCCGTCTTCGTGCTGGGTCCCGACCGCCTCCCGCACTACGCCGCCCAGCTCGGGCAGCTCGTGCGCAAGGTGCGCGGATTCGCCACGCAGGCCCGGGAGCGCGTCAAGGACGAGATGGGCGACGAGTTCAACGACGTCGACTGGAAGAAGCTCGACCCGCGCCAGTATGATCCCCGCCGCATCATCCGCGACGCCCTGCTCGAGGACGATCCGGCCCCCACCGTGAAGCCGCCCACCGCTGTCGCCGCTCCGGTCGTGCCGGGCGGCACCGGCTCCGCGCAGGACAGCTACTACACGACGATGCAGCGCTCCGTCTCGTCCGGCACGCTCTCGAGCGTCGCGCCGCCGCCGATCGACTCCGAGGCCACCTGAGCCCTGCTCCGCGAGGAGCGCCGGGCGGGCGTCCCGACCGACGCCGTCCGCACCAAGCCGCGCGGAGGCGTCAGCCGACGGCGAGCGGAAGCCGACGGCCGATCAGTCCCCGCGGCCGCGCGGCGAGCGTCGCCGCCAGGGCGTCGATCGCCCGGGCAGCAGGATCCTCCGGATCGCCGACGACGACGGGCACGCCCTCATCGCCCCCCGCCCGCAGCGCGACGGAGATCGGCAGCGACGCGAGCAGCGGCACCTCGTCGCCCGCCGCGGTAAGCCGACGCGCGACCTCGGCGCCGCCTCCGCTGCCGAAGAGCTCCAGCACCGAGCCGTCGGGCTGGGGGAGTCCGGACATGTTCTCGACCACTCCGACGATGCGCTGACCCGACTGGCGGGCGAGCGCGCCGCTGCGCTCGGCCACGTCGGCGGCCGCCGGCTGCGGTGTGGTGACGATGAGGACCTCCGCATGCGGGAGCAGCTGCCCGATGGAGATCGCCACGTCCCCCGTGCCGGGAGGCAGGTCGAGCAGGAGCACGTCGAGGTCGCCGAAGTACACGTCGGTGAGGAACTGGGAGATCGTGCGGTGCAGCATGGGCCCGCGCCAGGAGACGGCCGCCCCGCGGGTGTCGCCCTCGAGGAACATCCCGATCGAGATGACCTTCACGCCGTACGCCACCGGCGGCAGCATCAGCTCGCCGACGCGGGTGGGCCCCGCGACGCGCCCGTCGTGCATCAGGCCGAGCAGGCCGGGGATGGAGAAGCCGTGCACGTCGGCGTCCACGAGGCCGACCGCGAGACCCCGCTGAGCGAGGGCGACCGCGAGGTTGGCGGTGACGGTCGACTTGCCGACGCCGCCCTTGCCGCTGGTGACCGCGTACACGCGGGTGAGCGAGTCCGGGCCGAAGGGCATGCTCCGGCGGCCGCCCTGGAGGCGCTCGGTGAGGGCGGTGCGCTGCGCCGACGTCATGACTCCGACCACGACGTCGACCGCCGTGACTCCGGGAGCCGAGGCCGCGGCCTCGCGCACGTCACGCTCGATCGCGGAGGCGGCCGGGCAGCCGACGATGGTCAGTCGGATCGTGACGCGGACCGCTCCGTCGACGGCCGCCTCGACCGACTCGAGCATGTCGAGCTCGGTGATGGGCTTCCGGATCTCCGGATCGACGACGCGGGCCAGCGCCGTCCTGACGGCGGTCTCGATGGCGGCGACGTCAGGCATCGCGCCGCTCGGGCTCCTGCGCCCGATCCTTCTCGAGCTCCTCGAGCAGTCCGCGCAGCTCCGAGCGGATGAAGTCCTTGCTCGCCATGTCGCGGATCGCCAGGCGCAGGGCCACGACCTCGCGCGCGAGGTACTCGGTGTCCGCGAGGTTGCGCTCGGCCCGCTGCCGGTCCTGCTCGATCTGGACGCGGTCGCGGTCGTCCTGGCGGTTCTGCGCGAGCAGCAGCAGCGGCGCGGCGTAGGAGGCCTGCAGCGAGAGGATCAGCGTCAGCACCGTGAAGCCGAGAGCCTGCGAGTCGAAGCGCGCGTCCGCGGGCCCGTAGGTGTTGAACATCAGCCAGAAGACGCAGAAGATCGTCATGCCGACCAGGAACCACGGCGTGCCCATGCCGCGGGCGAACGACTCGGTCAGGCGGCCGAAGCGGTCGCTGCTCGGGCGGTTCCGCCGCGAGAGGACGCGGGTGCGCAAGCCCTTGGGAGCGTCCAGGCGCCGGTCCTGCTTGGTGTCCCTAGCCACGCGCGCCCCTCCGTCCCCGTCGTGTCCTGCCTGTCGCCGCGGGTGCCGGCGGCACGAGCGGGACGCCCTGCGTCGCCGTCGTCACCGGCTTCCTCGGTTCGTCGTCGTCGCCGTGGCTGCGCCAGTCGTCGGGGAGGAGGTAGTCGAGGACGTCGTCGATGGTCACGACGCCGACGAGGCGGTGGGACGCGTCGACGACGGGCACCGAGACGAGGTTGTAGCTGGCCAGGATCCGGGCGACCTCGGCCGCCGAGGTCTCGGGCGTGATCGGGTCCATGCTCTGGTCGAGCAGGGTGCCGAGGCGCTCGTGCGGCGGGTAGCGGAGCATTCGCTGGAAGTGCACCATGCCGAGGAAGCGGCCGGTCGGCGGCTCGTAGGGCGGCAGCGTGACGCAGACGGCGGCGCCGAGGGCCGGGGCGAGCTCGTGGCGGCGGATGAGGGCGAGACCCTCGGCGACGGTCGCCTCGGAGGAGACGATGATCGGCTCCGTGGTCATCAGACCGCCGGCGGACTCCGGAGCGTAGGTGAGGAGCATGCGGACGTCGTCCGCCTCCTCGGGCTCCATCAGCTCCAGGAGCGCCTCGCCGCGCTCCTCCGAGAGCTGGGCGATCAGGTCGGCCGCGTCGTCCGGCTGCATCTGGTCGAGGACGTCGGCGGCGCGGTCGTCGTCGAGCCGGCCGAGGATCTCGACCTGCTCGCTCTCGGGCATCTCCTCGAGCACGTCCGCGAGGCGGTCGTCCGAGAGCTCGCCGGCGACCTCGAGCATCCGCTGCTGCGGCAGGTCGAGGAGCGTGCTGGCGAGGTCGGCGGGCTTGAGCTCGGAGAGGCTGGCGACGTACTGCTCGGCGGACTGCGCCTCGGTCGAGACGCTCTCGCGGACCTCGCGCCAGCCGGCGAAGGCGGTCGCGCCCTTGGCGAAGGGGGAGGGGCTGGTCTTGGGCCGGCGGACGAAGAGCTGCGCGAGCTCCCACTCGCCGGGAGCGGCCTCCTCGATCGCGACGTCCTCGACGACCGCGTCACCGGAGCCGTCCACGAAGCTCACCCGGCGGCCGAGGAGCTCGGCGATGACGCGGACCTCGCCGCCCCGCTGCTCGAAGCGGCGCACGTTGATCAGCCCGGTGGTGATGATCTGGCCGCTGCCGATGCTGGTGACCCGGCCGATCGACACGAAGACGCGACGGCGCCCGGGGATCTCGACCACCAGGCCGACCACCCGCGGGGCGTCGTTCTGCCGGTAGACCAGGAGCACGTCACGGACCTTGCCGACGCGATCGCCGGCCGGGTCGAAGACACTGCATCCGGCCAAGCGCGCGACGAAGACTCTGGCGGAACTCACGGCTACAAACCTAGTCCCGTGCAGCCGGGCGGACGCCGAGCGTTCCCGGCTCGCCCTCGGCCGGTTCTCCGAATCCGTTCAGAGACCTTCAAGTGGCCTGTGCGATTCTGTCCGGGTGACTCAGCAGACGCCGTTCAGCGGCCGAGGGCCGGCCTTCCCCACGATCCCGCGCGGGGAGATCCTCGCCACGTTCGACACGTACCAGGAGGCGCAGGCCGCCGTCGACGTGCTCGCCCGCGCCGACTTCCCGGTGCGCCAGCTCGCCATCATCGGCAATGAGCTCAAGAGCGTCGAGCGGGTGACCGGCAAGCTCACCTGGGGCCGCGTCGCTCTCGCCGGAGCGGCCTCCGGCGCCTGGCTCGGCGTCTTCCTGGGCCTCCTGCTCATCATCTTCTCGCCGACGACGGAGCTCTCCTTCCTCATCGCGGCGGTCCTCCTCGGCGCCGGCTTCGGGATGCTCTTCGGGCTCGCCTCCTACGCCGTGAACCGCCGCCGTCGCGACTTCACCTCGACCATGCAGGTGATCGCGACCAGCTACTCCGTGCTCGTGGACCCCGAGGTGGTCAACCGCGCGCGCAACCTGCTCGACGGCGGCACCTCCCCGGCGGAGGCGCCGCAGACGGCCTGGGCTCCGCCGCCCGCCGCGGTCGGCGACCCGCAGCCGCAGCCCGTCCGCCCCGAGGACGACCCGCGTTGACGATCCTCCACGAAGGCCCCCGGTCCGCCGGGGGCCTTCGTCGTTCCGGGGGCGGGGCGGCTCAGGCGGAGCCGACGGGCGGGAGGACGATGTCGACCGCGAGACCCCGGGGGGAGCGGTTGACCAGGGCGACCGTCCCGCCGGCCGAGAGCACGGTGGTGTGCACCAGGGCCAGCCCCAGACCGCTGCCGCCGGAGGCGAGGGTGCGGGAGTCGTCCGGGCGGGAGAAGCGGTCGAAGGCGACCGGGATGAAGGCGTCGGGCATCCCCGGTCCGTCGTCCGAGACGCTGAGCATCAGGCGCCCGTCCGACTGCGAGAGGGAGGCGACGATCATGCCGCCGCCGTTCATCGCCTGGATCGCGTTCCTCACGAGGTTGTCGATCACCCGGCCGAAGTCCTGGGACGCGACCGCGTAGAGCCGCGCCGGCTCGCGCTCGTCGATCTCGTAGTCGATCTCCACCCCCGACTCCGAGGCGAGCAGGCGGGTGCGGTCGACGGCGCCCACCAGCTCGTCGACGAGCTCGGCGAAGGGAGCGGTCGGGCGGACGGTGCGGCTCTCGATGCGCGAGATGTCGAGGAGGGCGGATGCGAGGCGCACGAGCCGGTCGACGCTCTTCTGCGCGTCGAGGATGACCCGGTCGACCGCGACCGGGTCATCGACGCGGTGGTGGGCGATCTCGAGCTGGGCGGAGAGCGCGGCGAGGGGAGTGCGGAGCTCGTGGCTCGCATCCGACACCATCTGCTTCTCCCGGGCCAGCGACGCGGTCTGCTTGGTCAGGAACGCGTTCAGCGTCACCGCGAGCTCGTCGATCTCGTCGCGCGTGCCGACGACCGGGAGCTGGTCGCCCTGCCCGGGTTCGGCGGCGATCTGATCCGCGCGCGCCCGCATCCGGCGCACCGGGGCGAGGGCCGCGCCCGTCAGGATCCACGAGGCGAGCCCGAACGTGACGACGAGGAAGATCGCGGCGTAGACGAGCACGTGGGCGAAGTCGTCGAGGACGAGCTGCGACGCGGCCTGATCGCGGGCGGAGGCGACCTGCCAGACGCCGCGATCGCTCTCGATGGCCGTGAAGCGGACCAGGTAGCTGCCGTTCGCCGTCGTCACGTCGGCGTACCGGGGCGAGGTGTCGGCGGGCTCCTCCGCCAGAGCGCTGAGCACCTCGCCGCTCAGGCGCGAGGGCATGGTCGAGGTGCTGACGCTCCCGTCGGGAGCGAGGGCGAGGAACAGCTGGCCCGTCGACGAGCCCTGCGTGCGCGGGACGTTGCCCGCCGAGATGTCGCGGCGCACCTCGTCCTCGATCGACATCAGGATCGTCCGCTCGCTGCGGTCGACGATGCCGGTGACCACCTGGTAGAAGAGCAGCGCCGCGAGCGCGAAGAGGGCGGTCGCCACAGCGACCGTTCCCACGGTGATCCTCGCGCGGATCGAGAGCGCGCCGACCCTGCGGCGTGCCGTGCTCATCCGCGACACGGGCTACTCGACCGGGCGGAGGAAGTAGCCCTTGCCGCGGACGGTCACGATGCTGACGCCCGTGTCCTCGGTCGGGAGCTTCTTGCGCAGGTAGCTGACGTACTGGTCGACGATGTTGTTGTCGACGATCTCGCCGCCGCCCCAGATCTCGGAGAGGATCCGCTGGCGGGTCACGACGGAGCCGACGGGAGTGATGAGGAGCTTGAGGAGCTCGAGCTCCTTCGGGCTGACGTGGATGCGCGAGCCGTCGGCGGTGCGCCGGATGCTCGATCCGTCCACGGTGATGCGTCCGACGTCGATCGAGGTGGACATCAGCGACGGGCTGCGGCGCAGGAGGGCCCGGAGGCGCGCGTTGAGCTCGGTGAACGCGAACGGCTTGGTCAGGTAGTCGTCCGCTCCGGCGTCGAGCCCGAAGACGCGGTCCTCGATCGCGTCCCGCGCGGTCAGCAGCATGATCGGCGTGGGCCGGCCGAGCTCGCGGATCCGGCGGCAGATCTCGAAGCCCGACATCGCCGGGAGCATGACGTCCACGATGGCGGCCGAGAACTCGGCGTTGCTGAACGCGACGAGCGCGTCGATGCCGTTCGTGGTGAGCACGGCCTCGTAGCCGGCGTCTTCGAGGCCGCCGACGAGGGCCTCACCCATGGCTGGATCGTCTTCGACGACAAGGATCTTCACGCGCTCACCCTACGGCCCGGCTCCCAGGAGGACGCACTGCGCGGGCCGTGTGTCGATCGGATGCGGGATCGACCCATCCGATCGGCGCTGGGCGACGAATGAGGAATGACAGACCGCTGGGGGGCGTGGCGGGAGAGGCTCGATCAATGGCGCAATTCTACTCTTCTCCCCCCGTCGGCCCGATGATACTATTCGCGAAGTTCACCTCTACCGTCACCCGAAGGCGGCACAAACATGCTCAATATTCTTTCCATCTGGGCGCGTCTCGCGCTGTCGGTCCTCCTGTGGATCGTCCTTCTCCCCGTCATGCTCGTCCTGCTGCCGTTCCGCACGGGCAGGAGCGCCTCGCTCCCCGCCCTGCGACCGGTCCCGGTTCCCGCATCGACGGTGGTGATCGACACCCGGAGCACCAGCGGCGCGTACTAGGCCCACTTCCCGGTCGTTCCGGGCCCGACGCCCCGCTCCCATGAGCTCCGGCGTCGTCCGCCCACCGATCCCCGACACCCGAACAGCCGTGCCCCTCTCCGCCAGGAAGGGGCACGGCTGTTCGTCGTTCCCCGGGTCGATCCGGACTGACCGACAGGTGTCGATTTCGACTAATCTCGATCACGAGCCGCGTCAAGCCCTTCGCAGAATCTCAGGGACTGGCAATACAGTGCTCGCACATGGTTCACCGATCGGAAGGAACACGGATGCTCCGCGCCACGCTCGACACCGCTGGGATCCAGCTCGATTCGACCACGGGAGCCCCCGTGCGCCCCGACACCCCGGTCTCGGTGGTCGCGTCGGCGCCTCAGAGCCTGATCTCGCGGATGCTCGGACGCCGCCGCTGCGAAGCATGCGGAGCGGCCTCGGCCCGTCGCCGCGACGGCTTCTGCTCGGCCGACTGCGCCGGCACCTTCCACCTCTACGAGTGAGCCCGACCGGCCGAGTGCCGGTGGTGAACGTTCCGAAGGCCCGTGATCGACGATCGCGGGCCTTCGTGCTGTCTCGGGAGTGTCGGAGCGCCGGGTGAGGAGCGCCACGGTCGGACTCGGTCGCCCACCGGGTGACGCCGCTCGGTCCGTGATGGAGGGGTGCGCCTCGAGGGGCGTCGAGCACCGGAGCTGAGCGCCCATGTGCGAGGAAGGAGAGCGGAAAACCGCGGATGTGCCCCCAGTAGGATTCGAACCTACGCCCCTGCCTCCGGAGGGCAGTGCTCTATCCCCTGAGCTATGGGGGCCAGGAGTGCCTGACCACATTAGCACCCGGGCGGGGCGGGCCCCGACGCCGGGAGCGGTCCTCGCGCATGCCACGATGGAGCCATGCTGCGCACTGTCTCCGCCTCGCTGGATCTGCGTCTGAACGGCCCGACCGACCTGATCTTCCTGGTGGCGGCGACGCCCACGGGCGACTCGTTCGAGGACTCCTTCACCGTCCGGCTCGACGGGCAGGACGTGCCGGTGCGGGAGTTCCCTGCGCGGCACGGCGCCCGCGTGCACCGCGTCGCGGGGAACGAGGGCGACCTGCGGGTCGAGTACCGGGCGCGGGTCGCCGGGCGCGGCGCTCCGGACGAGCCGAGCGAGCTCGAGCTCGTCGAGTACCTGCGGCCGAGCCGGTACGCCGAGGCGGACGTGCTCGGCGGGATCGCCCGGCGCGAGTTCGGGCGGGCCCGGGGCTTCGAGGCGCTGGCGGCCGTCGAGGAATGGGTGCACGGCCACCTGTCGTACGTCTACGGGTCGACGGTCGGCACCGGGGGAGCGGCGCAGGTCATCGAGAGCGGCCAGGGCGTGTGCCGGGACTTCGCGCACACGGTCGCCGGGCTGCTCCGCGCCCTCGACATCCCCGCCCGGGTGACGGCGGTCTACGCGCCGGGCCTCGAGCCGCGGGACTTCCACGCGGTCACGGAGGCCTGGGTGGGCGGCGCCTGGCACGTCGTGGACGCGACCCGGCTGGCTCCGCGCGGGTCGATGCTGCGCATCTCGTCCGGCCGGGACACGGCGGACACCGCGTTCCTCAGCAGCTACCTGACGGACCTGCGCCTGACCGGGATGAGCGTGGAGGCCGACTGCGACGCGGCGCTCGTCGACGACCACGTCTCGCCGGTGCGCCTGGGCTGACGCCGGGGCTCAGCCGGCGAGGACGCCGATCGCCGACCGCACGAGCGGCTCGGGGTCGCCCGGCTCGACGAAGGAGGCGCTGGACGCCTCGATCCAGTACTCGCCGACGAAGGCGTCCGCGACGCCCCGCCCCTCGGCCACCTGGTAGTAGCCCTCGATCTCCGGCGGCTTGCCGTAGGTGGGGACGGCCTTGCTGGTGGTGAAGAACTCGTTCTTGAGCGCCTCGATCACCGCGGGGTCGAGGTGGGCCACGGCCAGCTGCAGCTCGGCGCCCGAATCGTCGGACCATCCGCAGACCAGGCCGTCGTACTGGGCGATCTCCTCGGAGACGGCGGTGGTCCCGATGCCGTCGTCCGGGGAGAATCCGCCCCACAGGCCCGCGAGCGCCGAGGCCGGGACCAGCTGCTCGCAGGCGAGGGGGATCGGCGTGCCGCTGACGGCGCCGCTCGCGCTCGGCTCCGGGTCGGCCGCGGGGGAGCAGCCGGAGAGGGCCGCCGCGGCGAGGGCGACGAGGAGGAGGGCGGCGGGACGGCGCATGCGTCGCACCCTAGCAACGCCGCCCTGCCGAGCGGCCCCGCGGTGCAGGAGGGACGGGGGGCGCGGGCGCGGCGGCCGGTAGAATCGCTCCCCGTGACTCCCGAACAGCTCGCCGCCTCCCTGCACGCCCTCGTCCTCGACGCCGTGCAGCGACGGGGGAGCGATGCGGGCGTCGAGCTCTCGGACGTCGTGCTGGAGCGCCCGAAGAACCGCGACCACGGCGACTGGGCCTCGAACATCGCGATGAAGCTCGCGAAGCGGGTCGGCGCGAACCCGCGCGAACTCGCCGCCGAGCTGGCCGAGGGGCTGGGCGCGGTCGAGGGCGTCGCCACCGTCGAGGTCGCCGGTCCCGGCTTCCTCAACGTCCGGCTCGAGGCCGCGGCCGCGGGCGCACTTGCCGGCGCGATCGTCGAGGCGGGCGAGGCCTACGGCACCGGGTCCGCCTACGCCGGCGTCCGGATGAACCTCGAGTTCGTCTCCGCCAACCCCACCGGCCCCATCCACATCGGCGGGACGCGCTGGGCGGCGGTCGGCGACAGCCTGGCCCGGATGCTCCTCTCGCAGGGCGCCGAGGTGACCCGCGAGTACTACTTCAACGACCACGGCGCGCAGATCGACCGCTTCACGCGGAGCCTCCTCGCCGCCCACCGCGGCGAGCCGACCCCGGAGGACGGCTACGGCGGCGCCTACATCGGCGACATCGCCGAGCGCGTCGCGGCCGCCTACCCGGGCGACCTCGCCGTCCTGCCCGAGGAGGAGCTCGCCGAGACCTTCCGCTCGATCGGCGTCGAGCTGATGTTCGGCGAGATCAAGCAGAGCCTGCACGAGTTCGGCGTCGACTTCGACGTGTACTTCCACGAGAACTCCCTGCACGAGTCGCGCGCCGTCGACCGCGCGATCGAGCGCCTCCGCGAGCTCGGGCACATCTTCGAGGCCGACGGCGCCACCTGGCTGCGGACCACGTCGTTCGGCGATGACCGCGACCGCGTCATCATCAAGAGCGACGGGGAGGCGGCCTACATCGCGGGCGACCTCGCCTACTACCTCGACAAGCGCGAGCGCGGCTTC
Source organism: Rathayibacter sp. AY1A2 (assembly GCF_002930935.1). Lineage (NCBI taxonomy): Bacteria > Bacillati > Actinomycetota > Actinomycetes > Micrococcales > Microbacteriaceae > Rathayibacter > Rathayibacter sp. AY1A2. The sequence continues at coordinate 161,553 of NZ_PSTP01000001.1, read as the reverse complement.
GATCGGGCGATCATCATGCTCGGCGCCGACCACCACGGCTACATCGGCCGGATGATGGCGATGTGCGCGGCGTTCGGCGACACCCCGGGCGTGAACCTCGAGATCCTGATCGGCCAGCTGGTCAACCTGCTCCGCGACGGGGAGGCGGTCCGGATGTCCAAGCGGGCGGGGACCGTCGTCACGATGGAGGACCTCACGGAGGCCGTCGGCGTGGACGCCGCGCGCTACTCGCTGGTGCGCTCCTCGGCCGACTCGACCCTCGACATCGACCTCGACCTGCTGACCAAGCGGAGCAACGACAACCCCGTCTACTACGTGCAGTACGCCCACGCGCGCACCCGCCAGGTCGCGGCGAAGGCCGCGGCGTCGGGCGTCCCCGTCGAGCCGTTCGCGCCCGAGACGCTGGTGCATCCGACCGAGTCGGCGCTGCTCGGCGGCCTGCAGGAGTTCCCGCGCATCGTGGCGCACGCCGCGGAGCTGCGCGAGCCGCACCGCGTCGCGCGGTACCTCGAGGAGGTCGCCGGCCTCTACCACCGCTGGTACGACAACTGCCGGGTCGTGCCGCAGGGCGAGGACCCGGTCGAGGCCGTGCACTCGACCCGGCTGCGCCTGAACGAGGCGACCGGGCAGGTGCTCCGCAACGGGCTCTCCCTGCTGGGCGTCACGGCCCCGGACCGGATGTGAGCGCGTCGGGGGCGGCGCCGCGGCGCCGGCGCGGGGGACGCGCGGCCGTGGTGGTCGTCGTGGTGCTGGTGCTGCTCGTGGTCGCGGCAGTGGTGGGCGACTCGCTCGCCCGCCGCGCCGTCGCGGACCGCGCCGCCGCGAGCCTCCGCGAGGCGCTCGCACTGCCCGCGGACCGGGCGGTGGACGTCGACGTCGCCGGCTGGGCCGTTCTCCCGCAGCTCGTCTCGGGGCGGCTGGACCGGCTCGACCTGCGCAGCTCGGACGTGACGTTCGGCGAGCTCGACGGCGACGTCGCCGCGACCCTGATCGGGGTGCCGGTGAGCGGCGTCGGAGCTGTCGAGTCGGGCAGCACGACGGTCGCGATCGACGCGGCCTCGGTCTCGCGGCTCGTCACCGAGCGCAGCACCGTTCCTGTCGACGAGGTGACGCTGGACGCTCCGCTCGTGCGCGTGACCGCTTCCGTCGAGGTGCTGGGCCTCCGGCTCGGCGCGGGCGTGGGGATGGAGCTCGCCGCCGTGGACGGCGCCATCCGGCTGACCCCGGCCGAGGTCTCCGCCGCCGGTGCGACCTTCTCGGCGACCGACTTCCGCGACCGCTTCGGCGCCGTCTCCGGCGACCTGCTCGCTCCGTCGTCCGTGTGCATCGCGGACTCGGTACCGCGCGGACTGACGCTGACCGGGGTCGAGGTCGCCGACGAGTCGCTGAACGCGAGCTTCGCGCTCTCTCCGACGTTCCTCAGCGACCCCGCGGAGCAGGAACCGGGCACCTGCGCCTGAGCCCGCGCGGCGCCGCCGCCCCGGACCGGTAGGATCGGAGCCCTGTGCCGGCGTCTTCCGCGGGCCGAACACTGACATCGCTGGCTTCAGGGGTCAATCCGGACCCGCTCGCCCCGCAGTGACGCTCCCACTCTCTCCTGTGAGGTCTCACCCGTGGACACCGTCGACGCCCGCGCCCGCGCCCCCCGGCATCCGCTCGCGCCTGAGTGGCTGCACACGCCCGCCGACCCGAACGCCCTGGCCGACGGCGTGTGGCCGGACAGCGCCGAGCGCGGCGAGGACGGCGGGATCCGGATCGCCGGAGTGCCCGTCGCCGAGCTGGTGCGCGAGCACGGCACTCCTCTCTACGTGGTGGACGAGGCCGACGCCCGCCGCCGAGCCGTGGAGATGCGCGAGGTCTTCGCTCGCGAGCTCGGCCGCATCGGCACCGGCGTCACGGTCTACTACGCGGGCAAGGCGTTCCTCTCGACCGAGGTCGCCCGCTGGATGCGCGACGAGGGCCTGAACCTCGACCTCTCCAGCGGCGGCGAAATGGCGGTGGCGCTCGCCGCCGGGATCGAGCCCGAGCGCTTCGGCCTCCACGGCAACAACAAGTCGCTCCGCGAGATCGACCGGGCCGTCGAGGTGGGCGCGGGCACGATCGTGCTCGACAGCCTCGTCGAGATCGAGCGCGTCGCAGCCGCGGCCGAGCGGCACGGCCGCGTGCAGGCGGTGCGCCTCCGGGTCAACAGCGGAGTGCACGCGCACACCCACGAGTTCCTCGCCACGGCGCATGAGGACCAGAAGTTCGGCCTCGCACTCGCCGACTGCCCGGCCGCGGTCGCCCGCATCCGCTCCTTCTCCTCCCTGCGGTTCCTCGGGCTGCACTGCCACATCGGATCCCAGATCTTCGGCTCCGCCGGGTTCGCGGAGTCGGCGTCGCGCCTGCTCGACGTCCACGCGGCTCTGCTCGCGGACGGCCCCGTGCCGGAGCTCAACCTCGGCGGCGGCTTCGGCATCGCCTACACCAGCGCCGATGACCCGACGCCGATCGCCGAGATCGCGGCCGCCGTCGCCGACGCGGTGGCCGAGCAGTGCGCCGCCCGCGGCGTCCCGGTGCCGCACATCGCGATCGAGCCCGGCCGCTCGCTGATCGGGCCCGCCGGCGTCACCCTCTACGAGGTGGGCACCGTGAAGGACGTGACGGTCGGCTCCGAGAGCTCGACCGCGGTCCGCCGCTACGTCAGCGTCGACGGCGGCATGAGCGACAACGCCCGTCCGGCGCTCTACGGCGCCGACTACACGGCGCGGATCGCCGACCGCTCCTCCTCGGCCGAGCCCGCCCTCGTGCGGGTGGCCGGGAAGCACTGCGAGTCGGGCGACATCGTCGTCCACGACGACTTCCTGCCCGCGGACGTGCGGCCGGGCGACCTGCTCGCCGTCGCCGCGACCGGCGCCTACTGCTGGTCGCTCGCCAGCAACTACAACTACCTCGGGCGCCCCCCGGTGGTCGCCGTCCGCGACGGGCGCTCGCGCGTCCTCGTGCGCGGCGAGACCGAGGAGGACCTCCTCCGCCGCGACGCCGGCATCGAACGAAAGGCCACCTCCCGATGATCGAGTACCGCAGCCTCCGCGTCGCCCTGCTGGGTGCCGGGTCCGTCGGTGCCCAGGTGGCGCGCCTCCTGCTCGACCACGGCGACGAGCTCGCCCAGCGCGTGGGGGCGCCGCTGGAGCTCGTGGGCGTGGCCGTCAGGGACGTGGACGCGCCCCGCACCGCCGACATCCCGAAGCACCTCCTGACCACCGACGCCGAGTCGCTGATCCTGGGCGCCGACATCGTGGTCGAGCTGATCGGCGGGCTCGAGCCCGCCCGCAGCCACATCCTCACGGCGATCTCGTCGGGCGCGGACGTGATCACGGCCAACAAGGCGCTGCTCGCCGCCCACGGCAACGAGCTCTTCGAGGCCGCCGACCAGGTGGGCGCCCAGCTCAACTACGAGGCGGCCGTCGCCGGCGCGATCCCGATCATCCGGCCGCTGCGCGACAGCCTCGCCGGCGACCGGGTCCACCGCATCCTCGGCATCGTCAACGGCACGACCAACTACATCCTCGACCGGATGGACACCGAGCACGCGAGCCTCGAGGACGCGCTCGCCCGCGCGACCGAGCTCGGCTACGCCGAGTCCGACCCGACCGCCGACATCGAGGGCTACGACGCGGCGCAGAAGGCGGCGATCCTCGCCCGCCTCGCGTTCCACACCGACGTCCCGGTCGCCCTGGTGCACCGCGAGGGCATCACCGGCATCACGAAGGCGCAGGTCGACCAGGCCCGCGACTCCGGCTACGTGATCAAGCTGCTCGCGATCTGCGAGCGGCTGACCGACGCCAAGACCGGCGTGGAGGGCGTGTCCGCGCGGGTCTACCCCGCGCTCGTGCACCGCTCCCACCCGCTCGCGGCCGTGCACGGGGCCAACAACGCGGTCTTCGTCGAGGCGGAGGCGGCCGGCGACCTGATGTTCTACGGCGCCGGCGCCGGCGGGATCGAGACGGCCTCCGCCGTCCTCGGCGACGTCGTCTCGGCCGCCCGCCGCCACGTCGTCGGCGGCCCCGGCCTGGTGACCAGCGCGAGCTCCGGGCTCGCGGTCCTCCCGATCGGCCACGTCACGACCCGGTACCAGGTCACCCTCGAGGTGCTCGACCGCCCCGGCGTGCTCGCGCAGATCGCGGGCGTCTTCGCCGATCACGGCGTCTCGGTCGAGACCCTGGTGCAGACCCCGCCCGGCGCCGACCCGCTGGAGGAGCAGGGCGGTGCGGAGGGGCGCGAGCCGACCGCTACCCTGGTCATCGGCACGCACGCCGCGGCGGAATCCGATCTGGCGGCCACCGTCACCGCCCTCCATTCGCATGGTTTCGTCGGCGCCGTGACGTCCGTTCTACGAGTTGAAGGAGCCTGAGATGGCCAAGCAGTGGCGCGGAGTCCTGCACGAGTACGCGGACCGCCTCGATGTCACCGAGGCGACCCCGGTCATCACTCTCGGCGAGGGCGGCACGCCGCTCATCCCCGCGGCGGCCCTCTCGGCACGCACGGGCGCGAAGGTGTGGGTCAAGTACGAGGGCATGAACCCGACCGGCTCCTTCAAGGACCGCGGCATGACCATGGCGATCTCGAAGGCCGTCGAGCACGGCGCGAAGGCCGTCATCTGCGCTTCGACCGGCAACACCTCCGCGTCGGCCGCCGCCTACGCGACGCACGCCGGCATCACCGCGGCCGTCCTGGTGCCGGAGGGCAAGATCGCCCTGGGCAAGCTCAGCCAGGCAATCGCGCACAACGCGCAGCTGCTGCAGGTGCAGGGCAACTTCGACGACTGCCTCGACATCGCCCGCGACCTCGCGAAGAACTACCCGGTCCACCTGGTCAACTCGGTGAACCCGGACCGCATCGCCGGCCAGAAGACCGCGGCCTTCGAGGTCGTCGAGGTGCTGGGCGATGCTCCGGACTTCCACATCGTCCCGGTCGGCAACGCGGGCAACTACACCGCCTACTTCCGCGGCTACTCGGAGGAGCTGGAGCGCGGCGAGTCGACCCGCCTCCCGCGCATGTTCGGCTTCCAGGCCGAGGGCTCCGCTCCGATCGTGCACGGCGCCCCGGTCCGCCACCCCGAGACGATCGCCAGCGCGATCCGGATCGGCAACCCGGCCTCGTGGGAGCTCGCCCTCAACGCGCGCACCGTCAGCGACGGCTACTTCGGCGCGATCAGCGACGAGAAGATCCTCGAGGCGTACCGCATCCTCGCGGGCGAGGTCGGCGTCTTCGTCGAGCCGGCGTCGGCGATCAGCGTCGCGGGGCTCCTCGAGCGCGCCGAGGCCGGAGCGATCCCGAAGGACGCGACCGTCGTCCTGACGGTCACCGGCCACGGGCTCAAGGACCCGCAGTGGGCGCTCCGCACGGCCGACGGCGCGGACATCACGCCGACCGTCGTCCCGGTCGACACCGCCGCGATCGCGGACGTGCTGGGGCTGGCCGGCGCATGACCTCGGCGGTTCCCGTCGGCCGCACCGTCCACGTCAAGGTCCCCGCCACCTCGGCGAACCTGGGCCCCGGCTTCGACACGCTCGGCCTGGCGCTCTCGTTCTACGACGAGCTCGACGTGACGGCCGTCGCGGCCACGGGTGCGCGGGTCACCGTGCACGGAGTCGGCGAGGGCGAGGTGGCGACCGACGAGACGAACCTCGTCGTGCAGGCCATCGCGTACACGTTCGCCGACCAGCGGCAGGAGATGCCCGGCATCGAGGTGATCGCGCGCAACATCATCCCGCACGGCCGCGGGATGGGCTCGTCCGGCGCCGCGATCGTCTCCGGCATCATGGCCGCGAAGGGCCTGCTCGAGGGCGTCGTCGAGCTCGACTCGGACGACCTCCTCCGCATCGCCACCGAGATGGAGGGGCACCCCGACAACGTGGCGCCCGCGCTGTTCGGCGGCCTCACCATCGCCTGGGTCGAGCCGCACGCCTCCGGCGCCGACGACTCGCCGCTGCGCCCGCGCTCGAAGAAGCTCATGGTCCACCGCGGCGTGTCCCCGGTCGTCTTCGTGCCCGAGCACACCATGTCGACGCGGCTGGCCCGCTCGCTGCAGCCGCAGAGCGTGCCGCACGAGGACGCGGTGTTCAACGTCTCGCGCTCCTCGCTCCTGATCGCCGCCCTCATCCAGAGCCCGGAGCTGCTGTTCGCGGCGACCGAGGACAAGCTGCACCAGAACTACCGCGCGGCCGCCATGCCCGAGACCTCAGCGCTGATCGCGCTGCTGCGCTCGAACGGCTACGCCGCCGTCGTCTCGGGTGCCGGACCGAGCGTCCTGGTGCTCTGCAGCGACCCCGCCCAGCGCCTCGCCGCCGCGGATCTGGTGGAGCGGGAGGCCCCCACGCCGTGGCGCGCGCACATGCTGGCCGTCGACTTCAAGGGTGCTACAGTGGGGACCGCATCCCGAGGAACCGCGTAACGAGCGGAATCTGTCCGACGGATCGTCCCGACAACCACGGCCATCACATCGTGTGAAGGGCGCCCCTGCTCCTCTTGCAGACCGGCGCCTGGTCTCCGGGCCCTCTCCTCGCTCTCTGCGGCAGTCGGTCCCGGCGGCCGAGAGCATCGCGTGGATCAGAACACGCGATGGCACCGCACGGTCGATGAGCTCTCCCGGTGAGCACTCGTTCCCGGGGGGAAGGAACCCTCTCCAGTGACAGACGTCAACACCTACGGCTCGACCGTGGACCTCACCGCCGACCTCTCCGGTCTGCGCGTCGCCGAGCTCCAGGCTCTCGCGACGCGGCTCGGCCTCGGCGGCGCCTCCAAGCTCCGCAAGGGCGAGCTGGTCCAGGCCATCTCGGACCTGCGCGCCGCCTCCGCCGAGGACGCGCCCGCCGCTATCGCCGACGCGGTCGCTCCGGACGACGCAGCGGTCGCCCCGGACGTCGACGCCACCGGCGTCGAGGCCGAGCCGGCCGATGTGGCCGAGCAGTCCGCTCCGCAGCCCGAGGCGCCGGCGGAGCTGCCGACGCCCGTCGAGAGCACCGAGGCCGACACGGCCGACGTCCTCGAGCAGGCCGCGCCCACCGTCGACGAGCCCTCCGCGACGGCCGCCGAGTCGGCCCCCGTCGAGCTCGAGCTCCCCGCGGCGGCCGAGCCGGTCGCCGAGCCCGCCGAGCGCGCGCCCCGCCGACGCAGCTCGCGCCGCGCCTCCAGCGGCACCGTCGCCGCCGGCGAGCACCTCAACATCCCCGGCGGGACCGGCGTCGAGTCGCTGATCCCCGACCTCCCCGTCATCGAGCAGGACCGCGACGCCGACCAGGCCGCGAAGCCCGTCATCGACATCGAGCTGCCCAACGGGCCGGAGTCGGACGACTCCTCCCGCGAGGGCGGCCAGCGCGAGCGCCGCGGACGCCGCCGCAGCCGCGGGGGCGCCTCCGAGCAGAGCGAGCAGGCCGAGCAGGCGCCCGCCGAGAACGACGCCGACTCCTCCGACTCCGGCGACCAGCAGGAGCAGCAGGGCGGCGACCAGCAGCAGAACGGCGACCAGCAGAGCACCGGCCGCGGTCGCAACCGCCGCAACCGGAACCGCAACCGCGGGGACGACCGCCAGAACGATGCTCAGCAGAGCCCCGCCGCGCAGTCCCAGCCGCAGAACGGTCAGGGCGCGCGCGCCGCGCAGTCCGAGGGCCAGCAGGCTCCTCAGCAGAACGGCTCCGGACAGCCCCAGAACGGCCAGCAGGCCGAGGGCGAGGACGGCCGCCGCAGCCGCTACCGCGACCGCAAGCGCCGCGGCGGAGCGATCGGCGACGACTTCGAGCCCGAGATCGGCGAGGACGACGTCCTCATCCCGGTCGCCGGCATCCTCGACGTCCTCGACAACTACGCCTTCGTGCGCACCACCGGGTACCTGCCCGGCGTCAGCGACGTCTACGTCTCCCTCGGACAGGTCAAGAAGTACAACCTGCGCAAGGGCGACGCGGTCGTCGGCGCCATCCGCCAGCCCCGCGAGGGCGAGGGCGGCGGCCGCCAGAAGTACAACGCGATCGTCCGCGTCGACTCGATCAACGGCCAGACCGTCGAGGAGGCCGCTGCGCGCGTCGAGTTCCAGAAGCTCACGCCGCTCTACCCGACCGAGCGCCTGCGCCTCGAGACGGAGCCCGGCAAGCTGACCCAGCGGATCATCGACCTGGTCGCCCCGATCGGCAAGGGACAGCGCGGCCTGATCGTCGCGCCGCCCAAGGCCGGCAAGACCATCGTCCTGCAGCAGATCGCCAACGCGATCGTGCAGAACAACCCCGAGGTCCACCTGATGGTCGTCCTGGTCGACGAGCGTCCGGAGGAGGTCACCGACATGCAGCGCACCGTGCGCGGCGAGGTCGTCGCCTCCACCTTCGACCGCCCGGCCGAGGACCACACGACCGTCGCCGAGCTCGCGATCGAGCGCGCCAAGCGCCTGGTCGAGCTGGGCCACGACGTGGTCGTGCTGCTCGACTCCATCACCCGTCTCGGCCGCGCCTACAACGTGACCGCTCCTCCCTCGGGCCGCGTGCTCTCGGGCGGTGTGGACGCCTCGGCGCTGTACCCGCCGAAGAAGTTCTTCGGCGCGGCGCGCAACATCGAGAACGGCGGCTCGCTCACCATCCTCGCGACGGCGCTCATCGAGACCGGCTCGAAGATGGACGAGGTGATCTTCGAGGAGTTCAAGGGCACCGGCAACATGGAGCTCCGCCTCTCCCGCCACCTCGCCGACAAGCGGATCTTCCCCGCCGTCGACGTGAACGCCTCCGGCACGCGCCGCGAGGAGATGCTGCTCAGCGCCGACGAGGTCAAGATCACCTGGAAGCTGCGCCGCGCCCTCGCCGGGCTCGACCAGCAGCAGGCGCTGGAGATCATCCTGTCGCGCCTGAAGGAGACCTCGTCCAACGTCGAGTTCCTCATGCAGGTCTCGAAGTCGGCCGTCGGCCCGGCCACCGCAGGCCACGGCAACGGCCACCACTAGCGCCCCGACGTCCGCGGTCGCCCCTGTCACGGGGGGCGGCCGCGGACGTTTTCGCGTCCCCGGGCGATGAGCCCGACCCCGACCACCTCCGGAAGCCAGGACCCCATGTTCGAATCCGTCAGCGTCCTCCTCGCCGAGCACGAGGACCTGCAGACGCAGCTCTCCGACCCGGCCCTCCACGCCGATGCCGCCCGCGCGAAGAAGGTCAACCGGCGCTACGCGGAGCTGAGCCAGATCAAGGCGGCCCACTCCGCCTGGATCCAGGCCGGCGAGGACCTCGAGGCCGCGCGCGAGCTCGCCCGCGAGGACGAGGCCTTCGCGGAGGAGGTCCCCGAGCTGGAGGAGTCGCTGCGGGTGGCGCAGGAGAAGCTGCGGCGCCTGCTCATCCCGCGCGACCCCGACGACGGCCGCGACGTCATCATGGAGATCAAGGGCGGCGAGGGCGGAGCCGAGAGCGCGCTGTTCGCGGCCGACCTCCTCCGGATGTACCTGCACTACGCCGAGGCGAAGGGCTGGAAGACGGAGATCCTCGACCGCGACGAGTCCGACCTCGGCGGCTACAAGAACGTGCAGGTCGCGATCAAGAGCAACGCCACCGATCCCTCGCAGGGCGTGTGGGCGCACCTCAAGTACGAGGGCGGCGTGCACCGGGTGCAGCGCGTCCCCGTGACCGAGTCGCAGGGGCGGATCCACACCTCGACCACGGGCGTGCTCGTGTTCCCCGAGGTGGACGCGCCCGAGGAGGTCGCGATCAATCAGAACGACCTGAAGATCGACGTCTACCGCTCCTCCGGTCCCGGCGGGCAGTCCGTCAACACGACCGACTCCGCCGTGCGGATCACCCACCTCCCGACCGGCATCGTCGTGTCGATGCAGAACGAGAAGAGCCAGCTGCAGAACCGTGAAGCGGGCATGCGCGTGCTGCGCGCTCGCATCCTGGCCCGCCAGCAGGAGGAGATCGCCGCGGCGGCCTCGGACGCGCGCAAGACGCAGATCCGCACGATGGACCGCTCCGAGCGCATCCGGACCTACAACTTCCCCGAGAACCGCATCGCCGACCACCGCACCGGCTACAAGGCGTACAACCTCGACGGCGTGATGAACGGCGCGCTCGACCCGGTGGTGGAGAGCGCCATCCAGGCCGACGAGGAGGCCCGCCTGGCCGACATCGGCTCCGAGGAGGCGTGACCCTCGTGACCACCGGCGTCGACGCGCGCACCCTCCTCGCGGACGCGGTCGCCCGCCTCGCCGCCGCCCGCGTCCCCACGCCGGACGTCGATGCGGAGCTGCTTCTCGGGCACCTGCTCGGGCTCGGCCGCGGCCGGCTGCAGGCGCGCCTCATCACGGGGCTGACTGTCGACGAGGAGCACGCCGCGGCGTTCGCGAGCGCGATCGAGCGCCGGTCGGCTCGCGAGCCGCTGCAGCACATCACCGGGATCGCGCCGTTCCGCTCGCTCGAGCTCGCGGTCGGACCCGGCGTGTTCGTCCCGCGACCCGAGACCGAGGGCGTCGCGCAGATCGCGATCGACGCGCTCCGTGCGGTCGTCGACCCGGAGCCGATCGCCGTCGACCTCGGCACGGGCAGCGGAGCCCTGGCGCTCGCGCTCGCGCACGAGGTGCCGCACGCGCGAGTGATCGGCGTGGAGAACGCTCCCGAGGCGTTCATCTGGGCCCGCGGCAACCGCGAGCGGCTCGGGCTCGAGAACGCCCGCATCGTCTTCGACGACCTCGCCCGGGCGCTTCCCGAGCTGGACGGCACCGTCTCCGTCGTCGTCTCCAACCCGCCCTACATCCCGGCCGCCGCCGTCCCGCGCGACCCGGAGGTGCGCCTGTTCGACCCGCCCTCGGCGCTCTACGGCGGCGAGGACGGCCTGGACGTCGTCCGCTCGCTCTCGGCGACCGCCCTCCGCCTGCTCCGCTCCGGGGGAGTGCTGGTGATGGAGCACGGCGAGCTGCAGGGCGCCGAGATCCGCGCCCTGCTCACCGCCGACGGCTGGCGCGGAGCGACCACGCAGCGCGACCTCACCGGCCGCGACCGCGCGACGGTGGCGGTGCGCTGACGCGTCGCGGAGCTCCGGCCTGGCCGCCCGAGCCGTCCGATCTCAGTCGTCGAAGGTGATGTCGAGGTAGGGGGTGGTGGTGGATTCGCGGGTCTCGATTCGGACGACGCTGCCTGCTGTTCCCGGGGGGAGGTGGGCTTGGTCGATGCCGAGGGAGAGGGTGGGGGTGGAGGCTGCGGCTTTGGCGGCGAGGGCGTCGGTGAGGTCGGTGGTGCGGGTGGTCTTGGTGGTGTCGACGAGGGTGCTGCCGAGGATGGGGCCGAGGGCGGGGCGGTTGGTGAAGGTGAGTCCCTTCTCGGTCCAGGTGGTGGGGGTGTCGTGGAAGTCGAGGAGGACGGGGGATCCGTTGTCGGTGATGGCGGCGGTGGTGGTGAGGGTGGCGCCGGTGACGGTGCGGCCCTGGAGGGCGCTGAGGTCGAAGCGGAGGTAGCCGACGCGGGTGTAGCTCTGGTCGGTGGTGGTGGAGGCGCTGGTCTTGACGAGCATTCCGGTGATGGCGCCGTAGTTGGTGCCCGCTGATGCTCCGCCCTGGACGTAGGAGTCGGCGGTCGGGTAGAGACGGACCTTCGTCCTGTCGACCACCGTCACCGGAACGCTCGCCGAGCGGATGACGCCGCCCGATTCGACGAGCACGCCGATCATGGCGGTCCCCGCGGTGCGCCCGGTGACCGAACCCGACCGGTCGACCGAGGCGACGGCGGGATCGGAGGAGCCCCACGTGAGCCTCACCGAGGACGCGGGGAGCGTCCGCCCGTCCGGCCCGGTACCCGTCGCCGAGGCCGCGGCCGTTGCGCCGGCCTGCACCTCGGACGCGGAGATCGCGGCCGTCGCGAACGAGAGGCTCTTGTCCGGCACGTGCACGTGCGCGTCCTCGGTGAAACTGTAGATCCTGACCTCCCGCAGCGCCGTCCAGACGTCCTTCGTGCCGTCCCCGTGACCGACCAGGCGGACGAACCGGGAATCGGAGGGCATCGCCGCAGCGACGGAGGCCCATCCGCCGGTCCCGAGGTAGGACCCGGAGGTACGAGCGGTCCACGTCCGGCCGTCGGGGGAGCTGAGGAGATCGAACTTCGACAGTCGACTGGAGTTGGCGACCCAGGAGAGATCGAGGCGCTCGACCGCCGTGGCGCGCGCGAGCTGCCACGTGATCGAGTTGTCGCCCCACGTGGACCAGTACGTTCCCTCGGTCCCGTCGAAAGTCACCTCCGGTGACCCCGCCGTCGTCCGGGAGGCGACCGCGCTCTCGATCCGGATCGGCCCCGGTGTGAGGAGGACGCGGTAGGTGGTCGGAGTCCTGCCGGGCTCTGTGATGGTGGTCGAGGCCCAGCCGGGAACGGCGGCGGGCGAGGTCGAGGTGACGACCGATCCGGCCGCGGCCTGCGCGGCGACCACGGGCACCGGGCCGGTCGGGTCGACTGCTGCTGTGTAGGCGACGTCGTCGCCCGCGAAGGACGGGAGGGGGGTGCCGCCCACCGTCACGCCGGTGGCCCGGCTCGTCCCGACCGCATCCAGTGACCACGATGACAGGCCGACGACCGGGGCTGCCGCTGCCACGGGGGCGTCGCCGTGGAGCGGGGAGAACTGCACGGCGATCTGGACGCTGTCGGTCCCGGAGGCCGCGATGGTCAGCTTTCTGTCGGCGAGGTTCGAGCTCTGACCGGCCGGTCGCGGTGAGGTGGCCAGGGGAGCGGCGTCCATGACGGAGAACCGGAAGGAGTCGTCGGTGACGATGCGGGCCAGCATCCGTTGGCCGTCGCGGTAGAGGGTGGCGCTGCGGCCGTCGTCCGAGACGTCGATCAGGGCCTCGGTGTTCATGGACCAGAGCGCCTCGACGGGGCCGTACCGCTCGACCTCGTCCTGAACGAGGAACTGGTCGCGTCCGTCGAAGAGCTTCACGCCCCGCTGCCAGGTGGTGCCGCCCGGGAGAAGGGCGGACAGGTCGCTGACCGCCAGCGACGAGGAGGCGTTGGCGTCCGAGCGGACCATCGTCGACCGCCCGGTCGCGTAGGCGGTCGAGCTTCTGAAGGGGTCGACGAGGAGGGTGCTGTGCGCCTCCTGCCTGTTCCGGTAGTAGGTCCACCGGGACTCGCCCTCGAAGTAGCCGGCGAGGCTGTAGTCGTCCCGTCCGAGGTCGGAGGACCACCTCTCGCCCAGAGCGTCGAGGATGAAGGAGCCGGAGTCCTGGTGCTGGTGCCCGCTCGTGGGGCTGCTGGCCGAGCGGAAGCCGACGGAGGTGCCGTCCGCGTCCCAGGACGATCTCATCGTGCTCACGCCGGCGGCTGCGGAGAAGGAGTCCCTCGACGCCCCGGGGCCGGCCGCGGCGGTCGTGGCGGCTTGGTACCAGATGAGCCGCTGCGCATCGCTGCCGGTCTGCTTGCCGCCGACGGAGAGGAAGTCGGCGTTGTCGAACTTCTTCGCCAGGTACAGCTGCGACGGCGGGTTGAGCTGCGTCGAGTCGCTGTCGCCGAAGTCGTACATCTCCTTCGACGCCCCGAGCATCTGCACGGGGAAGTAGCCCGTCGTGCTGACGCCGGGCGAGGCTGCCAGGCCCCAGTCCGTCCCGGTTGCGACATCGAGTGTGCTCAACGCAGAGGCGAGATACCGCGTCGCGTACTCCCAGTACGTCGGCCCCTCGGCGTACCCGCCGTCGGGCCCGAACTGCGCGAGGCCCCGGCGGAGACTGGGGGTCGCGTAGCCGAGGATCCGATCGGAGAGGCCCGCATTGTCCTGCGCCGTCGCGACTGCACCGGCGATCATCCCTCCGTTCGCCACGATGTTCCAGTTGTTGGTGACGACGGCCCAATTGCCGCCGTGCGCATAGGGGCCGGAGGTGTTCGCCGGCGCGGAATAGACGGGCACGGACGGCTGGAGGCCGAGCCGTTGGATGGCGGAGCTCAGTGTGCTCCGCTGGGAGGGTGTCCAGCGGGCGTAGAGCCAGTCGTAGCCGATGGCCATCCCCTGCGTCATCTCGGCGGTGTCGAGGAAGTGATCCGGATTCCAATCGGCGAACTTCGATGCCGCGTCGAGATCGAGCCAGAGCCGGTCCGCGTAGGCGGGGGACCCGGTCACCAAATAGCTGATGCCCAGAGTCCGGGCGCGCTGGACGAGGGTCTGCGACGTCTCCAGGATGCGGATGCCGTCCGGAGAGCTCCGCTTCAGAACCGGTTCAGTGAGCATCCGGTCGGCCTCCGCGCGGACGCGGTTCCATACGGCGGTGACGGCGGGATCGGACGACACCGACGCTCGCAGATCGACGACCGACTGCTGGTCGAGCTCGAGCCTCGGGTGCGCCGTCGTGACGTCGGCGGCCGTGGGGCCCGTGCCCGCTGCGGCTGCGCTGCCGGCCGGTGACACCGCGCCGAGAACGGCCAGCAGAGCGATGACCGAGGACACCGCGAACGCCTTGCCGAAGCGGAGGAACCGCCGGCGCGAGGAGGAGGACCGGTCCGGCCGTCGGTGAGAGCGGTCGTGCAGGGGAGTCGCTTCAGGGGCGTCGAGCATGATGGCGCGTCCTCCCGGGATTGCCGATGCGGTGCGCTTGCGACGGTATCCACGGTGAGGAGCGATCGGGCCGGACTGACGAAGCCTCGAGGCCGGTGACCCTCGAAAGGGTAGGAGGAGACGCGGGTCGTCCGCTCCGGGTACGGGCTCAGCGCTTCCGAGCGCGGAGCAGGAAGACGATCTGGACGATGAGGACGGTGAGCTCGGTGACGACCTCGGCGGCCAGACCTCCGGGCGCGCCGAAGGTCCGGGACAGCAGCCAGATGAGCACCGGCCCCGTCGCCGCTCCGACGAGCGCGCTGTTGCGCAGCGCCTTCAGGCGACGGAGAGCGACCAGGCCGAGACCGCCGGTAGCCCGCGACACGCAGGTGATGGCGATGACCCCTCCGCAGAGAGCGGTGATGGGGAGCGGGAGGGTGATCTCCCCGCTGAACAGGATCTGAGCCGCGAAGCCCCCGAAGAAGGCGAAGCCGGTTCCGGCGACGAGCCCGAGGACGGCGTTGGCGCCGACGGCGCGCGCGATGCGGCGGAAGCGGTCGGCATCGGATCCGGGCGCCCCGACCCATGCCTGCAGCGCGTTGGGAAAGGCGGCGAGCAGCGCCAGCACCAGGCGCTGGAGCCGCTCCGCGGCGGAGAAGACGACGAGAGCTCCCGGCGAGGCCGCTCCGACGATCGCCACCGGCAGGGCGATGTAGGCCGCGCTGGCCAGTCGTCCCTGGAGGGCGACGTTCTGCGCGCGGACAGCACGGAGGATCCGGCGCGGGCCCAGAGAGCGCAGGAACCCGAGTCGGCTCCCTGCAGCGGACCAGCCGAGGACCGGAGGCACGATCGTACCGACGGCGAGTAGCAGCGGGTAGACCGCCAGCGGCGCTCCCGCGGCACTGATCAGGAGCACGGTGAGCCCGTTGGCGGCCAGTCTGGGCAGAGCGTCGAAAAGCAGGATGTTCCGCGGCTGGCCTGCGCCGATGAAGAACCACGCCGGCGACAGCGTGCTCAGTGCGATTGCGACGGCGATCCACGCGGCCGCGACCGGATCCGCCGGCGCGAGCAGGCCGGTGACGATCACTACGGGGACGACCAGCGGCAGGAAGACGAGGACTTTCGTCGCCGTGGCCAGAGCATAGGTCTGCGATCGAGCCCGCCGCCCCATCCGGGCGATCCGCTGGGGGCCGTTCAGGCCCCAGCCGAGTTCGACGACGACCGCTGCGGCGGACCCGATGGACTGGGCGACGGCGACGGACGCCCACGCCGTCGCTCCGAAGGAGCTGGTGATGGAGGGGATGACGATCAGCGGGCTCAGGGCGCTGATCAGAGGGATCAGGACGAAACCGAGGAGGCGAAGGATCGGCTTCGAGCGCCGCGGACCGTTCGGAGCGGCTCCCCGCATCTACTTCTCCACGAGACCGTGGAGACCCACGATCATCGCGGCGACGTGGGGTCGGCGGCGGGACAGCTCCGCGACCGAGGCGGCGACTCCGCGCGGATCGCGGGCGCTGAGGGCGCCCCGCAGCATCTGCGTGGCGACGAAGTCTCCGTAGGCGCGGGAGTCCAGGGCGTCGCCGTGGCGGGCGAGCCAGGCGGCACTCGCGCGCCAGTCCGCCGTCTTCGAGATCGAGGCGGCGGAACCCTGCTGGACGTGCACGAGAGCGAGGGGGACGTAGGTCATCCGCGCGTCGGCCGCAGCCCACCGCGCGACGAGGTCCCAGTCCTGGTGCTTCTTCATCGAGGGGTCCCACGGGTGCTCGTCCAGGAGGCGCCTGCTCGCGAGCAGGGAGCTCGTCTGGATGTACCCCGTGCCGTGCTTGAGGCTCGGACGGGCGACGAGATAGGACGCGACGGACTGACCCGCCGCGAGCTCGCGCGTCGGCAGTCGGCGCACGCCGTCGCCCGACTCGTGGAAGTAGGTGGCGGTGTAGCAGAGATCGGCCGAGGACTCGGAGAGCGCCTTCACCTGGCGAGCGAGCTTCTCCGGCTCCCACCAGTCGTCGTCGTCGAGGAACGCGACGTGCGAGGTCTCGGCCGCTCGGGCTCCGGTGCTGCGGGCGTTCGCCCCGCCGGTTCTGCCCGCCGTCACCAGGAGGACCTCGTCCTCGAGAAGACTCCGTACGTGGTTCTCGCGGGAGGGGTCGTCGAGGACGACGACCGTCCGGCCTCCAGCGCCCGTCTGTCCGCGCACCGACTGCAGAGCGCGGGCGAGCGCAGGCCTGCCGAGGGTCGGGACGACGGTGGTCACGTCGCGGGTGGTGAGGCTCATCGGGTCCCCGCTCCGCGGAGCGTGTTGCGGAGGATCAGTCCGGCCAGCGCGAACGGCTCCACGAAGTACCGGGTGCAGAGGCGCCGCGGATCGTGCAGGAACCTCCACGCCCACTCCAGGCCGACCGAGCCGAGCCAGCGCGGACTCAGCTCGACAGCGCCTGCGATGTAGTCGACGGCCCCGCCCACGGTGGCGATGTACGCGTCGGGGAGGTCGTCCCAGTGCTCGTCCAGGAATCGCTCCTGCTTCGGCATCCCGAGGCCGACGATGAGGAGGGTCGGCGCGTGGCTGCGGATCGCGTCGACCACCGACTCCTCGTCCTCCCGTGCGAAGTACCCGGACATCCCGGCGACGTCGTCGACGGCACGCGCCCTGCTCCAGGCGCTGACGGCCGCGGCGTTGATCTCCTCGGTGCCGCCGAGGATGAAGACCCGGCGGCCGGGCGAGCGCGTGTCGGACCAGAGCGCGTGGATCCAATCGGTCGACCCGATGCGCTCCTCGGTCGTGACCCGGCGCTTCAGGGAGGCCAGGGCCAGGACGGGCCACCCGTCGATCACCGCGATGTCGCTGCGCTCGTAGAACCTGCGGAACCAGGCGTGCTTGAGGTGGAGGTAGCTGCTGTGCAGATTGTGGTTGAGGATCAGCGTCGGCCCGGAGGGCTCGCTCGACACGAGGTCGGCGACTCCCGCAGCGGTCATCGGAGTGACCTTCACGGAGAGAAGGGGGACCTGGACGGCTGCCGGTCGTTCATGCACGGTGGGTGCTCTTTCTGATCAGTGCCTTCTGGACAGCGGTGTCGAGAGTGTCGGCTGTTGCTTCGGGGGAGAGAAGAGTGGTGAACCTCGCCTGGAGCGCTGCTCCCAGCTGCTCCTTGTCGGCGGTTCTGATCGCTGCGAGGACGCCGACGGGATCCGACCAGTCGGTGACCGGCAGGAAGGCTCCGGCCGCGAACTCCTCGATCGGCGGGGTCGGCGTCGCCGCCACGGCAGTCCCGAACACGGCCGCGTCCACGAGCTTCGCGGGGAGCTGGTAGAGCGCTGCCGGGCTGCGGTCGTCCATGGGGAGGACGAGCACGTCCACGTCCGCGTAGATCTCGGACAGCGGTGTCGTTGGAGGCCGCATGACCCACTGCGCCGCCACATCGGAGGGCGGCGTCCATGACTGGGCGAAGGTGACGATGCCGACGTCCGGATCGGCCCGCAGCAGGGCGTTCAGAGTGTCCGCGCCCTTGTAGCTGCGGACGGTCCCGATGAAGCCCAGAGTCAGACGGCCGTCGGTGGAGGGCCCGCGCGGCCGATCACGCGTCGTCGACACCCGGGTGTGGGGGATGACCGCGGACGCGTCACCGAGATCGAAGCGCTCGGCGTACACCCCGCGGAGTCCCGCGCTCGAGAAGGTGACGAGGCCGGCGTCGCGCGCGATCCTGGCCTGGCTCCGGCGGAGCCGGGACGGAGCCTTCCGGCGCAGCGGATTCGCCTTCGCCCGGTTGAGGAGGGACTCGGATCGGAAGGCCTCCATGATCGAGACGTCGTCGTCGTCGAAATCCGCGACCACGACTGTGTTCGGGATGCGGGAGAGGCGCCGAGCCAGACGCGGCAGGGGGTCCGTCCCCTTCGAGAACCAGACGATGGTCCTCCGCTCCGACGCTGACGCGCGGACGTCCCGCTCGATGCGCGCCAGATCCCTCCGACCGAAAGGAACGACCTCCGCAGGGAACTGTCTCGCTCCGGCCCAGAGCTCCCCGTCCTCGAAGGCGAGAACCCGCACGCGTCCGAGCTCAGCCGCGGTGAGCGCCATGCTCAGCGCACGGCCCAGGGAGTTCGTCTTCGTCGAATCGCCGATGACGAAGGTCTCGGTGTCGATGATCTCAGGCATGTGAGCTCCGATCGGCTGGTCTGGTGCGGTCTGGTCGGGCAAGGGGGAGCGTGCTGTCACCGCGAGGAGCGGGGGAAGGTCCTCACGCGGGTGCGGTCCCCTCCGCGCTGAGGACTCGGCGTCCCCCGCCGCGTCGGAGGCGGTTCCGCTTCGCGGGGCGGAGCCGGGCGGGCGAGCGCGATCAGGTCCGGCGGCAGCGTCAGCGAGATCACGAAGACGCTCACTGAGACGACCCACGTCATCAGGTCGAAGGAGAAGGCCATCGCGAGCATCACGGCGACCTGGGCCCGGCCGAGGCGGTCGGAGCCGATCCACGCGCCCCCCATCGCCAGCACCATGAGGGCGAGCCCGATGCCACCGCTGATCGCGAGCGTCCAGATGAAGTGGTTGTCGATGACCAGGAAGCCGTCCTGCTGCAGCAGGCCCTGCGCGAAGATGCTCAGCTCCGAGAAGAAGCCGCTGCCGATCGCTCCGGTGGGAGAGCCGCGGTGCAGGAGCTGATCCGCGCTCGCCCATCCTTCGAGGCGGTGGCCGAAGGAGTCCGAGGTGGCCGCCTGAGTCGCGACGGCCGAGAGCCCGAAGTCGCCGAGGAAGATCGCGACTCCCGCCCCGATGACGATCAGGACGTTCTTCACCCGCGTCCGGGTGTTGGGAGCGAAGAAGAGGTAGACGACGAAGCCGATGGCCGCTGCGACGAACGCACTGCGCGTCCCCGAGAGGACGAGGCCGGCGACCGCAGCAGCGAGCGAGACGAGCCGGACCGTTCGGGACAGCTTCGACCCGAGAGCGAGGATCAGGAAGAAGCCGAACATCACGATGAGCGAGAAGATGATCGGGTGGCCGGTCGTGCCCTGGATCCGGATCAGGCCGGGGAGGAACGGGTTGTACCGGATGACGGGAAGACCCGCCGTGGTGAGGTTGCGGTAGCCCCAGACCGGCTCGGGCAGGACGGTGAGCTCGGCGATGCCGACGGCGACCTGCACGAGGACGGTGAGCGCCGTCCAGCGCAGCAGCGGCACCAGGTCCTGCTCGCCGAGGCGGGACACGACGGGGAACAGCAGCAGCGGCACCGCGATGAGGGCGAGGACGGTCGCCGGGGAGCTCGAGGAGATCAGGAGGCTCACCCCGGTCGTCCAGACGAACCAGGCGAGCAGGAGGAGCCGCGTGCGCTTCCTCGGCCGCGTCCGCTCGCCGAACGCCCAGGCCAGGATCAGGAACACCGCAGCGACGCCCGTCGAGGCGTAGCGGACGGCGTCCGGAGCGGAGGTGCTCGCGCCGATGCCGAGGACGAAGATCGAGAGGCCGACGGCGTAGCCGCGGAGGCCGACGGCGCGCCGCGGGAAGGTGACGACCAGGAACAGCAGAGCGAGGGCGGCGGCGACGATCAGCATGCGGCACGCCCCGTCCCCCGGAGTCCGGCGGCGCGCGGATTCCGGTGACGGAGGCAGGGCGATCCGGCCGAGGCCACTGGTCCCCGGTTCCGCGCAGCGGCCGACCTCGAGTACGGTCCGGTCACGCTGTCCGCACCGCGTACTTCTCCTCGGTGGCGGCCTTTGCGGGGCGCCACCAGTCCTCGTTGGCGCGGTACCAGTCGATGGTGGCGGCGAGTCCGGCGTCGAAGTCGGTGTAGCGGGGGCGCCAGTCGAGCTCGGTGCGCAGGCGGGTGGAGTCGATGGCGTAGCGGAGGTCGTGTCCGGCGCGGTCGGTGACGTGGTCGAAGGCGTCCTCGGGTTGTCCGAAGGCGGTGAGGATGCGGGTGACGACGTCGAGGTTGCTCTTCTCGCCGTCGGCGCCGATGAGGTAGGTCTCGCCGATCTCGCCGCGGTCGATGATGGCCCAGACGCCGGTGTTGTGGTCGTCGACGTGGATCCAGTCGCGGACGTTGGCGCCGGTGCCGTAGAGCTTGGGGCGGATGCCGTCGATGGCGTTGGTGATCTGGCGGGGGATGAACTTCTCGACGTGCTGGTAGGGGCCGTAGTTGTTGGAGCAGTTGGAGATCGTGGCGCGCACGCCGAAGGAGCGCACCCAGGCGCGCACGAGGAGGTCGCTGGCGGCCTTGGTCGAGGAGTAGGGGCTGGAGGGGTTGTAGGGGGTGTGCTCGGTGAAGCGCGCGAGGTCCTCGAGCTCGAGGTCGCCGTACACCTCGTCCGTCGAGATGTGGTGGTACCGCACGTCGTGAGCGCGCACCGCCTGCAGGAGCGCGAAGGTGCCGATGACGTTCGTCGCGAGGAAGGGCGTCGGGTCGTGCAGGGAGTTGTCGTTGTGCGACTCCGCGGCGAAATGGACCACCAGATCCGCGTCGGCGACCAGCCGGTCCACCAGCTCGGCGTCGGCGACGTCGCCCTCGACCAGCCGCACTCGGTCGGCGACGGGGGCGAGGGAGTCGCGGCTGCCCGCGTAGGTGAGCTTGTCGAGCACGGTGATCCGCGCGTCGGGACGCTCGCGCAGGGTGAGGTGGACGAAGTTGCTGCCGATGAAGCCGGCACCGCCGGTGACGAGGATCCGCACGGGTTCTCCTGGAGGTCGGGAAGGTCGGGGGAGGCCGGGCTCAGCGGCCCGCGTTCACGCCTTCGAGGCTGAGCAGGCGGTGGAGGTAGGCGCCGTATCCGCTCTTGACCAGCGGTGCGGCGAGCTCGGCGAGGCGGGCGTCGTCGATCCAGGAGTTGCGCCAGGCGATCTCCTCGATGCAGCCGATCTTGAATCCCTGCCTCTGCTCGATCACGCGCACGAACTCGGTCGCCTCGATCATGGAATCGAAGGTCCCGGTGTCGAGCCAGGCCGTTCCCCGGTCGAGGACCTGAACGTTCAGCCGCCCCGCCTCGAGGTAGCGCTCGTTGATCGTCGAGATCTCGAGCTCGCCGCGGGCCGAGGGCGTGATCGTCTTCGCGATCGCCACGACGTCGTTGTCGTAGAAGTAGAGGCCGGGCACGGCGTAGTTGCTCCGCGGCTGCTCGGGCTTCTCCTCGATGGAGACGGCTCGGAAGTGCTCGTCGAACTCGACGACTCCGTAGGCGCGCGGGTCGGCGACCTGGTAGGCGAAGATGACGGCGCCCTCGATCGTGGTGTTCGCCGCGAGGGCGGTGCCCAGGGCGGTGCCGTGGAAGATGTTGTCGCCCAGGACCAGGGCGACCGACTCGTCGCCGATGAACTCCTCGCCGATCAGGAACGCCTGCGCGAGCCCGTCGGGGGAGGGCTGCACGGCGTACTCGATCCGCATGCCCAGGCTCGACCCGTCGCCCAGCAGTGCGCGGAACTGGTCGTTGTACTCGGGGGTCGTGATCACGAGGACCTCGTCGATCCCGGCCATCATCAGCGTCGACAGCGGGTAGTAGATCATCGGCTTGTCGTAGATCGGCATCAGCTGCTTCGAGATGCCCTTGGTGATCGGCCACAACCGCGACCCCGAACCACCCGCGAGGACGATGCCCCTCATCGGAGCAGCCCCGGGTGAGGAGTGGCGGCGGGGGTCCGCTGCACCGCCGAGGGGAGCGTGAAGATCTGCGGGGAGAGGGTCACGGAGCCGACTCTATCGGCGGCGCCTCGGTGCCTCCGCATGCCGGTGCGGCGGGCGCGGAACCCGTGGCGGGGACTGACGGTCGAGCGATCGCTGCCGACGCGATCCGACTCCGTGAGCGGCGCGCACGCCGCCTCCGCGTCCGTATCGCGCCTCCCACTCGGAGGCCGCCGGGCACGGGGATAACTTCTCCGACGTCCGCGGCTCCGCCTGCCGCGACGGAGAGAGGTACCGCCCTGTGCACGAGGTCATCGACCAGCGGGACTCCGCGCTCCTCCCGTCTCCCGGTCCCTGCCGCCGATCCCCCCTGACGGGGGGAGTCCGCCCGTGCTGACCATCGGGATCGTCGCCCTCGACGCCTGGCACGCGGCTCCGCTCGAGCGCGCCTGGCGCCGCCAGGGGCACCGCGTGGTCGTGGTGACCGGTGACCCGGAGGGGTTCAGCGGGGCGGAGCTCCGCCCCAGCGTGCTCGCCCGCTTCCTCGAGCCCGCCCGCCGGAGGGGCGCCGGGTCCGTCGGGCTCGCCGTCGTCACGCGCCGGGCCCGCCGACTGCTCGCTCCGGAGCGGCCCGACCTCGTGGTGGCTCTCCCGGGGACGGCCGTGGAGCTCGCCGGGCTCGCTCCGATGACCGTCCTCCTGGCCGACGACCTCCCGGCACTCCCGCGCCTCCGGTTCGAGGAGGAGCGCCGCGGTGCTGTCGTCGTCGCCCCGACGGAGCGGCTCGCGTCAGCCCTCGCGGGAACGGTCGTGCCCCTGGGCCTGCCGGACGCGTCGTTCCCGACACCGTCCGCCCCCGACGGGCCCCTCCGCTTCGCCGCCGTGGGAGCCTCCGGTCTCGACCGGGGCGCCGAGCGGCTCGATCTCCTCGCCCGGCTGGACGGCACCGAGTACGTCACCGTGATCGACGACGGCGGCGGCATCGCCGACGACCTCGCGTCGGGGCTGCGCTCCGTCGGCGAGCAGGACCGCGACGGCGTCGTCGAGGTGCTCCGCCACTCCCACGTGTACGCCCACCTGACGCCGTCGACGACCGGCGCGGCCGCCGGACTCGACGCGCTGGCGAGCGGGCTGCCGGTCCTCGCGATCGAGTCGAGCGTCCTGGCCGATCTCTGCGCGGCGGGGGCGGGCGTGGTCCTCTCCGACGACGCGACGCGCGAGGAGTACGAGGACGCCCTCCATCGGCTCCGGCGCGAGTGGACGGCTCTCTCCCGGGGGGCCGCCGAGCTCGCGCGGGAGCGCCCGTGGTCCGTCGCGGCCGAGGAGATCCTCGCCCTCGCGGAGGGACGCGTCCGTGTCGCCTGAACCGGTTCCTGCTGTCGGCGCCTCCGCCGACGCGATGCTGCCGAACGCCGTCGCCCTGCGCCTGGCCGCCGTGCTGGTGCAGTACACCCTGCGGACGCACGGCGTCCGCAGCCTCGTGGTGAAGGGCGAGGGTCTGCACCGCCAGGGGATCCGCGCGCCGATGACGTCGGCCGACGTCGACATCTGGGTCGACCCCGAGCGCTTCGACGAGGCTCTCGGGCTGCTCGCCTCGATGGGCTGGCGCCGCCGCGCCGAGGCTCTCAGCTGGACCCTCTTCGTCGACCACTCGATCACGCTCGTCCACCCCTCGTGGCCGTGCGACGTCGACGTCCACCGCTCCTTCCCGGGTGCCTTCGAGGAGGAGCGGATCGTCTTCGACCGCCTCTGGGCGGCCGCCGAGGATCTGCCGCTGAGCGACGAGACCCTGCGGATCCCCGGGCGCGCGCACCACCTCGTGCTGCACGCCCTGCACCAGCTGCGCAGCGCGCGCTCCGCCTCGGCGACCACGGCGCTGACGGTTCTGAAGGCGCACGGCGCCGGCCTTCCGAGCGAGGAGCGCGAGGCGATCCGCGACGCGGCCGTCGAGCTCGGCGCGCAGACGCCGATGACGGAGCTCCTCACCTCCTGGGGAGTTCCCGCCGCGCCCGAGGAGCGCTACCGGCAGGCACAGACTCTCTGGGACGTGCGCCGAAGCTCCGACCGGCACACCTTCAACTGGCTGCACGCCGTGGTGTCCGCTCCCTGGCGCCTGAAGGGAGGCCTGCTGCTGAGAGCCGCCTTCCCCACCCGCGCGGATCTCGAGGCGAGCCATCCCGAGGCGACGACGGTCCGACGTCGGCTCCGGCTCCGGGGGGAGCGGACCCTGCGGGCGCTCCGAGGCCTCCCCTCCGCCCTCACCGGTTTCGCCCGGGTGGCGCTGAGCGGCCGCAGCGAGAAGCAGGGCCCGGCGTCCTCGTTCGAGGCGATCGCGGAGGCCACGGCGCCGGTGAGCGACCTCCCGGCCTCGTCCGACCCCGCGGCGAGCACCGTGCATCCGGTGGAGGCCTCCGCGGAGGCGCAGGGGGACAGCGCGCCGCCGGCCCAGCGCTTCGCCGTCGAGCGCACGGACCGTCAGGTCTACGTGCTCGACCTGTCCCGCCCGTCGGTGCCCCCGATCGTGCTCTCGCTGAGCGCCGCCTCGGTCTTCGAGGCCGCGATCCGGCAGCGCCGGCCCCGGGACGAGGTCGTCGACCTCCTCGCCGATCACTACGACGTCGACCCCGGGACGATGGGCCGCGACGTCGACGCCGTCCTGGCCGAACTCGACGTCCGCTTCCCGGGCGCGGTTCCCGACGGGGCACTCTCATGAGGGCCGCCCGTTCCCGATCCCTGCGGATCCTGCACGTCCTCGACTCCTTCGAGGACGGGGGCGCGCAGCGTGTGGCCCTCTCCCTGGGTGCGTGGAGCCGCGAGCACGGCTGCGAGACCGCCTACTGGGGGCGTCCCGGGCCGCTCAGCGACCGCGCCGCGCAGGAGTCGCCCGTCTTCGTGGTGCCGAGACCCGGACAGGGCTTCGCGGCCGATCTGCGCGAGATCGCACTCGCCGTCCGCCGGTTCCGCCCGCACGTCCTGCACGCCCACCAGCGCCGCGAGGCTCTGCTGGCCCTCCTCGTCGGCGCCGCGCTCGGTGTCCCCGTGGTCGAGCACGCGCACACCGAGCTGCCCGGGATCGATCGTCGAGCGCTCTCCTTCCGCTCCCGGCGGGTGTTCGCCGTCTCCGCCTCCGTGGGGCGGATGGTCGTCGAGGGCTACGGCCGCCCGCAGGAGCGCGTCGTGGTCACCGGCAACGCCCCGGCGAACGTCACCGCGGAGCCCGCGCTCGCGCCGGAACTCGCCGAGCCGGTCGTCCGCGTCCTCGGCATCGGGCGGCTCGCGGAGC
Organism: Rathayibacter sp. AY1A2; assembly: GCF_002930935.1. NCBI lineage: Bacteria > Bacillati > Actinomycetota > Actinomycetes > Micrococcales > Microbacteriaceae > Rathayibacter > Rathayibacter sp. AY1A2. Next base: position 136,167 of record NZ_PSTP01000001.1, on the reverse strand, counting down.
AGAAGGACCCAATCCGCTTCCTCGCGGCAGTCGAGGCCCTCGCCCGGGTCCGGCCCGTCACCGGCACCTGGCTCGGCGACGGTCCGATGCTGCCGGTGCTGCGCGAGCGAGCCCGGGGGGCCGGAGTGGTCGACTTCGCCGGTCCGTCGGCGGACGTGACCGGAGCGCTGGACGCGGCGCACCTCCTCCTGTCCACCTCGCGGTGGGAGGGGACTCCGCTCGTGATGCTGGAGGCGATGGCCCGCCGTCGCCCGGTCGTGGCGACCGACGTCGGCGGTGTGGGCGAGCTGCTCGCCGACGGCCGGGGCCTCCTGCTCCCCGCCGACGCCGACGGGGAGCGGATCGCCGAGCTCCTGGCCGCCGCTCTGGAGCGACCCGAGGGGCTCCTGATGCAGGCCGACCGCGCGAAGGCGTGGGTGGACGAGGCCGCCTCGCCCGACTCCGTCTTCGGCCCCGTCGTCGCCGCCTACCGCGAGCTCGGGGGCCGACGGTGAGCGGGCGCGTGCACTCGGTGACCGTCGTGGCTCCCTGCTACAACGCGATCGCCCGGCTCGACGGCTTCCTCGCGCGGCTCGCACTCACTCTCGGACCGGGGATGCGGGTCGTCCTCGTCGACGACGCGTCCTCGGACGGCACGGCGGAGGTGCTCGAGAAGTGGGCCGAGGGACGCGAGGACGCCCGGGTCCTGCTCCTCGAGCAGAACGGCGGCGTCGCTGCCGCCCGGAACCGCGCCCTCGACGGCATCGACTCCGAGTTCGTCTGGTTCGTGGACGTCGACGACGAATGGGACACGGAGATCCTCCGGACCCTCACCGCCGAGGCCGAGCGGACGGCGGCCGACGTCGTCGTCTGCCGGGCGCTCTACCGCACCCGGCAGTCGACCTCCGGACGCGTGATCGACGGTCTCGACCGGCGCGAACTGGTCTCGTCCGAACTCGCTCTCGAGCGGATGGCGTCCGGGCGCCTGCACGGCTTCCTCTGGAACAAGCTCTTCCGCCGCGCCGTCCTACAGGAGGAGCTCTTCCCGCGCTTGAGCTCCCAGTCCGACTTCGTCGGTGTGCTGCGGGCGGTCCAGGCGTCGGAACGGGTGCTCTTCGTGCCGGAGATCCTCTACTCCTACATCCACACGGCGTCCTCGATCACCCGTCGGCGCGACCCGGACCTCCGGAACCTCCTGGTCTGCGCCGAGGAGATGCGCGCGGCGCTCGCCCGTACGTTCGAGGAGGTGCCGCGCCCGCTGTCGGACTGGTTCACGACCTGGTTCTACGCCGTCCCCGTCGCACTCACCCCGATCCGCCAGAACTCCGACGCGGCGCTCGTCGAGACCGGCGTCCGGCTCGGGTCCGAGGCGCTGCGCGACGTCCGCGTGCTCCGCTCCGCGCGGTCGCCGCGGCTGCTCGTCCTGGGGCTGGTGCTCAAGCACGTCCCCGCCGCCTTCACGGCGCTCAGCCGGATCCTCTACGCCGTGCACGACACCCGCCGCCGGCTCTCCGATCGGAGGAGCACCCGGTGGACGACGTGACCGTCCCCGTGCAGGCGGCCGCGACCGGCCCCTTCCGCACACCAGCTCCGTTCCCTCCCTCCCGCACCGACCCCCGAGGAGCACCGGCATGACCTCCTACATCACCGGCCGCATCGAGCGGATGCCGGCCAGCATCACCACGCTCGACGAGGCGGCGGAGGCCGTGCTCGAGCTGTCCCGGAGCGGCCGCGACGAGCTGGTCGTCACGCCGAACACCGACCACTTCGTGCGCTGGAAGCACTCCGGCGAGTTCCGGCGGTACTACGGCCGGGCGTCCCTCGTGGTGCTCGACGGGGCGCCTCTGGTCTGGCTGGCCCGCTCGTACGGCCACCGCACGGCGAGCCGCGTGACGGGCATCGACCTCTTCACCGAGGTCTGCCGCCGCGCGGCGCTCGAGGGTGCGCCGGTCGCTCTCATCGGCGGACGCCCCGGAGTCGGCGATCGCGCAGCCGCCGAGCTGCAGCAGCGCTTCGCCGGGCTCCAGGTTCCGGTCGTCGTCTCGCCGGAGCCGGCCGAGCTCGCGGACGACGCCTACCTCGCCCGCCTCTCCTCGACTCTGCGCACGGCCGACGTCCGCATCGTCGCGCTCTGCCTCGGCTCCCCCAAGCAGGAGGAGGTTCGCGAGCGCCTGCTCGTCGTCGGCGGCACGGGAGCGGTGTGCCTCGGCGTCGGCGCCGCCGTGGACTTCCTCGCCGGCGAGATCCCGCGGGCGCCGCTCGTGGTGCAGCGCCTCGGCCTCGAGTGGGCGCACCGGCTCAGCCGGGAGCCCGGCAGGCTCTGGCGGCGCTATCTGGGCGACGCCGTGCGGGTGCTGCCGAGCGTGGTCGCGGCCCTCCGCTACCGGGTGCGCCGTGCCGTCCGCTGAGCACGCGGGCGGCGTCGCCGGCGAGAGGCCGCTGGTCCTGGTCTGGAAGCGCGCGTGGCTGCAGGACTCCGAGACGTTCGTCCGCAATCAGATGCACGGACTCGAGCGCTGGCGCGCCCTCGGAGTGGGCCTCGAGCGCACCGGCTCGGGCGTCCTCCACGACCGCACGGACATCGTCCTGCACGATCCGATCACCCCTCGCGGGCGGCGGTCCCTCCTCCTGCGATGGCTCGGAGTGTCACGACGGCTCGACGCGATCGTCGATGAGCACCGGCCCGCCCTCATCCATGCACACTTCCTCATCGACGCCGTCTCCATCGCCCGGTACGCACGGAGGAGGCGCCTTCCGCTCGTCGTGACGGGGCACGGCTACGACGTGACCAGCTGGCCGCTCGCGACCGGAGCTCCGCGCCTGCTCCGACCCCTCGCCCGAGCTCACCGCGCCCTCGAGGCCCGCACCGTCTTCCGTACCGCGCACGCGGTGATCGGCGTGTCCCGCTTCATCACCGACGGGCTCCTGCGCCTGGGGGCGGACCCGCGGCGCACCGGAGTGGGCTACATCGGCGTCCCGACCTCCCGCCCCGAGGCCGCACCGGCTGCGGAGCGCGCGGGAATCGTCTTCGTCGGACGCCTCACCGACAAGAAGGGCGTTCCGGATCTGCTCGAGGCGGTCGCCGCCCTCCCCGGACCGATCCGGGACGTCCCCCTGACCGTCGTCGGCGACGGCCACCTGCGGGAGGCGCTCGTCGAGCAGGCGGCGCGGCTGGGCCTGCAGGTGACCTTCACCGGCTCCCTGCCCCCCGCCGAGGTCGCCCGCATCCTCGCCGGCGCCGCGGTCTTCTGCGCACCGTCGCGGACCGCGGCGACAGGCGACTCCGAGGGCTTCGGCATGGTCTTCCTCGAGGCCGCGCTCGCAGGCGTCCCCGTCGTCTCGTACCGCCACGGCGGCGTCCCGGAGGCGGTCCAGGACGGCGTCACCGGGCTGCTCGTCCCGGAGGGGGACGTGCCCGGCCTGACCGGGGCGCTCGCCGCCCTGCTCCGGGACCCGGACCGCGCGACGCGGATGGGCGCGGCCGGGCGGGAGCGCGTGCTCGCCTCGTTCGACCTCGCCGAGCGGATCCGCGACCTAGAGGACCTCTACGACCGGACGGCCGGGCGGTCAGCGTCGACGACGGACGGAGATCGCGGATGAGCCGCGCCGAGCACCGCGCCGACGATCCGCGACCTGGCCTCCGTCCGGCCTCCGCCGGGCGGGAAAGGTGAGCCTGCGCCGGAGCACCGTCGACGCGACCGCCTGGACGGCGGTCTCGTTCGCCGTCGCGCTCGTCGTGCAGCTCGGGCAGTTCGCGCTCCTGGCGAGACTGCTGGACCCCTCCGAGATGGGGATCATCGCGATCGTCGCCCTGCTCAACGCGTTCGTCGACATCTTCCTCGGCATGGGGGTCGCCCAGGCGATCATCCAGCGCCGGCGGGCGACCAGCTTCGAGCTCTCGTCGGTCTTCTGGCTCAACCTCTCCGTCGGGCTCCTGGTCACCGTCGCCGTCCTCCTGGGCGCCGCACCGATCGCCTCCCTGCTCGGGTCCGCCGCCGCGGCGCCGGTCCTCACCGTCGCCTCGCTCGTGTTCGTGGGCAGCGCAGCCGGGCAGGTGCCGAGAGCGGTGCTCGAGAAGGGGATCCGGTTCCGAGCGGTCGCCGTGTCCGAGACGATCGCTCTCGTCGGCGGCTTCGCCGTGACGGTCTGCCTCGCGGTCTCGGGCGCAGGGGCGCTCTCCTACGCGTGGGGGCTCGTCGCGACCGCGGCTCTGCGCTCCGTGCTCGCCCTCCTGCAGGCTCGGCGCTGGTTCCGACTGCGGTTCCGGTTCCGGATCCGCGAGACCGCCCGCTTCCTCTCCTTCGGCGTCTTCCAGACCCTCGACGGCATCGTCAACTACCTGGGCTCGAACGCCGGCTCGCTCGCGATCGGCCGCCTGCTCGGACCGGCCCAGCTGGGCGGGTACACCCTGGGATACAACCTCGCCGTGAACCTCCCCGCGAGGGTCAACCCGATCGTGACGCGGGTGATGTTCCCGGTGTTCTCCTCGATCCAGCACGACCGTGAGCGCGTCGCGCGGAACCACCTCCGCGTCACCGCGGTGCTCAGCATGGCGAGCATCCCGCCGCTGATGCTGGTGGCGCTGCGCTCCGAGGAGATCGTGCGACTGTTCTACGGACCCGGCTGGGGCTGGATCGCGGGCATGACGAGCGCACTGACGGTGGTGGGCGCGGTGCGGGCGATCGGCAATCCGGTCGGCTTCATCCTGATGGCGATGGACCGGGTGCGGTTCGGGCTGGTCGTGAACATCGTGAAGACCGCGATCACGGTCCCGATGATCGTCGGCGGGGGAGTGCTGTTCGGACTCGACGGCTTGATCGGCGGGCTGCTGCTCTCGAGCGCTCTCGGCTTCGCCGTCACCTGCGCCGTGCTGCGGGTGGTGCTCGGAGTGCGCCTCGGCGCGTTCCTGCGCGCGTGCGCCGCGGGGCCGCTGCTCGCCGCACCGATGGCGATCGTGCTGCTCCTGCTCCGCCTGCTCCCCGAGGGCGCGCCCCTGCGGCTGCTCCCGGTGGAGCTGGCGCTCGCGGTCCTCGTGCTGGGAGCGACCGCCCTCCTGGCGCCGGGGCGCGACATCGCCGAGGCGCGATCGCTCGTCCTGTCGCGACTGCCCGCCCGGCTCCGGCTCGGCTCCGCCGCCCCGGTCGAGGTCGCCGTGGTGCTGGCCGCCGAGGAGCGCTTCGACGGCAGCGGGGGAGCCGTGGCGACCTGGGTCCGCGAGACGGTGTCCCGGTCCTCGCTCCGGATCGCCGTGCACGCGCCGTGGTCGTCGGCGTCACCGGGTGTGGACGTCCGGCCGCACCGCCTGTACCGGCGGATCTACGCGGTCCAGCGGCGCGCGGCACTCCTCCTGGCGCGTCGGCGCGACAGCGACCCGGGCGCCGAGCTGCGTCGGCTGTCCTTCGGTGGCCGCTTCTGGCTGCTGGTGCTCGCTCCGTCGCTGCGCCGTGTCCCGACGGTCTGGATCCACAACCGCCCCCGCTACGCCGTGCGCCTGCGCCGCCTGGGCTACCGGGGGCGGATCGTCGCACACCTTCACAACGACCTGCTCGATCACCTGCCGCCCGATCCCGCCGCGTCCCGGCGCTACCTCGACGCGGTCGACGAGTGGATCTTCTGCAGCGAGTTCCTGCGCGCCCGGGCGGTCGACCGGTACGGCCTGATCGCCACAGCCGTCCTGTACAACGGGGTCGTCCCTCCGCCCGAGGTCCCGCCGGCGCCGCTCGGCGGTACTGCGGAGGCGGTCTTCGCCGGGAGGCTGGTGGCCGAGAAGGGAGCCCGCGAGGCCGTCGAGATCGTGAAGCGGATGCGGACCGAGCACGGCGCCGATCTGCGGCTGGTCATCGCCGGCGCATCGGGCCTCGGGGACGACGCGACGCCCACCCCGTACGTCCGAGCGCTCGACGAGGCGGTCGCCACCCTGCCCGGCGTCGTGCGCCGGCTCCCGTTCCTCCGGCACGAGGACCTGCTGGAGCTGTTCGGCTCCTCGGCGCTCCTGCTCTACCCCTGCCGCTGGGACGAGCCGTTCGGGATGGTGGTGGTGGAGGCGCTCTCGCGGGGGATCCCCGTCGTGACGGTCGAGCGCGGAGGCCTCCCCGAGATCCTGCGCACCTCCGACGGAGTGGTCGACGGATCCGTCCTCGTCCCGCCGGGCACGGAGGAGGAGGTCGCGGACGCCGTCCTCGCGGAGCTCCCCGCCCTCATCGCCTCGCTGCGCGATCCCCGGCGACGCGCGGAGGTCGCTGCGGCGTCGCGGCGCCGAGCGGCGGACTTCGGCTGGCCGGGCATCGCCCGCCGCGCGGACGAGCTGCTGGCACACCCCCGCGACTGAGGCGGGACCGCCGCGCGCACACGGATCGACGTTCCGCGCCAAGCCCGTCGAGGCTCGTGCCGCGCGATTAGTGTCGGCGCGACATGCCACCTGCATCCCTTCTCCCGCCCGCGTCCGCCGACGCCACCGCCTCTCCCGTGCTGCTCGATCCGCCTCCCGCCCCGGACCGGCGCCCGCGGACGACCCTCCCGCCGCGAGAGGTCGGCCCGTCGTCCCGGAATCGGCGCGCCGCTCCTCCGCTCCGCCAGACGGAGGCCGCCACCGGCACCTCCGCGGAACGGCTCTGACATGGGCCGCCACGCCGACGACGCCCTCCTCCGCCGCCCGACCGCCTCTCGTCCCTCCGTCATCGCCGCGACCCGCGTCACCGACGCTCCGGAGACCCGCGGGCGGCCGTCGCGCGCGACGGCGGATCCCGCTCAGCGGCGGCACGAGCGGATCGTCCTCGTCTTCCTCGCGGTGCTCCTGGCGCTGAGCGTCGTGCAGCTCTACACCCTGGGCCCCGTCACCGCTCCGGTCGCCTGGAGCCTGCTCTTCCTCCCGTACTCCGTGGCTCGGCTGCGCGGCGGGCGGATCGACCGGTTCGTGGTCGTGGTCCTCCTCGTGATCGCCGGCACCCTCTTCGCGCTCACCTACTCCGGAGCACGCGCGGCCGCGCTGCGCGACGTGGTCTCCGTCGTCTCCTTCCTCACTCCGTACCTGGCCGTCCGCGGGCTCGGCGACGGCGCCTGGCGTGTCGTCGGCCGCGCCCTCAACTGGGCGGCGCCCGTGTTCCTCCTCCAGGTGACGCTCACGATCCTCTTCCAGCTCGATCCCGTGCAGGAGACCGCCTACCTCCGGTGGCCGGACGCGGTGCTGTTCTCCGACATCTACGTGCGGGACATCTTCACGACGTCCTTCAACAACGTCCTGCAGGAGAAGTCGGGAGGGTTCTTCCTCAACGGCAACATCGCCTCGATGTACATGGCCACGACCGGCGCGCTGGCCTTCGCCGTCTGGAGACGGCAGCGGGGGAGGCTCCTCCTGCTCGTCGCCGTCGCCGGGCTGGTCGGCGCCCTCTTCACGCTGTCCAAGACCGCGATCGTCCTCGCGATCGTCCTGCCCCTGCTGGTCGCCGCGATCCGCGGACTCAAGGGACGCAGCCTCGGTCCGGTCGCCTGGATGATCACCATCCCCTCCGGGATCACGGCCGTGTACGCCGTCGCCGTGTCCTTCCCTCAGCTGGCGGAGGCGGGCCTGCTCACGCTCGGGGCCCGCGGCGACTTCCTGCGCCTGGCTGCGAGTGCGTTCCCCGACAACTGGCTGCTGGGGCTGGGGTACGGCGGATGGCAGGAGCTGTGGCTGGCGCGCGGGTCGCAGTTCACCCAGCACAGCGAGCCGCGCCCGCCTCACAACCTCCTCGTCACCGCGTGGACCAACGGCGGGCTCCTGATCGCGCTCCCCGTCCTCGCGTTCCTCCTCCTCGCCACCGTCGCCGTCGTGCGCCTGCTCCTCCGGGTCGCCCGGAACGAGGCCGTCGCCGTCGGGGCGCTCGCCGTCGCCGTCCTCTGGACGTTCCTGCACGGGATGGCCGACAACACCACCTGGTTCGGCGATCAGCACTCGCTCGCGACGCTCGCCGTCTCCGTGGCGCTCGTGGGCGTCCTGTCGGCGGAGGCGCCCGCCACGCCGGGCCGAGTGCCTCACGGAAGCGCTCCGGCGGCCTCGGCCGGCGCGGGTCGGGCGCCGCTGCGACGGCCGCCGAGCCCCGGCCTCGGGCGGCGCTGACGCGACCGCCGCGCCGCAGCCGGTCCGGACACGGACCGCGCCGGTATCATCGACCCGTTATGGCACGCATCTACGACTGCTCCGTCGACACGGACCTCCTTACCGGCACCCGTCTCGCGCGGACGGCCATCGGCCGCGGCGAGCTCGTGGTGATCCCCACCGACACCGTCTACGGCGTCGCGGCCAACGCGTTCGACGCCGCCGCGGTCCAGCGCCTGCTCGACGCGAAGGGACGGACGAGGCAGTCGCCGCCGCCCGTCCTGATCGGGGACGTGGCCGCCCTCGACGCCCTCGCCGAGAACGTGCCGGAGGCGGTGCGCGACCTCGCGCGCGAGTTCTGGCCCGGCGGGCTCACCGTCGTCCTGCACGCCCAGCCCTCACTCGTCTGGGACCTGGGCGAGACGCGCGGGACCGTGGCGCTGCGCATGCCGGACAACCCGGTGACGATCGAGCTCCTCGCCGAGACCGGCCCGCTGGCGGTCTCCTCCGCCAATCGCACGGGGCAGCCCTCGGCCACGACCGCACAGGAGGCGTTCGACCAGCTCGGCGACTCCGTCGACGTCTATCTCGACGCCGGCGCCGCCGGATCGCGCTACAGCGACCGCCCCGCGGGCGCCAGCGAGTCCTCGACGATCGTCGACGCGACAGCGCTGAGCTTCGAGGGCGGCACCCTGCGCATCCTGCGCCAGGGCGTCGTGTCGGCCGAGCGGATCCGCGAGGTCGTCGGAGACCTGCTGCCGGATCCGGACGCGCCTCGTGCCGAGACGTCGGAGCCCGACGCCTCCACGGCCGGCGCGGCGCAGGCCGGGTACCAGCAGGAGCCCGCCGAGACCGCGACCGGCAGCGACCCGTACGCCTTCGAGCGGACCCCGACCGCGCGCCCCGACTGGGCCTCCGGCGCCCGCCTGCAGGACGACTCCGCGCCCGGCGACTCCGCGCCCGTCGATTCCGCCGATGCGCCGGACACGGGCTCGTCGAGCACGAACGCGCCGACGCCCGGCACCGGCGCCGCCCGCACCGACTCCGCTCCGGGTGAGTAACCGGTGATCACCTTCGCCCTCGTCTCGCTCGCGGTTGCGCTCGTGACCGGAGCGCTGTCGTGGGTCATCTGGAAGCTGAGCCTGAAGTACCGGCTCTACCCGAAGATCCGCGTCAGGGACATGCACACGCGGCCGACCCCCCGCCTGGGCGGCATCGCGATGTTCCTCGGGATCCTCGTCGGCTTCGGCATCGCCTCCCAGCTGCCCTACTTCCGGCTGGTGTTCGCCAATCCCGAGCCGATCCTCGCGATCCTCGGCGCGAGCCTGCTCATCGTCCTCATCGGCGTCGCCGACGACATCTGGGACCTGGACTGGACCACGAAGCTGGCCGGTCAGCTGATCGCCGCGGGCCTGATCGCCTGGAAGGGCGTGCAGATCGTCTCCCTGCCGATCGGCGGCCTGACCGTCGGCTCGCCGTGGATGTCGCTGATCATCACCGTGCTCGCGATCGTCCTGGTCACCAACGCTCTCAACTTCATCGACGGCCTCGACGGCCTCGTGGCGGGCGTCGCCCTGATCGCCAACGGCGTCTTCTTCCTCTACAGCTACCTGCTGGTGCAGCAGACCTCGCCCACCGACTACTTCAACCTGGCCTCGCTCATCGCGGTCCTGCTGGTCGGCGCCTGCGCCGGATTCCTCCCCATCAACTGGCGTCCGGCGCGGATGTTCATGGGCGACAGCGGCGCACTGCTGATCGGGATGCTGATGGCCACCTCCGCGATCGCGGTCACCGGCCAGATCGACCCGGCCCAGCTCGCGGCGAAGGAGCTCCTGCCCGCGTTCATCCCGATCATCCTGCCGTTCGCGATCCTCGTGGTGCCGCTGATGGACTTCGGCCTCGCCGTGATCCGGCGCCTGCGCGCGGGCAAATCGCCGTTCAGCGCCGACCGGAAGCACCTGCACCACCGCCTGCTCGACATGGGGCACTCCCACCTGCACGCCGTGCTGATCTTCTACGCGTGGACCGCCGTCGTCGCCGTCAGCTGCCTGCTGATGTTCGTGGTCGACGTGCTGTGGGTCCCGCTCGTCTTCCTCGGAGTCGGTCTGCTGGTCTGCACCGTCGTCACGCTCGCCCCGCTCAGCCGCCGCAAGCGGCTCGAGGCGGCGGCGCAGTCCGCGGAGGCCTCACCCGTCCTCGACCCCCTCGACCGCGCGTCCTCGACGGAGCTGATCCGTCCGCCGGCCGGACTCCCGATCGACCGGGACACGACAGCGCCGACCACGGCGCGGAAGGAAGCATCATGACCGGAGCCTCCCCGGCCACCCCCCGTCCGCAGCCCGCGTCCGTCCCCGTCCTGCGCCGTGCGCTGGTCGTGGGCGGCCTCTTCGTGCTCGCCCTGGCCGTTCTCGGCACCGTCGTCGGCGGGATCGCCGCCGGGGGAGAGGGCGCGATCGGAGCCCTCCTCGGCGCGATCGTCGGCGGCGTGATGGTGCTCCTCACCGCCGCGAGCATCCTCGTCGCCAACCGCCTCGACATCGGCGGGTTCTTCGCCGTCGTCCTCGGCACGTGGCTCGCCAAGTTCGTGCTGTTCGTGATCGCCGCCCTGGTCCTGCGCGATCAGCCGTGGCTGAACAGCACCGCGATGTTCGTCACGATCATCGTCGCCGTCCTGGGGTCCCTGGTGATCGACGTCCTCGTCGTCTCGCGCTCGCGCATGCCGAACGTCAGCGACATCGCTCGATGAGGACGAGCCGAACGGTTCCTGAGAGGACCACGATTCGGCTCTCAGGCCGTTCTGTTGCTACAGTAGGGACGAATCCCGCAGGCGAACGTGTCCTCAGATCGTCTCATCGTTGATGGCGGTCGTCGAGCACGATCGCCGTCCGAGCGGAAAACCCCACCTTTCGTCGTCGCGAGAGCGTTGCGTCCGAATGATTCGATTCGGTCGGCTGCAACGTGCCACGCCCCGAATTCCAGGAGCTAGCGCTGTTTGCTAACGCTGTGACCCTGTTGGTCTCGTCCTCGACCGGTGAGAGTGACTTCCACACCCCGTCGATCTCCGAGTTCTTCCCGCCCGGTTTCCTCTTCGAGGGAACCCCTTTCGAGATCAACCGCGTCATGCTGGTCCGCTTCATCGCGGTCATCGCACTGATGCTGTTCTTCTGGCTCGGGACGCGCAAGCTGCGCCTCGTCCCCGGCCGCTTCCAGAACGTCGTCGAGCTCGCGTTCGACTTCGTCCGCGTCACCATCGCCAAGGACATCCTCGGCGAGAAGGACGCGCGCCGGTTCCTCCCGATCCTCGTGACGATCTTCTTCGCGATCATCTCGATGAACCTGACCGGCATCGTCCCGTTCCTGAACATCGCGGGGACCTCCGTGGTGGGCATGCCGCTCTTCCTCGGCCTGGTCGCCTACGTGACGTTCATCTACGCGGGCATCAAGGACCGGGGGATGGGCTTCTTCAAGAACGCCCTGTTCCCGCCCGGAGCGCCGTTCCTGATCTACTTCATCCTCACGCCGATCGAGCTGCTGCAGACGTTCATCATCCGTCCGCTCTCGCTCGCACTGCGGCTCGTGATGAACATGATCGTCGGCCACCTCCTGCTGGTGCTGTGCTTCTCGGCCACGCAGTTCTTCCTCTTCAGCTCCCAGATCGACCCGGGCTTCAAGCTCTTCGGCGTCGTGACCTTCGCCTTCGGCGGTGCGTTCACGCTCTTCGAGCTCCTCGTCGCCGTGCTGCAGGCCTACATCTTCACCCTCCTCGCTGCGGTCTACATCCAGTTGGCCGTCGCCGAGGAGCACTGACCCCACTACTCACGGGCTCCCGCCCGTTCTCACGATCACCCCACTGAAAGGACCCACTCGTGGACTCAGTCACCGTTCTCGCCGAACTCACCGGCAACATCGCGACGGTCGGTTACGGCCTCGCAGCGATCGGCCCCGGCATCGGTGTCGGCATCGTCGCGGGCAAGACCGTCGAGGCCATGGCGCGCCAGCCCGAGATGGCCGGCCGCCTCCAGACCACGATGTTCCTCGGCATCGCGTTCACCGAGGTGCTCGCGCTCATCGGCCTCGCCACCTACTTCATCTTCGCGGCGTAGTCGTGTTCAGCACCGCTGTGAACATCGCTGCGGAAGAAGGTGACGTCCCCGCGGTCATTCTGATCCCGGAGTTCTACGACTTCTTCTGGTCGGGGGTGATCTTCCTCATCCTGCTGTTCTTCTTCTGGAGGCTGGTCCTGCCGCGCCTGCAGAAGATGCTCGACGCGCGCTCCGCCGCGATCGAGGGGAACATCGCGAAGGCCGACGAGGCCCAGCGACAGGCCGAGGCCGCCCTCGAGAAGTACACCGCCCAGCTGGCCGAGGCCCGCGCCGAGGCCGGAGTGATCCGCGAGAAGGCGAACGCCGACGGCAACGCGATCGTGGCGGCGAAGAAGGAGCAGGCGCAGGTCGAGGCCGAGCGCATCCTCCACAACGCGCACGCCCAGATCGAGGCGGACCGTCAGGCCGCCGTGGTCTCGCTCCGCTCCGAAGTCGGAACCCTCGCCATCGACCTCGCCTCCGGCGTGATCGGCGAGAGCCTCAACGACGACGCGAAGGCGTCCGCGATCGTGGACCGCTTCCTCGCCGACCTCGAGGCCTCGGAGAAGGCGAACAACTGATGGGCAGCGCGTCCAGGCAGGCACTCGCATCGGCGAAGGCGGAGCTCTCCGCCCTCGCCGGTCAGGCGTCCCTCGACACGGCCCAGCAGCTCTTCGAGGCCGCACGGGTCATCGACGGCCAGGCGCAGCTGCGCGCGGCCCTCGCCGACCCGAGCGCCGACTCGAGCAGCAAGCAGGCTCTCGTCGCCCGCGTGTTCGGTCCCTTCGGCGAGCCGGCCAAGCGCCTGCTCACCGTGATCGTCGGCCACCGCTGGTCGAGCCCGAGCGACATGGTCGCCGGGGTCGAGGAGGTCGGGGTCCGCGCGATCGCGTCCTCCGCTCCGGAGGGCGTCAACCTCGAGAAGGAGCTCCACTCCTTCGGCGAGGTCGTCGCCTCCGACGCCCAGCTCGAGCTCGCGCTCGGCAGCAAGCTCGCCGCCGCCGACTCGAAGGTCGCGCTCGTGCAGCGCCTCCTCGAGGGCAAGGCCGCGGCCGAGACGCTGGCGATCCTCCGACAGCTGATCGCGCACCCGCGCGGTCGACGCATCCCGGAGCTCGTCCGCTTCGCAGCCGGCGTGGTCGCCGACCAGGGCGGGTTCATCCTCGCCACGGTCTCGGTCGCCGCACCGATCGCCCCCGAGCAGCTCGACCGGCTCCGCTCGGCGCTCACGCGCCAGTACAGCCGACCGGTCTCCGTCAACGTCGTGGTCGATCCCTCCCTCCTGGGCGGGATGCGCCTGCACGTCGGCGACGAGGTCATCGACGGAACCGTCTCCGCACGGCTGTCCGACCTGAAGCTCCAGCTCGCGTCCTGACGGGCGCACGTATCCTCAGAGGGCACTGCCCTCGACCCCCGCACCATCCAGGTCAGGCCCCGACGACCTCTTCGGCTCGCACGGACCCAACGAATAGGAATTCCCATGGCAGATATCACCATCAGCCCGGATGAGATCCGCGACGCGCTGAAGGACTTCGTCTCGTCGTACGAGCCGGGCAAGGCCTCCACCACCGAGGTCGGCTACGTCATCGACGCCGCCGACGGCATCGCCCACGTCGAGGGCCTCCCCGGCGTCATGGCCAACGAGCTCATCCGCTTCTCCAACGGCGTCCTGGGCCTGGCCCAGAACCTCGACGAGAACGAGATCGGCGTCGTCGTCCTCGGCGAGTTCTCCGGCATCGAGGAGGGCATGGAGGTCACCCGCACCGGCGAGGTCCTCTCGGTCCCCGTCGGCGACGGCTACCTCGGCCGCGTCGTCGACCCGCTCGGCAACCCGATCGACGGACTCGGCGAGATCGCCTCCGAGGGCCGCCGCGCCCTCGAGCTCCAGGCTCCCGGTGTCATGTCGCGCAAGTCGGTCCACGAGCCGCTGCAGACCGGCATCAAGGCCATCGACGCGATGATCCCGGTCGGCCGTGGCCAGCGCCAGCTCATCATCGGGGACCGCCAGACCGGCAAGACGGCCATCGCGATCGACACGATCATCAACCAGAAGGCCAACTGGGAGTCGGGCGACACGAACAAGCAGGTCCGCTGCATCTACGTCGCCATCGGCCAGAAGGGCTCGACCATCGCCTCGGTGAAGGGCGCGCTCGAGGACGCCGGAGCGATGGAGTACACGACCATCGTCGCGTCCCCGGCCTCCGACCCCGCCGGCTTCAAGTACCTCGCCCCCTACACGGGCTCGGCCATCGGCCAGCACTGGATGTACGGCGGCAAGCACGTCCTGATCATCTTCGACGACCTGTCGAAGCAGGCCGAGGCCTACCGCGCCGTGTCGCTCCTCCTGCGCCGCCCGCCGGGACGCGAGGCGTACCCGGGTGACGTCTTCTACCTGCACTCCCGTCTGCTGGAGCGCTGCGCGAAGCTGTCCGACGAGCTCGGCGCCGGCTCGATGACCGGTCTCCCGATCATCGAGACCAAGGCGAACGATGTCTCGGCCTACATCCCGACCAACGTGATCTCGATCACCGACGGCCAGATCTTCCTCCAGTCCGACCTCTTCAACGCCAACCAGCGTCCCGCGGTCGACGTGGGCATCTCGGTCTCGCGGGTCGGCGGCGACGCGCAGGTCAAGTCGATCAAGAAGGTCTCCGGCACGCTGAAGCTCGAGCTGGCGCAGTACCGCTCGCTCGAGGCCTTCGCGATGTTCGCCTCCGACCTCGACGCCGCCTCGCGCCGTCAGCTCGCCCGCGGCGCCCGCCTCACCGAGCTGCTCAAGCAGCCGCAGTACTCGCCGTACCCCGTCGAGGAGCAGGTCGTCTCGATCTGGGCCGGAACGAACGGCAAGCTCGACGAGGTCCCGGTCCCCGACGTGCTGCGCTTCGAGCGCGAGCTCCTGGACTACCTGGGCCGCAACACCCAGGTGCTGAACACCCTCCGCGACACCAACGTGCTCTCCGACGACACCGTCGCCGAGCTCAACCGTGCCGTCGACGGCTTCAAGCTGGAGTTCCAGACCGGTGAGGGCAAGCCGCTCGCCTCGGTCGGGCGCGAGGAGCACCAGGCCATCGCGGCCGACGAGGTCGGCCAGGAGAAGATCGTCAAGGGCCGTCGCTGACCAGCGGCACCCCGACGATTCGCCACTTTTAGGACAACAGGAGACACATGGGAGCGCAACTCCGGGTCTACCGGTCGAAGATCCGCTCGGCCCAGACGACCAAGAAGATCACTCGGGCCATGGAGCTGATCTCGGCCTCGCGCATCCAGAAGGCGCAGAACCGCGTCGCTGCCGCGGCGCCGTACTCGAACGCGATCACGCGCGCCGTGTCCGCTGTCGCGACCTACTCGAACGTGGAGCACCCGCTCACGACCGAGCGCGAGAAGCTGGACACGGCCGCGATCGTGATCTTCACCTCCGACCGCGGCCTCGCCGGCGCGTTCTCCTCGAGCGTGCTCAAGGAGGCCGAGGAGCTGGCCGCGCTGCTGCGCAGCGAGGGCAAGGAGGTCGTCTTCTACCTGGTCGGCCGCAAGGCGAACGCGTACTTCTCGTTCCGGAAGCGGGCCAGCGTCCGCGTCTGGACGGGCGGCACCGACCAGCCCGTGTTCGAGACGGCGAAGGAGATCGCGGACGCGGTCGTCGAGTCGTACAACCTCGATGACGAGGAGGGCGGCGTGGACGAGATCCACCTCGTCTACAACCGCTTCGTCAGCATGGTCACCCAGCAGCCGACCGTCGTCCGGCTGCTGCCGCTCGAGGTCGTCGAGGGCGCCGAGGAGCAGAACAGCGAGCTGTACCCGCTCTACGAGTTCGAGCCCGACCCCGAGACGGTCCTCGACCGCCTCCTGCCCGTGTACGTCGAGAGCCGCATCTTCAACGCGATGCTGCAGTCGGCGGCCTCGGAGCACGCGGCACGTCAGAAGGCCATGAAGTCGGCGAGCGACAACGCGGACACGCTGATCAAGACCTACACGCGTCTCGCCAACAACGCCCGCCAGACCGAGATCACGCAGCAGATCGCCGAGATCGTCGGCGGCGCCGACGCCCTGTCCTCCTCCAAGTAAGAGGGCTCCGCTCCACACAGTTTCGACTCCGCCCTCCGGGAGCGGTGAGACCACAGAAGGAAGTAGCAATGACACTGACCGCACCTGAGGCGGCGACCGGGACGTCGGGCGGGGCCATCGGCCGCATCGCCCGCGTCACCGGCCCCGTCGTTGACATCGAGTTCCCCCACGACGCGATCCCCGAGGTCTACAACGCGCTCTACACGCACGTCGAGGTCGAGGGCGTCTCGAGCAAGCTGACCTTCGAGGTCGCGCAGCACCTGGGCGACGACCTCGTCCGGGCCATCTCCCTGAACCCCACCGACGGACTCGTCCGCGGCCAGGAGGTCCACGACACCGGCCTGCCGATCTCGGTCCCGGTCGGCGACGTGACCAAGGGCAAGGTCTTCAACGTGATCGGCGAGGTGCTCAACGCCGACGCCGACGGGAAGATCAACGGCGAGTCGTTCGAGATCACCGAGCGCTGGCCGATCCACCGCAAGCCCCCGCAGTTCGACCAGCTCGAGTCCAAGACCGAGCTGTTCGAGACCGGCATCAAGGTCATCGACCTGCTCACTCCGTACGTGCAGGGCGGTAAGATCGGCCTGTTCGGCGGCGCGGGCGTCGGCAAGACCGTCCTCATCCAGGAGATGATCCAGCGCGTCGCGCAGGACCACGGTGGAGTGTCCGTGTTCGCCGGCGTCGGCGAGCGCACCCGTGAGGGCAACGACCTCATCGCCGAGATGGAGGAGGCGGGCGTCTTCGACAAGACCGCGCTCGTCTTCGGCCAGATGGACGAGCCGCCGGGAACGCGTCTGCGCGTCGCCCTGTCGGCACTGACCATGGCGGAGTACTTCCGCGATGTGCAGAAGCAGGACGTGCTGCTCTTCATCGACAACATCTTCCGCTTCACGCAGGCCGGCTCGGAGGTGTCGACCCTCCTGGGCCGCATGCCCTCCGCGGTGGGCTACCAGCCGAACCTCGCCGACGAGATGGGTGTGCTCCAGGAGCGCATCACCTCGACGCGCGGACACTCGATCACCTCGCTGCAGGCGATCTACGTCCCCGCCGACGACTACACCGACCCGGCGCCGGCGACCACCTTCGCCCACCTCGACGCGACCACCGAGCTCTCCCGTGAGATCGCGTCGAAGGGCCTCTACCCGGCCGTCGACCCGCTCACGTCCACCTCGCGCATCCTCGACCCCCGCTACCTGGGCGCCGACCACTACCGCGTGGCGACGAACGTGAAGCAGATCCTGCAGAAGAACAAGGAGCTGCAGGAGATCATCGCGATCCTCGGTGTCGACGAGCTGTCGGAGGAGGACAAGATCACGGTGTCGCGTGCGCGCCGGATCCAGCAGTTCCTCTCGCAGAACACCTACATGGCGAAGAAGTTCACGGGTGTCGAGGGCTCGACCGTCCCGCTGAAGGACACGATCGAGTCGTTCGACGCGATCACCAAGGGCGAGTTCGACCACGTGGCCGAGCAGGCGTTCTTCAACGTCGGCTCGATCTCGGACGTCGAGGAGAAGTGGACCCAGATCCAGAAGGAGAACGGCTGATCATGGCCGGGACCCTGAAGGTCAGCGTCGTGTCCGCGAACGCCGAGGTGTGGTCCGGAGAGGCGAAGCAGCTCACGGCTCGCACCGTCGAGGGCGAGATCGGCATCCTCGCCGGCCACGAGCCGATGCTCGCGATCCTCGCCACCGGCGAGGTGCGCGTCACGGCCCTGGACGGCACGCGTCTCACCGCGCAGGCCGACGACGGCTTCCTGTCCGTCGAGAACGACGTGGTGACCGTGGTCGCCCGTCAGGCATCGCTGGTCTAGTACACCGCCGCTCACCGCGGCACGGAGGGGCCGGACGATCATCGCGATCGTCCGGCCCCTTCGTCGTGCCGCCCGTCCCTCTTCTCCGAAGGAGTCCTGTGCACGTCCTGCTGCCACCGTCCGAGACGAAGCGCGACGGCGGCGACGAGCCGTTCGTGCTCGAGTCGCTCGCCTTCCCCGAGCTCCACGCGAAGCGGCGCGAGCTGGCGGAGGCGCTGATCGCGCTGGCCGGGGACCGCGAGCTCTCGGCCCGGGCGCTGAAGCTCGGTCCGCGTCAGCTCGGCGAGATCGATCGCAACGCGGCGCTCGCGACCGCGGCAGGCCTCCCCGCGGTCGACCGCTTCGACGGGGTGCTCTTCGATGCGCTCGACGCGCGCAGCCTCGATCCCGGTGCACGGGAGGTGCTCGGTCGGACGGCGATCGTGCAGTCCGCGCTCTGGGGGCCGATCCGCGCCCTCGACCTGATCCCTGCATACCGTCTGTCCCACGACTCCCGTGTGCCGGGGAGGCCGCTCAAACGCTGGTGGGCGCCGGAGGCCGGGCGGGTGCTGAGCGCGCTCGACGGGCTCGTCCTCGATCTGCGGAGCGAGGCGTACGCGGCGCTCGGACCGGTTCCTGCGGGCGAGGGGCGGTTCTTCGTCCGCGTCCGCTCGCGCGGGGCCGACGGCGCCCTCCGGTCGCTGAACCACTTCAACAAGCAGGGCAAGGGGCGCTTCGTCAGGGCGCTGGCGGAGGACCGGGTGGCGACGGAGTCGCTCGGCGAGCTCTCGGCGTGGGCGGCCGGGCGCGGGTTCCTGCTCGCCGAGAACCGGCACACGGGAGAGCTCGACCTCGTCGTGCCGGAGTCGTAGGCGTCAGCGTCGGCGCCAGCAGCCGGTGAGGTGGTCGTCGACGACTCCCGCCGACTGCATCAGCGCGTACGCGGTGGTCGGTCCGACGAAGCGGAGCCCGGCGGCCTTCAGCGCTCGCGCGAGCGCCGTCGACCCGGGCGTCGTCGCAGGGACGTCGGCGGCTCGAACCACCCGGTCCTCGACGTCCGGATCATGGAAGGACCACACGAGCTCGTCGAGCGCGCCCTCGCCTCTCTGCTCGAGGAGCGCGAGCACGGCCCGGGCGTTGTCCCGGGTGGCGATGATCTTCGCGCGGTTCCGGATGATGCCGCTGTCCTCCATCAGCCGCTCGACATCGGTGTCGTCGTACCGGGCGACCCGGGCCGGATCGAAGCCGTCGAAGGCCTCGCGGAACCTCGGCCGCTTGCGGAGGATCGTGATCCAGGAGAGGCCGGACTGGAACGCCTCGAGGGAGATCTTCTCGAACAGCGGGCGATCTCCGTGCAGCGGGGTGCCCCATTCCTCGTCGTGGTAGCGGCGGTACTCCGGATCCGTGCCGCTCCAGGCGCAGCGGACCAGGCCGTCCTCTCCCTCGATGAGTCCGTCGGCCGTGCTCATCGGTGGGCGATCCCCTCGTGATCGAGAAGCCAGGCTTTCGTGGCGACGCCCTCGCCCGCGCTGAAGCCGGTGATCCGTCCGTCGCTCGCGAGGACGCGGTGGCAGCCCACGATGATCGGCACCGGGTTCGCACCGACCGCTCCGCCGATGGGCCGGCCCGCTCGGGGGCGACCGGCGGCCGTGCCCAGTGCGCCGTAGGAGGTGATCTCCCCGAAGCCCAGAGCCTGGAGCCGCTGCCAGATCTCGAGCTGGAAGGGCGTGCCGCGCAGAGCGACCGGCAGATCGAAAGAGCGGCGGGTCCCGTCGAAGTACTCGTCCAGCTGCTCGACGGCCCGCAGGAGCACCGGGAGGTCCGACTCCGGGAGGTGCTCGTGCGGGAGCAGACCGGCCTGCTCGATGGCGAGCGAGACGATCGCATCGCCGTCGCTGCCCACCTCGATGCGGCCGAGGGGGCTCGTCGTCCGTCGGACGTGAAGGGGAGTCGTTCTCATGCGTCGAGAGTATCCGCGGGACTCCCCACCGACCGGCGGGAATCGGACACCGGTGCAGAACTCGGCCGATCGGTCCCTGTGGAGGGATTCC
The DNA here is from genome assembly GCF_002930935.1 of Rathayibacter sp. AY1A2. Classification (NCBI taxonomy): domain Bacteria; kingdom Bacillati; phylum Actinomycetota; class Actinomycetes; order Micrococcales; family Microbacteriaceae; genus Rathayibacter; species Rathayibacter sp. AY1A2. The sequence continues at coordinate 116,130 of NZ_PSTP01000001.1, read as the reverse complement.
TGGGGGCCGGAGGGCGCCATCCGTGCGCCGGCGATTCGGTGTCGATGGGACCTCTCCCTCCACAGGCGGCGATCTCGAGATCCTTCCGATGATCCCGAGGGCCGTCGCTCCCGGCGGGTGCGAGGGTCGGCAGGATCGCAGCATGACCTCCTCAGCGATCTTCCTCCACCCCGCTCCCGCCTCGCGTGTCCCGGCCTCACCCGACGACGCCGCCCTGTTCCACGCCGCTCACGGATCCCAGCGGGGTGCGGCCGAGGCGAGCCTCGTGCTCGTCCCGTTCCGGGCCGGAGCGCCGAGCGGCTCGCTCCGCTTCGAGCTGTCGGGGGCGGATCCGTCCCTGATCGCGCGGGCCAGCCTCGGTGCGCTCGGCCGGTTCGGGCGGGTGCAGCGAGCACTCGCGCTGGTGCATCCCGGCGAGGCGGGTCCGGAGTCGTGCGAGGGACTCGTCGCCGCCCTCGAGGAGCGTGCGCGCCGGCTCCCCGGCCTCGCCCTCCGCGTCGCCGTGCTCCCGTCGTCCGGCCGCGACGACGGGCTCGAGGCCGGCGACCGGGACGACCCGCGAGCGGCGGCCGCCGCGGTCGACCGTCTCCTCGACCGCCACCCGCGGGCCGAACTGCCCGACGTGCTGTTGCACGGTGTCGACGACCTCGTCCGGCGAGCTCTCGCCGGTCCCGATCCCGAGGTCCGGCCGGCGGGCCTGGCTGCGCTCGTCGTGGCCGTGCAGCGCAGCCGCGGTGCGGACCGCGTGCTGCGGTCGGCGCGGAGCGGTGACCCCGGCGCGTCGGGAGCGCTCGCCCCGCTGCTCCGCCGTGCCGCCGTCGTCGCACCCGCGAGTGAGCGAGCCGGAGTGCTCGTCCTCCTCGCCCGGATCCTGGCCGGTGAGGGCCGTGCCGACGAGGCCGGACGGCTCGCCGACGAGGCCGTCGCTCTCGATCCGCACCACGCAGGTGCGCGCCGAGTCGCGGCCGCACTCGCCGCCGATCGTCGGGAGCGCGCCGCGTGAGGGCGCTAGAGCCGCGACCAGGCCTCGGTGAGCACGCTCCGGAGGATCTGCTCGATCTCGTCGAACTCGCGCGGGCCGATGGTGAGCGGCGGCGCGAGCTGGACGACGGGATCGCCGCGGTCGTCCGCCCGGCAGTACAGCCCCGCGTCGAAGAGCCCCTTCGAGAGGAATCCGCGCAGCAGCCGCTCCGACTCGTCCTCGTCGAACGTCTCCTTCGTCGCCTTGTCCTTCACCAGCTCGATGCCGAAGAAGTAGCCGTCGCCCCGGACGTCGCCGACGATCGGCAGGTCGAGCAGCTTCTCGAGCGTGGACCGGAAGACGGGCGAGTTCTCTCGCACGCGCTCGTTCAAGCCCTCCTCCTCGAAGATGTCGAGGTTCTCGAGCGCGACCGCGGCCGAGACGGGGTGGCCGCCGAAGGTGTAGCCGTGCGGGAAGACGACCTGACCGTGGCGGAAGGGCTCGTAGATCCGATCGCTGACGATCGTCGCGCCGATGGGGGAGTAGCCGCTGGTCATCCCCTTCGCGCAGGTGATCATGTCCGGCACGTAGCCGTACTCGTCGCAGGCGAACATGTGCCCGATGCGGCCGAACGCGCAGATCACCTCATCGGACACCAGCAGCACGTCGTGCTTGTCGCAGATCTCGCGGACCCTCTGGAAGTACCCGGGAGGGGGCGGGAAGCAGCCGCCCGAGTTCTGCACGGGCTCCAGGAACACGGCGGCCACCGTGTCCGGCCCCTCGAACTCGATCATCTCCTCGATGCGGTTCGCCGCCCACAGGCCGAACGCCTCCAGGTCGTCGCCGTGCTCGGGAGCCCGGTAGAAGTTGGTGTTGGGGACACGGAAGCCGCCCGGCACCAGCGGTTCGAACATCGACTTCATCCCGGGGATGCCCGTGATCGCGAGCGCTCCCTGGGGAGTGCCGTGATACGCGACCGAGCGCGAGACGACCTTGTGCTTGCCCGGCTTGCCCTGCAGCTTCCAGTAGTGCTTGGCGAGCTTGAAAGCCGTCTCCACAGCCTCGCCGCCGCCGGTCGAGAAGAAGACCCGGTTCAGGTCGCCCGGCGCGTGGTCGGCGAGCCGGTCGGCCAGCTCGATCGCCGAGGGGGTCGCGTAGGACCAGAGCGGGAAGAAGGAGAGCTCGGACGCCTGCTTCGCCGCGGCCTCCGCCAGTCGGCGCCGCCCGTGTCCCGCATTGACGACGAAGAGGCCGGACAGGCCGTCGAAGTACTTGCGCCCGGTGCTGTCCCAGATGTGGTGTCCCTCGCCGCGAGTGATGATCGGCACGCCCGCGCCCGAGTCCATCGTCGACTGACGGGTGAAGTGCATCCAGAGGTGGTCCTTCGCCTTCTTCTGCAGGGAGGCGTCGTCGATCCCCCCTGGCGCGTCGGTCCCGCGGACGGGATCGCCCGACTCGAGGCCGGAGGTCGAGAAGGCTGTCTCGGTGGTCATCTTTTACCGCGTTCCCCAGTTGTAGAACTGCTTGTGGAGCTTCAGATAGACGAAGGTCTCGGTCGAGAGCACGCCGGGAAGCGACCGGATCTCCTGGTTGAGCAGGGCGATCAGATCGTCGTCGTTCTCGCACACGACCTCGGCGAGGATGTCGAAGGAGCCGGCTGTCAGCACGACGTAGTCGACGGCGGGGATGGAGGCGAGCCGGTCCGCGACGTCGCGGGTGTCGCCGGTGACGCGCACACCGATCATCGCCTGGCGGTAGAAGCCGAGCTGCATCGGATCCGTCACCGCGACGATCTGCATGACGCCCGACTCCGTGAGCTTCTGCACCCGCTGCCGGACGGCCGCCTCGCTCAGGCCCACGGCCTTGCCGATCTCGGCGTACGAGCGCCGACCGTCCGCCTGCAGCTGCTCGATGATCGCCTTCGACACCTCGTCGAGCTGGACAGGACGCTGAGAGGGTGGGCGAGACGGGGCCATGCGGCGATTCTGGCAGTCCACGGGGGCCCGGGCAAGTGGATCCGCACGTCGGAGCTCGCTCCGGCATCGGATCCGGTGGTCTAAGCGTGGTCCCGTCTGCGCGACGGACATCGGGCGACAGCGATGGCGGCCGGCTCGGCGGAGGGCCGTCAGCGACTACCATCGGGAGGCGGCCGGGCACCCCTGGAGCCGGCGGTCACGGGCCGTCGGACCGGACGGGCGCGGGCCACGGGGATGCGAGGAGCAGCGATGACGCAGATCGGCCGCAGCCGCGCGTCCGTCACCGTCCCCGTCTCCGCCTGGAGCTCCGACGCGCCCTCGGCCGAAGTGACCCTCGGCTGGGCCGCGCGCACCGAGACCGGCCACGTGCGCAGCGCGAACGAGGACAGCTACCTCGCCAAGAGCCCGCTCTTCGCTGTCGCCGACGGGATGGGCGGGCACGCGGCAGGAGAGGTCGCCAGCGACGCGGTCGTGTCGCGCCTGTCCACCGCGGCGCTCGGCGCGACCGTCGGAGCGGAGGAGATCGACCGGGCGCTTCGGGAGGCGGTCGGGGACATCGCCCGGCAGTCGCACACGGCCGACGTCGGCACCGGGACCACGGTCACCGGGATCGCGCTCACGGTGGTCGGGGGAGAGCCCTACTGGTCCGTCTTCAACATCGGCGACTCGCGCGTGTACCTGAGCGTCGCCGGGACCCTCGTGCAGCTCACCGTGGACCACTCCATCGTCCAGGAGCTGGTCGACGCGGGCCTGATCTCCCGCGACGAGGCCGACGTGCATCCGCACAGCAACGTGATCACCCGCGCGGTCGGCTTCCACGAGGCGCCCGTCCCCGACTACCGGCTCGTGCCCGTCCTCGCCGGATCGCGTCTGCTGATCTGCTCGGACGGACTCACGAAGGAGCTGACCGATGCCGGCGTCGGCCACCTGCTCAGCGGCACCGGCTCCGCTCAGGAGGCGGCCGACGCCCTGGTCGACGCCGCGCTGGACAACGGCGGGCGCGACAACGTCACCGTGATCGTCGTCGACGTCCTCGCGGTCACCGGCGACGAGGAGGCCGGCGCACCGGTCTGACGAGCAGCGCTCCGGCATGGGACGGCCGCGGTGGCGGTGCCGCCGGACCGCCCGCACGCGCCGAACGGCCGTACGACGGTCCTGCGCCTGCCGGTTCGCGTCGGGTTCGGCCGGCTCGGGGCTCCCCGCGCCGGCGCTGGGTACGATGGTGAGCGGAAGGGCGTTCTCGGTGATCTGCAGCACGTGTGGCTCCAACCTCGCTCCCGGGGCGATCCTCTGCGGCGAGTGCGGTTCGTCGGTGGCGGCGCATGCCACGACGGGTGCGTCCCGCCCCTCGTCCTCCGGCGACACGACGGTCCTCGATCCGTCCCGCCGTGCCTGGCTGCCGGGCCTGGCCCCCGGCCGGCACCGGCGTCCCGCCCCCGGCGCTCCGATGGCGCCGCCCTCGCAGGGGCTCGTGCGCCTCAGCTTCGCGACCGGGCAGCACGCGATCGTGACCGGCAACGGCCTGATCGGACGCCAGCCGCTCCCGGACCCCAACGAGACGTTCCGGCACATCCTCGCGATCCCGGATCCGTCGCGATCCCTCTCCAAGACCCACCTCGAGTTCGGCTTCGACGAGGGCGGGCTCTGGGTCAGGGACCGCTGGTCGGCCAACGGGTCCGTGCTGGTCGCGCCGACCCAGGCGCCACTCCCGCTCGAGGCCGGCCGCCGCTACCGCGCGAAGCTCGGCAGCCGGATCCTGCTCTCCTCCGTCGAGATGGCGGTCGAGCGCGTCGACGGGTCCGCCGGCGGCTCGGGACGCCCGCCCCTCACCCGCTGACGGCACGGCCTCCGGGGACCGAATCGGCGGTTGACACGGCCTCCGGGTGCGGAATTCGTGACGATCATGTTTCCGGATGAGCGTTCTCCTCCGTTCGCCGTGACAGGCAGATGAGCGCTGTGCCAGTATTTCCCCACGTTCGGCCCCCGAGGCACGAGCCCCGACGCAGTCAGGAGCCCCCGCCATGACCCGTCCCCTCCCGAGGGATCCCGTCCTCCGCCGGGCGGTCGCCGCGGCACGCTCGCACGAGCGCGAGCGCCGGGCGGTCCTCTCGCGTCGGGCGGTCCTCGGCGGGATCGGCCTCGGAGCGGGTGCCCTCGCCCTGGCCGCCTGCGCCCCGCAGACCCGTGCCGCTCCGACCGCCGCCGCCGACGGATCGGCCGGCGACCCGCACCTGGTGTGGGACAACTGGCCCGCCTACATGGACGAGGACGACGACGGGAACCACCCCACGCTCCAGGGCTTCGAGGAGCAGACGGGCATCGCGGTGACCTACAACGTCGCCGTCGACGACAACAACTCGTACTACGGCAAGGTGAAGGACCAGCTCGCGCTCGGGCAGTACATCGGCGCCGACACGGTCTGCCTGACGGAGTGGATGGTCTCGCGCCTGGTCCGCCGCGGCTACGTGCAGGAGCTCGACCACGCGAACATCCCGAACATCGCCAACCTCACCCCCTCGCTGGCGAACCCCGACTTCGATCCGGGCCGCAGGCTCTCCCTCCCGTACCAGGCGGGGTTCTCGGGCATCTGCTGGAACAGGGAGAAGCTGCCGAAGGGCCTCTCGAGCATCGAGGATCTGTGGGATCCGTCGCTCCGCGGCCGCGTCGGCGTGCTGAGCGAGATGCGCGACACGATCGGGCTCATCATGCTCGCTCAGGGGACGGACATCGCCGGCTCCTGGGGCGACGACGAGTACATGAACGCGATCGACGTCTTCCGCGAGCAGGTCGACGCCGGACAGATCCGCAACATCAAGGGGAACGCGTACCTCAACGACCTGCAGAACGAGGACACCCTCGCGGCGATCTGCTGGTCCGGCGACATCACCCTGATCAACGCCGAGGCCGGCGACAAGTGGGAGTTCGCCTTCCCCGACTCGGGCGGCGCACTCTGGAACGACACCTTCGTGGTCCCGATGGGCTCCGAGCGCAAGGCCAACGCCGAAGCCCTGATGAACTACTACTACGAGCCCGAGGTCGCCGCCGAGGTGGCCGCCTGGGTCAACTACATCACCCCCGTGGATGGAGCGAAGGACGTCATGGAGAGCATCGATCCGGAGCTGGCCGAGAACCAGCTGATCTTCCCCGACGAGGACACGCTCGCGCAGGCGCACGTGTTCCGGACCCTGACCGCCGCGGAGGAGAAGGAGTACCAGGCCGAGTTCCAGAAGGTGCTCCTGGGCATCTGATGGCGATCGGGACCTTCGCCGAGAGCGGCGCCGACCTCCAGCTGGTCGGGATCAGCAAGCAGTACCCGGGCTTCACGGCCATCGACTCCCTGGACCTCACCATCCCGGCGGGCTCCTTCTTCGCCCTGCTGGGCCCCTCGGGCTGCGGCAAGACGACGACGCTGCGCCTGGTCGCCGGGCTCGAGGAGCCCTCCGCCGGCCGGATCCTCATCGGCGGGCGGGACGTCACCGAGACGAAGACGTACCAGCGGCCCGTCAACACCGTGTTCCAGTCGTACGCGCTGTTCCCGCACATGTCGATCCTCGAGAACGTCGCCTTCGGCCTGAAGCGGCGGAGGATCGCCGACCCCGTCGGCAAGGCGCACGAGGCGCTCCGCCTGGTCGAGCTCGACCACCTCGCCCAGCGCCGACCCGCGCAGCTCTCCGGTGGTCAGCAGCAGCGGGTCGCCCTCGCGCGCGCCCTCGTCAACCGGCCCGCCCTGCTCCTGCTCGACGAGCCGCTCGGCGCCCTCGACCTCAAGCTCCGCCGGCAGATGCAGCTGGAGCTCAAGTCGATCCAGGAGGAGGTGGGCCTCACCTTCCTCCACGTCACGCACGACCAGGAGGAGGCCATGACGATGGCCGACACCGTCGCGGTGATGAACAAGGGCAGGATCGAGCAGATGGGCGCGCCGGAGGAGCTCTACGAGCTCCCGCGCACCGCGTTCGTCGCGAACTTCCTCGGCCAGTCCAACCTCTTCACGGGCGAGGTGGTCGGCAGCACCGACCGCGCACTCACCGTCGACGCGGGCGGGCACCGGATCGTCGTGCCCGTCGCCCGCTGCGCCCGCACGAGCGGGGAGATCACGGTCGGCGTCCGCCCCGAGAAGCTCCTGCTGCTGACGCAGGAGCCTTCGGCGGACTCCGGCCGGAACGTGCTCGGGCCCGGCCGCGTGGTCGACGTCTCCTTCAGCGGGGTCAGCACCCAGTACACGATCCGGATGCCGGGCCTGGGCCCGGTGGTCGTCTTCGCGCAGAACATGGTCTTCGGGCCGGTCGTGGGCGAGGGAGCGGAGGTGTGGGTCGGCTTCAGCACCGAGCACGGCTTCGGACTCGCGGACGAACCGGGCTCGGTCCCACGCTTCGAGGCGGACGACTCCACCAGCGCCATCGCCGTGCAGCGCCGGGGGCTCCTGGCCGGTCGCAGCGGGGGAGCGTAGGCATGGCCTTCGCCGCCTTCGCCACGGGGCAGGCGGATCCTCAGGACGCTCCGGTCCGCCGGCGGTCGACGATCGCGCTGGTCCTGCTGCTGCCGGGCATCGCCTACATGCTGCTGTTCTTCCTGGCGCCGCTGATCTCGCTCGTGCTCACGTCCTTCCAGGCCGAGGTGCCGGACGGGGACATCGGCGAGTACGCCCCCGGGTTCGCCTGGCAGAACTACCTCGTGGTGATGGGCGACTACTGGCCGCACGTGCTCCGCTCCTTCGGCTACGCGCTGATCGCGACGGTGCTCGCGCTGGTGATCAGCTACCCGCTGGCCTACTTCATCGGAGTGAAAGCGCGGCCCTGGCCGCTGCTGCAGAACCTGCTCCTCACGCTGGTGATCGCGCCCTTCTTCATCAGCTTCCTGCTCCGGACGCTGGCGTGGAAGCAGATCCTCGCGGACGAGAGCCCGCTCGTGCAGGCGCTCAAGGCCGTGGCGGTCCTGCCGAGCGACGGCCACCTCACGGGGACGCCGATCGCCGTGATCTTCGGCATCACCTACAACTTCATCCCGTTCATGACGCTGCCGCTGTACACGACGCTCGAGCGCCTCGACGTGCGCTTCCTGGAGGCCGGGTCGGATCTCTACGCGCACCCCGCCTCCGTGTTCTGGAGCGTGACCGTCCCCCTGTCGATGCCGGGCATCGTCTCGGGCACGCTGCTGACGTTCATCCCCGCGGCGGGCGACTACATCAACGCGAGCCGGGACTTCCTCGGCTCGTCGCAGACCTCGATGGTGGGCAACGCGATCGAGGCGAACTTCCTCACGCTCGAGAACTACCCGGCGGCCGCCGCGCTCTCGATCGTGCTGATGGCCGTGATCCTGGTCATCGTCGGCTTCTACGTGAAGCGCAGTGGAACGGAGGACCTCCTGTGACCGCGACGGCCGACCGTCCGCTCGCGAGCGCCCAGGAGGCGCTCGGCGCGCCGCCCCCCGCCCCGATCCGGGGCCGCCGCCGCTTCCGGGGCCTCGGGCTCGGCGTCTACACGGCGCTGGCGCTGCTCTTCCTGCTCATCCCTATCGGGTACACCTTCGTCTTCTCCTTCAACGACTCGGGGAAGAGCAACCTCGCCTGGCGCGGTTTCACCCTCGACAAGTGGGTGTCGGCCTGGACCAGTGAAGAGGTGATGACCGCCTTCGGGAACAGCCTGCTGGTCGGTGTGATCGCCACCGTGCTGGCCACTGCGCTCGGCACCATGATCGCCATCGCGCTCGTGCGGTTCCGCTTCCGGGTCCGGTCGGCGATCAGCCTGCTGCTGTTCCTCCCCATGGCGACTCCGGAGGTGGTGCTCGGAGCCGGCCTCGCCGCGCAGTTCCTCAGCGTGGGCGCCGAGAAGGGACTGGTCACGATCGTGCTGGCGCACACGATGTTCTGCATCAGCTTCGTCGTGGTCACCGTGAAGGCGCGGGTGGCGAGCCTGGATCCGAAGCTGGAAGAGGCGGGACGCGACCTCTACGCGTCGCCGAACCAGGTCTTCTGGCGGATCACCTTCCCGCTGCTGCTGCCCGGCATCCTCGCCGCGGCGCTGCTCTCGTTCGCGCTGAGCTTCGACGACTTCATCATCACGAACTTCAACTCCGGATCGGTCACCACGTTCCCGAAGTACATCTACATCGCGGCGGCGCGCGGCATCCCGGCGGAGGCGAACGTCATCGCGTCGGCGGTGTTCGTCCTGGCGATCCTCGTGGTGGTGATCACGCAGGTCTCCGCGGCGGCCCGGGCGAAGCGCCTCACGCGCGAGCAGTAGCTCAGGGTGTGCCGGGAGGTGCGGTCAGACGTAGGAGGCACGGATCGCGCCGACCGGGCGCCCGCCGCCCGACACGACCGGGTTCAGCCGCACCAGCACGTCGTTCGCCGCGGTCCGGTCCACCGCGTCCGCCTCGACCAGGAGCTTCAGCGCGACCACGGTCGCGGCGCGGAGGCTCCCGTCGAGGATCTTCAGGGCGACGGTGGTGCCGTCGGGCGAGGCCATCACGAGCACGCCCTCGGCGCCGAGCTTGGCGACCAGGCCCAGGCGCTCGATCACGACGGTGTTGTCCCGGCCCGGGCCGTCGATCGCCCACGCGTTCTCGAGGATCGCGGCCGTGAGGACGCCGGCCTGGCGGTAGAGGCCGAACGGTGAGGCGGGGGAGGAGGACACGATCCGCGAGACGCCCTTCGCCAGCGCGGTCAGAGGAAGGGCGTGCACGGGAGCTCCGCAGCCGTCGATCCCCGAGGCCACGACGCGCTCGCCGGTGAGGCGCTCGATCGTGTCGACGATGTGCTGCTGCAGCGGGTGCGTCCGCTCGAGGTAGTCCTCGGTGCTCCAGCCGTTCTGCACGCAGGCCAGCAGCATCGCCGCGTGCTTGCCCGAGCAGTTCATGTAGAGCGGGTCCGGAGTCGCGCCCGCCCGCAGCAGCTGAGCGCGGGTCCCGGAGTCGCCGGGCCAGTCGGCCGGGCACTGCAGGGCGGTGTGGTCCAGGCCGGCGCGGAAGAGCAGGTTCTGCACCAGCGCCACGTGCTGGGGGATGCCGGCGTGGCTCGCGGTGGCGATGACCGCCTCCGCGCCGTTCAGCTCGACTCCGGCGGTCATCACCGCGAGGGCCTGGAACGGCTTGAGGCAGGAGCGGGGGAAGACGGGAGCCGTCGGGGTGCCGAGGCTGCGGGCGACGCGGCCCTCGGAGTCGAGGAGGACGGCGGAGCCGGCGTGGCGCGACTCGACGAACCCGGATCGCTCGACGACGGCCAGCTCGACGGACTCGGCGACGGTGAAGGTTCCTGCTGGCATCCCCCCATCCTGCCCGATGCGCCGACCGGTCCCGCGCTCTCGGAGACGCCGAAGGCCACCGGGGAGCGCCTCGGCGCCCGCGGTGGCCTTCGGAGGATCGCGCCTAGAGGGTGGCGAACGCGTCGGCGATGACCGACACGGCGTCGTCGAGCAGCTCGTCGGTGAGGGCGAGGCTCGGCAGGAAGCGGACCACGTTGCCGTAGGTGCCGGCGCTCAGCACGAGGACCCCGTGCTGGGCGGCGTAGTCGATGATCGCCTGGACCGCGACGGCGTTCGGCTCCTTCGTGGTGCCGGCGGTGCCGGGCTGCACGAGCTCCATCGCCATCATCGCGCCGATGCCGCGGACGTCGCCGATGATGTCGTAGCGCTCCTGCAGGCCTCGCAGCGCCGCGCCCAGGCGTGCGCCGATCCGGTCGGCCTCGGCGAGGAGGCCCTCGCGCTCGATGCGCTCGAAGACCGCGACGGCGGCGGCGGCGGCGACGGGGTTCCCGCCGAAGGTGCCGCCCAGTCCGCCGGCCTGCGCCGAGTCCATGATCTCGGCGCGGCCCGTCACGCCCGCGAGCGGCAGGCCGCCGGCGATGCCCTTGGCCGAGAGGACGAGGTCGGGGACGAGGCCGAGGTGCTCGCTGGCGAACCAGGCGCCGGTGCGGGCCATGCCCGACTGGATCTCGTCGGCGACGAAGACGATGCCGTTGGCCGTGCACCACTCCTGCAGTGCCGGGAGGAAGCCGTCGGCGGGGACCATGAAGCCGCCCTCGCCCTGGATGGGCTCGGCGACGAGGCAGGCCAGGGCGGACGCGCCGACGGTCTTCTCGAGGTACGAGATCGCGCGCTGGGCGGCCTCGGCTCCCGACAGGCCGTCGTGGTACGGGTACGAGCTCGGCGCACGGTGGACGTCGCTGGCGAAGGGTCCGAAGCCCAGGCCGTAGGGCAGCGCCTTGAAGTTCATGGCCATCGTGAGGTTCGTGCGTCCGTGGTACGCGTGGTCGAGCACCGCGACGCCGGGGCGGCCGGTGTGCTTGCGCGCGATCTTGACGGCGTTCTCGACCGCCTCGGCACCGGAGTTGACCAGGACGGTCTTCTTGGCGAAGTCGCCGGGGGTGTGCTGGGCCAGCAGCTCCGCGACGCGGATGTAGGGCTCGTACGGAGTGACGGTGAAGAGGGTGTGCGTGAGGCGCGCGAGCTGCTCCGCGGCGGCCGCGACGACGGAGTCGTCGGTGTGCCCGATCGTCGTCACGCCGATGCCGGCGCCGAGGTCGATGAAGCTGTTGCCGTCGACGTCGACCAGGATCGCGCCGTGCGCGCGGTCGATGTAGACGGGGAGCGCGGTGCCGACGCCGGTGGGCACGACGGCGAGGCGGCGCTCGTGCAGGGCCCGGGATCGCGGCCCGGGGATCTCGGTCGCGACGCGCCGCTCCTGGGGGACTGCGGACGTGGGAACCTGGGGGGCGAGCGTGTCTGTCATGGTCCTCGGAGTCTACCCGCGGGGGTTCCGCGTCCAGAGGTCCAGACCGGCGCGACCGGCCTGATCCACCGCCGTCGAGGAGGAGCCCGATGAAGTCCGAGCACGAGTACGCGGTGTCCGTCGTCTGGGAGGGCGACCGGGGCACCGGCACGAGCGGCTACCGCGAGTACGGGCGCCAGCTGACCGTCACGGCGGAGGGCCCGGCGCCCATCCTCGCCTCGGCCGACACGCCCTTCCGGGGCGACGCCGACCGCTGGAACCCGGAGCAGCTGCTCCTCGCGGCGCTCGCGCAGTGCCACCTCCTCTCCTACCTGCACGTGGCGGTCAAGAACGGAGTCGTCGTCACCGGCTACACGGACGACGCGGTGGGCTCGATGCTGCAGGAGGGGGAGAGCGGCCGCTTCACCTCGGTGACCCTCCGGCCCCGCGTCACTGTCGCCGAGGAGTCGATGGTGGAGATCGCCCAGACGCTGCACGCCGAGGCCTCCCGGCTCTGCTTCATCGCCAACTCGGTGAACTTCCCCGTCTCCCACGAGCCGGAGGCGTCCGCGCGCTGAGGCTCAGCGGCGCTCGTGCGGGAGCGCCCGGCGGATGCGCTCGACCGTGGTCGTCGGCGGCGACTCGTTGTACGCACCGGCGAGCTCCTGCCCGGAGAGCGCGTGGACGGCCGCCATCACCTCGTCGGTGGCGTGGCGTCGGGCGCGGCCGGAGTCGGCGGAGCCGTGCCGCGAGAGGTCCAGCGGAGCCCCGAAGCGGACCGTGATCCGGTGCAGGCGCGGCACCCTCGTGCCCACCGGCTGGAGCTCCTGCGTGCCGATCATGCCGACGGGGACCACCGGCGCGCCCGTGGTGAGGGCGAGCCACGCCACTCCGGTGCGGCCCTTGTAGAGGCGCCCGTCGCGGGAGCGGGTGCCCTCGGGGTAGACGGCGAACGCCTCGTCCCGCTCGAGGATCGCCCGGCCGAGGTCCAGCGCCTCCTGAGCGGCCTGGCCGGCGCCGCGCTCGACCGCGACGGCTCCGACGCTCGTGAAGAAGGCGCGCGAGAGGGCGCCCCGCACGCCGGTCCCCGTGAAGTAGTCCGACTTGGCCAGGAACTGCACCGGCCGCGGGGCGAGCAGCGTCAGCACCGGGGAGTCGATGAACGAGAGGTGGTTGGCCGCCAGGATCACGCGTCCCTCGGCCGGGACGTTGTCGCGCCCCTCCACGATCGGCCGGTAGACCAGCCGGCCGACGCCGCCGATGGACAGGCGCGCCAGACGCGCGGAGAGGCCGATCCCCGGGGGAGTCGGCCTCTCGTGGTCGTCGTCGATCCGCATTCCGACGAAGCTACCGGGGCGTCCATGCCGCTCCGGTCATGCGGCGGATCAGCCGAACTGGGCGAGCGCCTCCTCGATGACCGTCGCGGCGTCGTCGATGAGCTCCTCGCTGATGACCACGCTCGGCATGATCCGCAGCACGCTGTCCCAGCTGCCCGCGTCGAGGACGATCACGCCGTTCGTGGTGGCGTGCTTCAGGATCGCTGTGAGCGCCTCCGGGTACTGCTTCTTCGTGCCCGGGTGGACGAGCTCGACGCCCCACATGGCGCCCTTGCCGCGGACCTCGCCCACGACCGCGAAGCGCTCGGCCCAGTCGCCGATCCGCGCCTGCAGTAGGCGCTCGACCCGCTGCGCCTCCTCCAGCAGGCCCTCGGACTCGATCGCCTCGAACGTCGCGAGCGCCGCGGCGGTGGAGACGGGGTTGCCGCCGAACGTGCCGCCGATGCCGCCGGGCTGCACGGCGTCCATGATCTCGGCGCGGCCGGTGACGGCGGCGAGCGGGAAGCCGCCGGCGATGCCCTTGGCCGTCGTGATGAGGTCCGGGACCACGCCGTGGTGCTCGATGGAGTACCAGGTGCCGGTGCGGGCGATGCCGGCCTGGATCTCGTCCGCGACGAAGACGATGCCGTTCTCGGTGCAGAACTCGGACAGGCGGCGGAAGTAGCCCGGCGCCGGGATGATGATGCCGCCGTCGCCCTGGATCGGCTCGACGAAGAGCGCGGCCAGCTCCTGCGCGCCGATGTGGGTGGTGATGTGGTCGATGGTGCGCTCGGCCGCCTCCTCGCCCGTCATGCCCTCGGGGTCGCGGAACGGGTAGCTGATCGGGAGGCTGTAGATCTCTCCCGGGAAGGGGCCCATGCCCGCGCGCTCCGGCCAGGGGCGGTAGGTCATCGCCATCGTGAGGTTGGTGCGGCCGTGGAAGGCGTGGTCGAGCGTCGCGATGGCGCGGCGGCCGGTGAACTTCCGCGCGATCTTGACGGCGTTCTCGACCGCCTCCGCGCCGGAGTTCACCAGGATCGAGTGCTTCTCGAAGTCCCCGGGGGTGATCTCGGCGAGCTTCTCGGCGACCCGGACGTAGTTCTCGTACGGAGTGACGGTGAAGAGGGTGTGCGTCAGCTTCTCGGCCTGCGCGGCGGCCGCCGCGGCGACCGCGGGGTGCGCGTGGCCGATGGTGGTCACTCCGATGCCGCAGCCGAGGTCGATCAGGCGGTTGCCGTCGACGTCGACCAGGACCGCGCCCGACGCGTGGTCCATGTAGATGTTCGCGAGCGTCCCGGCGCCGCGGGAGACGCTGGCGATGCGGCGCTCCTGGAGGGCGACGGAGCGCGGGCCGGGGAGCTCGGTGACGAGCTCTCGGGACTGGGGGACCGAGAATTCACGCATGCCCCGATGGTAGGCCTGGGACCGTTCGAGGACCCGCACCCAGCGCGTTGCGAGGCGCGCCGTGCAGGATGGAGGCGATCCCCGAACGTCCACCGGCCGCCGCCGGTCACGAAAGGTGCCCCTGTGCGCAGAACCATCGCGATCCTCGCCGTCCTCGGCGCCTCCCTGAGCCTGGCGGCCTGCACCCCCGGGGAGCCGGATGCAGCGCCGTCCGCCTCCGCCACCCCGCTCGGCTGCGCGACCGAGGGCGAGGCGACCGCCGCGGTGCAGACCAGCGGCGACTTCGCCACCAAGCCGGTCACCGTGTTCCCCAGCCCGGTCAGCGTGGACGCCACCGAGCGCTCCGTCGCGATCGAGGGCACCGGCGAGGAGGTCGCCGAGGGCGACACCGTGCTGGTCGACTACACGCTCTACAACGGGACGAGCGGTGCCGAGTTCTCGGCGAGCAGCTACGCGTCCGGTGGCCGCGCGGCCTTCGAGGTCGACACCGACCAGTACCTCGCCGGCCTCGTGAAGGCCGTCAACTGCGCGACCGTCGGCTCGCGCGTCGTCGCAGTCGTTCCCCCGGCCGACGCGTTCGGCGACGCCGGGCAGAGCCAGTTCGGCATCGCCGCGACCGACTCGATCGTCATGGTGATCGACGTCGAGCAGATCGTGCCGACCGCCGCCGACGGCGAGCCGCAGCCCCCGGTCGACGGCCTGCCGACGGTGGCGCTCGCCGAGGACGGGGCGCCCACCGTCACCATCCCCTCGACCGACCCGCCCGCCGACCTGCAGCTCGCCGTCCTCAAGAAGGGGAGCGGCGCGACCGTGGCCGACGGCGACCAGCTGATCGTGCAGTACCAGGGCGTGGTCTGGGGCACCGGCGAGGTGTTCGACCAGAGCTGGGGGAAGCCGGCTCCCGCCGCCTTCGGCACCGGCGACGTGATCGAGGGCTTCAAGGAGGCCGTGGTCGGCCAGACCGTCGGCTCGCAGGTGCTCGTCACCATCCCGCCGTCGAAGGGCTACGGCGACCAGGGCAACCAGAACGCGGGGATCAGCGGGACCGACACCCTCGTCTTCGTGGTCGACATCCTCGCCATCAGCTGACCGGGAGGCGCTGGGCGCTCCGTGCCAGGATGGGCGGATGCGCAGGGTCATCATCCTCGGCTCGACCGGGTCCATCGGCACGCAGGCTCTCGACGTCATCGGCGCGAACCGCGAGCGGTTCGAGGTCGTCGGCCTCGCCGCCGGCTCGAACCGGGCGGTGGTCGCCGAGCAGGCGTCCGCGTTCGGCGTCGAGCACACGGCGTTCGGCGCGGAGGAGGCCGAGCAGCTGATCCGCTCGGTCGACGCGGACGTCGTGCTGAACGGGATCACCGGCTCGGTGGGGCTCGGCCCGACGCTCGCGGCGCTCGAGGAGGGCAGGACGCTCGCCCTCGCCAACAAGGAGTCGCTGATCGTCGGCGGCGAGCTCGTCACCTCGCTCGCCGGTCCCGGCCAGATCGTGCCGGTCGACTCCGAGCACTCCGCGATCGCCCAGGCCCTCCTCGCGGGCGAGCACCGCGAGGTCCGCCGCCTCGTGCTGACCGCGTCCGGCGGGCCGTTCCGGGGACGCGACCGCGCCTCCCTCCGCGACGTCACCCCGGCGCAGGCGCTCGCGCACCCGACCTGGGACATGGGCCTGGTCGTCACGACCAACTCCTCCACCCTGGTCAACAAGGGGCTCGAGGTGATCGAGGCGCACCTGCTCTTCGACGTCCCCTACGACCGGATCGACGTCACCGTGCACCCGCAGTCGGTGATCCACTCGATGGTCGAGTACATCGACGGCTCGACGATCGCCCAGGCCTCGCCGCCGGACATGCGGCTCCCGATCTCGCTCGGCCTCGACTGGCCGCACCGCGTCGCCGGGGTCGGCGTCCCGCTCGACTGGACCCGCTCCCACTCCTGGACGTTCGAGCCGCTGGACGAGGAGGCGTTCCCCTCGGTCCGGCTCGCGAAGCGCGTCGGGGAGGCGGGCGCCTCCTACCCGGCCGTGTTCAACGCGGCGAACGAGCAGGCCGTGCAGGCGTTCCACGCGGGGCGGATCGGCTACCTCGACATCCTCGAGACGGTGGAGGCGGTGGTCGATGCGCACAGCGTCGACGGCTCGCTGACCCGCGAGTCGCTGGCCGCGGCGGAGGAGTGGGCGCGCCGCACGGCGGACGAGCGGATCGCCGGAGTCTGACCAGGGGTCATCCGGACGGGCTCCGTCTCCGCGGATCCGTGTCGGCGGACGTCGCGCCGCTGATCCTCTCGGCCGCGGAGTTCATCGGATCCGTGCAGGCGCACCCCAGCGTGGACGGGCGGGCCCGGCCTACAGTGTGTCGGTGGAATCCGTGCTGCTCTTCGTCCTCGGCGTCGTCATCATCGCCGTCGGCGTCGCCCTCTCCATCGCCCTGCACGAGGTCGGGCACCTGCTCCCCGCCAAGCTGTTCGGGGTCAAGGTCACGCAGTACATGATCGGGTTCGGGCCGACCCTCTTCTCCCGGCGACGCGGCGAGACGGAGTACGGCGTCAAGGCGATCCCGCTCGGCGGCTACATCGCCATGATCGGCATGTACCCGCCGAAGCACCCGGGGGACCGGCCCACGGAGTCGAGCACAGGCTTCTTCAACGGCCTGGCGTCCTCCGAGGCCCAGCTCGAGGAGCCCCGGCGCGGCGCCTACGCCACGATGATCGACGAGGCCCGTGCCGCCAGCGCCGAGACGATCGGCGACGGCGAGGACCATCGCGCGTTCTACCGGCTCCCCGTGTGGAAGCGCGTGATCGTCATGGCCGGCGGCCCCTTCATGAACCTCGTGATCGCCACGGTCCTCTTCACCGTCCTCCTCTGCGGCATCGGGATCCCGCAGAGCACCAGCACCCTCGCCGCGGTCTCGCAGTGCGTGGTCCCGGAGTCGCAGCGCGCGACCGCGACCTGCACCGCCGACGACCCGCTGGCACCCGGAGCCGCGGCCGGCCTGCTGCCGGGCGACACGATCACGGCGATCGACGGCACTCCGGTGAGCACCTGGAACGACCTGACCCCGATCATCCAGCGCTCCGCGGGCGTCCCGCTCAGCGTGTCCGTCCAGCGCGACGGCGCGCCGCTGACCCTCACGATCACCCCCGCCGAGAACGAGGTCGCGGTGACCGACGCGAACGGCGCCCCCGTCACCGACGCCTCCGGTGCGATCGAGACGCAGACGGTCGGCTTCATCGGCATCTCGCCCACGTCGGCCCTCGCGCAGCAGCCGGTCACCGCGGTGCCCGAGACGGTCTGGTCGAACATCACCAGCGTCGCCCATGTGATCCTCAACCTGCCGCAGCGCCTCATCGACGTCGCCCAGGCGGCGTTCGGCTCGGAGGCACGCGACGCCAACGGCCCGATCAGCGTCGTCGGAGTCGGCCGGATCGCGGGCGAGATCGCCGCCTCCGACCAGCTCCCCGTCGTGTCGAAGGTGCAGACGATGGTCGGCGTCCTCGCCTCGCTCAACGTCGCCCTCCTCGTCTTCAACCTGGTGCCGCTGCTCCCCATGGACGGCGGCCACATCGCCGGCGCCCTCTGGGAGGGCCTGCGCCGCCGGATCGCCAAGCTCTTCGGACGCCGCGACCCCGGCCCCGTCGACATCGCCCGCCTGCTCCCGCTCACCTACGTCGTCGTCCTCGTCCTCGGCGGCATGAGCGCCCTCCTCATCTACGCCGACATCGTCAAGCCGATCACGCTGTTCTGAGTTGGATTCCACGCCGGTCCTCGCCCGGCGTGGCGCGGTCGGCTTCTCGGGGTGGGGGCGTGGGTGGAGCGGGGTGCGGACGGCTGGGGCGAATCGCTGGGACGCGATTCACCCGTTCGCCTCGGGGGTGGCAGGGCGGTCGCTGACCGGCGTGGCGCGGTCCGCTCTGTGAAGGGAGCGGGCTGGCAGCGTCTGCGGTGAATCGCTCGGACGGGATCGGCGGTTCGGCTCGGGGCGCGGCGACCGCGGATCGTCGTGCGGTCTCGGGCTGAGAGCAGGTGCGGTGGACGGGTTCCGAGGCGCGCAGGAGGGGCGGCGGCTGGGAAGGTGCGGCGAGCGGACGAGGGGTCCCGCGGCGCGCGTACGATGGGGCGCGTGCCAGCAGTGAATCTGGGTCTTCCCAAGGTCCCCATGACCCTCGCCCCCCGCCGCAAGTCCCGCCAGATCAAGGTGGGCAAGGTGCTCGTGGGCGGTGACGCGCAGGTCAGCGTCCAGTCGATGTGCACCACACCGACGACGAACATCAACGCGACCCTCCAGCAGATCGCCGAGCTCACCGCGTCCGGCTGCGACATCGTCCGCGTCGCGGTGCCGAGCCGCGACGACGCGGAGGCGCTGCCGATCATCGCCAAGAAGAGCCAGATCCCGGTCATCGCCGACATCCACTTCCAGCCCAACTACGTCTACGCCGCGATCGACGCCGGCTGCGCCGCGGTCCGCGTGAACCCCGGCAACATCCGCAAGTTCGACGACCAGGTCGGCAAGATCGCCGCCGCCGCGAAGGCCGCCGGCGTCTCGATCCGCATCGGCGTCAACGCCGGCTCGCTCGAGCCGAGCATCCTGCAGAAGTACGGCAAGCCCACCCCCGAGGCCCTCGTCGAGAGCGCCGTCTGGGAGGCCAGCCTCTTCGAGGAGCACGACTTCCACGACTTCAAGATCTCGGTCAAGCACAACGACCCCGTCGTCATGGTGAAGGCCTACCGCCAGCTCGCCGAGCGCGGCGACTGGCCCCTCCACCTCGGCGTCACCGAGGCCGGCCCCGAGTTCCAGGGGACGATCAAGTCCGCCACCGCCTTCGGCATCCTCCTCGGCGAGGGCATCGGCGACACCATCCGCGTGTCCCTCTCGGCCCCGCCCGCGCAGGAGGTCAAGGTCGGCCTGCAGATCCTCCAGTCGCTGAACCTCCGCGAGCGCAAGCTCGAGATCGTCTCCTGCCCCAGCTGCGGCCGCGCGCAGGTCGACGTCTACACGCTCGCCAACGACGTCACCGCCGGCCTCGAGGGCATGAGCGTCCCGCTGCGCGTCGCCGTCATGGGCTGCGTCGTCAACGGACCCGGCGAGGCCCGCGAGGCCGACCTGGGCGTCGCCTCCGGCAACGGCAAGGGCCAGATCTTCGTCAAGGGCGAGGTCATCAAGACCGTCCCCGAGGCCGAGATCGTCCAGACCCTCATCGAGGAGGCCAACCGCCTGGCCGCCGAGATGCCGGCCGACGACACCTCGACCGGAGCCCCGGTCGTCACCGTCGGCGCGAACTGACGGCGCGGGGCGGATCGACGTGGTCCGCCCCGCACTGCGCCTCGCGCTCGTGGTCGTCGCCGCCGCGCTCCTCGCCTCCGGTGTCGCCGCGCTCCGCAGCGGCCCGTCCTCCGAGGCCGGCGAGTGCATCGACAGCCGCACCCCGCAGGACCCCTTCGGCTGCGACCGCTGGGTGCTGACCGCGGCAGAGGGGGAGACCCCGTACACGGCCTGGGTCGAGGACGCCCGCGTCCGCCTCCGCTCGGAGAGCGTCGGGGGTGCGCCGACCCTGGTCGTCGGCACGGGCTGCCTCGTGGTCAGCGCCGCCTACCGGATCGACGACGGCGTGCTGGTCCCCGGCGATGAGGTGACCGGATCCGACAGCTGCTCCGACACGCCGAGCCCCGAGGCCATCCGGCTCCGGGCGCTCCTCTCCGGCCCGATGACGATCGGCGGCACCCCCGACGACGTGCTGCTGGACGGCACGGGCGGAGCGGTCGTCTTCTCGCGGATCCCCGACTGAGGCTCCCGGCGCCCTCGCGAGCCGGGGGAGCGCAGCGGATAGGATCGTCCCTCGTGGTCACCCGTCTCTCGCATCTGTTCGTCCGCACGCTCCGGGAGGATCCCGCCGACGCCGAGGTCGCGGGCCACCGCCTCCTCGTCCGCGCGGGCTACATCCGCCGTCAGGCGCCCGGCGTCTTCGCCTGGCTGCCGCTGGGCCTGCGCGTCAAGCGCCGCATAGAGCGGATCATCCACGAGGAGATGGAGGCGGCCGGCGCCCAGGAGGTGCACTTCCCCGCGCTCCTGCCCCGCGAGCCCTACGAGCTCTCGGGCCGCTGGACCGAGTACGGCGACGGCGTGTTCCGCCTGAAGGACCGCAAGGACGCCGACTACATGCTGGCTCCCACGCACGAGGAGTTCTTCACGCTGCTCGTGAAGGACCTCTACTCCTCCTACAAGGACCTGCCCCTGTCGATCTACCAGATCCAGGACAAGTACCGGGACGAGGCGCGGCCCCGCGCGGGCCTCCTGCGCGGCCGCGAGTTCACGATGAAGGACGCGTACTCCTTCGACTACACCGACGCCGGCCTCGACGCGAGCTACCAGCGCCAGCGCGACGCCTACGAGCGGATCTTCGCCCGCCTGGGCCTGGAGTACGTGATCGTGCAGGCCGACGCCGGAGCGATGGGCGGCTCCCGGAGCGAGGAGTTCCTGCACCCCACCCCCGTCGGCGAGGACACCTTCGTCCGGTCGGCGGGAGGGTACGCGGCGAACGTCGAGGCGTACCGCACGCCCGTCCCCGCGGCGCTGCCCGTCGAGGGCCTGCCCGAGGCGCGCGTCTTCGACTCGCCCGACACCCCGACCATCCAGACCCTGGTCGACCTGGCGAACGCGACGCAGCCCCGCCCCGACGGCCGCGCCTGGACCGCCGCCGACACCCTGAAGAACGTCGTCCTCGCGCTCACCGCGCTCGACGGCACCCGCGAGCTCGTGATCGTCGGCCTGCCCGGCGACCGCGACGTCGACCTCAAGCGCGCCGAAGTGGCCTTCGCCCCGGCCGAGGTCGAGGCCGCCACCGCGGAGGACTTCGCGAAGCACCCCGGACTGGTCAAGGGCTACATCGGACCCTGGTCGGCCGAGGGAGCCGTCCTGGGCGAGGAGTCGGCGACCGGCGTCCGCTACCTGCTCGACCCGCGCGTGGTCGACGGCACCGCCTGGATCACCGGGGCCAACGTCTTCGGGCAGCACGTCCTCGACCTGGTCGCCGGCCGCGACTTCCACGGCGACGCCACCGTCGAGGTCGCGGACGTCCGCACCGGCGACGAGGCGCCCGACGGCTCGGGCCCGATCGAGACCGCCCGCGGCATGGAGATCGGCCACGTCTTCCAGCTCGGCCGCAAGTACGCCGACGTCCTCGGGCTGAAGGTGCTCGACGAGAACGGGAAGCTCGTCACCGTCACGATGGGCTCCTACGGCATCGGCGTGACCCGCATCCTCGCCATCATCGCCGAGGCCACCCACGACGACCGAGGACTGCTCTGGCCCGCGAACGTCGCGCCGTTCGACGTGCACGTCATCGCGACCGGCAAGGACGCGGCGGCTCTCGAGCTCGCCGAGTCGATCGGCGCCTCCCTCGAGGCCGCCGGCCACGACGTGCTGATCGACGACCGCCCGAAGGTCTCGCCCGGCGTCAAGTTCGGCGACGCCGAGCTGATCGGGGTGCCCGTGATCGTCATCGCGGGCCGAGGAGCGGCCGACGGGATCGTCGAGCTGTGGGACCGCCGGTCCGGCGAGCGCGAGCAGCTCCCGGTCGCCGAGGCGCTCGCCAGGCTGGGCGCCTAGTCCCGACACGCCGAGGGCCCCGCCGCCGCTTCCCGCGGCAGGCGGGGTCCTCCGTGCGTCGGCGGGATCCGCGGGTGGAACCCCGGGCCGCGTCGGGTACCCTTGAGCGCTGATCCGGGTGAGAGCCCGGCAGGCGAACGACCGCGGTCACCACCGCGGCATCCAAGTGAATAGAGAGAAAGGCCCGCCCGTGGACATCGACCTGAGCGTTCTGCGACTCATGGAGCGCGAGCGCGAGATCCCCTTCGAGGAACTCGTGCAGATCATCGAGCAGGCGATCCTGACCGCCTACCTCAAGCACATCGGCCAGGCCGACGACGCCGACAAGGCCACCGCCGTCGACGCGCGAGTGCACCTCGACCGCAAGACCGGTCACGTCTCGGTCTTCGTGCCCGAGCTCGACGAGGAGGGCGCCGTCGTGGGCGAGGCCGAGGACTCCCCGCGCGACTTCGGCCGCATCGCCGCCTTCGCCGCGAAGCAGGTCATCAACCAGCGCCTGCGCGACATCGCCGACGAGCACGTGCTCGGCGAGTTCAAGGGCCGCGAGGGCGACATCGTCGCCGGCGTCATCCAGCAGGGCCCCAACCCGCGGATGATCCACGTCGACCTCGGCTCCATCGAGGCGATCCTCTCGCCCGAGGAGCAGGTGCCCGGCGAGGACTACAGCCACGGACGCCGCATCCGCGTCTACGTCACGAGCGTCGGCCGCGGACCCAAGGGCCCGTCGGTCCAGGTGTCCCGCACCCACCCGTCGCTGGTGCGCAAGCTGTTCGCCCTCGAGGTCCCCGAGATCGCGTCCGGCGTGGTGGAGATCGTCTCCCTCGCCCGCGAGGCGGGCCACCGCACCAAGATCGCGGTGCGCGCGACCGAGCCCGGCGTGAACGCCAAGGGCGCCTGCATCGGCGAGCTCGGCCAGCGCGTGCGCGCGGTGACCGCCGAGCTCAACAACGAGAAGATCGACATCGTCGACTACTCCTCCGACCTGCCGACCTTCGTCGCCAGCGCGCTCTCGCCCGCCAAGGTGACCAGCGCGTTCGTGATCGACCAGAGCCTCAAGGCCGTCCGGGCGCTCGTCCCCGACTACCAGCTCTCGCTCGCCATCGGCAAGGAGGGCCAGAACGCCCGCCTCGCCGCCAAGCTGACCGGCGCGAAGATCGACATCCAGCCCGATTCGGTGATGGACGGGGAGTGATCCCCGAGCATCGGCCGTGCGGGGGAGCGGTCCCGGAGGGGAGGGAGTAGAGTGGAAGCCGTCAGAACGTGCGTCGGCTGCCGTCTGCGCGCCCCCCGGGCCTCTCTTCTGAGGCTGGTCCTCCACTCGAACGTCCTCGCGGTAGACCCGCGTGCCGTCCGTCCTGGTCGGGGAGCGTGGCTCCACGACACAGCCGACTGCTACGAGCTCGCGGTCAAGCGCCGCGCGTTCGGAAGAGCGTTCCGGACACGCGAGAGCGTGGACGCGAGCGAGCTGGAGCAGTACATCGCACGATCCGACCGGCTCGGCTCCTCGACCGGAGGGGCCGGAGCAGCGCACGATCACACCATAGAGAACAGGCAGAACGGCCCGTGAACTGATCATGAGCGAAGACTGATGAGCGGCTCGAAATGAGACCCGTCCGTTCGTGACGCCTGCCCCCGTCTTGGGTGCAGGCCCAAGACAGGAGAGAAGTGGCAAAACCACGCGTACACGAGATCGCATCCGAACTGGGTGTCGATAGCAAGGTCGCACTTGCGAAGTTGAAGGAGCTCGGCGAGTTCGTCAAGGGGCCGTCCTCGAGCATCGAACCCCCGGTGGCGCGCAAGCTCCGCCAGGCCCTCCAGGGCCAGGGCGGTTCCTCCGCGGGAGCGTCGGCGACCCCGGCCGCCCCCGCCGCCGGCGCCCGTCCCGGGGCCCCGCGCCCCTCCGGCGCGCGTCCGTCCGCGCCCACGCCCGGACCGGCCAAGCCGCCCGCTCCGGCGCCGGCACCGCCGATGTCGGTCGCGGAGCGCCAGGCCCAGGCTCAGGCCGCCCAGGAGGCCGCGGCCGCTCAGCGCGCCCAGGCAGCCAAGGACGCGCCCGCCGAGGCCGCCGCTCCGGCTCCGACCGAGGCCCCCGCGGCTCCGGCCGCCGCCGAGAAGCCGGCGTCCGGCGCGACCCCCGGCGGACCCAAGCCCGTGACCCCGCGTCCGGCTCCCGCCGCGAACACCCCGCGCCCCGGCGGCGCCTCGGGCGGCTCCAACCGCCCCGGCGGCACCCCGCGCCCGGGCAACAACCCGTTCGCCAGCAACCAGGGCATGGGACAGCGTCCCGCCGCCCCGCGCCCCGGCAACAACCCCTTCGCCAGCTCGCAGGGCATGGGATCGCGTCCGACCCCGGGCAACATCCCCCGCCCGGCTGCTCCGCGCCCCGGCGCGCCCCGACCCGGCGGACCCGGCATGGGCCAGCGCCCCGCCGGCTTCGGCCAGCGTCCCGGCGGACCCGGCGGCGGAGCAGGACGTCCCGGCGGTGCCGGTCGTCCGGCCGGCGGCGGCTTCCAGCGCCCCGGCGGCGCTCCCGGTGCCGGTGGCGGCTTCGCCCCGCGTCCCGGTGGCGGCGGCGGTCGCGGTCGCGGCCCCGGCGGTGGAACCGCAGGAGCCTTCGGTCGCGGCGGCGGCAAGAGCAAGGCCCGGAAGTCCAAGCGCACGAAGCGTCAGGAGTTCGAGCTCAGGGAGGCCCCGTCGCTCGGCGGCGTCAGCGTCCCCCGCGGCGACGGCAGGACGGTCATCCGTCTGCGCCGCGGCGCGTCGATCTCGGACTTCGCCGACAAGATCGAGGCCATGACCGGCGTGCCGGTGCCCCCCGGCAACCTGGTCACCGTCCTCTTCGCCCTCGGCGAGATGGCGACGGCCACCGAGTCGCTCGACGAGGCCACCTTCGAGGTGCTCGGCTCCGAGCTCGGCTTCAAGATCCAGGTCGTCTCGCCCGAGGACGAGGACAAGGAGCTCCTCGAGGGCTTCGGTCTCGACCTCGAGCAGGAGCTCGACGACGAGACGGACGAGGACCTCGAGATCCGTCCCCCCGTCGTCACCGTCATGGGTCACGTCGACCACGGAAAGACGCGCCTGCTCGACGCGATCCGCAACGCCAACGTCGTCGCCGGCGAGGCGGGCGGCATCACGCAGCACATCGGTGCGTACCAGGTCGTCGCGGAGCACGAGGGCATCGAGCGCCCGATCACCTTCATCGACACCCCGGGTCACGAGGCGTTCACCGCCATGCGAGCCCGCGGTGCCCAGGTCACGGACATCGCGATCCTCGTGGTCGCGGCGGACGACGGCATCATGCCGCAGACCATCGAGGCGCTGAACCACGCCCAGGCGGCCAACGTGCCGATCGTGGTCGCGGTGAACAAGGTGGACAAGCCCGACGCCAACCCGGCCAAGGTGCGCCAGCAGCTCACCGAGTTCGGGCTCGTCGCCGAGGAGTACGGCGGAGACGTCATGTTCGTCGACGTGTCGGCTCGCGCGGGCACCGGCATCCAGGACCTCCTGGACGCCGTGCTGCTCACCGCGGACGCCGGTCTCGACCTGCGCGCCAACCCCAACAAGGAGGCGCGCGGAGTCGCGATCGAGGCGAAGCTCGACAAGGGACGCGGTGCGGTCGCGACCGTGCTCATCCAGTCGGGAACGCTGCGCGTCGGAGACGCGATCGTCGCCGGAACGGCCTACGGCCGCGTCCGTGCGATGGCGGACGAGAACGGCAACGCCGTCCTCGAAGCCGTGCCGTCGCGTCCGGTGCAGGTGCAGGGACTCTCGTCCGTGCCCCGCGCCGGCGACACCTTCCTCGTCACCGAGGAGGACCGCACGGCCCGTCAGATCGCCGAGAAGCGCGAAGCCGCTCAGCGCAACGCCCTGCTGGCCAAGGCCCGCAAGCGCATCTCGCTCGAGGACTTCACCCGTGCTCTCGAGGAGGGCAAGGTCGAGTCGCTCAACCTCATCATCAAGGGCGACGTGTCCGGTGCCGTCGAGGCGCTGGAGGAGTCGCTCGTCAAGATCGAGGTCGACGACTCGGTGCAGCTGCGCATCATCCACCGCGGTGTCGGTGCGATCACGGAGTCGGACGTCAACCTCGCGACGATCGACAACGCGATCATCGTGGGCTTCAACGTCCGCCCCGACCCGAAGGCCCGCGAGCGCGCTGCTCGAGAAGGAGTGGACATCCGCTTCTACTCGGTCATCTACAACGCGATCGAAGAGGTCGAGAACTCGCTCACGGGCATGCTCAAGCCCGAGTTCGAGGAGGTCCAGTCCGGTGTCGCCGAGATCCGCGAGGTGTTCCGCTCCTCCAAGTTCGGCAACATCGCGGGTGTCATCGTCCGCTCCGGCACGATCACCCGCAACTCGAAGGCGCGCGTCATCCGTGACGGCGTCGTGGTCGGGGACAACCTGGCCATCGAGTCGCTGCGTCGCTTCAAGGACGACGTCACGGAGGTCCGTACGGACTACGAGGCCGGTATCGGACTCGGAAAGTACAACGACATCCAGATCGGCGACGAGATCGAGACGATCGAGATGAAGGAGAAGCCGCGAGGCTGATCCGCTCCACTGGAAGGCCCGGGTCCGCCCGGGCCTTCCGGCGTCTCACGGCGCTGTTCGTGCGGGATCGGGAGGGGACTCTCGTCCTCTCGCGCCCTGCGGGAGGAATCGGGGGCCGCCCGTGTCCCGGAGGTGCGCACCCTCCAGCGGGCGCTTCCGCACCCCCGGGTGCGGGAGACCGACCCCGATCAGGCGCTCCTGTCTCGGCGGGTGCGCCCGCTGAACGAGCAGCTCGCGAGCAGCGCGCCTGCGGGCGACGTCCGGCTCCCGATCCAGCACCTGAGCCTTCCCTCCCCATCCGGTCCCCGAGGATCAGGGAGCCGCGAGAAGGCACCCCACCCGCGCCGTCGCAGACGCGCGGTCGAGGGGCATCACGCCCCAGAAGCAAGGCCCCCTCGGACGCGACCGGTCGTCCGGGCGGAGAGTGGTTGAATGGCGAGCTGAACGGTTCGCCGAGAGAGATGTGAGGACCAGCCATGGCAGATCCGGCCCGGGCGAGGAAGCTCGCCGAACGTATCCAGGTGATCGTCGCGAAGCGGCTCGAGCGCGGTCTCCGCGACCCGCGCCTCGGCTTCGTCACCATCACCGATGTCCAGGTGACCGGCGACCTGCAGCACGCCTCGGTGTTCTACACGGTCTACGGCACCGATGAGGAGCGCGCCGATTCGGCCGCGGCCCTCAAGGCCGCCACCGGAATGCTCCGCACCGAGGTGGGCAGGAACATCACGTCGCGGCTCACGCCGTCGCTCGAGTTCATCCTCGACGCGGTGCCCGAGAACGCGAAGCACATCGAGGACCTGCTCGCCGCCGCGCGCAGCCAGGACTCGCAGGTGCAGTCGCTCGCCGCTCAGGCGGACTACGCCGGCGAGGCCGACCCCTATGTGAAGCCCCGCGAGGACGACGAGGACTAGGCGCCGAGCCCGAACACCGCGGAGCCCGTGGCGACGTCGACCGATTCCAGGACGACGACGACACGGGCTCCCGGCGTGAGCGGGGCCGGGACGTCGACGGTGATCTCCGGGTCGAGCAGCTGGACCGAGGAGCGGGTGCGCGCCGAGGAGACGACGATCCCGCTGAAGGAGGCTCCTTCGCGGCCTCGGAGGACGGCGGCCTCGACGATCGCGGTCGCCGCACGGGAGGCGGCTCCGGCCCGACGGTCGCTCGCGGCGAGGAGCGGCGGGAGCAGGGGCAGCGCCTCGCGCAGCTGCGACGGGATCGTTCCGCCGCGGGACACCGCGAGGCAGACGGCGAGGCCGAACCGGTCGACCAGGCGCCGCAGCGGCGCGGTGACGTGCGCGTACGGCGCGGCGAGAGCCGCCTGCTCGGGATGCTCCGGCGGGGCGCCGTCGAAGGCGGTGTAGCCGGCGCCGCGGAACAGGCTCGCCGCGGCGTACATGATGGCGAGCTGGGCGGGGTCGGCGGTGTCGAGGCGGCGCAGGTAGGCGCCGTAGGCCTCCTCCTCGGGCCACGGGACGCCGAGCGCCGCGGCTCGGGAGCGGAAGGCCGCGACGGTGGCGGGGTCGGCCTCGGGCATGGTCCGGAGGATGCCCACCCCCGCGTCGAGCATCATCGTCGCCGCCGCCATACCGGTCAGCAGCGAGACCTGGGCGTTCCAGCCCTCGACGGCCAGGGGAGCGCGGCGCTCGACCCGGTAGCCGCCGTCGGCGGCGACGATCTCCTCCTCGGGCAGCGTCAGGCTCGCTCCTCCGCGCTCGGCCTCGCGCGCCAGGCGCTCGCGTCCGAACCAGGGGAGGAGGGCGAGGGAGGGGTGCGGATCGCCCGCGTCGACGCTGCGCTGCACGCCCTCGTAGTCGAGCCGGGCCACGCTGCGCACGAGCGCCCGCTCGAGGTGCACCGAGCGCGGCTCCGCCCGCTCGTCGAGGGTCAGCGTCCAGACCAGCGCTCGGCGCGTCTCGTCCGGCAGGAGCGACGCGGTCCCCTCGGAGAGGACCGCGGGGTGCAGCGGGACGCGGCCGTCCGGGAGGTAGTAGGTCTGGCCGCGGCGGCGCGTCTCGGCGTCGAGCGCTCCGCCGGTGCGGACGACCGCGGGCACGTCCGCGATGGCGTAGCGGAGGACGACGCCCTCCGACGTGCGCTCCAGGTGGAGGGCCTGGTCCAGGTCGAGCGAGCCGGGCGGGTCGATCGTCACGAAGGGGAGGTCCGTCCGGTCGACGCGGTCCTCGTCGTCCGCTCCGGCGTCCGCGTGCTCGGCCTCGGCCAGCGCGGCCGGCGGGAACGGGCCGGGCAGGTCGTTCTCGACGCGGACCGCGGCGAGGGCGCGCTGGACGTCCTGGGCGAGGTCGACGTCGAGGGTGCGCTCGACGGCGGCGTCGGGGCGGGGGAGGCGGAGGCGGCGACCGGTCACGGCGCCGACCCTACCCGCCTCCTCCGACGCGGACGGCGGTCGACGGGCCCTCAGGAGCCGGGGAGGAGGTAGCCGTCCTCCGGGCCGCCCGTCGCCAGGCCGTCGGCGAGGAGCCCGGCCAGGGCGCGACCGCGCTGGTCGGCGTCCGGCCAGAGAGACTCCACCTCGGCCGCGGTGACCGGGCCGTGCGCGGCGCGCAGCTCGGCGAGGATGAGGCCGCGGACCTGGCGGTCCGAGCCCTCGAACCGCTTCTGCTTCGCCTTCACGGGCCCGGTGTGCTCGGGGTACCCCTCCGCCCGCCAGCGGCAGAGGTCGCGGATCGGGCACTCGTCGCAGCGCGGAGCGCGGGCGGTGCAGACGATCGCCCCCAGCTCCATCGCGCCCGCGTTGAAGGCCGCCGCCTCGGAGAGCGACTCGGGCAGCAGCGCCGACATCGCGGCGAGGTCGGCCCTCGCGCGGGGCGGGCCGGGCTCCGCCGCTCCGTCGACCGCGCGCGCGAGGACCCGGCGGACGTTGGTGTCGACCACGGGGTGCCGCCTCCCGTAGGCGAACACGGCGATGGCGCGGGCGGTGTAGTCGCCGATGCCGGGCAGCGCGAGGAGGGTCTCGACGTCGTCGGGGACCACGTCGCCGTGCTCCTCGGCGATCGCCACGGCGCAGGCGTGCAGTCGCAGGGCCCGCCGCGGGTAGCCCAGGGACTGCCAGGCGCGCACCGCCTCGCCGGGCGGGACGGCGGCGAGTGCGGAGGGTGTCGGCCAGCGCTCCAGCCACTCCGCCAGACGCGGGACGACGCGGACCACCGGGGTCTGCTGCAGCATGAACTCGCTGACGAGCGTGCCCCAGGCGGGGAAGTTCTCGCGGCGCCACGGCAGGTCGCGGGCGCTCGTGCGGAACCAGGCGGTGATCGCGTCGGCGAGAGGGTCGGAGGGCATCAGCCCACACTAGGCGGCGGCGCGTATCGTGGGCGGATGACCAGGTGGGCTCCGCAGAAGGCCGATGTGCTCGACGCTCTCGCGGCGGAGGTGCTGCACAACTACGGGCGCGGACGGGTCAAGGTCGGGATCGACGGCGACGACCCCGCGGTGAGCGCGGCGTTCGCGCTCGACCTCGCGGAGGCGCTCCGCCGGGCCGGCAAGGACGCGATCGTCGCGCACCTCGCCGACTTCCGACGTCCCCGCGCCGATCGGGACGACCCCGCCGTGCCCGACGAGCAGCGCTCCTACGCGGCCGGGTACGACTACGAGCTCCTGCGCCGCGTGCTGCTCGATCCGTTCACCCTCGGCGGCAGCACCGGGTTCGTGCTCGCGGGCTTCGACGCGGTGCGCGACGAGGCGCGGCAGGCGCGCTGGCGGACCGCCGGCCGCGACGCGGTGCTGCTCGTCGACGGCGAGTTCGCCCTCCGGCCGGAGCTGCGCGGAGCGTGGAGCACCAGCATCCGCCTCGACACGCAGGAGCCGCCGGTGGACGCGGCGTACCGCGCCACGACGGACCCGCGCCGGCTGGCGGGGATCCTCGTCGACGTCCGCGATCCGGAGCAGCCCCGGCGCCTCTTCGCCGACTCCTGCTGAGCCTCGGGACGGAGGCCGCCGCCGCGGGCGGCGTCCGTCCGACAGGGCCGCGGGCTCAGACCAGGGCGGCGCGGCGCACGACCTCCGCCGGCGGCACGAAGGCGCCCGCCCGCTCGACCTCGTGCACCAGGTCGACCAGCAGCTGGTTGACCGGTGCCTCGCGCCCGCCGCGGTGAGCGGTGCGGACCACGGCCCCGGCCAGGTGGTCGATCTCGCTCGGCACTCCGCGGCGGACGCTCTGCAGCGTCGACCCGGGGTTCGGCACCTCGCCCATCCGCGCGGCCATCCGGCGGGGGAGCAGCTCGACCAGGGGCAGGGGAGCGGCGGCCAGGGCGCGGACGGACGTGTTCGAGAGTCCCTGCAGCGAGCCGAAGCGGACGCCAGACGCGAAGCCCGTCCGGGCGGCCTCGCGCATCGACCGGGCGAGGACGCGCCGCAGCCCCGGATCGTCGATCGTCTCCTGGACCGAGAGCCCGGTGATCGCGGGCAGGGCGTTGACCTCGTTGATCAGCAGCTTCGTCCACTGCGCTCCGGTGAAGTCGTCGGTGACGGCGGTGGGGACCGCCTCGCCGAGCAC
The DNA here is from genome assembly GCF_002930935.1 of Rathayibacter sp. AY1A2. Classification (NCBI taxonomy): domain Bacteria; kingdom Bacillati; phylum Actinomycetota; class Actinomycetes; order Micrococcales; family Microbacteriaceae; genus Rathayibacter; species Rathayibacter sp. AY1A2. The sequence continues at coordinate 85,114 of NZ_PSTP01000001.1, read as the reverse complement.
GGCGGCGGCCCGTCGCACGTCGTCGTCGGCCGGGCGGCCGGGGACGCCGAGCGTGGTCGTGGCAGGAGCCGTGACGGTGACGCGGCCGGGTTCGAGGTGGCTCGCGGCGAAGAGGGCGAGAGCACCCACGAGCCGGGCGTCGCGCACCTGCCGGGCCGCCGCGGTGAGCCCGTCCAGTCCGTTCTGGACGACGACGACGAGGGTGCCGTCGACCGTGCGGCGGTTGGTGCGCAGCGCGTCCTCGGCGTCCTGCGCTTTCGTGCAGACGAAGGCGAGATCGGGCACCAGGTCGAGGGACTCGCCGCAGCGGACCCAGGCGGTGTGCTCGCCCCACGCCCCGTCGAGCCGGATCCCCGACCGGCGGATCGCGGTGAGGTGGTCGCCTCGGGCGGTGACCTCGACGTCGTGCCCGGCGCGGTCGAGAAGGGCGGCGATGGTGCCGCCGACGGCGCCTGCTCCGAGTACTGCGATCCTCATCCGGACAGCCTAGGACGGGCGGGCGAGGGCTCCGGCTCCACCCCGGGGGTACTCCCGATCCGTCCGTGTATCCTCGCACCCGTGCTCGAGACCCCCGCCCCGGCTCCGAACGGGATCCTCCTGCTGGACAAGCCCGGCGGCATCACCAGCCACGACCTCGTCTCGCGGACCCGCCGCCGCGCGGGGACCCGCAAGGTCGGCCACGCGGGGACGCTCGATCCGATGGCGACCGGGCTGATGATCCTCGGTCTCGGCCCCTCGACGCGCCTGCTCACCTACCTCGTCGGCCTCGACAAGCAGTACGAGGCGACGATCCGGCTGGGCTCCTCCACCACCACCGACGACCAGGAGGGCGAGGTGCTCGCCTCGGCGGAGCCCGCCCTCGTCGCGGCCCTCGCCCCGGAGTCGGTGTCCGACGCGATCGCGGCCCTCACCGGAGCGATCGAGCAGGTCCCGAGCACGGTCAGCGCGATCAAGGTGGACGGCCGCCGCGCCTACGCCCGCGCCCGCGACGGCGAGGAGGTCGTGCTCGCCTCCCGCCCCGTGACCGTCTCGGAGTTCGCCGTCCTGGCGAGCCGCCCGGTCGAGGGGTTCCTCGACCTGGACGTGCGCGTCACCTGCTCCTCCGGCACCTACATCCGCGCGCTCGCCCGCGACCTGGGCGCGTCCCTCGGAGTCGGCGGCCACCTGACCGCGCTGCGGCGCACCGCGGTCGGCCCCTTCTCCGTGGCCCAGGCCGGCGAGATCGACGAGCTCGACGTCCCCGCCGCGCTCCTGCCGCCGACGCTCGTGGCGGGCGAGCTGTTCCCCCTGCTGCGCCTCGACGCCCAGGAGGCGGGCGATCTCGCGAACGGCAAGCGCATCCCGGCCCCGGCGGCGGTGGCGGGCGCGAAGGGCCTCCTCGCCGCGGTCGGCCCGGGGGAGCGGCTGATCGGCCTCGCCGAGCGGCGCGGCACCCAGCTCAAGAGCGTCGTCAACTTCCCGACCGAGGACCTGCGGACGGCCGCCTCGTGATCGAGTGGTTCACGATCCTCCAGGTGGGGATCGCCGTCGCGGCCGGCCTGCTCTGCCTCGTGCTCGGGCTGCTCGCCCGCCGTCCCTCGGACGTCTCGGTCGGCGCGACGGCGATCGTCGAGCTGCTGCTGATCGTCCAGCTGGCGGTCGCGATCGTGTCGCCGCTGGTCGGCAACCGCCCGTCGGGGAGCCTGCCGGAGTACTACATCTACCTGATCTCGGCGCTGCTCCTGCCGCTCGCTGCCGGGTTCTGGGCGCTCATCGAGCGGAGCCGCTGGAGCACCGTGATCCTGGGCGTCGCCTGCCTCTCGATCGCGGTCATGGTCTACCGGATGCACCAGATCTGGTTCTTCCAGAGCGCCTGATCGGGCCCGCCACCGGGCCCGGCCCGGCGAGCGCCTAGCATGGACGTGCGATGTCGAAACCAGCCAGCGATGCGTCCGGACGGGCCGCTCACGACCCCTCAGTCCCCTCGGCCCCCGGGAGCGGAGAGCCGACCCGTTCCGCCCGCTCGCGCGGGATCGGCAGCCTCCTGGTCGTGGTCTACGGGATCCTCGCGCTCGCCGCGACGGGGCGCTCCGTCTTCCAGATCATCGACCGGTTCGACGAGGCGCCGCTGGCGTTCTCGCTCTCGGCGCTCTCGGCCGTCGTGTACATCGTCGCGACGATCGCCCTGATCGTCCCGGGCCGCGCTTGGCAGCGGGTCGCGTGGGTGACGATCACCTTCGAGCTGGTGGGCGTGCTCGTGGTCGGCGCGCTCAGCCTCCTCGCTCCGCAGCTCCTCGGGCTCGCGAGCGCCGACCCGTTCGGGCGCCAGTCGACGGTGTGGGCGGCCTTCGGCGCCGGCTACCTGCTCATCCCGCTCGTCCTGCCCGTGCTCGGTCTCTGGTGGCTCCGCGTGCAGGGGCGGCGCACGGCCCGGGCGGCCGCCTGATGCGCGTCGAGACCCGCCCCGGCGACCTGGCCGGGATCGGACCCTCCGCCGTCACGATCGGCAAGTTCGACGGCGTCCACTCCGGGCATCGGGCCGTCATCGGCCGGCTGCACGAGCGGGCCCGCGAGCAGGGGCTCGCCGCCGTCGTCGTCACCTTCGACCGCAATCCGCTCAGCGTGATCGCGCCGGAGAAGTGCCCGCCCGTCCTGGTCGGCAACGAGCAGAAGCTCGAGCTCCTCGCCGGGACCGGCGTGGACGCGACGCTGCTGCTCACCTTCGACGAGGCGTTCCGGGCGCTCTCGCCCGAGCAGTTCGTCGAGCAGGTGCTGGTGGAGGCGCTCGAGGCCCGCGTGGTCCTCGTCGGCTCCGACTTCCGCTTCGGCGCCCGGGGAGCGGGCGACGTCGACCTGCTGCGCGTGCTCGGCGGGCAGCACGGATTCGAGATGGAGCTGATCGACGACGTGCGGCCCGAGGACGGGCGCCGCGTCTCCTCCACCTGGATCCGCGAGCTGCTGGCCGAGGGCGATGTGGAGCACGCGACGCGCCTGCTCGGGCACGAGCCCGTCGTCCGCGGCGTGGTCGTGCACGGAGCGAAGCGCGGCCGCGAGCTGGGCTTCCCGACCGCGAACCTCTCGCCGGAGTCGCAGGGCCTGATCCCGGCCGACGGCGTCTACGCGGGCCGGCTCACCACCGACGGGGTCACGCATCCCGCCGCGATCTCGGTCGGCAGCAACCCCACCTTCGTCGGGGTGCCGCCCAAGCAGGTCGAGGCGTACGTGCTCGATCAGACGCTCGACACCCTCGACCTCTACGACCGCGTGGTCGACGTGGCGTTCGTCGGCCGGATCCGCGGCCAGGTCGCCTACGAGGGCGTCGAGCCCCTCATCCGCCAGATGAACCACGACGTGGTGCAGGTCCGCGAGGTCCTCGGCATCGACTGAGCGGGATGCCGGCCGCCGCCTAGCAGGGGCCGCGGGCCCGCACCAGCGGGAGAGGTCCCGGGGCCATCGGCGTACCGTGGCCGCATGAGCGAAACCCCCTCCGACTCGGCGCGCCCCCTCGCGCTCGTCACCGGCGCGACCGGCTACATCGGCGGCCGGCTGACGCCGCGCCTCCTCGAGGCGGGCTTCCGGGTGCGCGTCCTGGTGCGCGACCCGCGCAAGCTGGTCGACGTGCCGTGGGCGGAGGAGGTCGAGGTCGCCCAGGGCGATCTCGGCGATCCGGAGTCGCTGGAGGCCGCGGTCGAGGGCGTCGACGTCCTCTACTACCTCGTCCACTCGATGGGCTCGGGCAACGACCACGCCCACTTCGAGGAGGTCGAGAGCCGCGCCGCGCAGAACGTCGCCACGGCAGCGAGGTCGGCCGGCGTCGGCCGCATCGTCTACCTCGGCGGCCTGCACCCCGAGGGCCAGGAGCTCTCGAAGCACCTCCGCTCGCGCGCTGAGGTGGGCCGGATCCTGATGGAGTCGGGAGTGCCGACGATCGCCCTGCAGGCGGGCGTGATCATCGGCTCCGGGTCGACCTCGTTCGAGATGGTGCGCCACCTCACCGACGTGCTGCCGTACATGCCCGCGCCGCAGTGGGTGCGCAACTTCATCCAGCCGATCGCCGTGCGCGACGTGCTGCACTACCTGATCGGCTCCGCGTCGCTCGAGGACGCCACGCTCAACCGCACCTTCGACATCGGCGGGCCCGACGTGCTCCGCTACGGCCAGATGATGAACGGCTACGCGGTCGAGGCCGGGCTCCCGCAGCGGCCGATCGCGTCCCTGCCGGTGTTCACCCCGTGGCTGGCCTCGCAGTGGGTCAACCTGGTCACGCCGATCCCGCGCTCGCTCGCGGTGCCCATCATCGCCTCGCTGCAGTACGACTGCGTCGTGCACGAGCAGGACATCCGCGCGCTCATCCCCGACCCCGAGGGCGGGCTGACCTCCTACCGCCGCGCCGTCCGGCTCGCGCTGGGAAAGATGCAGGCGGGCGAGATCGAGACGAGCTGGCAGAACGCGGAGGTCGTCGGCGCTCCCAGCGATCCGCTGCCGAGCGACCCGGAGTGGGCCGGCCACACGGTCTACGTGGACCTCAAGGAGCGCCGCACCCAGGCCGACCCGGCCAAGCTCTGGCGCGTCATCGAGGGCATCGGCGGCACCAACGGCTGGTACTCCTTCCCGCTCGCATGGGTGATCCGCGGCTGGATGGACCGCCTCGTCGGGGGAGTGGGCCTGCAGCGCGGGCGCCGCGACTCCGCGCGCCTGCACGCCGGCGACGCCCTCGACTTCTGGCGCGTCGAGGAGATCGAGCGGCCGAAGCTCCTGCGCCTGCGCGCCGAGATGAAGGTGCCCGGCGGGGCCTGGCTCGAGATGCGCGCCGAGCCCTCCGGAGACGGCGGCTCGGTCTACACGCAGCGCGCGGTCTTCTTCCCGCAGGGCCTCGCGGGCAGGCTCTACTGGTTCGCGATCCTGCCCTTCCACGGCATCATCTTCAACGGCATGGCCAACCGCATCACGGCCACCGCGGCCGACCTGCCGGACTCCGGCGACGAGCGCTCCCCTGGCGGGCGCCGGGTGCAGCGGTGACAATGGAGGGGTCCGGCGGCGGCGAGGCCGCCCGGGACGCCGACGAGAGGAGCACGATGAGCGAACGGTCGAGTACGGACGCGGGGCGCGGACTCCAGCTGGGGAAGGTCCTCTTCATCGGGGACAGCATCATCCAGGCGGGAGCCTGGGGCGAGTGGCTGACGGAGTCGACGGTCGTCGACGAGGGAGTCGGAGGGGCCACCACGGCGGACGTCGTCGCGCGGCTCGCCGAGCTGGTCGCGCAGGAGCCGGACACGGTGGTGCTGCTGATCGGCACCAACGACCTCGCCTGGCACCGCACGACGGAGCACGTCGTGCGCAACATCGAGACGATCGTCGCGACGTTCCGGCGCGACCTCCCGGACGTGCGCATCCTGGTGACCTCGGTCCTGCCGCGCGGACACGAGTTCGCGCCGCAGATCCGCGAGATCAACCGCCACCTGTGGCAGTTCGCGCCCACGGCGCACGCGGGCTACCTCGACCTGTGGCCGGTGCTCGCGGGCGAGGACGGCGGACTGCTCGAGCAGTACTCGCCGGACGGCCTGCACCTCAACGAGGACGGCTACCGCGCGTGGCGCGAGGCACTGGGCCCGGCGCTCGAGGCGGTCGTGCGGATGCCTCCGCGGACCCGCCCGATCACGCTGCCCTACGACGAGTTCGCGCGGCCGAAGACGGCCTAGCGCAGCACAGTGGAGGGGGAGTCGACCGCAGGGTCGGCTCCCCCTCCGTCATTCCGCGGCCAGGGCGGCCTCGAAGGCCGCGAGGGCGTCCGCGGAGAAGAGGACGAACCGGACCTCGTCGAGTGCGCCGTCCGCGGTCGCCTCGCGGACCGTCTCCACCGCGATGCGCGCCGCGTCGTCCATCGGCCAGCCGTAGACGCCTGCCGAGACGGCCGGGAAGGCGAGCGTCCGCGCGCCGAGGCCGACAGCGGTGCGCACCGACTCGCGGTAGGCCGAGGCGAGGACGGCGCTGCGGTCCTCCGACCACGAGTGGACGGGACCGACGGTGTGCACGACCCAGCGGGCGGGGAGGCGGCCGGCGGTCGTGGCGACCGCGGAGCCGGCGGGCAGGCCGTCCGGCAGCTCGGCCCTGCGGAGCCGGCGGCACTCGGCGAGGATCTCCGGCCCGCCCGCGCGGTGGATCGCGCCGTCGACGCCGCCGCCGCCGAGGAGCGACGAGTTCGCCGCGTTCACGATCGCGTCGACGTGCTCGCGGGTGAGGTCGCCGCGCACGGCTCTCAGGGTGGTCACGACTCCTCCTCCAGGCTTCGTCCGAGGGCAGCGATCGCCGCAGGTCCCACGCGGCAGCAGCCGCCGATCAGATCCGCTCCCGCCGCGCGCCAGGAGGCGACCAGCGCGGGGTCGAAGGCCGCGTCGCCTGCCCAGCGACGCTCGACGGCGTCCCACTCCTCGCCGCTGTTCGGGTACACGACGACCAGCTTGCCGGTGACGGAGCGGGCGATGCGGACCGCCTCGGCGACGTCGCCGGGCGGGCAGCAGTTCACTCCCACGCCGACGACCTCCTCGGAGGCGGCGGCGACGGCGAGCGCCTCGGCCAGGGGCTCGCCGGACGCGGTGCGGCCCGAACGGCCGCTCACGCAGATCCAGGCGGGGACCGAGGAGCCCGCGAGGGCCTTCACGACGGCCCGCACCTCCCGCACCGACGGGATGGTCTCGACAGCGAGCAGGTCGGGCCCGGCCGCGGCCAGGGTCTCCAGGCGCGGGCGGTGCCAGGCGGCGAGCTCGCCGACGGTGAGGCCGTCGTCGCCGCGGTACTCGGAGCCGTCGCCGAGGCTCGCGCCGTAAGGGCCGACGGAGGCGGCGACCCAGCCGCTCTGCGCGCGCCGGGCCAGGTCGACGCTCTCCTGGAGGGCGCGCTCCGCGAGGCCCGGGGCCAGGCCCGCGGCCGCGAATCCGCTCGCGGACACCTGGTAGCTCGCGGTCACCGCGATCCGGACGCCCGCCTCGGCGAAGGCGCGGTGCGCGGCGACGACCCGGCCGGGCTCCTCCAGCAGGACCCGGGCGCTCCAGAGCGAGGAGTCCACCGCGGCGCCCTGCGCCTCCAGCTCCGTGCCCAGGCCCCCGTCGAGCAGCAGCGGGCGCACCCGCGCCGCGGCGACGAGGCCTGCGGTCACGAGCGGTTGTTGGAGAGCTCGAAGATCTTCACGAGCTCGGCGATCGCCGCCTCGCGGGCGTCTCCGCCCTCCTCGAACATCGCGGTGATGTGCGTGCGGAGGTGGTTCTCGACGATGAGCTTGTTGAGCGAGCCGAGCGACTTCTGGATCGCGAGGGACTGCGTGACGATGTCGACGCAGTAGTCCTCGTTCTCGATCATCCGCTCGAGGCCGCGCATCTGGCCGCCCAGGATCCGGGCACGGTGCAGCGAGCGCTTCTTGAGGTCCTCGATCACTCCTCCAGCCTACGCGCCGCAGGCGGTACCCGGGCGGGGTATGCGCGCCTACGATCGAGGGGTGAGCACCCGCAAGCCGTCCCGCGCGACCGCCGCCCGCTACCCCTCGCGCGACCGCGCCCGCATGGCGCTCGCGCCCGGGATCCTCGGCGCGATCGTGCTGCTGGCAGGGCTCGCCCTCGTCGGCTCCGACGCCTACGACTTCATCCGCTACCCGGTCGCGATCCTCGCGGCGGTCATCGGCTGGTTCGCGATCCAGGCGCGCGCACTCCTCTGGCTGATCGGGCTCGTCCCGGTGCTCGTGCTGTGGAACCCGGTGCTGCCGTTCGCCTTCCCGGACGCGATCTGGTCCTCGCTGAGCCTCGCCGCGGTCGGCGTCTTCGTGGCGGCGGGCCTCGTCATCCGCGTCCCGACCCCGGAATGACGACGAGCGCGACCGTCCGCGCGGCGGAGCGCCGACCGGACCGCCCCGAGGAGTAGACTGGAGGCGCACCCGCACGCCGGGGATGCTGCGACCGGGTCCCAGACCCGTTGCTCGGAGCTCCCGACGGCCACCGGATGCACCGACGCCCGACGCCTCTCCGGAGGCGATCCGGCGGATGCACGGCGACGGCAGCGCGCGGGAACCCCTCCTCCGCCCCCGTCACACATCGAGGAGGAGCATGGCTCGCAGCGGCCAGCGTCAGTCCGGTCAGACGCGACGAGCGTCGAACGCCGCCGGGAGCCGACCCCGATCGCGCTCGCGCGGCGTGGACAACGCGGGGATCATCCCGATCCTCGCCCGCCGCGTCCGCGAGGTGGAGGCGAAGGCCCAGACCGGCAAGGTCGGACCGACCAACCGGACGAAGTTCCTGGTGATCGCCCTCCTGATGCGCGAGGAGCGCAAGCGGGTCAAGGTCGATCCCTCGCTCAGCGACGCGCAGCGCGCCGAGGAGATGAAGCGCCTCGACGGCATCGCCACGATCCTGGCCAAGACGGCCGCCCGCGACACCAGCCTGATCGCGCTGCTCGAATCGGAGGCCGGCGTCACGGCGGCCGCGCAGAAGCTCCGCCGCGACTGGCTGCTCGAGGCGGGCGCGGAGCTCAGCCCCGACGAGCTGCTCATCGTGACCGAGCCGGAGCCCAAGCCCGAGGTGCCGGTCAACCAGGTCGTGCCGCAGTCGGTGCGCGCCCGCCAACTGGCGAACCCCTTCCTCCCGCCGGACTTCTCGATCGCCGAGGCCTCGGCTCCGGCGCCGCGCCGCAGGCTCGACGACTGGGAGCTGCTCGGGCCGCTCTTCAAGGCGTTCGAGTACGGAGCGGGCGGACGGGCCGCGAGCATGGAGCTCCCGGAGCCGCCGAAGCTCGACCGGGTCTCGCCGCGCGGCCGCGAGCTGATGCCGCACCAGGCGCGCTTCATCGAGAGCGCCCGCGAGGGGCACCGCAGCTTCCTGCTCGCCGACGAGCCGGGTCTGGGCAAGACCGCGCAGAGCCTCCTGGCCGCCTCGGTGGTCGGGGCGTACCCGCTGCTCGCGGTGGTGCCGAACGTGGTCAAGATGAACTGGGCGCGCGAGGTCGAGCACTGGACCCCGCAGCGGCGCGCCACGGTCATCCACGGAGACGGCGGCACGCTCGACGCGTTCGCCGACGTGGTCATCGTCAACTACGACATCCTCGACCGGCACATCGGCTGGCTCGGGAGCCTGGGCTTCCGCGGCATGGTCGTCGACGAGGCGCACTTCATCAAGAACCTCCGCTCGCAGCGCTCGCAGAGCGTGCTCGCGCTGGCGTCGAGGATCCGCGAGACCACTCCGGGGCACGATCCGCTGATGATCGCGCTGACCGGCACCCCGCTGATCAACGACGTCGACGACTTCCGCGCCATCTGGCGCTTCCTCGGCTGGATCGACGAGACCAAGCCGGGGCCGGAGCTGATGGGCCGCCTCGAGGAGACGGGCCTCACCCCCGCCGACACGGGCTTCTACCCGGAGGCGCGCGAGGCCGTGATCGACCTCGGCATCGTCCGGCGCAAGAAGATCGACGTCGCCGCCGACCTGCCGTCGAAGCGGATCGTCGACCTGCCCGTCGAGCTGGACGACGACCTCGGCCGCTCCATCCAGAAGGCCGAGCGCGAGCTCGGCGCCCGCATGCTGCAGCGCTTCAGGGCGGTCACCTCCTCGATCACGCACGAGCTCGACGACGACGAGCGCGAGCGGTTCATCCGCATCGTGGCGCAGAGCGAGCTCGAGGAGTCGAAGTCGGCCAAGACCGGCGAGAACGTCTTCACCATGGTGCGCCGGATCGGCCAGGCCAAGGCGGCGCTGGCCGCCGACTACGCCTCGCAGCTGGCCCGCTCGGTGGGCAAGGTCGTCTTCTTCGCGAAGCACATCGACGTGATGGACCAGGCGGAGGACACCTTCGAGAAGCGCGAGCTCACGTCCGTCTCGATCCGGGGGGACCAGACCGCGGCGTTCCGCCAGACGCAGATCGACGCCTTCAACGAGGACCCCGACGTCTCGGTCGCCGTCTGCTCGCTCACCGCGGCGGGAGTCGGCGTGAACCTGCAGGCGTCGTCCAACGTGGTGCTCGCCGAGCTGTCGTGGACCTCGGCCGAGCAGACGCAGGCGATCGACCGCGTGCACCGCATCGGCCAGGAGGAGCCGGTGACGGCGTGGCGGATCATCGCGGCGCACACGATCGACGCGAAGATCGCCGAGCTCATCGACGCCAAGGCCGGTCTCGCCGCCCGCGCGCTCGACGGCGCGGACGCCGAGACGGCCTCGGCCGACACAGTGCAGCTGGACGCCCTCATGCACGTCCTGCGCGAGGCGATCGGCTGAGTGCACCCGGCCGGGCCGGCTGAGCGCACCCGGCCGGGCCGGCTGAGAGCTCAGCCGGTCCGGGCGAGCGGTGCGGCGAAGAAGTCCCTCTCGAACGAACTCGACCGCAGGAACGCGTCCCTCATCGCGGCGCGCTCCCTCGGTGAGGCGTCGCGGGCGGCCTGCTCCGTGAACTCGATCGCCCGCTCGGTGGCCGTCGCGAAGACCGGGTCGCCGTACGTGAGCAGCCAGTCCGCGTAGGGGTGCTCGGGATGCCCGGAGGCGGCGAGGCGCGACCCGACGTCGGCGTAGAGCCAGAAGCAGGGGAGCAGGGCGGCGACGATCTCGCCGTAGCCGCCGCGCGCGGCGACCGCGAGCAGGTGGTCGGTGTAGCCGCGGGTCACGGGCGCGGGCGTCGCGTCCCTGGTCCCGAGCCGGTCGCGGTGCAGCTGCGCCTCCGCCGCGAGGGCGGACGCCGAGCCCTCGGCCCAGAAGACCTGCTCGGCGGTGGTCGGCGCGCGCTGCGCCGCCACGGCCAGGACGCGGGCGTACTCGGTGAGGTAGAGAGCGTCCTGCTCGAGGTACCACTCGAAGTCCTCCCGCCCGAGGGAGCCGTCGCCGAGGGCCCGCACGAACGGGAGCGCGTCGATCTCGTCGCGGAGGGTCCGGGTCCGCTCCCAGACGTCCGCGCAGAACGCCGGAGGACGTTGCCGGTGGAAGTGGTCGATCGGGCCGTTGCCGGTGCCGACCTCCAGGGCGTCGGCGGCGCGCAGGGCGCCGGTCAGCCACTCCTTGGCCTCCGTCAGCGCCTCGACCAGGGCGTCGGAGGAGGCATCGCGCCCGGCCAGGAGCGTCGCCATCGCGGACGAGAGCGAGCACCCGGTGCCGTGCGTGTTCGAGGTGGCGACGCGCTCGCCGGGGACCTCGCGCACGAGGCCGTCGGGGGTGACGATCGCGTCCGGGGTGGCGGGGCCGTCGAGGTGGCCGCCCTTCACCAGCACGGCGGCGTCGAGGGCGCGGGCGAGTGCCGCTCCCTGCGCGAGCGCGGCCGGCCAGTCGGAGGCGGTCGGCTCTCCGGCCAGCACGCCCAGCTCGGGGAGGTTCGGCGTCACCAGGTCGGCGCGGCGGAGCAGGTCGCGCACGGCGTACTCGGCTTCGGGAGCGAGCAGCCGGTGACCGCTGGTCGCGACCATCACCGGATCCACGACCACGACGGGCGGGCGGACCTCGTCGAGCCACTCGGCGACGACTCCGGCGTACTCGGCCGTGGCGAGCATCCCGATCTTCACCGCGTCGATCGTGACGTCGTCGCTCACCGCGTCGAGCTGCTCGCGGAGGAACGCGGCGGGCGGCAGGTGCACGGAGCGGACCCCGTGCGTGTTCTGCGCGACGAGCGCGGTGACGACCGCCATGCCGTAGCCGCCGAGCGCGCCGATCGACTTGAGGTCGGCCTGGACGCCGGCACCGCCGGTCGGATCGGTGCCGGCGATGCTGAGGACACGGGGGACGCGAGCGCCGGCGGTCATCGGTCCCACTCCGCTCGGATCAGGCGGGCGGCCGCCGCGGGGTCGGCGGCCGTGCAGAGCGCCGACACGACCGCGAGGCCGGCCGCACCGGCGAGGCGGAGTGGCCCCGCGTCCGCGGCTCCGACTCCGCCGATGGCGACGCAGGGCAGCGCCGTGGCCGCGGCGAGGGCGGCGAACCCGTCGACACCGAGGGGAGCGGGGTGGTCGGGCTTGGTCGCGGTGGGCCGGATGACGCCGACGCCGAGGTAGTCGACCGTCCCCGCGGGCAGGGCGCGGACGGCGGCGAGGTGCTCGGGGGTGTTCGCGGTGAGCCCGATCACCGCGTCGGGACCGAGCAGCGAGCGGGCGGCGGTGACGGGGAGGTCGGACTGCCCGAGGTGGACGCCGTGGACGCGGGCGCCCGCGAGGCGGGCGGCGAGGGCGACGTCGACGCGGTCGTCGACCAGCAGGGTCGTGCGCTCGTCGAGGACGGCGGCGACGGCCCGGGTCAGGGCGACGAGCTCGGCGGCGGAGGCGTCGTGATCGCGGATCTGCACGGTCGTGACTCCGCCTCGGACGGCGGCAGCGGCCACGGCGGGCACGCCGCGCGGGCCGCACTGGGCGGTGTCCGTGACGAGGTAGAGCGAGAGGTCGAGGCTCATGCGATCCGCGCCCCGGCCTCGGCGTCGGCCGGCTGGAGGGCAGCGAGGGCGTCGAGGAGGCCGACGGCGAAGGACCCGGGACCGCTGCTCGCAGCGGCGGCCCGCTCGGCGGCGAGGCCCCAGACCGCGGAGGCGCTGACGGCCGCGTCGAGCGGGCGGGCGCCCGCGCCGAGGAACGCCGCCATCACGGCGCCGAGCGCGCAGCCGCCGCCGGTCACGCGGGTCAGCAGCGGGTGGCCCCCCGTGACCCGGACGATCCGCTCGCCGTCGGTGACGAGGTCGACCGCTCCCGAGACGGCGACCACGCCTCCGGTGCGGCGGGCGAGGACGCGGGCGGAGTCGAGCGCCTGCTCGGCGGTGTCGACGGCGTCCACGCCGCGGCCGCCCGCACCGGCTCCCGCGAGGGCGAGGATCTCGGAGGCGTTGCCGCGGATGATCGCGGGCCGCGCCTCGAGCAGCTCCACCGCCAGAGCGGTGCGGACGGGCAGCGGGCCCACGGCGACCGGATCGAGCACCCACGGGGTGCCGGCGCGTCCGGCCGCGGCGACCGCCTCGCGAGCACCCTCGCGCTGCTCCGCTCCGGGCGTGCCGAGGTTGACGAGCACCGCGGAGGCGAGGCCCGCGAAGACGCCCGCCTCGCCGGGCAGGTCGCACATCGCCGGGCTGGCGCCGAGGGCCAGAAGGCTGTTGGCGGTGAAGCCGGTGACGACCGCGTTCGTGATGCACTGCACCAGGGGCCCGGCGGCGCGGAGCTCGGCGAGATCGCGACCCACGGACGCCGGGTCGGGCGCCGTGTCGGCGGGGAGGGTCGGGTGGACAGGCGTGCGAATGCTCATTCGCGACATCCCTTCGCTAGTACGAACTAGATCAGGTTCAACGGGTCTTCTCTCAGCCCTGGCGGGCACCCCGTGTCACTGCGCACGACCCTAGCAGCGGGCGCGGGCGCGCTCGCTGCTGCAGTGCGAGAGGAGGGAGCGGGCCGTCGTCGCCCCTTCGCCCGGGAGCGGCCGCTCAGCCGGTGAGGATCGTCGAGTCGCCGCGCGGCCCCACCGCGACGCGGAGGCCGATCGGCAGCCGCTCGCGCATCGCGTCGACGTGGCTGATCAGGCCGATCGTCCGACCGCCCGACCGCAGCTCGTCGAGCGTGCTGAGCGCCGTCTCGAGCGTCTCGGCGTCGAGCGAGCCGAAGCCCTCGTCGATGAACATGGTCTCGAGCGAAATGCCGCCGGACTGCGCCGTCACCACGTCGGCGAGGCCGAGGGCGAGGGCGAGCGAGGCGAGGAACGTCTCGCCGCCGGAGAGCGAGGCGGGCTGCCGGCGGACGCCGGTGAAGGCGTCGAGCACGTCGATCCCGAGGCCGGAGGCGGCACCGCGGTAGGCGAGCGAGTCGTCGTGGGCGAGGGCGTAGCGGCCGCTGGTCATCGCGTCGAGGCGGAGGTTCGCCGCGGTCACGATCTCCTCCAGGCGTCCGGCGAGGGCGAAGGCCTCGAGGTCCATCCGGCGCGTGTTCTGCCCCCGGCCGGAGACGGTCTCGGCCAGCGCGCGCAGCTCCTCGTGGCGGTGGAGACGCTCACCCAGCACGGCGAGGCGGCCCGCGGCCGTCGCGGCGAGCTCGGCCAGGCGCTCCGAGCGGTGCTCGAGCACGGAGAGGCCGGCTCGCGCCTCGTCGCGACGGGCGGAGGCCTCGCGCGAGCGCTCCTCGGCGGCGGCGAGGTCGACGGCCGTGCCCGGCAGTCCGCGGAGCTCCGGGTCGGCGAGCACCGCCTCCGTCGCGCTCCGCCGTCGCTCGTGCTCGGCGACGACGGCCTCGGCCCGTGCCCGGTCCCCGCTGGCCAGCGCGGCCGACTCGGCCTCCTCGGCGGTCGTGAAGCCGCGCTCGGCGAGGACCTCGGCGAGCTCCTCCCGGGCGGCGGCGGCGGCCTCGGACCGCGAGACGGCCGCCTCCTCGGCCTCGACCAGGGCGACGGCACGGCGGCGCTGGGCACTCAGCTGCTCGACCCGCGAGGCGACGCTCGTCGCGCCGTCGCGGAAGGCCTCGACGCGCTCCCGCAGCAGCCGCAGCGCTTCAGCGGCGAGGGCGGACTCGTCGGCGCGGGCGCGGTGCTCCTCGCGAGCGGCGTCCCGTCCGGTCGTGAGAGCGTCGATCCGGGTGCGCAGCCGGGTGCGCTCGCGCCGCAGCTCCTCCATGCGGGCGGCGGCGCGGCGCGCCGAGGCGAGCCGCTCCTCGTGCGCCGGGCGGAGCGACTCCGGATCCGCGTCCTCGCCCACACGCTCCTCGAGCGCCGCGAGAGCCCGAGCCGCGGCTCCCTCGCGCTCGCGGGCGCCGTCGAGGGCGGCGGCGGCGCGCTCCACCGCGACGCGGGCCCGGTCGAGGTCGTCGGTGCCGACCGTCGTCGGGCCGTCGTGCTCGGCCGGGCGGGGGTGCTCGCACGAGCCGCAGACGGGGCAGGGCTCGCCCGGCTCCAGCCGCTCGGCGAGCTCCCCGGCGAACCCGGCGAACCGGCGCGCGATCAGGGCGGCCTGCTCCGCGGCGCGCTCGCCGTGGACGCGCGCCGCGTCGGCGTAGGCCGTGCGGAGCCGCTGCAGGCCCGCCGCAGTGAGATCGCGCTCGAGGGCCGCGGCGATCCTCCGCTCGAGCGCGGCGAGCTCGTCGACGCGCGCGGGGACGGCGGCGGCCTCCCCGGCCAGGGACTCCTCCTCGCCGGCGAGCGCGTCGACGCGAGCGGGCAGCTCGCGCAGCTCCGCCTCGATCCCGGCGAGCGCGGTCGCCGCCGCCTGCTCGGCGCGCGCGGACCGCTCGGCGACGCGCTCCGCGTCGGGGAGCCGGCGCTCCTCTGCCAGCGCCTCGGCGAGGGCGCCGAGGACAGCGGCGAGCCGTTCGGCCGTCTCGGCGGCCGGGCCCCCGGACGCGTCCCCGTAGGCGTCGGCGGCGAGGTCGCGCTGCTGCCGGGCGGCCCGCTCCTTCTCGGCGGCTGCCCGGGCGGAGCGGAGCAGCGGCAGCACGCCGTCGGCCCGGCGCGCGCGCTCGATCGCGGCCCGCTGCTGCTCGACGTGCGCCTCGGCGACCACGAGCTCCTCCGCCTCGATGAGGGCGCGCCGGCGCCGCTCCTGGCCCCGGGCGGTGCGCCGGGCCTCGTCGAGAGCGGCCCCCGCGGCCTCGTGCGCCGCGTCGGCCGCGGCGGAGCCGGCCCGGGCCGCCTCGAGCGGAGCGGCGAGCCGCGCCGGCAGCCCGGCGAACCAGGCGGCGTCCGGCAGAGGCGGCTCGGCTCCGTCATCGAGGAGCCGGACGGCCTCGTCCGCGAGCGCCGTCACGGTCGCGCGCTCCTCCTCGAGCCCGACGGCGCTCGCGTCGCGCTGCTCGAGCAGGCGGCGGCGGAGCAGATCGAAGCGCTCGGTCGCGAAGAGCGTGCGCAGGAGCCGCTGCCGGTCGTCGTTCTTCGCGAGCAGGAACTCGTGGAAGCGGTTCTGCGCCAGCAGGATCACCTGGAGGAACTGGTCCTTCGTCAGGCCGACGATCCGGCCGATGTCGGCGCCCACCTCCTTCGCGCTCGACGAGAGCCCGACCCAGGTGCCGTCGATCTGCTCCAGCAGCTCGACCTTCGCCGGCTGGGTCGTGGTGCCGGTGCCGCGCCGTTTCGGCCGCTCGTACTCGGGCGAGCGCCGGACGCGGTAGACGCGCCCCGCCGCCTCGAAGTCGAGCTCGGCGAAGGTCTCGTCCTCGGGGCCGCTGTGGTCGCTCCGGAGGCGCGAGGCGGTGCCGTCGAAGCGGGGGACCGAGCCGTAGAGCGCGAACGCGATCGCGTCGAGGATCGTCGACTTGCCCGCTCCGGTGCGCCCGGCGATGAGGTACACGCCCACGTCCTCGAGCCGGTCGAAGTCGACGCACTGCTCGGCGCGGAACGGTCCGAGTCCGGCGAAGGCGAGTCGGCGGATCCTCACCGCAGAGCCTCGGCCTCGACGGCCGCGAGCGCGTCGAGGGTGAGGGCGCGCTCGGTCTCCGTGGCGCCGTGACCGCCGCGGACGTGGGCGAGGAAGTCGTCGACGACCTCCACGTCGCTCCGCCCGCGGATCCGCTCGGCGTACGCGCGCGGCTCGGCCGCGGCGTGCGGGGGCCGGTGCTCGAGCGTGGCGCAGCCGGGGAAGCGCGACTGCAGGCGCGCCATCGCGTCGAGCGGGCGCACGGGATCGGTGAGCACCGCCGAGACCCAGTCGCCCTCCACCTCGGCCAGGGAGGGATCGCGCAGCAGCTGCTGGAGCTCGCCCTCGATCACGCTGAGCCTCCTCGGCACGGGGAGCGGCGACCACTCGACGCCCTCGAGCCCCTCGGGCCCGATCGTCACCAGCCAGGCGCCGCGCGGCTTCGACGCCTCGCCGAACGAGTAGTGCAGCGGCGCTCCGGAGTAGCGCACTCCCGGCAGCAGCTCGGCGCGTCCGTGGATGTGCCCGAGCGCCGCGTAGTCGGCCGCGGCGAAGTGCTCGACCGAGACGTAGTCGAGCCCGCCCGCCGTGATGTCGCGCTCGAGGACCGCGGCCGGGGCTCCGACCGCGAAGCAGTGCGCGAGCACGACCCAGGGACGGCCCGCCGCCTCGGCGGCGGCGCGCACCCGCGCCATCGCGAAGGCGAGCACGTCCTCGTGGCGGCGCAGCTGCTCCTCCGGGTGCCGGTGGCGGTAGAGGGCGGGCTCGAGGAAGGGGATGCCGTGGACGCCGACCTCGAGGCCGGACGCGTCGCGCAGCAGGACCGGCTCGGCGTACGCCTCGGGGTCGGTGAGGACGTGGACGCCCGCTCCGCGAAGGAGCCCCGCCTGGAAGCCGAGCCGGGCGGGGGAGTCGTGGTTGCCGCTGGTGAGGACGACCTCGGCGCCGGCCGCGCGGATCGCCTCGAGGGTGCGGGTGAGGAGGGTGTAGTGCTCCGCGGCGGGCACGGCGGAGTCGAAGACGTCGCCGGCGATCAGCACCGCGTCCACGCGCTCGGCCCGCACCGTCTCGACCAGGGCCTCGAGCACGGTCGCGAGCGCCGCCGTCGTGGAGTGCCCGTGGAAGGTGCGGCCGATGTGCCAGTCCGAGGTGTGCAGCAGCTTCACGGTCGTCCTTCCTCTGCGTCGTCCGGGGGAGCGACTCCAGGCTAGTGAGGCCCTCCGACACCGGCGGCGCAGCGGACACCTCCCGTTCACCGGGAGGTGCACAATAGGGCGTCGGTCGAGCAGAGGAGATGGTCGTGAAGCTGCCCCGCGTCCCCGCGACGATCCTGGGTCTGGGCTCGCGCACCCGCGCCGCCGCCGAGGACACCGCTCCCATCCAGCGTCTGCGCCCGGACGACGAGCCGGCCCGCACCAGCACGGTCGACAACGCGATCTACCAGGACGGCCGCCGGGTCGTCTCTCCCGGCAGCATCCCGGAGGCGCTCGCCGCCCTGCAGAAGCTGCCCGACGCGATGGCGTGGATCGGGCTGTACCGGCCGAACGCGGCCGAGCTCGCCGCGCTCGAGGACGAGTTCTCGATGCACCCGCTCGCCCTCGAGGACGCGATCAGCGCGCACCAGAGGCCCAAGCTCGAGCGGTACGGCAGCGACATGTTCGTGGTGCTGCGCGCCGCCAGCTACTCCGACCAGCGCGAGGAGGTCGACTTCGGCGAGCTCCACCTGTTCGTGGGGTCGAACTTCGTCGTCACGGTCCGCCACTCCGAGAAGCCCGACCTCTCGCTGGTGCGGCGGCGGATGGAGGCCGATCCGGAGCTGCTGCGCGTCGGCCCGGTCGCCGTGCTGTACGCGATCCTCGACGCCGTCGTGGATCAGTACTCGCCCGTCGTCGCCGGTCTCGAGAACGACATCGACGAGATCGAGGCGCAGGTCTTCGAGGGCGACCCGGCGGTGTCCCGCCGCATCTACGAGCTCAGCCAGGAGGTGCTGGACTTCCAGCGTGCGGTCGCTCCGCTGACCGGCATGCTCGGGCGGCTCGTCACCGACTTCGAGGTGTTCCAGTCGGATGTGGAGCTGCGCCGCTACATCCGCGACGTCGCCGACCACGTCGCGCTCGTCACCGAGCGGGTCGACGGCTTCCGCACCACGCTGCGGGAGATCCTGGCGGTGAACGCGACCCTCGTCGCCCAGCGGCAGAACGAGGACATGAAGAAGCTCGCGGAGGTGGGCAACCAGCAGAACGACGAGGTCAAGCGGATCTCCGCGTGGGCGGCCATCTTCTTCGCGCCGACCATGATCTCGAGCATCTACGGCATGAACTTCGACGTGATGCCCGAGCTGCACGTGGCGTGGGGGTACCCGGCGGCGCTCGCGGCGATGCTCGCCTCGAGCGTGGTGCTGCACCGGCTCTTCAAGCGGTGGGGCTGGCTCTGAGCCCGCGTCCCGCGACGTGTCAACACCGTGACGGTCCCGGAGGCTCCGCGTAGCGTCGCTCGCGGGCCGTCCGGCCCCTGAACGGAGGGACTCCCGATGACTCCGGAGGACACGACCACGACGGCCCCGCGGCCCCGCTCCCTCTGGCGGGCGGGCGCGGCTCCGATCCCCTCCGACGAGTTCGTCCCGGGCGCGCACTTCGATGACGTCGTGGTCGGCGCCGGACTCACCGGGCTGGTCACCGCGCTCCTCCTGCAGCGGACCGGCCGGCGCGTGCTGGTGCTGGAGGCGCGGGAGGTCGGCGCGGTCACGACCGGGAACACGACGGCGAAGCTCAGCCTCCTGCAGGGAGCGCACCTCTCCCGGATCGCGGAGCGCAACATCCCCGCGGTGACCGAGGCCTACGTCGCGGCGAACCTCGCGGGCTTCCGCTGGCTGCTCGACTACTGCGAGGGCGCGGGCGTGCCGGTGCAGAGGCGCACCGCCTACAGCTACGCGCAGACGCCCGAGGGCGTGGACGCCGTCCTGAAGGAGCACGCGACCGCGCGCCGCTTCGGCCTCGCGACCCGCCTCGTCGGCGAGCTCGACGTGCCGTTCCCCAGCACGGCGGCCGTCGCCCTCGACGACCAGGCCCAGTTCGACCCGATGGACGTCCTCACGGCGCTCGCCGCCGACTTCCGCGCCGCCGGGGGCACGCTGGTGCAGGGCGTCCGGTCCCTCGGGATGCGAGCGACCGCTCCCGTCCGGGTCCGCACCAGCGCGGGCCCGGTGACCGGGGACCGGGCCTACCTGCTCACGGGGGCGCCGATCCTCGACCGCGGCCTGTACTTCGCCAAGATCGCCGCGCTGCGCTCGTACGCGGTCGCGTTCCGCACCGACGCGCCGATCCCCGACGGCATGTACCTCTCGGTCGACGAGCCGTCCCGCTCGGTGCGCGACGCCGAGCGCGACGGCGAGCGGCTCCTCCTGATCGGCGGCAACGGCCACGCCGTGGGGCGCAGGCCCGTCACCTCGGAGGCGGTGGACGACCTGGTCGCCTGGACGCGGCGGTCCTTCCCGGGGGCGGAGCCGGTCGCGCAGTGGAGCGCCCAGGACTACGAGCCGTTCCACCGTGTGCCGTTCGTGGGCTGGCTGCCGCGGGGCCGCGGACGGATCTTCCTGGCGACCGGCTACGACAAGTGGGGGATGACCAACGCGGTGCAGGCCGCGCTGACGCTCGTCGCCGACCTCGAGGGCGGGACGCCGGCCTGGGCGAGGACGCTGCACCGCCGGCCCACGCTGCCGCGGGTGATGGCGGAGGGGCTCGGCGCCGGGCTGGCGGTGGGCGCCTGGTACGCCCGCGGGTGGTCGGCAGCGCTCCGCGCGCCCCGCTCGGCCGGGGTGGTGCCGGCGGAGGGCCAGGGCTCGCTCGCCCGCGACGGCCTGCAGCCCGTCGCGGTCTCCACCGTGGAGGGGCGGCGCTGCGCGGTGTCGGCGGTGTGCCCGCACCTGGGCGGGATCGTCACCTGGAACGACTCGGAGCGCAGCTGGGACTGCCCGCTGCACGGCTCCCGCTTCGCAGCCGACGGCACGGTGCTGGAGGGGCCGGCGGTCGAGCCGCTCGCCCCGCTGGGCTAGGACGGCCGCCGGCTCAGCGGAGCCGACGGCCGAGGCAGGCCCCGCGGAGCAGGCGGCTCAGTCCTCGTCCGCTCCGGACTCCGCGACCTCGTCGCCGTCCGCGCCCGAGGCGTCGCCGGTCGTGTGCAGATCGGTGTCGCCCGGGATGCTGAAGTCGCTCAGCGGGTCCAGGGGCTTCTTGTCGTCGGTGTCGTCGCTCATGCCTGCCACCCTACGAGCGCCCGGCGAGGCGCTGCACCGCGGCGACCGGGATCGACAGCCACTCCGGCCGGTTGCGCGCCTCGTAGATCGCCTCGTAGACGGCCTTGTCGAGTTCGAACGCGTCGAGCACCGCCCGGTGCGCGGTGACCGCGTCGCCCGCCCGCTCGGTGTAGCCCTCGAGGAACGCGGCCCGGCTCGCCGCCGCCCAGGCCGCCCTCGAGGCGCCCGGCTCGGCCTGCTCGTGCGCGCCCGCCGCGTAGTCGAAGGACCGCAGCATCCCCGCCACGTCGCGCAGGGCCACGTCGGGAAGGCGGCGCTCGTGCATGGGCCGCAGCGGCTCGCCCTCGAAGTCGAGGAGCACCCAGCCGCGGTCGGGCACGGACAGGACCTGCCCGAGGTGGTAGTCGCCGTGGATGCGCTGGAGCCTCGGCCACGGCGCGGTCTCGGCGGCGCGGAACACGGCCTCGATCGCCTCCGAGTCCTCCGCGATCACGGGGACCTCGGCCGAGGCGATGCGCAGGCGACGGCGCATGGTCGCGACCATCCGCTCGACGACCTCGGACGTGGTGTCCTCGGTCGGCATGACCTCCGCCAGCGTCGCGTGCACCTCGGCGGTGGCGCGGCCCAGCTCGCGGGCGGGTCCGGTGAAGTCGGAGTCGGCGGCGACCGCCTCGAGGGCGACGCGCCACGCGTCCTGGACCCCGGGGAGGAACTCCTGCGCGAAGGCGAGGTGCCCGAAGGCGCGGCCCGTCTCCTCGCCCTCGTCGTCCCACTCGCCGGTCACGTTGCCGAGCACGGGCGGGACGAGGGCGCTCCCGGCGGCGTTGAGCGCCGACTGCACCGTCACGTCCGGGTTGTCGCCGTGGTGGAGGGCGCGGAAGACCTTGACGATCACCGGGGTCGCGTCGGATCCGTCGTCGGCGGTGGTGCGGACGATCACCGAGGTGTTCGACTGCTCGCCACTGAGCACCTTCGAGGACGCGAACGCCCCGATCGCGGCACCCGGCTGCCGGTGGCCCTCGGCGCGGGCGCCGCCCTGGGCGCCGTCCTCGTCGGAGCGGCCGCCGTCGGCGATCATGCCGAGCAGGGCGCGGGCGAACACCGGGTCCCGTGGAGCGTCGTACACGAA
The DNA here is from genome assembly GCF_002930935.1 of Rathayibacter sp. AY1A2. Classification (NCBI taxonomy): domain Bacteria; kingdom Bacillati; phylum Actinomycetota; class Actinomycetes; order Micrococcales; family Microbacteriaceae; genus Rathayibacter; species Rathayibacter sp. AY1A2. The sequence goes on along the minus strand of NZ_PSTP01000001.1, from coordinate 63,443 downwards.
GTGCACGTCGTCGGAGTAGACGAGGGCGTCCTCGAGCCCGGGCACCGGAGCCGCGTGGACGGTCACCGGCACCTGGTACAGCACCGGGCTCGTGCCTGCCCGGTCGATGAAGAGGTGGTCCACCACCTCCGCCTCGCCGGGGTGCAGCGACCAGGCGCCGCGGACCTCCAGCTCGGGGCGCCGCCCCTTGCTCGCGTACCACCTCTGGTCCGCCACCCATGCGGCGATGCGGTCGATCGACAGGCCTGCGCTCATGCTCTTCCCTCCGTCGGCACCCCGAACCCTACTGGCCGCGGACGACGGGCGGAGGGGCTTGCGGCGGGGCGCTCAGGCCAGCTCGAGCACGTCCAGCGTCCAGGCGTACTCGAACGCGATCTCGCGCCAGCGCTCGTAGCGTCCGCTCACTCCGCCGTGTCCCGCGGTCATCTCGGTGCGCAGCAGCGCGGGAGCGCCGACCTCGCGGAGCCTGGCCACCCACTTCGCCGGCTCCACGTAGAGCACCCGGGTGTCGTTGAGGCTCGTCGTCGCGAGGATCCGGGGGTACTGCACGTCCTCGCGGACGTTCTCGTAGGGCGAGTACGACTTCATGTAGGCGTAGACCTCGGCGTCGTGCAGCGGGTCGCCCCACTCGTCCCACTCGATCACCGTGAGCGGCAGTGACGGGTCGAGGATCGAGGTGAGCGCGTCGACGAACGGCACCTGCGCGAGGACGCCGGCGAACGCCTCCGGGGCGAGGTTCGCGATCGCGCCCATCAGCAGGCCGCCGGCCGACCCTCCCTGCGCGACCAGGCGGTCCGGAGCGGTGAAGCCCGCGTCGACCAGGTGCCGCGCCGCGGAGACGAAGTCGGTGAAGGTCGTCCGCTTCGCCAGCGTCTTCCCGTTCTCGTACCAGGAGCGGCCCATCTCCCCGCCGCCGCGGACGTGCGCGACGGCGAAGACGACGCCGCGGTCGAGCAGCGAGAGGCGCGCGATCGAGAAGCCCGGGTCGATGCTCGCCTCGTACGAGCCGTAGCCGTAGAGGAGGAGCGGCGCGGGGGCCGAGTCCGGATCGGCGGCGTCGAGGCGCCAGACGAGCGAGAGGGGCACCCGCGTGCCGTCCTCCGCCACGGCCCACTCCCTCCTCTGCACGTACAGCGCGGGGTCGTAGTCGCCGAGCACCGGCTGCTGCTTGAGCACCGTGCGCTCGCCCGTCGCGACGTCGAGCGCGAGCACGGTCGAGGGGGTGACGAACGAGGTGTAGGCGAGGCGGAGGGAGGGCTGCTCCCACTCCGGGTTCCCCGCCAGGCCCGCGTCGTAGAGCGGCTCGTCGAAGACGATCTCCTCGAGCCGCGCTCCGGCGCCGTCCTCGCGGAGCAGCCCGAGCCGGGTGGCTCCGTCGGCGCGGTAGGAGACGACGACGTGCCCGGCGAAGGCGTCGACGCCCTCGATCCGGCGGCCCTCGCGGTGCGGCACCACCACGCGGCGCTCGCGGGCCCGGGCGTCGGCGTCGAGCGACAGGTCGGCCGGCTCCTCGACGATCTCGAAGTCGAGGGCGCCGTCGTTGTGCACGATCAGCAGGCGGTCGCGCCCGTCGACGACGGCGTGCTCGACCTCGTACTCCACGCCCTCGCGGCGCGGCCACACCGAGAGGAAGGATCCGGTCGGATCGGACGCGTCCAGCAGCAGGCACTCGCTCGTGATCTTGCTGCCGATCTCGATGACGAGGAAGCGGCGGCTGCGGGTGAGGCCCACGCCGATCCAGTAGCGCTCGTCGGGCTCGGCGAAGACGACCTCGTCCAGGGTCCCGGCGCCGACCTCGTGCCGCCAGATCGTGTCGGGGCGCCAGGACTCGTCGACGGTCGGGTAGAAGACGAAGCGCGCGTCGGCGCCGAAGGTCGCTCCGCCGCCGGTGCCCTCGATGACGTCCGGCAGGTCCTCGCCGGTCTCGAGGTCGCGGATGCGGAGGGTGTAGCGCTCGTCGCCCTCGACGTCGGTGCCGAAGAGCAGCCGTCGGCCGTCGGCCGAGACGTCGAAGCTGCCGAGCGAGAAGAAGTCGTGCCCCTCCGCCTCCGCGTTGCCGTCCAGGACGACCTGCTCGCCCTCGAGCGGACCGCCCTCGGCGATCGACGGCGGCGTCCAGTCGTCCGGCCCGCTGATCGGCGCCCGGCAGTGCACGGCGTACTGGCGGCCCTCGTAGGAGCGCGAGAAGTACCACCAGGAGCCCTCCCGGACGGGGACCGAGAGGTCGGTCTCCTTCGTCCGCGAGCGGATCTCCTCGAACAGGCGCTCGCGCAGCGGAGCGAGAGGAGCCAGCACCGCCTCGGTGTACGCGTTCTCGGCCTCGAGGTGCGCGATCACCTCGGGGCTCTCCTTCTCGCGCAGCCACTCGTAGTGGTCGACCACCACGTCGCCGTGGTGGCGGCGCTCGAGGGGGACGCGGCGGGCGACGGGCGGAACGGGCGCGGTCATCGCTCCAGCCTAGGGCGAGGGCGCCCCTGGCCGCCCGGGGTGCCGCCGCGGCGCCGGGCGTGATCACAATGGAGCATGGCCAGCGGTGCGGAGAACGAGTCGGCGACGTCCCGGGCGGGCGGTGCGCGGAGAGTGCAGACCGAGGTCGAGCGCAAGTACGACGTCGACGCGGGCACCCGGCTGCCCGACCTGTCCGGCGCCGGGAGCGTCGCGAGCGTCCGCACCGAGGAGCCGGTGACCCTCCGCGCCGAGTACTTCGACACCGCCGAGCGCGCTCTGTCCCGGGCGCGGATCACGCTGCGCCGCCGCGAGGGCGGATCCGACCAGGGCTGGCACGTCAAGCTGCCCGGCTCCTCCGGCCGCACCGAGATCCACGCGGAGCTCACGGCCTCGCGCACGGTCCCGTCCGCCGTCCGCGAGCCGGTGCTCGGGCAGGTGGGGCGCGCGCCGCTCGAGCCGCTGGCGCTTCTCGAGACGGTCCGCTCGATCACCCGCGCCCTCGACTCCCACGGGCGGGAGCTCGCCGAGATCGCCGACGACCTGGTGACCGCGCGCGACCAGCGCACCGGCCGCGAGCGGCGCTGGAGGGAGTGGGAGGTCGAGCTCGTCGACGTCCCTGGGGACGAGGGCGAGCGGGTCCTCGACGCGATCGAGCAGCGCCTCCTCGCCGCGGGCGCCCGCCCGGCCGCCAGCGCCTCCAAGCTCGCCCGGGCCACCGGCGGCCCGATCGAGGAGGCGGTCCCGGATCCGCGGAACGGCGGGGAGGCGGCGCTCGCCGCGGTCCGCTCGCTCCTGCGCGAGCTGCGCGCCGTCGACCCGCGGGTGCGCCTCGAGGCCGACGACGCCCTGCACCGGATGCGCGTGCTCGCGCGCCGGCTCCGGTCCGTCCTCGCCGCCTCCCGCTCCGTGCTCGACCGTGCGGCGACCGACCCCGTGCGGGACGAGCTGCGCTGGCTGGGAGGGGTCCTCGGCGCGGCCCGCGACCAGGAGGTGCTCGCCGAGCGGTTCCGCACCTCCCTGGCGGCCGTCGAGGGCGCCCCGAGCACCCCCACCGCCCTGCTGGAGGAGATCGAGCACCGGCACGCCTCGGCGCTGCGCCGCGTCGACCGCACTCTGCGCGGCGGCCGCTACCTCGCGCTCCTCGCCTCGCTCGACGCCCTGCTCGCGGATCCGCCCCGCACCGCGCGGGCCAGCTCGAGCGCGACGGCGCTGGTGCGCCGCTCCGTCGCGAAGGACCTCGCGCGCATCTCCGCGGCGGGCTCCGCGGCGGCCGGCGGCTCGCTCGAGGCTCGTCACGACCTGCGGAAGGCGGCGAAGCGGCTCCGCTACACCGTGGAGGCGTGGCGGGCGGTCGTCCCCGAGGCCGTCGGCGCCCGGCGCCGCTCGCTCGCCGAGGCGGGAGAGGACCTCGCCGACGCCCTGGGGGAGGAGCGCGACGCGCTCGCCGCCCGTGCGCTGATCCTGGAGGAGGCCGATCGCAGCGGGGAGGGAGCCTTCGCGCTGGGGGTCGTCGCCGCCGAGGAGCGGCACCGCGCCAGGCGGGCCGCGAAGGCCGCGGAGAAGGCGGGGGACCGTCTGGGGTCGCTCTCGCGCTGACCGTGCGGCCCCGCGGTCGCTGTCAAGCCGACGGCCCGGTCACACGGACGAAATCCACGGCGGATAATGTGAATCATGCCTTCCGTCCGTGCTCTTCCGTCACCGCTCCTGCGCCCGCGCCACTTCGACCGCGACGACGTCGTGGTCCATGCCGGCCTGTTCTCGCTGGTGAACTCGAGTACGACGCCCCGCGCGGCCTGGACCGAGGACCTGATCGCCATCGGCGAGGTCCTCGACGCCGCCGAATTCCCCTACCGCCTCATCCGCGGCACCGACGGCTCGCCCTTCCTCGCGGTGGACCGCGTGCTCGGCGCCGAGCTGGCCACGCTGCTGGCGCGCGCCTTCGCGACCGAGCCCTTCTACGCCAAGACGGTCGACAAGCGGGGCACCCCGCCCCAGCTCCTGGCCGAGGGCGTGCTCGCGCCGTACCCGCGCGCCTCCGTCTTCAAGCTCTTCCGCCCGCGCGTCTCCTCGACGGGATCGCTGCGCTACGGCGCCCGCAGCGGCGTCCGCCTCGAGCTGTGGAAGGTGGGCGAGGAGGAGATCATCACTCCCGCCGAGAACGCGCTCATGCGCAACAGCCTCCCCGTCGCCGAAGCCATCGACGCCCACGTCGAGGCGTACGGCCGCACCTGGCCGACGTTCGAGGGCATGTTCGAGCCGCTCGTCAGCGACATCCGCTTCGAGGTGGACATCGTCTTCTCGTGGGTCGACGGCACCGACCTGGAGTTCCAGCGCGCCCGTGCGGCCCGCATGGCGAGCTACGTGGTGGGCGAGGGCGACGACGCTCCGGCGCGCTTCCGCCAGATCGACGAGCTCAAGTACGCCCTGCGCAGCGTCTACATGTACGCGCCGTGGATCCGGCACATCTACATCGTCACCGACTCCCCGCGCCCGCGCTGGCTGGACGAGCACCCGGACGTCACCCTCGTGCGCAGCGAGGACCACTTCCGCGACCTCTCGGTGCTGCCGACGCACAACTCCCACGCGGTCGAGAGCCAGCTGCACCGCATCCCGGGGCTGGCGGAGCACTTCCTCTACTCCAACGACGACATGTTCTTCGGGCGCCCGGTCGACCCGTCGATCTTCTTCTCGCCCGGGGGCATCACGAAGTTCATCGAGGCGACGACGCGCATCGGCATGGGCGACTCCAACGCCTCCCGCAGCGGCTTCGAGAACGCGGCCCGCGTCAACCGGCGCCTGCTCCGCGAGCGCTTCGGCGCGATGACGACCCGTCACCTCGAGCACGCCGCCACGCCGCTCCGCAAGACCGTGATGGCCGAGCTCGAGGCCGAGTTCGAGCCGGAGTTCACCGCGACCGCCGCGAGCCGCTTCCGCTCCGCGAGCGACGTCTCCGTCACCAACTCGCTCTACCACTACTACGCGCTGATGACCGGGCGCGCGGTCGTGCAGGAGAACGCCTCGGTGAAGTACGTCGACACGACGATGCACCAGGGGCTGAAGGACATGCGCAAGCTCCTCAAGAACCGCGGAGTCGACTTCTTCTGCCTCAACGACGGCAGCTTCCCCGAGATCTCGGCGGAGGCGCGCACCAAGGCCGTCATCGGGTTCCTCGAGGAGTACTACCCGATCCCGGCTCCGTGGGAGCGCGAGGTCTGACCGTGGGCTGGGCCGTCGGGGGAGCGGTTGCCGGGCTGCTTCTCGGCCTGGCGAGCTCGCTCGTGTTCCCGGGCATCGGAGTGGGAGCGGGCGTCGGCGTGGGCGTCGCGCTGGCCGCGGCGCTGGCGCTCGCCGGATGGCTGTTCGCGCGGGACCGCGCCGGCGGGCGCTGACACCGTCGGCCGTGTCCGAGGACGCGGTCGACGCGGCGCCCGGAGGCGTCGGGGCGACCCCGACGCCCCGTCGCGTCGCTACGCGCTGACGCCCACCCGCTCCACGAGCGGCGGGTAGAGCTCCTCGTCCCGGGCGACGGGGGCCGCCGTCGCCGCGGCGATCTCGACGCCGTGGTCCGCGAGGATCCGCTGCGTCTCGTTCGCCGAGACGTAGGACACCTCGGTCGAGGCGCCGATCGGCACCACCGAGTGCAGCACCGTGCCGTCGTAGACGTGGATCAGGTTGAACGCCTGGGCGCCGTTGCGGGCGCGGGTCGCTCCCACCGGCACGTTGAGGTCCTGGGTGTAGCAGGTGGCCGACGCGACCGAGACCGGGATGCCGGCGAACATCGCCGTCGACGAGTAGTGCAGGTGGCCCGCGATGATGCTGCGGACGTCGGAGCCCTCGAGCACCTCCGCGAGGGCGGGCTGGTCGCGCAGCTCCACGAGGACCGACAGGTCGAGCACGCTCGGCACCGGCGGGTGGTGCAGCGCGAGGATCGTGCCGTGCGGGGCCGGGCTGGAGAGCTCCTCCGCCAGCCAGTCGAGCTGCGCGTCCGAGATCTCCCCGTAGTGGGCGCCGGGCACGGTGGAGTCCAGCGCGATGATCCGCAGCCCGTTCACGTCGTGCACGCGGTCGACCGGCTGCGTGGTCGGGAGCTGGTCGAGCAGCCCCGAGCGGAACGCGCCGCGGTCGTCGTGGTTGCCCATCACCCAGATCACCTCGGCGCCGAGGCGTGCGGCCGCGGGCTCGACGACGGCGCGCAGCTTCGCGTACGCCTCCGGCTCGCCCTTGTCGGCGAGATCACCCGTGATGACGATGGCCTCCGGACGTCCGCCGGACGCCTCCAGCTCGTCGAACAGGAGCCGCAGCTGGGCCTCGCTGTCGACGTCGGAGCCGTACAGGCCGCCGTCTCCGGCGATGAAGTGGGTGTCGCTCAGGTGAAGGATGAAGTGGTTGGGCCGGGGGTACTCGGCCTGGCGGAGGGACATGATCCTCGGGTTCCACGATCGGCGGGAGCCGGATCACGCGACCCGGCGTCGGCACTTGCGCACTGCTCCAGCGGAGGCGACCCCGCTGCGATCAGTCCATCATCGCGGGGTGAACTCCGGGCCAACACCGGTCGGCGCGTCATCGAACGGTTCTCCCAGGTTGCCGGTCGCTGCGCGGTCCTCCCGGACCCCGGAGGACCGCCGCGATCAGAGCCGGGCGAGCAGCCGCGCGTAGAACTCGATGGCGCGCTCGAACTGGTCGGCCTCGACCGACTCGTCGACCCCGTGGATCCCGAGCTGCTGCCGCGGGCTGATCTCGAACGGGATGAAGCGGTAGACGTGGTCGCTGATGGCGTGGAAGTGCCGGGCGTCGCTGCCGCCGGTCTGCACGTAGGGGGCGACGATCGCGTCCGGGAACGACTCCTGGACGACCGCGCGGAGCAGGTCGTACGGCCCGCCGTCGCCGGGTTCGCCGGTGGGGGAGACGGCGGAGGGCTCGTGGGCGACCTTCACCTCGACCTCGACCTCCGGGTCGTCGATGACGGCGCGGATGCGCTCGACCACGCCCGCCACGGTGCCGCCCGGGTTGATCCGCACGTTCGCGGTGGCGCTGGCGCTGGAGGCGAGGACGTTCGCTCCGGTGCTGCCGCGCAGCTCGGTGACCGCGACCGTCGTCCGCAGCATCGCGGCCGAGCGGTTGGAGTGGGCGGCGAGCGCGCCGACGACGGCGTCCGGGTGCTCGTGCGGGCGGGCGTACCAGACGGCGTGGGCCGCGTCCGCGTGGTCGGCCGCCGCGCGCACCAGCTGGGCGATCGGCTCCGGGAGGGTCGAGGGGAACGGGTTCTCGGTCAGGCGGTGGATCGCCCTCGCGAGCCGCTGGGTGGCGAGCAGCCCGGGCGGGGGCGGCGGAGCGGAGGCGTGGCCGCCGACGTCGCGGCAGGTCAGCTCGAGGTTCATGATCCCGCGCTCGGTGACGCCGATCACGGCGATCGGGGTGGTGACGCCGGGCAGGATGCCGCGCCGCACGTTCCCGCCCTCGTCGAGCACGAGGCGCGGGCGGACCCCGCGCGCGCCGAGCAGGGCGACGACCGAGGGGGCGCCGTCGCCCGCCGTCTCCTCGTTGTGCGTGGAGAGGAGGTACACGTCGTGCCGGGGCCGCTCGCCCCGCAGGACGGCCGCCTCGACCGCCTCGAGGAGGGCGACGAGGGAGCCCTTGTCGTCGAGGGCGCCGCGCGCCACGACGGAGGTGCGGCCGTCCGCGGCGACGATCGTCTCGGCCGCGAACGGGTCGTGCGACCACTCCGCCGCCGTCACGCTGACCACGTCGTAGTGGGCCATCAGCACGGCCGGCTCGCCCGGCTCCTCACCGCGCCAGCGCCAGAGGAGGGAGTGGCCGGCGACGGTCTCGGACTCCAGCGCCGCGTGCAGCGCCGGGTAGAGCTCGGCGACGAGCGTGCGGAACGCCTCGAAGCGGCTCCAATCGGTGGCCGTCTCGTCCGAGTGGGACACCGTCTCGACGCGCAGCAGGGCTTGGAAGCGCTCGAGCGCGGTCGTCGTCACCGGGCTAGCCTACGACGGCGGTGCCGGGCTCCCGGCCCCGGCGAGCGGAGGTGCGCGGTGGGACTGCCCGAGGTGTGCGTCGTCTACGTCCTCCGCGAGGGCCCGCGGGGCGCGGAGGTGCTGCTCGGCCGGAAGCGCCGCGGCCTCGGCGAGGGGCGCGTGGTCGCTCCCGGCGGCAAGCTCGAGCCCGGCGAGTCGCCCGTCGCCGCCGCCGTCCGCGAACTGCAGGAGGAGGCCGGGCTCGTCGCCCGAGCGGCCGATCTGGAGCCGCGCGGCGTGCTCGACTACTCCTTCCCGCACCGGCCGGCCTGGAGCCAGCGCTCGCACGTCTTCCTCTGCCGCCGCGTCACCGGCGAGGTCACCGAGTCGAGCGAGCTCGCCGCCGCCTTCGTCCCGGTCGAGGAGGTGCCGTTCGAGCGGATGTGGGATGACGCCCGCCTCTGGCTGCCGGGCGTGCTGCGCGGGGGCGCGCCCGTGCGCCTCCGGGTCGAGTTCGGCGCCGACCTCGCGAGCGTGGCCTCGTGGGGGCCGGCCGACGCTCAGACGAACGTTCCCGCCACCAGCAGCGCCAGCAGCGAGATCACCGAGGCGATCGAGAGCGTCAGCGAGTAGGCGGTGAACGTGCCCCGCACGGTGAGGCCGAGCACGGACTTGAAGAGCCAGAACGCGTTGGCGTTGACCATCCCGAGGAAGAGCGCGCCGGAGCCGGCGGCCAGGGCGATCAGCGCCGGGTTCACGTCGAGCACGGGGATCAGCGGGGCGACGATGCCGACCGCGGTGATCGCGGCCGTCGAGACCGAGCCGATCGCCGCGTGCAGCACGGCCGCGACGACCCAGGTGAGCAGGATCGGCGAGAGGGCCCGCCCGTCGAAGGCGCCGGCGAGCGCGTCGCCGACCCCGGTTCCTCCGACCACGGCGGCGAGGCTGCCGCTGACCCCGGTCAGGACGACGATCGGGCCGCTGCGGGTCAGTGCTCCGCCCAGTGCCGTGGCCACGGCGCCCTTCGGGAGCGTCCGCAGTGCCGTCGCGTAGGCCAGCACCAAGCCGGCCAGCAGCGCGATGTGCGCGTCGCCGAGGAACCGCAGGAGGGGGACGTCGAGCTCGGCCAGCTGGGTGAGCGAGTTCGCGGCGATCAGCACGATGGTGAGGGCGATCGGAGCGACGGCCAGCGCGAGCGGCACCCGCCGCGTCGCGAGCGCCGTGCCTCCCGTGGCCGCGCCCGCCTCGGGCTCGAGAGCGGGCCCCGGGACCGCCCCGCCCTCGAGGTCGCGCTCGTCCCGCCAGCCGCCGCGCTTCACCAGGGCGCTGTACACCAGCACGGTCAGCACGATGGTGACGATGCCCAGCGGGGCGCCGATGGCGACCATCGACGGCAGGGGAGCGCCCGCGATGCCTGCCGTGGCCAGCGCGGCGGCTCCGGGGACGACGAAGACCACGCCCACGATCATCCCGACGATGGAGGAGCCGGCCAGCAGCCCGTAGCCACCGGCACCGAGCCCCCGCGAGGCCAGACGAGTCAGCGGTGCGCTCATCACGACCAGCACGTCGGAGTAGATCGAGGGGAAGGCGACGCCCAGGGTCAGCGCGTAGGCGACCGGGAGCGCGCGCCGACCGAAGCGCTTCACGAGCCAGCGGGCGAGCAGCGGGGCCACGCCCAGCGCCTCCAGGAGCGATCCGAGCAGCAGGCCGAGCGCGATCAGCAGGCCGATGTCGCCGAGGACCGCGCCGAATCCGGACGTCATCGCGGTCACCGTCCCCTCGCCGCCCTGCCCCGAGACGAGGCCGAGCCCGAGGGCCGAGACGAGGAGGGCGATCACCGGCTCGACCTTCAGCACGACGATCAGGACCACGACGGCCACGATCGTGAGCAGGATGAGGAGCACGGGCCAGTAGTCGGTCATGGGCGGTCCTTCTGTCCAGGAGCGGGAGGGCCCGGAGACCGGGTCGCCGCGAGCCGTCCAGCCCCAGCCGTGGTGCGCCGCCAGACGGACGATCGCGCGGATCCGCGGAGCCGGGAGAACGCCGCGGAGATGCGGCGCGTCAGCGGAACATACCGATCCCCGACCCTGCTCCCCGACGTCGACGACTTCCTTCGTCATGCAGCGTCGCGAACACGCGGGCCGGATGCGCACCCTGCTACTTTCACCGGGCAGACGTCCTCGGGGGGAGGACGCAGCCGCATCTCTCCTCCGTGGTCACCCGCATCCGGACGGCCTCCGCCGTCCGACCCGCCAGGCGCCCTCCGTGGGGCGCCGCCGTCAGCGGACCACACGACAGCGACGCGATCCGGCCCCGCCCGGACGCGCCCGAGCGCAGCAGGAGCACTACCCATGACGGCACAGATCATCGACGCGACCGATCTCGACGAGCTCCGGCGCGTCGGGCAGGAGCTCCGCGAGGGCGCGACCGTCATCGCGCAGACCGACACGAACTACGGCGTGTTCGCCAGCCCCTTCTCGCGCAGCGCCTGCTTCCGCCTCTACGACATGAAGAAGCGGGACGGCGCGAAGCCGCTCACCCTCTTCGTCTCCGCGCCCCGCGACTGGGCGACCTGGGCCTTCGCCCCGGAGACGGCCGACATGGACGCGCTCGTCGCAGCGTTCTGGCCGGGGCCGCTGAACGTCATCCTGCGCCGCAAGCCCGTCGTCCCGGACTGGGTCACCTCGGGCCAGGACACGGTGTCGGTCGTGCACAACCTCAGCGCCCCGATCAACCTGCTCTCGATATTCGCGGGCCTGCCGCTCGCGGCCACCTCCGCCAACATCAGCGGCACGGTGTCGACCGGACTCGTCGACTTCGACCTCGCCGCGGAGCACCTCGGCGGCGACAGCGACTACCTGATCCGCAGCACCACCGCCCCCGACTCCACGATGAGCAGCACGATCGTCTCCCTCGTGGGCGGCGCGTCGATCGTCCGTCAGGGCGACGTGGGCGCCGACGCACTGCGCGTCGTCGTGCCCTCCCTTGTCTGACCTCGGGCGCGGGGACGCCCCGCGCGGCCGCAGCGCCGCCGGGCTGATCACGGTCTACCGGATCGTCTCGCGCGCCTACTTCCACCTGCCCGTGGTCGCGGTGTTCCTGCTGGCGCGGGGCTACCCGATCCTGGCCGTGGCGCTGCTGCTGGCGCTCTACGGAGTGGTGGCGGCGCTCGCCGACGGCCCGCTCTCGCCGCTCACACGCCGCCTGTCCTCGGCGGGCGCGCTCGTCGTCGGCGAGGGCGTGAAGGCACTGGGCCTCGTCGTGATCGTGCTGGACGCGGATCCGGTCGCCGTCGTGATCAGCCAGCTGCTCGCCGGCTGCGGCTTCTCGCTGACGGCCGGGCGGGACGCCGCGCTGGCCTCCTCGCTGCGCGCCGGAGCCGATGCTCGCCGCCAGGAGACGCGGGTGCAGAGCGGAATGTTCCTCGCCTCCTTCGGCGCGGGAGTGCTCGGGGCCGCCTCGCTCGCGCTCTGGGACCGGCTGCCGTTCCTCCTCAGCGCGCTCGTGTCGTGCGCCGCGCTGGCCGTGGTGCTCCTTGCCCGCCTGCCGCTCGGCGCGAGCGCCGCCTCGGGAGTGGCGGCGCGCGCCGTGCGGCCGGCCGTCCTGCCCGCCGCGGTGCGCTTCTGGTCCCTCTACTACTCCGTGAACCGCGCCGTCCTGCTCGCCGCTTACACCTTCGTGATCCCGCTGCTGCTGTTCCAGGAGCTGCGTCTGACGCGGCCCGCGTTCGGCCTGGTGCTCGGCCTCTACACGCTCGCCGGCCTGGCCGCCGCCCGGCTCTCGCCGCTCATCGCCGGCACGCCCCTGGTCTTCCGGCTGACGGCGCTCACCCAGGTGCTGGGCCTCGCCCTGACCACCCTCGGGGTGCTCGGCGCCGCGATCGCCGGCCTGGCCCTGCTCGGGATCGCGGGCGGCTTCGTGCGGCCCGCGACGATGATCGCCCTGGCGCCGGCGATGAACGGGCTCGAGGACGGCGCCCGGGTCGCGGTGATGCGCGGACTGGAGCGCAACCAGGGGATCCTCCAGGCCGTCCTGCTCGTCGGCGCCGGGATACTCGTCCCCCTCACGGGAGGGACCGCGCCGACCCTCATCGTCCTCGTCGTCCTCGCGGTCCTCGCGCAGACGATCGGGGCCGTCTCGATGCGACGACAGGAGAGGAGGGCCGTCACCGCGGAAGCGGAGTGACAGAGGAAGTCCGGGACGAGCCCGCCGGCGGCGTCCCTCATCCACGTGCAAGGAGTGAAGCAGTGCAGCCCATCTACACGTTCTCCGATTCCGACAGATCGACCCTCCAGCAGTCGCTGCTGGCGGTCGCCATCGACCCCTACAAGGACTACGACCGCTTCCGCGACGCGATCGCCGCGCTGATCGACAGCGGCGACGTCCCGCAGGGCTTCGTCGACGCGCTCGCCCGCATCCGGCGCGAGCGCGACGAGAAGATCACCTACGCGCACCTGATCTCGAACAACCCGGTCGACGACGAGATCCCCTGGCTCGACCAGGACGACGCGCTCGAGGACAAGTACCGCAAGAAGCTGACGTTCGTCGGCGAGGGCCTGCTCGAGCTGCAGTCGCAGTACCTCGGCTCGCCGCTGCTCGCATACGCCACCCGCAACAACGGCGACTTCTTCCAGGACGTCTACGCCGACAACCGCTTCTCGAACACCCAGACGCAGAAGACCGACGGCGAGCTGTACTGGCACAACGAGCGGACCGCGCACCCGGTGCGCGCCGACTTCATCTCGCTCCTGGGACTGCGCACGCCCGAGACCGACCTCGTCTACACGAAGTACGTCGACGGCCGCGAGATCCTGCGCTTCATCTCACCCGAGAACCAGGCGCTCCTGCGCGAGGCGGTCTACATCACCCCGTTCGACGAGCTCTCGCGCGCCCAGAACAAGAACCAGATCGTGTCGGACCAGCACGCTCTGCTCGAGAACGAGCACAGCTTCCGCTACTACGACACCCGGACGGTGCCGGCCGACCCGGACGACCTGCCGCACCTGTGGGCGCTCTGGCAGTTCCGCGATGCGCTCTCGAAGGTCAGCGAGCAGTACCACCGGATCCGCGACGCGGACCTGCTGATCATCGCGAACCAGGACGGCCTGCACAGCCGTCAGCTCGTCGACGTCCAGGACCGCGACAAGACCCGCTTCCGCTGGCTGCTGAAGACGTACTCGTTCCGCGACGCGGCGACCGCGGACCGCCACTCCGACTACTGGCTCGACGGCGTCCGCGGCCGAGTCACCGACTGAGAGAGAAGGAGAACGACATGACCGATCTGACCAGGAGCACGCCCCCGCACCCGCTCGACTTCCTGCCCGCGACGGCGCCCCTGGAGGTGTCCAGCGACGACGTGACCGACGGCGAGCGGCTCGCCGAGGCCCAGGGGAGCGGCGACACCAGCCCGTCCCTGCGCTGGAGCGCCGGCCCCGAGGGCACGCAGTCGTACGCCGTGACCGTGTTCGACCCCGATGCGCCGACCCTCGGCGGCATCCACCACTGGGTCCTGGTCGACATCCCGAAGGAGGTCACCGAGCTGGCCGCCGGCTCGACGGAAGTGGGGCGCCCGGCGCTCAACGACCTCGGGTCGCTCGCCTACGCCGGTGCGGCCCCGCCGCCCGGTGACCGCCCGCACCGCTACCTCTTCACGGTGCACGCGCTCGGAGTGCCGACGCTGCCGGTCGACGAGTCGACTCCGGCCTCGCTGGTCGGCTTCCATCTGACCGTCAACACGCTCGCGCGAGGCTCGCTCACGGCCCTCGCCTGAGCCGTCCCGTCGGCGCGCGCGGCGCGGACGGGCGCGCACCGGGCACCGGAGTCGATCCGGAGCCCGGTGCGCGTCCGTTCGCGGCATCACCGCCGCGGACGACGGGAGGCGATCCGCTAGGCTTCCGCTCGGCCGGGGCCCCGCCCATGGCGTCTCTGGACACCACGAAAGGGAAAGAATGACCAGCACGACGGTGATCGAATGGCGTGAGCAGGCTCCTGCGGAAGCGGTGGACGCGCTCTACGCCCCCGGTGGACTGGTCGTCTGCGCGACCAAGGTCGGCTACATCCTGATGACGACCGACGGAGCGGGCCTCGAGCGCAAGTTCTCGGCCAAGCAGCGCAACCGCAACAAGCCGGGCGTCGTGCTCTGCTCCAGCATCGAGCAGCTCACCGAGCTCGCCGAGCTCAACGAGGAGGTCCTCGCCTTCTACCAGAAGCACTGGGACCAGGACGTCCTGCTCGGCTGCATCCTCCCGTGGAAGGCCGAGGCCGTCGACCTGATCGACGAGGACGCCCGCGAGCTGGTCCGCGACGGACGGGGCACCAGCTGCTTCGTCATCCGCTTCGGCCGCCCGGCCGAGCAGCTGGTCGCCACCATGTGGGAGCGCGACCGCACCCTCACCTTCGCCAGCTCGGCCAACCCCTCGGGCGTGGGCAACCGCGGCCGCGTCGCGAACATCGGCGAGCGGATCGAGAACGAGGCCGACGTCATCGTCTCGGCCGACTCCTACGTCTCCTCGATCCAGCCGGACAAGGACGAGGACTCCCGCCACGAGCAGGGCGTCATGGTCTCGATGGTGGACGCCTCGGGCGCCCTCATCCCCGTGCAGGGCGGCGAGCGCTCGATCACCCCGGGCCCCGTGCTGATCCGCCGCGGCCTCGACTACGAGCGCATCATGCTGAACCTCGCCGAGCAGTTCAACTCCTGGGACTACCGCCAGGGCGAGTACTACTGATCCGGTGAGGGATCGGATCGACGGCCGGGCCGGGGCGCGCCCCCGGCCCGGCCGTCGTCGTTGCACCGCCAGGACTCCAGCAGGCCGTGAGGGGTCGTCGACCCCTCGCTTCACCGGCGGCCGACGCTCGCCGGCCCCCTCGAGGACCTCGTGATCGACGTCTCCGATGGCGCGGAGCCCCGCGCGCTGCGCGTTCTCGGGTGGGCCGCAGCCGTCTCCCTCCTCCCGGTCGGCGTGACGGCGGCGCTGGCGGGACTCGGAGCGCTCGTGGAACCCGGCTTCGCCTCCCTCCTCCTCTTCCTCGCGGCGGTCGGGCTCCTTCCTGGAGCGCTCGTCTTCGTCCTCCCGTGTGCGGCGCTGGCACTTCGGCGATCGACGTCGACACCGTCGCTCGCTCCGGCCCTCGTCCTGGTTCCAGCGTGGCTGGCAGCCCTGATCGTCGTGTCGCCGTCGATAGCGCTCGTGGTCGGCGTGGCCGACGGGCAGCCGAGCGCGAGCAGTGTCCTGCAGGCGGTCGCTCCGGGCCCGGCGCTCCTCATCGCCGTCCCGCCGAGCATCCTCGCTCTGGGCCTCTCCCTGCTGCTTCTCGCGCTCGGGCGACGGCGGCTCCGCCGGTCCGGTGAGCCACGGCACGAGGAGCGGGCGCCCGGATGGTACGAGTGATCGCGGGCGAGTCCCGCCGTCAGAGCTCCAGCACGTCGCCCGGCTCGAGGGCGTGGTACTCGCCGCCGCCCTCGCGCACCGCCCAGCCGAGCCGGTCGTGGCCGAGCGAGCGCCCCGCCTCCGAGAGCACCTGCTCGTGGGTCGCGAAGGCGTGCCGCGGGGCGAGCTCGAGCACGTAGTCCATCGCCTCGGCGATCTTCATCCACGGTGCTCCCGAGGGAGCAGCGAGGATCTCGACATCGACGCCCTCCGGCACTGTGAACGAGTCGCCGGCGTAGTAGACCCGGCCGTTCACCAGGACGCCCACGTTGTCGATCACGGGGATGCTGCGGTGGATCACCGCGTGACGGGAGCCGAAGAAGCGCAGCTCGAACGGGCCCACCGTCACGACATCGCCGTCGGCGACCGTCTCGACGTCGAAGCCCTCGGCGGCGGCGGCGACCCCGGCCGGGCCGAGGATCCGCAGCGACGGGGCCGCGTCGCGCAGGCGCTGCAGCTGCTCCGGGGTCCAGTGGTCGGCGTGCTCGTGGGTGAGCACCACGGCGACGGTGTCGGTCGTCCCCTCGACGGGCCGGGTGAAGGACCCCGGATCGATCACCAGCCGGGCGCCGTCCTTCTCGATCAGGACGGCGGCGTGCTCGAGTTTCGTCAGTCTCATGCCCCGAGCCAACCGCCTCGGCGGGCGGCGGGCAAGGCCGGGGCCGAGCGGAGACCGGATGGGCCGGGCGCTCGATTTGCGTCGATGCGGATCCGTGTGCAACACTCTTCGAGTTGCAAAAACGCGGCCCCATCGTTTAGCGGCCTAGGACGTCGCCCTCTCACGGCGGTAACGCGGGTTCAAATCCCGCTGGGGTCACCACGGCAACACGAGAAGAACCCCCGGTCATCCCGGGGGTTCTTCTCGTTTAACGCTCCGGTGTCCACCCCGGTCCGGCTTTCCCGCCCGCGGCGGTGCCCGGCCGGATCGGCGCTAGGATCGCATCCGCGAAGGGGAGTATCCCGACCTTTCCGCTCCCGTCAGTACGCACCGCCCCTGCGCGGCGCCGGGGCGGGACGGGTGACGCGGACCGGCACGGCCGTCCGCTCCCCGGGGAGAGACTTTCGGCCCCTCATCCACTCGGAAGGCCCCCATGCTCGATCTGCCCGTCTGGTTCGTGATCGGCTCGTTCGTCGTCCTGAGCCTGATCCTCGCCGCCGACCTGCTGCTGGTCTACAAGCGCCCGCACGTGCCGAGCCTGAAGGAGTCGGGGCTGTGGGTCGGCTTCTACGTGTCGCTGGCGCTCGTGTTCGCGCTGCTGATGCTGATCCTCGGCGGCGGCGAGCTGGCCGGCCAGTTCGTCGCAGGCTGGCTGACCGAGTACAGCCTCTCGGTCGACAACCTGTTCGTCTTCGTCATCATCATGGGCCGCTTCGCGGTGCCGGCGAAGCTCCAGCAGGAGGTGCTGATGGTGGGCATCATCATCGCGCTGGTCTTCCGCGGCGTCTTCATCCTGCTCGGCGCGCAGCTCATCGAGAGCTTCAGCTGGATCTTCTACCTCTTCGGCGCGTTCCTGGTCTACACGGCCTGGAACCAGGCGTTCGGCGCGGGGGACGAGGACGAGGGCACCGACAACCTGCTCATCCGGCTCCTGCGCCGCCGCGTCAAGATCTCGGACTCGTTCGACGGCTCCAGGATCCGCACCACGATCGACGGCACGCGCCACTTCACGCCGATGCTGATCGTGTTCCTCGCGATCGGCTCGACCGACCTGCTCTTCGCGCTCGACTCGATCCCGGCGATCTTCGGCATCACCGAGAGCCCCTTCATCGTGTTCACCGCGAACGTCTTCGCGCTGATGGGGCTCCGCCAGCTCTACTTCCTGCTCGGCGGGCTGATCGACAAGCTCGAGTACCTCAAGTACGGGATCGCGTTCATCCTCGCCTTCATCGGCGTGAAGCTCGTCCTGCACGCCCTGCACGAGAACGACCTGCCCTTCCTCAACGGGGGCGAGCCGGTGCCGGTGTGGGACATCGACACGATCACCTCGCTCGTGGTCATCGTGCTGAGCATGACCGTGGCGACGCTGGCGAGCCTGGCGAAGATGCGCCGCGAGCACCGCCACATCCAGCTGCACGACGGGCACCCCGAGGTCGTCGCGGACGACGCCCGGTCCTCCGCCGAGGAGAAGTGATCCCGCGATGACGACGACCACGGTCGACCTGCCCCAGGGGGCGCTGCGGCTCGCCGTCAGCAGCAGCACCGACGTCGGCGCCGTCCGCCGCGTCAACGAGGACGCCCTCCTCGCCGACGAGCTGCTCCTGGCAGTCGCGGACGGGATGGGCGGGCACGCACGAGGGGACCTCGCGAGCGCAGCCGCCGTCGAGGCGCTGCGCGAGAGCCGGCCGACGAGCCTGGGTCCGGTGGACGCGGTGTTCGACCTGGTGGAGGGCGCCAACACGGCCGTGCGCGCGCTCGACGTGGGCGGTGCGCTCTGCGGCACGACGCTGACCGGGCTGATGCTCGTGCTCCCCGAGCCCGCGGGCCCGGCCCGCTGGGCGCTGTTCAACGTCGGGGACTCCCGCGTCTACCGCTGGGACGGTGCCGAACTCCAGCAGCTGACGGTGGACCACTCCGCCGTGCAGGAGCTCGTCTCGGCCGGCCTGCTCACCCCCGAGTCGGCGGAGTCGCATCCCGACCGCAACATCGTCACCCGCGCCCTCGGCGCCGACGAGGAGGTCGAGACGGACGTCTGGACGCTGCCCGTCGTGCCGCGCGCCAGCTACCTGCTCTGCTCCGACGGGCTGACGAAGGAGCTCTCCGACCAGCGGATCGCCGCCCTGTTCGCCCGCCGCGACTCCGGCGACCCTGCCGACCTCGCTCAGGCGCTCGTGCGTGCGGCGGTCGAGGCCGGCGGACGGGACAACGTCACCGTCGTCGTCGTCGACGCCGTGCTCGACGCCCGCGCCTGAGCCGGGCGACTCCGTGCCGCGCCCGCCCGGGAGGCGGGGGAGCGCGGTGCTATTCTCGGTCCATGCTGAGTGGCCCGCACCTCCTTCCGTGCCGCGACGAGACCTCGAACTGACGGCCTCCCTCGTCGCGGTGCCTCGCCCGGCCGAGCAGCGACTCCAGGAGGAGAAGGAACCGTCATGATCGAGACCACACCCGGCACAGCCGCGCCCGCGTCGAGTGGAGCAGGGACCGGCAGGAGAGCCGAGAAGCCGCGCACCCTCGCCGAGAAGGTCTGGGACGACCACGTCGTCGTCGCGGGCGAGAACGGCGCTCCCGACCTGCTCTACATCGACCTGCACCTGCTGCACGAGGTGACCAGCCCGCAGCCGTTCGACGGCCTGCGTGCCGCGGGGCGCCCGCTGCGCCGGCCGGACCTCACCATCGCCACCGAGGACCACAACACGCCGACCCTCGAGATCGGACGCCCCATCGAGGATCCGATCAGCCGCACCCAGATCGACGCGCTGCGCCGCAACGCCGGCGAGTTCGGCGTCCGCCTGCACTCCCTGGGCGACGTCGAGCAGGGCATCGTGCATGTCGTCGGCCCCCAGTTGGGCCTGACGATGCCCGGCGTCACGGTGGTCTGCGGCGACTCGCACACCTCCACGCACGGCGCGTTCGGCGCGATCGCCTTCGGCATCGGCACGAGCGAGGTCGAGCACGTGATGGCGACGCAGACGCTGCCGCTGCAACCCTTCAAGACGATGGCGATCACGGTCGAGGGCACGCTGAAGGAGGGGGTGACGGCCAAGGACATCATCCTCGCGGTCATCGCCCGCATCGGCACCGGCGGCGGCCAGGGCTACATCCTCGAGTACCGCGGCTCCGCGATCCGCGCGCTCTCGATGGAGGGCCGGATGACGATCTGCAACATGTCGATCGAGGCGGGTGCGCGGGCCGGCATGGTCGCGCCGGACGAGACGACCTTCGCCTACCTGCACGGCCGCCCGCACGCTCCGGCGGGCGGGGACTGGGACGCCGCGGTCGCCTACTGGCGGACGCTGCCGAGCGACGAGGGCGCCGTGTTCGACGCCGAGGTCGTGATCGACGCCGACGCGCTCGAGCCGTTCGTCACCTGGGGCACGAACCCCGGCCAGGGCGTCTCGCTCTCGCAGGCGGTACCGGACCCTGACGTCCTCGACGATCCGAACGAGCGCGCCAGCGCTCTGCGAGCGCTGGAGTACATGGCGCTGGAGCCCGGCACGCCGATGAAGGAGATCCCGGTCGACGTGGTCTTCATGGGCTCCTGCACCAACTCGCGGATCGAGGACCTGCGGGCCTTCGCTGCCGTCGTCGAGGGGCGCACCAAGGCCCCCGGCGTCCGCGTGATGGTCGTCCCCGGCTCCGCCCGGGTGCGGCTCGAGGCCGAGGCCGAGGGGATCGACCGGATCGTCACCGCGTTCGGCGCGGAGTGGCGCTTCGCCGGCTGCTCGATGTGCCTCGGGATGAACACCGACCAGCTCGTCCTGGGGGAGCGCGTGGCCTCCACGTCCAACCGCAACTTCGAGGGTCGTCAGGGCAAGGGGGCGAAGACCCACCTCGTCTCGCCCCTCGTCGCCGCGGCCACGGCCGTGCGCGGCACCCTCTCCAGTCCCTCCGATCTGGAGCCGGTCCGCGAGAGAGCAGGAGTCTGACCGTGCAGAAGTTCGAGACCGTCACCGCGATCGCCGCGCCCCTGAAGCGCGCCAACGTCGACACCGACCAGATCCTCCCCGGCATCTACCTCCGCCGCATCACGAAGACCGGCTTCGAGGACGCGCTCTTCCACGGCTGGCGGCAGGACGCGGACTTCGTCCTCAACCAGGAGCGCTACCGCGGCGCCGGCATCCTCGTCGCCGGCCCCGACTTCGCCATCGGCTCCAGCCGCGAGCACGCCGTCTGGGCGCTGCGCGACTTCGGCTTCCGGGTCGTCATCTCCCCCCGCTTCGGCGACATCTTCCGGGGCAACGCCGGCAAGCAGGGACTGCTCGCGGCCGTCGTCTCGGAGCCCGACGTCGAGCGGCTGTGGAAGATCATCGAGGGCACCCCGGGAATAGAACCGACGGTGGATCTGGTTGCGCGTACGGTCACCGCCGGTGGCGAGACCTTCGACTTCGAGATCGACGACTACACTCGATGGCGCCTGATCGAGGGCCTGGACGACATCGGCCTGACCCTGCGCGACGAAGCGCTCATTTCCGAATTCGAGACCCGCCGCGAGATCTGGCGGCCCAAGACATTGCCGGTGAAATAGCGTGAACACACTTCTTCAGGACGCCAAGGCCCTGCAGGACGCCAAGGCGTCGGGAGCACGGGTGGGAATGACGACCGAGCGGATCACCATCAACGGCGGGCGACCGCTGGTGGGCCGGATCGAGCTCAAGGGGGCCAAGAACCTGGTCACCAAGGCGATGGTCGCGGCGCTGCTCGGCGAGACCGCCTCCACCCTCCGCGACGTGCCCGACATCAGCGACGTCCGCGTCGTGAAGGGCCTGCTCGAAGTCCACGGCGTCAAGGTGAAGCAGGGCGCCGAGGTGGGCGAGCTGATCCTCGACCCCTCCAACGTCGAGTCCGCGCACTTCGCCGACATCGACGCGCACGCCGGCTCCAGCCGCATCCCGATCCTCTTCTGCGGCCCGCTGCTGCACCGCCTGGGCGAGGCGTTCATCCCCGACCTCGGCGGCTGCCGCATCGGCGACCGCCCGATCGACTACCACCTCGAGGTGCTGCGCAACTTCGGCGCCGTCGTCGAGAAGCTGCCCTCGGGCATCCGGATGTCGGCACCCGAGGGCCTGCACGGCGCCAAGGTGTCGCTGCCCTACCCGAGCGTCGGAGCGACCGAGCAGGTCCTCCTGACCGCGGTGCGCGCCTCCGGCATCACCGAGCTCTCGGGCGCGGCGATCGAGCCCGAGATCATGGACCTGATCAACATCCTGCAGAAGATGGGCGCCATCATCTCGGTCGACACCGACCGCGTGATCCGCATCGAGGGCGTGGACCGGCTCACCGGCTACTCCCACCGCGCGCTCTTCGACCGCAACGAGGCGGCCTCCTGGGCGGCCGCGGCCCTCGCGACCGACGGCGACATCTTCGTCGGCGGCGCCCGCCAGCAGGAGATGACCACCTTCCTCAACGTCTTCCGCAAGGTCGGCGGCGCGTTCGAGATCGCCGAGGACGGCATCCGCTTCTACCACCCGGGCGGCGAGCTCAAGCCGGTCATCATCGAGACCGACGTGCACCCCGGCTTCATGACGGACTGGCAGCAGCCGCTGGTCGTGGCGCTCACGAAGGCCAAGGGCGTCTCGATCGTGCACGAGACCGTCTACGAGCAGCGCTTCGGCTTCGTCGACGCGCTCGTCGAGATGGGCGCGACCATCCAGATCCACCGCGAGTGCCTCGGCGGGCAGGCCTGCCGCTTCGGGCAGCGCAACTTCATGCACTCGGCCGTGATCTCGGGACCCTCGAAGCTCCACGGCGCCGACATCGTCGTGCCGGATCTGCGCGGCGGCTTCTCGCACCTGATCGCGGCGCTCTCGGCCGAGGGCACCTCGACGGTCTCGAACGTCGGCATCATCAGCCGCGGCTACGAGAACTTCCTCACCAAGCTCGAGCTGCTGGGCGCCGACTTCTCGCTCGACGCGTAGCCGCCCACCGGGACCCCGGTGCCGAGGAGGACGACCGTCCTCAGCGGCCCGGGGTCCTGTCGCGTCCGGGCGCGCCCCACGCGGGCGGTTCCGCGGCCTCCTCCAGGCGTCCCCGGATCCGCTTCTCGAGGAGCGCGAGCGTCGTCTCCGGCGCGGGCCGGAGGCCCAGCGGTCCGGGCGACTCGACCAGGACCAGCGTCAGGCGTCCGCGTCGCGTCCCGGCCAGGACGACCTCGAGGGCCTCGCGCGGACGCAGGCCCACCAGCACCCACCGCCGCTCCAGCCGCGCGATCCGCGCCCAGGGCACGACGACGCCCCAGTCGCCGAAGGAGACGGTCAGTCCCCGGCGGCGCGGCACCACCACCGCGTAGGGCCGCAGCGTCGGCAGCGGGAACCGCGGCTCGATGCGACGGAGGCCCGCCCCGAGCCGGCCGCGTCCGAGGACCGCGACGCCGCCGGTCGCCTCCGCCTCGACGTGGGCGAGCGGTGCAACCGCCACGCGCCAGAGGGCGTCGACCCCGCCGATCGCGAGGGCGACGGCCGCCGAGCCGCCGACGAGGACCGCGAGCGTCAGCAGGAGGCCGTCGCCGAGCGCAGCCGCATCGCGTTCGGCCTGCGTGGCGACCAGCACGACTCCCCACACGATCAGCAGCACCAGGCCGGACAGCGCGATCGGCGAGTCGGCGAGTCGGCCGAGCGCTCGGCCGACGGCGTCCCACGGCGACGGGCGGCGACGCGGACGGGGCATGCCGGTACCGTACCCGGCGGCCGGGCCGCTCCTCCCACCGCGGGGCCCCGCTGCTCCCGGGCGTGGGGACGCGGCCCCTCCGATGCGGGATGCGAGGATGGGCGGGTGTCTGAGCGAAGCCGTCCGTCCATCTTCTGGTTCCTCGCGGCGGCGGTGATCCCCGTGATGACCGCCTCGGTCGACCTGCGGATCCGGAACGGCGACAAGATCCCGAGCACCGGGGCCTTCGTGTTCGCGCCGAACCACTACAGCGAGATCGACCCGATCATCACGGGCTGGACCCTGTGGCGCGCCGGCCGCGCACCGCGCTTCCTCGCCAAGGCCTCGCTGTTCTCGGTGCCCGTGCTCGGCTCGATCCTGCGCGGCTCCGGTCAGATCCCCGTCGAGCGCTCGGGCTCGGTCCGCGGCAGCGAGCCGCTGAAGACCGCCAAGGCTCTCGTGGACGAGGGCCGCTCGGTCATCATCTACCCCGAGGGCACCCTCACCCGCGACCCCGAGCTCTGGCCGATGCGCGGCAAGACGGGAGCGGTGCGGATGGCGCTGCAGTACGGGCTGCCCGTCGTCCCGGTCGCGCACTGGGGTGCGCAGCAGCTGATGGGCCGCTACTCCAAGCGGATCACCCTCTTCCGCCGCAAGCGCGTCGACGTGATCGTCGGCGACCCCGTCGACCTGTCCGCCTTCCGCGGACGCAGCCTCGACTCCGCCACACTCAACGAGGCCTCCGCGGTCGTGATGGCGGCGATCACCGCCCTGCTCGAGGAGCTGCGCGGCGAGGCGGCGCCCGAGAAGCGCTGGAACCCCTCCGAGCACAACCAGAAGGACACGGGTCGCTTTGAGTCCGAGCAGTAGGAAGGCGCCCGTCCCCGTGCCCCGCCGCGTCGCCGTCCTCGGCGCCGGCAGCTGGGGCACCACCTTCGCGAAGATCCTCGCCGACGGCGGCTCCGACGTCGTGATGTGGGCGCGCCGCGCCGAGCTGGCCCGCGAGATCACCGAGGCCAAGCGCAACAGCGACTACCTCCCCGGCATCAACCTCCCGCGCAACATCCGGGCCACGCCGCGCATCGAGGAGGCGCTGGAGGGCGCGGACCACGTCTACCTCTCCATCCCGTCGCAGTCGCTGCGGAGCAACCTCGAGGCGATCACGCCGTTCCTCACCGAGCGCACGGTGCTGGTGAGCCTGATGAAGGGCGTCGAGAAGGGCACCGGCCAGCGGATGAGCGAGGTGATCGCGCAGATGCTGCCGGTCTCTCCCGACCGGATCGCCGTCGCCTCCGGACCCAACCTCGCCCTCGAGATCGCCAAGGAGCAGCCGACCGCGGCGGTCATCGCCTCCGAGAGCCTCGTCACCGCGCAGGAGGTGGCCCTCGCGGCGACCAACCGCTACTTCCGCTCCTACGTCAACACCGACGTGATCGGCACCGAGTTCGGCGGCGTGCTGAAGAACCTCATCGCCGTGGCGATCGGCATCGTCGACGGCGTCGGCTACGGCGAGAACACGAAGGCGTCGATCATCACGCGCGGTCTCGCCGAGATGACCGACTTCGCGGTCGCGTACGGCGGACGGGCCGAGACGATGGCCGGACTCGCTGGGCTCGGCGACCTCATCGCGACGTCGAGCTCGTCCCTCTCGCGCAACAACACGGCCGGGCGCCTGCTCGGCCAGGGCTACAGCTTCACTGACGTGGTGAAGTCGATGCAGCAGACGGCGGAGGGGCTCGCCTCCGTCGCGCCGGTCCTCGAGCTGGCGCGCGCCAGGGGAGTCGACATGCCCATCGTCGAGCAGGTGTCGCAGGTGCTCGCCGGTACGCTCGATCCGAAGGACATCGCGCCGCACCTGACCACGGATTCGGACGAGCCACAGGGTGAGAGGAACCTCGATGACCAGCAAGCTCCGCGTGGCCGTTCTGTTCGGGGGGCGCTCCAGCGAGCACTCGATCAGCTGCGCAACGGCGGCCGGGGTGCTGCGGGCGATCGACCGTGACCGCTTCGAGGTGATCCCCGTCGGGATCACCTCCGACGGCGCCTTCGTGCTCGAGGAGGACCGTCCCGAGAAGTTCGCTCTCGACGCCGCGTCGCTGCCCCGCGTCGAGGACGACGGCTCCCGTGTGCGCTGGCCGGAGTCGGCCCTCTCGCGAGAGCTCACCGTGACGACCGAGGACGGCGCGACGCGCTCGCTCGGCGAGGTCGACGTGGTGCTGCCGATCCTGCACGGCCCGTGGGGCGAGGACGGCACCGTCCAGGGGATGCTCGAGCTCGTCGGGCTGCCCTACGTCGGCTCGGGCGTGCTCGCGTCGGCGCTCGGCATGGACAAGCACTTCACCAAGACGGTGCTGCAGGCCGCGGGCCTCGCGGTGGCGCCCTGGTACCTCGTGACCGAGGCGGAGTGGCGCGCCGACCCGGGCGACGCCTCCTCGGCCCTCGACGAGCTGGGCCTGCCCGCGTTCGTGAAGCCGGCGCGGGCCGGCTCGAGCGTGGGCGTCAGCCGGATCGACGAGCGCGAGCAGCTCGAGGCCGCGCTGGAGGAGGCGTTCGCGCACGACTCGCGGGTGCTGATCGAGTCGGGCATCGTCGGCCGCGAGGTCGAGATCGGCGTGCTCGGCGGCCGCCGCGGTGCTCCGGCCCGCGCCTCCGTCGCCGGCGAGGTGGTCGTCACCGGCCGCGGCTTCTACGACTTCGAGGCGAAGTACCTCGGGGCGTCCGGCATCGAGCTGGTCTGCCCGGCCGATCTCACCGACGGCGAGCTCTCCGAGATGCGGTCCCTCGCGATCCGCGCCTTCGACGCGATCGGAGCCGAGGGCCTCGCCCGGGTCGACTTCTTCCTCACCGCCGACGGCTTCGTCGTCAACGAGATCAACACCATGCCCGGCTTCACGCCGGTCTCGATGTTCCCGCGCATGTGGGGCGCGAGCGGCGTGGACTACCCGGACCTGATCAGCGAGCTGCTCGACTCGGCGCTCGACCGCGTCCCGGTCGCCGCCCGATGACGTCGGCGCTCGCGCTCCGCGTCGAGGCGGGCGCGGCCGCGGCGCCCTTCGAGCAGATCCGTGAGCAGATCACCGCTCTGATCGCCGCGGGCGAGCTGCCGGTCGGCACGCGGCTGCCGCCGGTGCGCGCGCTGGCCGAGACGCTGGGCGTCGCCGCAGGGACGGTCGCCCGCTCCTACCGGGAGCTGGAGTCGGCGGGCCTGGTCGAGACGCGCGGCCGGGCGGGCACGGTCGTCGCGGGAGGCGTGGACGCGCTGGAGCGCGAGCTGCAGGCCGCGGCCGCCGTGTTCGCGTCCCGCGCGCGCGAGCTGGGGGCGACCTCCGATGGTGCGCTCACCGCAGCGAGTCGAGCCCTCGGCGTCTGACGCTGAAGCTCAGCCGGTGGGCGTGTCCGTCGGATCGAGGGTGTCGGCGTCCGAGACGTCGGTGCACTCGCGCGTCTGCGGGACGTAGGAGACGGCGTTCGCCAGGTCGAGCGCGGCGGAGGATCCGGACGCGCGGCTCTGGTCGACGGTGATCTCCACCGCGGGATCGCGACCGTAGGTGGTCAGCGTGTAGATGTCCTCGTCCTTCTGCGTCTCGTCGATGATCCAGTCGACTCCGCTGACGTTCACGCAGAGGTCCGTCGTCGGGCCGGGCACCTCGACTCCGCAGTGGAGGATGACGGCGGCCGGGGTGCCCCAGGCGGCGGTGCCCTGAGCGTTCGTCTCGCGCTCGGGCTGCTCCGCGACCACGTCGGGCAGGCGCACCGAGACCTCCGCGCAGCCGGTGCTCGTCGCATCGGCGGCGGGCTCGAGGGCGACGCTGGCCGAGCAGCCCGAGAGCAGCAGGACGGCGGCGGCGGCGAGAAGGGGGGAGCGGAGTCGGCGGGGGGACATCGCCGTCAACGCTAGCGTGTGAACCATGGCAGAGGATCGGAGTCCCACCCTGGCCGAGCTCAGCGAGGGCGAGGTGCTCGCGAGGGTGCTGGCCCGGCTCGGCGGCCCGGGCGCGGAGACCCTGGTCGGGCCCGGCGACGACTGCGCGGTGCTGCGCGCTCCCGACGGCCGCTTCGTGGTGACCACGGACATGATGGTGCACGGCCCCGACTTCCGGCTGGCCTGGTCGCGCCCGGCGGACCTGGGCTGGAAGGCGGCGGTCTCGAACCTCGCCGACGTCGCGGCGATGGGGGCCCGTCCCACCGGGCTCGTCGTCGCGCTCGCGGCACCCCAGTCGCTGGGCGTCGACGTGCTGGAGGGGATCGCGGGCGGCCTCGCCGCCGGCTGCGCCGCGATGGCGCCGGGATGCGGAGTCGTCGGGGGAGACCTGTCCGCCTCCGCGACGCTGACGCTCTCGATCACGGCGTTCGGCTCGCTCGACGGACGACCGCCGGTGCTCCGCAGCGGTGCGAGGCCGGGGGACGTGCTCGCCGTGGCCGGCCCGCTGGGACGAGCGGGGCTCGGGCTGCGCCTGCTGTTCGAGCAGGCGCGGCGGGACGGGGAGCCGTCGGCCGACCTCGCCGACCGGCTCCGCGAGCGGCATCCGTCCCTCCTCGAGGCGCAGCTGCGCCCGACCGCGCCGATCTCCGCGGGCGAGGCCGCGGGCGGGACCGCCACCGCGATGATGGACGTCTCGGACGGCGTGGTGCTCGACGCCCGTCGGATGGCGCGTGCGAGCGGAGTGGCGATAGACCTCGATGCCGCGGCGGTCGACGTGCACGCGCGTGGGCTCGCGGGAGTGGAGGGCGTGGACCTCGACCTGGCGAGGGCGCTGGTGCTGGGAGGTGGCGAGGACCACGCGATGCTCGCGTGCTTCCCTCCCGCCGCGGCGCTGCCGGAGGGCTTCGTCCCGCTCGGGGCCGTCCGCGAGGGGGACCCGGAGGTGCGACTGGGCGGGGTCGCGCTCGAGGCGCGCGGGGGCTGGGACCCGTACCTCGGCTGGGACGGCGCGGCGGGCTGAGGCCGGTCAGCCGGCCGGGGAGGAAGCGGGCGAGACGGGCGACGCGAGCGACGCCGGTGACGCCCACCAGATGGTGGTCTCGCCGTAGTCCTTCCTCCGCTCCCGCTCCAGCCCCGCGGGCCAGCGCGGCTCCGGGCTGCGGGAGCTCCGCTCCACGACGACCACCGCGTCCTCGCGCAGCAGCGGCAGCACGCCGGCGAGATCGGCGGCGAGGTCGTCCTCGCCGAGGTCGTAGGGCGGGTCGAGGAACACCGTGTCCGTGTTGAGGGCCGGGGACCCGTCGAGGAAGGAGCGGACCGAGCCGGTCACCACCTCGATCCGCGGGGCGGGCCGCTTGTTCTTGGCCGCCGCGGTCACGATCGCCCGTGCGTTCTCGCCCGCGGTCCGGGCGGCCTTCGGGTCGCGCTCGACCAGGACGACCGCGCTCGCTCCGCGGCTGGCCGACTCGAGCCCGAGGGCGCCGGAGCCCGCGTAGAGGTCGACCACCGTCGCGCCGTCGAGGGCGTCCCGGGCCTCGAGGGCCGAGAAGACGGCCTCGCGCACGCGGTCGCTGGTGGGGCGGGTGCCCGCGCGCGGGACCCGGAGGGTGAGCGAGCCGGCGAATCCGGCGATGATCCTGGTCACCGGACCGAGCATAGGGCGGCACCCCTGCCTGCGGCGTCCGGTGGCCGCCGCGCGCTCCCGCCTGGCGGCACACTGCGAACTCGCGGAACCTGGACCTTTTTCCCGTCAGGACTGCGAGAATCCGTAGCTATGACGTCGCTCGAAGACACCCGCACCGCTGTCGGCCGCCGAGCGGCACCCGAGACGCCCCTGACCCGCGAGGAGTTCACGGCGCACTGCGGCGCCGTCCTCGGGAACCTCACCAGCGTGATCGACGGCAAGTCGGCCGAGGTCTCGATGGCGCTGACGGTGTTCCTCGCCGGTGGGCACCTCCTGATGGAGGACGTCCCCGGCACCGGCAAGACGGTCCTGGCGAAGTCGCTGGCGGCCTCGGTCGGCGGCAGCGTCGCGCGCATCCAGTTCACGCCCGACCTGCTCCCCTCCGACGTCACGGGGGTCTCGGTCTACAACCAGGCGACCCGCGACTTCGAGTTCAAGCCGGGCCCGGTCTTCGCGAACATCCTGATCGGCGACGAGATCAACCGGGCCTCGCCCAAGACGCAGTCGGCGCTGCTGGAGTGCATGGAGGAGCGCCAGGTCTCGGTCGACGGCACCACCCACCTCCTCCCGCGCCCCTTCGCCGTGATCGCGACGCAGAACCCGGTCGAGATGGAGGGCACCTACTCGCTGCCGGAGGCCCAGCGCGACCGCTTCATGGCCCGCCTCTCGCTCGGCTACCCCGATGAGCGCGCCGAGCTCGAGATGATCCGCACCCGCGACTCGGCCAGCCCGCTCGAGGAGCTGCGGCCCGTCGTGGGCCTCGCCGAGCTCGAGCGGATGATGGCCTACGTGCGCTCCGTGTACGTCGCACCGCCTGTGCAGGAGTACGTGGTGGCGATCATGCAGGCCACGCGGGTGGACCCCGAGCTGCGGCTCGGGGGGAGCCCGCGCGCCACGCTCCAGCTGATCGCCGCCGCGAAGGCGCTCGCCGCCCTCAGCGACCGCGACTTCGTGGTGCCGGACGACGTGGACGCGCTCGCCGTCCCCGTGCTCGGCCACCGCCTCCTGCCCGCCACGCGCCTCCCCGGCCGCTCCGGCGCCGGATCCTCGCACTCGGTCACGGAGATCGTGCAGCGCATCGTCGCGGCCACCCCCGTCCCCTTCGGCAACCGTGGCGACTGAGGCCCGCCCCGCCGAGACGCCGTCGTCCCGTCTCGGCGGTCTGCCCGCGCTCCGCGGGGTCGCGCTGACGCTGCGCGGCTGGGCGCTCGTTCTGCTGGGCGTCGCGGGAGTGGTGATCGCGCCGCTGTCGGAGTTCCGCGAGCTGCTGTTCGTCGGCCTGGTGCTGCTGGGCCTGCCCCTGGGCGCGCTCGTCTCCCTGCTCCTGGCGCCGGCGTCGTTCCGGGTGCAGCGCCGCTTCGCTCCCCAGACCGTCGCGGCAGGCGACGTGGTGGAGGTCGACGTGCTGCTCGAGAACCGCGGCCGCGCCGTCCGCAGCGGGGCCCGCGCCCACGACCGGCTCGAGCGCGTGGAGCGCGGGGTCGTCGTCGGCCGGCCGGTCGCCGAGGGCGTCTTCGGGCTGCCGGGCGTCCCGTCGGGCGGCCGCGTGCGCGCCCGCTACCGTCTGCCCGCCGAGCGGCGCGGGATCCACCGCATCGGCCCGCTGCGCCTGGTGCGCGGCGACGGCCTCGGGCTCGCGCTCCGCGAGAGCGTCGTGGGGGCTGCGCAGCCGTTCGTCGTGACTCCGCGGGTCGTGCCGCTCCAGAGCGACGTCCTGGACGCGCACGGAGCAGGCGGATCGAGCCCGGTCGCGCACGCGACGGCCGGCGCCGGCACGGACGACGTGATCCCGCGCGACTACCGCCCGGGGGACGCCATGCGCCGGGTGCACTGGCGGGCGAGCGCCCGCTCCGGTGAGCTCATGGTCCGCCAGGACGAGCAGAACACCGATCCGCACGCGTGGATCCTCCTCGAGACCCGGGCCGAGCGCGTGCTCGAGCGGCGCGGCGACGACCGGCTCGAGTGGGCGGTGTCGATGACGGCCTCCCTCGCCGTGCACCTGCTCGACCGCGGCTTCGAGACCCACCTCGTCGAGACGGGTGCGGACGGCGAGCCGGAGCACTCGGAGGACGAGCGCGAGGTGGCGCACGACGTGCTGCTGCGCCTGGCCGAGCTGGCGCCCTCGCGCGAGTCGGTCGACGCGGTGACCCGGATCTCGGCCGACGTGCGCGACACCGGGGGAGTGCGACCGGTCTTCGCCGTGCTCACCCGACTCCTCGAGTCGGACCTCGACGCCCTCGGCTCCCTGGCCGCGCAGTCGCGTCCCGCGATCGCCTTCTTGGTCGCCGGCACCGCTGAGGAGGAGGCGGCTCTCGCCTCGCTCGGCTGGTACGCGGTGTCCGTCGACCCGAGCGCCTCCGTCGAGGAGGCGTGGGCGCAGGCCCTCGCTCTGCGGGTGGTGGCGTGAGCCGCCGCGTCGAGAGCGATCCGCGCGCCGGGTCGGCTCCTCTGAGCGGTCTGCTCTTCCTCGCGATCACGGCCGCCGCCGCCGGGATCGGGCGGCTCCTCGTCGGCGTCGACTGGCTGGTGCTCCTCGCGAGCGCGGTCGCCGTGGTGCTCGGCGTCCCGGCCGCCGCCCGGGCTCTGCGCGTGCACCCCGTCGTCCCGCCGATCCTCGGCACGCTGACGATGGTCGGCGTGCTGACCGCGATGTTCGTGCCCGGTCGGGCCCTGCTGTTCGTGATCCCCACACCCGGCGCCGTCGCGCAGGCGGAGGCGCTCGCGCAGGGCGGCTTCCAGTCCATCGCGCAGCAGGGGCTCCCGGCCATCGCCGACGACGGCATCTCGTTCCTCCTGATCGGCGGGGTGGTCGTGCTCGCCTGGGCGGCCGACCTGTTCGCCTTCTCCGTCCGCCTCCCCGCCCTGGCCGGTCTGTTCCCCGCGGCGCTGCTCGCGGTGCCGGCGATCGTGGACCCCTCCGAGGTGTCCTGGGCGAGCCTCGTCGTCACTGCGCTCGCCTACGCGGGCGTGCTCGCCGCCACGGCCGCCCCCCGCCGCCCGAGCGGCCCGAGCGCGGCCTCGGCCGTGCTGCCCGCCTTCGCGGCCGTGACCGTGGTCGTCCTCGGCGCGGGAGTCGTCGCCGGCTCGGCGGCCGGCTACGCGCGCACCACCGCCCCCTCGGGCGTCTCCGGCAGCCTCTTCAACGGCGCGATCGACCCGGTGGTCGCCCTCGGCGCGGACCTGCGCCGCCCGAACCCCGTGACCGTGCTGCGCTACGCCACCGACTCCGACCTGCCCGTCTACCTCCGCGTGCTGACCGTCTCGGACTTCGACGGTGACGACTGGGCGCCGAGCGAGACGGAGCAGACCGCTCCGATCGAGGCGCCGATCACGCCCGAGGGGCTCTCCGAGAGCGTGCCGCGCGAGGCGGAGGAGGTCGACGTCTCGGTAGAGACGCTGCGGAGCCAGTGGCTCCCCGTGCCGTATCCGGTCTCGTCGCTGACGGGCGTCGGCGACGGCTGGCTCCAGGACGCGCAGGACGGCTCGATCCGCGGCGACGCGACGACCCGCTCCGGAGACGACTACCAGGTGCAGGCGCTGCGGCTCGAGCCCGACCCGCAGCAGCTGCTCGCCGCGCCCGCGCCGTCCGGCGTCGACCGGTACCTCTCGCTCCCCGACGACGTGCCCGAGATCGTCCGCACCACCGCCGAGGAGGTCACGGCGGAGGCTCCGACCGCCTACGACCGGGCGCGCGCGCTGCAGACGTACTTCCGCTCGTCCGAGTTCCGCTACTCCGAGGACACCCCCGCGGAGGAGGGCTACGACGGCGACGGAGTCGGCGTGCTCTCGGCGTTCCTGACGACGAAGGAGGGCTACTGCGTCCACTTCGCCTCGGCGATGGCGGTGATGGCGCGCGAGCTCGGGATCCCGTCGCGGCTCGCCATCGGCTACCAGCCCGGCTCCGTCGTGCCCTCCGGCGGCAGCGACCTGACCACCTACCGCGTCCTCTCCTCCGACCTGCACGCCTGGCCGGAGCTGTACTTCGAGGGGGTCGGCTGGCTGCCCTTCGAGCCGACGCCCAGCCGCGGCGCTCCGGCCTCGTACACCCTGCCGAGCGCGACGGCGTCCTCGGGCCCCACCGCCCCGGGCTCGACCGCGACCACCGCGCCCGGTGCGACCAGCGCTCCCGCCGCGACACCCACTCCGACGGCCGCGTCGGCGACGCCGACCCCCGGTGCCGTCGGCGCCTCGAGCACCACGGCGGCTCCCGCGGCGACGCTCTGGGTGCTGCTCCTGCTGCTCGTGCTCGTCCCCTGGCTGATGCGCGCCGTCCAGCGCGCGCTGCGGCGCCGGTCCGCGCGCTCCGGCTCCGTCGAGGCCGCGTGGGCCGAGCTGCTGGCGACCGCCCGCGACCTGGGCGTCCCCGTGGAGGACACGGAGTCGCCGCGCGCGCAGGAGGCCCGCATGGCTCCCGCCCTCGACCCCGGAGCGGCGGCACGTCTGCAGGGGCTCCGGGAGCGCGTCGAGCGCCGGCGCTACTCGCCGTCCGCGAGCGAGTCGGAGGCGTGGGACGACGCGACCGCCGTGGCCGCCGCGCTCCGCGGCTCCGCGGGTGCCGGTCGTCGGGTGCTCGCGTCGGTCGTGCCCCGCTCGGCGCTGGACCCGGTCGCCCGGCTCGCGCGTCCGAGGTCCGACCTATGATCGCTAGGTGATCCCGGACCCCCTCGACGCCTCGCTCGCGCCGCTGATCGGGCCGCGCACGGCGAGTGCGGTCGAGAAGGTCTTCGGGTACCGCACGGTCGGCGAGCTCCTGGGCCACTACCCGCGCCGCTACGCGAAGCGGGGCGAGCTGACGGCGCTCTCGCGTCTCCCCGTGGGAGAGAGCGTGACGATCGTGGCGGAGGTGCGCGAGGTGCGCGAGCGGCCGATGCGCAACCGGCGCGGCACCCTGCTCGAGGTCGTCATCTCGGACGGCTCGGGCACGCTCTCGCTGACGTTCTTCGGACAGCCCTGGCGCGCGGCGAAGCTCCACCGCGGCGTGCGCGGGATCTTCGCGGGCACGGTCTCGATGTTCCGCGACACCCCGCAGCTCACGCATCCCGACTACCGCCTGTTCGACGACGAGGAGGCCGCCGCGACGGAGACGGGAGGCGGTGAGCTCGCGAAGGACTGGGCCGAGCGGCCGATCCCGATCTACCCGGCGACCAGCGCGATCTCGAGCTGGCAGCTCCAGGCCGCGATCGGCGTGCTGCTGGACGGCCTGCGCGACGTGCCCGACCCGATGCCCGAGCAGGTGCGCGCCGGCCGCTCGCTGCTGGGCCTCGGCGAGGCGCTGGAGCTGATCCACCGCCCGCAGCGGGAGGGCGAGGAGGCGCAGGCGCGCGAGACGCTGCGCTTCCACGAGGCGTTCCTCCTGCAGCTCGCCCTGCTCGAGCGCCGGGCCTCGGCGCGCAGCAGCCCCGCGACCGCCCGCGTGCCCGGCCCCGGCGGGCTGCTCGAGCGCTTCGACGCCGCGCTGCCCTTCGCCCTCACCGGCGACCAGACCGAGGTGGGGCACGAGATCGCCGCCGATCTGGCCGCCGAGAGCCCGATGACCCGGCTGGTGCAGGGCGAGGTCGGCTCCGGCAAGACCCTCGTCGCGCTCCGGGCGATGCTCGCCACGGCCGAGAGCGGCGGGCAGGCGGCGCTGCTCGCTCCCACCGAGGTGCTCGCGGGGCAGCACCTCCGCTCGATCGCGAGGACCCTCGGCCCGGAGCTCGCGGCCGAGCTGGTGCCGACCCTCCTCACCGGCGGGCTGGGGGCGGCGCAGCGCCGCGCGGCCCTCCTCCGGATCGTCTCGGGCACGGCGAAGATCGTCGT
Organism: Rathayibacter sp. AY1A2; assembly: GCF_002930935.1. NCBI lineage: Bacteria > Bacillati > Actinomycetota > Actinomycetes > Micrococcales > Microbacteriaceae > Rathayibacter > Rathayibacter sp. AY1A2. Next base: position 28,900 of record NZ_PSTP01000001.1, on the reverse strand, counting down.
CGGCACGCACGCCCTCCTCGGCGACGCGGTCTCCTTCTACGACCTGGGCCTCGTCGTGATCGACGAGCAGCACCGCTTCGGCGTCGACCAGCGGGACGCCCTGCGCCGGAAGGGCGCCACCCCACCGCACGTGCTGGTGCTGACGGCCACGCCCATCCCGCGGACCGTCGCCATGACGGTCTTCGGCGATCTCGACACCTCGACCATCCGCGAGCTGCCCGCCGGGCGCCCCGGCATCACGAGCCACGTGGTCCCGCTCGCCGACCATCCCGCGTGGATCGCGCGGGCGTGGGAGCGCGCCGAGGAGGAGATCCGCTCGGGCCACCAGGTCTACCTCGTCTGCCCGGCGATCGAGCCGGGGGAGCCCGCCGAGGGCGCGCAGCCGCCCGAGGAGGACGCCGCCGCGCCGCTCACGACCGTCGCGGCGACGCTGGAGGGCGTGCGCGCGCATCCGCTGCTCGGGAAGCGCCGGTCGGCCGCGCTGCACGGGCGGATGACGACGGAGGAGAAGGACGCCGTGATGCGCTCCTTCGCCGCGGGGGAGATCGACGTCCTGGTGTCGACGACGGTCATCGAGGTCGGCGTGGACGTGCCGAACGCCTCGATGATGGTCGTGCTCGACGCGGAGCGGTTCGGGGTCTCGCAGCTGCACCAGCTCCGCGGGCGCATCGGGCGCGGCGGCGTCGCGGGGGTGTGCCTGTTCGTGACGGCGGCGGAGGCGGGGACGGTCGCGCGCGAGCGGGTGGAGGCGGTCGCCGCGACGCTCGACGGCTTCGCGCTCGCCGAGGTCGACCTCGAGCTGCGCCGCGAGGGCGACGTGCTGGGCGACTCGCAGTCCGGCGGGCGCTCGTCACTCCGCCTGCTGCGGGTGGTGCAGGACGCCGATGTGATCGTGGAGGCGCGGGCGCTGGCCGAACGGCTCCTCGCGGAGGACCCGTCGCTCGCCGCGCACGACCGGCTCCGTGCCGCGCTCGAGCGCCGCGTGCAGGACCGTGACCGGGAGTTCCTCGCCAAGAGCTAGGCGGTGCCCGCCCGCTACTCTGTCGGCATGGCCCGCATCGCCGTCGTCCCCGGCTCCTTCGACCCCGTGACCCTCGGTCATCTCGACGTGATCGAGCGGGCCGCGCGCCTGGTCGACGAGCTGCACGTCGTGGTGGTGCACAACCCCGCCAAGACCGCGCTGCTGCCGATCGCCCAGCGCGTCTCGCTCATCGAGCAGTCGATCGCGGAGGCGGGCGTCGAGGGACGGATCGTCGTCGCCTCGTGGAGCATGGGCCTGCTCGTCGACTACTGCACCGACGTCGGCGCGAGCATCCTGGTGAAGGGCATCCGCTCGCAGGTCGATGTGGCGTACGAGACCCCCATGGCGATCGTGAACCGCAACCTCGCGCACGTCGAGACGGTGTTCCTGCTGCCCGATCCCGCGCACGCCCACGTGTCGAGCTCGCTGGTGCGGCAGGTCTCCTCCCTCGGCGGCGACGTCGCCCCCTACGTGCCGCCCGCGGTCGCCGCGTACCTCGCCGCCGGCTGAGGCGCCGCCGATCGTCCACCCGGGCGATCCCGGGCCGTGGACCCGGGCGCCCGCGGCAGCCGGGAGAATGGACCGGTGAGCGAGACGCGCGTGCAGGCCTGGGCCCTCGACGGCATCCCGGAGGTGACTCCCGGTGACGACCTGCTCGAGCTGATCCTCGCGGCCGTCGCCGCCGCCGCCGAGGAGGACCGGCCCGCGGACGGCGACATCCTCGTGGTCACGAGCAAGATCGTCTCGAAGGCGGAGGGGCGCATCGTCGCCGCGACCGACCGCGAGGACGCGATCACGGCCGAGACCGTCCGCGTCGTCGCCACCCGGGCGCACGGCTCCGGCGTCACCCGCATCGTCGAGAACCGCCTCGGGATCGTCCAGGCGGCGGCCGGAGTCGACGCCAGCAACGTCGCGGAGGGGACGGTCCTCCTCCTCCCCCTCGACCCGGACGCCTCGGCGCGGGCCCTCTGCGCGGGCCTCCGGGAGCGGCTCGGCGTGGAGGTGGGTGTGCTCGTCAGCGACACCCTGGGCCGCGCCTGGCGCGTCGGACAGACCGACGCGGCCATCGGAGCCGCGGGCGTCCTCGTGATCGACGACCTCCGCGGCGGGGTCGACGCCCTGGGGCGCACGCTCGGAGTGACCATGCCGGCCGTGGCGGACGAGATCGCCGCGCTCGGCGACCTGGTGAAGGGCAAGGCGAGCGGTCGCCCCGTCGCCGTCGTCCGCGGGCTCGCCCGCCTGGTGACGGGAGTCGAGAGCCCGGGCGCCCGCACGCTGACCCGCACGGGCCCCGACGACATGTTCCGCCTCGGCGCCGACGAGGCCTTCGCCGAGGGCTTCGCGGCCGGAGCCGCCTCGCGCGAGGAGCGCGCGTGACCGGCTGGAGCGCGGTCGTCGTGTTCAAGGGCCGCGGCGGCTCGAAGACGCGCCTCGACGTGCCGGGCCGCGCGGCGCTGGCCGAGGCGTTCCTCCTGGACACGCTCGCCGCGGTGGCCGCCGCGGAGGCGGTGACGAGCCTTCTCCTGGTCACCTCCGACGCCGGTGCGGCCGATCGCGCACGGGCGGAGCACCCGCAGCTGGTGGTGGTGCCCGACCCGGGGACCCTCGACACCGCCGTGTCGGGGGGAGCCGAGGCCGCCCTGCACCGCCGGCCGGGCGCCCCGGTGATCGTGCTGACCGGGGACCTGCCCGCCCTGCTGCCGTCGGACCTCTCCGAGGCGCTCGCGACGCGGTCGCTCCCGGCCGTCGTCCCGGACCGCGAGGGGAGCGGCACCACGGCGCTCCTGCTGGCGGCCGGAGCCCTCGTCGCTCCGGCGTTCGGCCCGGGCTCGCTGGCCCGGCACCGCGACGCGGGCTGCGCCGTCGTCGTGCTGCCCGGCTCGTCGACGCTGAGGCTGGACGTCGACACGCTCGCCGATCTCGGAGACGCGGAGGAGGCCGGCGTCGGCCCGCACACCTCCCGCGCGCTGGCCGCAGCGGCCTGACGCGCAGGGAGTCCGAGCCGCGGACGCGGTCAGCCGGCGAGCAGCCCCGCCTCGAACGCCGCCGTCAGGCCGGCGTCGATCGCGAGCGGTGCGCCGTCGACCGAGCGGACGGGGATCGCCCGCCGGGTGCTCGACACCAGCCACGCCGCATCGGCACCGGTGAGCGCCGAGACCGGCAGCTCGCGGCGCGACGACGCGAGCCCGCGGCGCTCGCCCAGCGCGAGGACCCGCTCGACCGTCGTGCCGGCGAGCACGCTGCCCGAGAGCGGCGTCGCGAGCACCCCGTCGCCGAGGAGCACCAGGCTCGACGTCGCTCCCTCGAGGAGCAGCCCGTCGCTCGTGCGCCAGACCACGTCGTCCGCGCCCCGGGATGCCGCCTCGCGCAGCGCCGCCCGGGTGACGGCGCCCGAGGTGGTCTTGACGCCCGGGAGCAGCCACGGCGCGAGCGGACCGCTCTCGTACCCGCGGTCCAGCACGACGACGGCCGCGCCCTTCTCCCGGAGCGCGCTCGAGTCGGGAGTCGGAGCCGCGCGCACGGTGCACCGGGCGGAGTCGCCCGAGCCGTGGGCGGCGATGAAGCGGACTGTCAGGTCGTCGACCCGGTCGTGCTCCGCCACGGCGAGGTCGACCGCTCGGGACCAGAGCGGCGCCTCCGGGATCGTCAGCCCGACGGCCCGGGCCGATCCGGCCAGCCGCTCGAGGTGCTCAGTGAGCGCGCGGGGACGTCCGTCGAGGACCGCGACGGTCTCGAAGACGCCGTCGCCGCGGAGGTAGCCCGCCTCGTCGACGCGGACGAGCGGACCCTCCGGGTCGCGGAGGACGACGGCGCCGGAGGTGATCTCGACCAGGACGGGGGTGCTCATCCGCCCATCCTGCCCCCGGCGGAGCCTCAGCGGGGGAGGAGGCCGCTCGCCACGTCGGACGGCTCGACGATCTCGCGCCACGGCTCCGGCCGGAGTCCTGCCGAGCCGAGCACGTCGGCCCCGGCGAGGAGGTCCACGTCGAGACCTGTCAGCTCGCCGATCGCGGCGACCGGCAGCTGGAACGTCCTGAAGCCGCCGAGCGGCACCAGGCCCTCGCGCACGCGCTCCACGAGCTCGCTCTGGTCGAGCAGGTACGCGCTCGTCGCGAGCGTCGATCCGTCCGGGCTCCACGCCGCGATCTTCCAGAAGCGGCGGGGGATGCCCGTACCGCGGTAGACCGGGTCGTCGTCCGCGAGCACGGGCCCGGTGAAGACGCTCAGGCGCGTGCGCCAGGTCTGCGCGTACTCGAGCACCAGCGTCTCGAGCCCGAGCCACAGCTCCTGCGACTGGTTGAAGCCGCTCGCCTGGGGCGCGGCGTTCGTGTAGCAGAAGCTGTCGCGGTTGGCCGCGGCGGCCTCGTCCCGGTCGCCCCAGACGGGGTCGCGGCGGCGGACCAGGTGGCCGCGGTCGAGGTCGTTGCGGGCGTACACCTCCGGCCCGGTCTGCTCGGAGGCGGGGATGCGGTCGTCGAGGTGCCAGTCGTCGCCGCGGCCGAGCTCGACCAGGCGCGCGCCGTCGATGTTCACGGCCGTCGAGACGGCCAGGCGCCGCTCCGGATCCAGCAGCACCTCGAAGTGCGTGTACGGCAGGAGCCGCACCGGGCGCTCGACCCTCAGGAGCGGCGCACCCGCGGGGACGCCGAGGAAGTCCGCGTCGAAGCTCACTCCTCGACCTCCGCCGTCGGAGTCGCCGTGGCTGTCGCTGTCGGGGTCGCCGTGGGCGTCGCCGGGGGAGCCTCGGTCGCGGGGACTCCCGTGCCGGTCGGAGCCGGAGCCGGTGCCTGGGTGGCGGGAGCCGGGACCTGCGAGCCGTTGCTGATCAGCAGGGCGATGTCGGAGTAGCGCGCGACGGTCGTGCCCGCGGCCGGGTCGGTGCCCGCCACCACGCCGGCCGGGAGCGACGAGTCGATGGTCGCCCCCTCCTCGACGTCGAAGCCGAGGTCCTCCAGCGCCTCCGTGGCGTCGTCGACCGAGCGGCCGGAGACGGTCGGCACGGCGATCTGGCGGCCGTTCAGCAGGGCGCTGCTGGGCTCCTCGAAGTCGTCTCCGCCGTACTTCTGGTCGGCGCGGGTCATCACCGAGTTCCAGATGTAGTGGCGGATGTTGGAGGCGTACGGGCGGCTCTCGAGCTCCGAGTTCGGGAAGCGGACCTCGCGCATCGAGGTGTGGCCGTCGATGTTGCCCACCCAGACCACGGTCGCGACGCGCGAGCTCGCCCCGTCCATCCAGGTCGACTCCGCGTTGTCGGTGGTGCCCGTCTTGCCGATGTGCTCGATGCCGTCGTCCGGGTCGGACTGGGCGGCCGTGCCGCCGGTGACGACGCGCTGCAGGGCGTAGTTCGCGACCGCCGTCAGCTCGGGGCTGAGGGCCTGGTTGCAGGTGGAGGTCGGCGGCTGGACGGCGGCGCCGGTCGCGTCGGTGATCGAGTCGATGGCGATCGCGGAGCAGGCGGTGCCGTTGTTGGCGAAGCCGGCGAAGGCGGTGACCATCGAGAGGGGGGAGATGAGCGTGTCCGAGCCGAGGACGGCGGACGGCTTGTAGTCGACCTCGCCGCCGTCGGCCGCCTTCACGCCGAAGCCGACCGCGCGGTCGCGGATCGCGCAGAGGTCGAGCTGCTGCGCCATCGAGACGTAGACGGTGTTGATCGACTGCATCGTGCCGGTCAGCACGCTGTAGCTGCCGTTCTCGCTGTCGTCGTTGTTGACCTCGTAGGAGGTGTCGAGCTCGCCGCCCGGCGCGCAACTGGCGGGGAAGCCCGAGAAGGTGCGCTCTCGGCCGTTGATCGTCTCGTTCAGGGTGCGTCCGCTCGCGAGCCACTGCGCGAGCGTGAACACCTTGTAGGTCGATCCGACCTGGAACCCGGCGGAGCCGCCGTAGGCCGTGTCGGTGTTGAAGTTGACGGCGGAGAAGTTCGCGCCGTTCACGGCGCCGGCCGCGTCGTAGTCCTTGTTCTGCACCATCGCCAGGATCCGGCCGGTGCCGACCTCCATCGAGACGGTCGCGCTGCCGATGTTGGTGTCGAGGGTGGGGACCTTGGGGACGGCGTTGTTCGTCGCGTTGGCCGCGGTGTCCTGCAGGTCGCGGTCGAGCGTCGTGTAGATCTTGTAGCCGCCGCGCTGGAAGTTCGCGAGGCGGGTGTCCGCGTCGTCGCCGAACGCCGGGTCGTTCTGGACGACGCGGGTGATGTAGTCGCAGAAGAAGGCCGCGTTGCCGGCGGTCTGGCAGCCGGTGGGCGTCTGCGTGATCGCGGGGACGACCTCCTCGGCGACGGCGGCGTCGTGGTCGGCCTGCGAGATCTTCCCCTCCTGCAGCATCTGGTCGAGGACGTAGTCGCGGCGGACCTTGTTGTCCGGGATGTTCTCGGGCTGGTCGATCCTGAGGCCGTTGGGGTTGTTGACCGTGGCGATCAGGCTCGCGGCCTGCGCCAGGCTCAGGTCGGCCGCGGTGGTCGAGAAGTAGTACTCGGCCGCCGCCTGGATGCCGTAGACCTGACCGCCGAAGCCCGCGATGTTGAGGTAGCCGAGGAGGATGTCGTCCTTGCTGTACTTCTTCTCGAGGTCGACGGCGAGCTTCATCTCCTTGAGCTTCCGACTCGGAGTGGTCGCGGTCGCCTCCTCGTAGGCGGCCTCCGAGGCGGCCTCGTCGGTCGCGCTCAGCGACTCCGCCTTCTGCACGAGGACGTTCTTGACGTACTGCTGGGTGATGGAGGATCCGCCCTGGAGGTCCCCGCCGACGATGTTGCTGAGCACCGCGCGGATCGTGCCCTGCAGGTCGACGCCGCCGTGGTCGTAGAAGCGCGGGTCCTCGGTCGAGACCGCCGCGTCCTTCACGGACTGGCTGACCTGGTCGAAGGCCACCTCCTCGCGGTTCTGCGCGTAGAAGGAGGCGAGCAGCTCGTCCGAGCCGTCGGTGCGCTTGGCGTAGATCTCGGTCTTCTGGGCCAGCTGGCCGAGCTCGAGGTACTCCGGCACCGTCTCGAACAGCCCGATCGGGTTGTTCTCGGCGAGACCGGTGACGGCGAGGGCGGGAGTGACCCCGACCGTGATCAGCAGGCCCCCGGCGAGGCTGGCTCCGACGATCCCGAGGACCCGGGCGAGCACGCCGCCGCGGGCGGTTCCTTGCGCAGACATGGCTACGAGAGTATGCGACGAGTCTGGATCCGTCGTGCGGCCGCGCTCGGGGGCCCGGATGCCCGCCCTCCCGGCCCCGGGAGCGGCGGCCGCCGGTACGGTGAGCGGGTGACCAGAGCCCGAGCATGACCGCCTCCGCCGACCCCGCCGAGACGCGCCGCCGCGCGGTGCTCGTGGTGGCCGTCCTCGCCTCCTTCGTCGCCTTCCTCGACGGCACCGTCGTCAACGTCGCCCTGCCCGCCATCACCCGCGAGCTCGGCGGCGGGCTCGCGGTGCAGCAGTGGGTGGTCGACGGGTACCTGATCACGCTCGGCGCGCTGATCCTCGTGGCCGGCTCGCTCGCCGACCGCATCGGCCGGGCCCGCAGCATGACCATCGGCCTGATCGGCTTCGGTGTCACCTCGCTGCTGTGCGCGCTGGCCCCCACCGCCGAGGTCCTCATCGTGGCGCGGATGCTCCAGGGCGCCGCCGGCGCGATCCTCGTGCCCAGCTCGCTCGCCCTCATCATCGCGACCGTCCACGGCGCCGCGCAGGCCCGGACCATCGGCGCGTGGACGGCCTGGACCGGCACGGCGACGATCGCCGGCCCCGTGCTCGGCGGCCTGCTGGTGGACGCGGGCTCGTGGCGGTACGTCTTCGCGCTCAACCTGCTGCCGATCGCGGTGACGCTGGTCCTGCTGGGCAGGCTCGGCGCGGTCGACTCGGGGACCCGGGTGCCGATCGACGGCGTCGGCGCCGTGCTCGGGGTGATCGGCCTGGGAGGGCCGGTGTTCGCGCTGATCGAGCAGGAGCGGCTCGGGATCCAGCATCCGCTCGTGCTGACCGCCCTGATCGGGGGAGTCGCCGCCCTCGTCGCGTTCGTCGTGTGGGAGCGGCGAGCGGCGCATCCGATGCTGCCGCTGTCGCTCTTCGCGTCGCGGAACTTCACCGTCGGCAACGTCTCGACGGCGTTCGTCTACGGCGCGCTCTCCTTCGGCTTCTTCGCGCTGGGCCTGTTCCTGCAGCGGACCCTGGGCTTCTCGGCGACCCTGGCCGGGCTCGCGACGCTCCCGCCGACGATCCTGCTGCTCCTGCTCTCGCAGGTCTCCGGGTCGCTGTCGGCGCGGTTCGGCCCGCGGCTCTTCATGGGCGTCGGACCGCTGATCGCCGCGGCCGGGTTCCTCCTGCTCTCCTTCGTCGACGAGGGCGCCGACTACGCCACCCAGCTGCTGCCGGGGATCCTCCTCTTCGGCTTCGGCCTCGCGGTGACGGTCGCTCCGCTGACCTCGACGATCCTCGGCGCGGTGGAGGACGGGCACAGCGGAGTCGGCTCCGCCGTGAACAACGCCGTCTCGCGCATCGCGGGGCTGGTCGCCATCGCCGCGACCTCGCTCGTGGTCGGCGACTCGCTCGACGTCGAGGGCTTCTCCCGTGCCGCCGTCGCGACCTCCGCCCTCCTGGTCGCCGGCGGCGTCGTCTCCCTCCTCGGCATCCGCAACCCGGCTCCCGCCGACCGCTGACGACTGCTCGGGGAGCGTCTCCGACCCCCGTCCGGGGTGCGGCGCTCCGTGTTCACGCGGTGTCCGCCGATCCTTCGACGGAACGTGGATGAAATAGTTGTCGCTACATGGAATACTGATCGACGTCGATGCGCTTGCATACATCGGACGGGGACGCTCTCCCCGCGACGACCGTCACACTCGAGGAGAAACCATGACCGACACCGTCACCATCCCCGGCTACAAGGCCGGCACCTGGGTCATCGACCCCACCCACAGCGAGGTCGCGTTCAGCGTCCGCCACCTGATGATCAGCAAGGTCAAGGGCAAGTTCGAGCGCTTCACCGCCACGTTCACCACCGGCGAGAACCCGCTCGACTCCAAGGTCGAGGCCACCGCCGAGGTCGCCTCCGTCAACACCAACGAGCCCAACCGCGACGGCCACCTCCGCACCGGCGACTTCTTCGAGGCCGAGCAGTACCCGGAGATCCACTTCGTCTCGACCGCCGTCCGCCCGAACGGCGACGACTTCCTCGTCGACGGCGAGCTCACCATCAAGGGCACCACCAAGCCCGTCACCTTCGAGGTGGAGTTCGGCGGCTTCGGCACCGACCCCTACGGCAACTACAAGGCCGGCCTCACCGCCAAGGCCACCATCGACCGCACCGACTTCGGTCTGACCTACAACGCGGCCCTCGAGACCGGTGGCGTGCTCATCGGCGAGAAGGTCACCATCACCCTCGACCTGCAGGCCGCCCACCAGGCGTAGTCCGAGCCGATCGACCGGAGCCGTCCCTCCCCCCGGGGAGCGGACGGCTCCGTCGTTCCCGGAGCCGGTCCGGGATCAGAGGATGCCGAGCTCCGTCAGCTGCTCGGAGATGCCCGCGCCGTCGGGCGCGAAGACCCAGGTCGTGCCGCTGGTCAGGGAGCGGTCCTCGGCCTTGGAGCGGCCTCCCGCGAGCACCGCCTCGCCTGTGGAGAGCTGGCGGATCGCGATCGCCGCGACCTTGTCGGGGTGCTCGTCCGCGAAGTCGGAGTAGATCTCCTCGTCGTGCTGCCCGTCGTCGCCGACCAGCAGCCAGCGCACGTCCGGGAACTCGGCCGCGAGTCGGCGGAGGTTCATCTCCTTGTGCTGCTTGCCGCTGCGGAACCAGCGGTCGTGCGTCGGGCCCCAGTCGGTCAGGAGGAGCGCTCCGGCCGGGTACAGGTGCCGCGACAGGAAGCGGGTGAGCGCCGGGGCGACGTTCCACGCGCCGGTGGAGAGGTAGATGACCGGGGAGCCCTCGTACTGCCGGGCGAAGCGGTCGAGGAAGACCGCCATGCCGGGCGTGGGCATCCGGGCGTGCTCGTCGAGCACGAAGGTGTTCCAGGCGGCGACGAAGGGGCGGGGGAGCGCGGTGACCATCACCGTGTCGTCCACGTCCGACACGACGCCCAGCCGCGACTCCGGACGCACGATGAAGACGGGCGCCTCGACGGGCTTCGAGCCCGCGGTCGAGAAGGTGATGGTGTGCCAGCCGGGCTCGAGCGTGATCGGGAGGTCCGCGTCGACGACTCCGCCGCGGTCGGCCGTCACCCGGTGGGTCTGCCCGTCGGCCTCGACGGTCACGACGGCCCCGCTCACGAAGACGCTGGTGAAGCTCCGCCAGCCGCGCACGCCCTCGACGGGGCGGACCTCCTCGACCCCGGGAGGGGTCGGCCGCGTGTAGAGGACGCGGGCCAGGACGCGCAGCTGCGTCGTCGAGCCGTAGCCGGTGTAGGGGATGACCCTCGGGACGTAGCCCTTGCGCTTCACGCGCCTCATCCGGAAGGAGTGGAGTCGGTCCTCGAGGCGGGCGGCGCGGTGCATGACCTCCGCCTTGCCTGCGCTCAGGGGCTTGCTCTCGGGCGTCAGCGGCATCCGCCCAGTCTGTCAGACCGGATGCCGGACCGCGGATCGCGCTCTCACGCGATCGTCAGGCTCCGGTGGGCTCGATCAGCTCGGGGCCGTTCGCCGAGACGGAGCCCACGGCCGCGCCGACGCCGTGCACCTCGAGCTCCTCGGCCAGCTCGGCCGCGCCCTCGGCGGCCGCGCGCAGCAGCTCGCCGTCCCCGGGGGACGCCGGGTCCAGCCAGTCCTCGATCAGCTCCGGCTGCAGCAGCACGGGCATCCGCTCGTGCACCTCGGCGAGCGGCCCGGCGGAGGGGCGGGTGAGGACCGTCGCCGAGAGCAGCCACGGAGAGCCCGGCTGGGCCGAGCGCCACCACTCGTAGAGACCGGCGAACAGGAGGAGCGAGCCCTCGCCCGGCGAGACGTAGACGGGTGCCTTCGCCCCGTCCGCGCCGACCCGCCACTCGTACCAGCCCGAGGCGGGCACGATCGCGCGCCGGGAGGCGTAGGACTCGCGGAACGACGGCTTCTCGGCGACGGACTCGATCCGCGCGTTGAACAGCGGCGGCCCCGCGGACGGGTCGGCGGCGGAGCGGGGCACCAGGCCCCAGCGGGCTCCGGCGAGCCGGCGCCGCGGCGGGCTGCCCTCCTCGACCCCCTTCATCGACTCCGCGACGACGGCGATCCGCTGGGTCGGCGCGATGTTCCAGGACGGCTCCGGAAGGTCGGCGCCCGGCCCGTCGATGTCGAAGAGCGCCACCAGGTCGGCGGTGGTCTGCGAGAGGACGAAGCGTCCGCACATGGTTTCTCCCGGGTGTATCGGACCCGCGGAGCCGTCGCCCTTCCGGGGGCGCGAAACACGAGGGACTTTCGATGAGACGACCCCGACCGGCGGTCGCCGTGCGTACGATTGTAGGAACCACGACCGAAGGAGCCCGCCGTGCCTCTTGGAAACCTCGTCGATCGACCGTTCGGTGAATCGTCCCAGGTCCGCAACGAGCCGGTGCAGGTGCGCAGCGCCGCCCGTCTCGCCTCGCTGCTCGACGCGGCGGCCGCCGTCGTCGACGAGGTCGGCTTCGACCGCCTGACCACGGCGATGGTCGCCGAGCGCGCGGGAGCCGCGATCGGCACGGTCTACCGCTACTTCCCGGACCGCATCGCCGTCCTCCAGGCGCTGCGCGAGCGGGCCCTCGAGCGCTTCCGCCGCCGCGTCATCACCGAGATCCGCGACACCCACCCGGGCAACTGGTGGGGCGCGGTCGACTGCGCGATCGACGCCTTCTGCGAGATGCACCGCAACGAGCCGGGCTTCCGCTCCATCCGCTTCGTCGACACGATCCACGCCCCCGAGGTCGCGGGCGAGGCGTTCGAGGCCGGCTTCTTCGCCCGCCGCTTCGCCGAGATCCTCGCGTCCGAGTACGGCCTCCCGGGCGGCGCGCAGCTGTCCTTCCGCCTCGAGGTGACCATCGAGGTCGCGGACGCGCTGCTCACGCGCGCGTTCCTCATCGACCCCAACGGCGACCAGCGCTTCATCGACGAGAGCCGCTCACTGCTGCGCCACTACATGACCTCGCACTACGGAGCGGTCGAGGAGTCCTGACGCGCCCGGGCTGTCAAGGCCCTAGTCGCTCCCGGAACATCCCGCAACACTTCGCGGTCCGGGTTGGCAGGCGGCTGCTATTGGTGTTTTCCTTGCCGCCTGGCCCCGTTCGGGGCCGCGGGCCGTGCAACGGCCGGACGCGCGGAGCGAGAGCGGGCACAGTCGTGGACCAGGGACAGATCGGCGCGCACACCGCCGGACGGCGGGCGGCCTCGTGATCGAGTTCCGCAACGTCAGCAAGCAGTACCCGGACGGCACGCGGGCGGTCGACGACTTCTCGCTCGTGCTGCCCTCCCGGCAGACGACGGTCTTCGTCGGCTCCTCCGGCTGCGGGAAGACCACGATCCTCCGCATGATCAACCGGATGATCGAGCCGACCTCCGGCACCATCGAGATCGACGGCGAGGACATCTCGTCCCTGCCCGCCGTCGCGCTCCGCCGCCGCATCGGCTACGTGATGCAGAACTCCGGCCTCCTGCCGCACCGCAAGGTCATCGACAACATCGCGACCGTGCCGAGGCTGAACGGGGTCGCCAAGAAGCAGGCGCACGCCCGCGCGCTCGAGCTGATGGACACGGTCGGACTGGACCGTGCGCTCGCCGCCCGGTACCCCAGCCAGCTCTCCGGCGGCCAGCAGCAGCGCGTCGGTGTGGCGCGCGGCCTGGCGGTCGACCCGAACATCCTGCTGATGGACGAGCCGTTCGGCGCGGTCGACCCTCTCGTGCGCGCCGACCTGCAGCGCGAGACCCTGCGGCTCCAGGACGAGCTCGACAAGACCGTGGTCTTCGTCACCCACGACATCGACGAGGCGTTCCTCCTCGGCGACCAGGTCGTCATCCTCGAGAAGGGCGGCCGGATCGCGCAGAAGGGCTCGCCCGCCGAGATCCTGGCGAACCCCGCGAGCGAGTTCGTCGCCGGCTTCGTCGGTGCCGACCGCGGCAAGCGCTCGCTCCGGATCGAGGAGCGCGACGGCGCCCGCATCGTGGTCGACGGCGACGGGCGCCCGACCGGAGTGCTGCGCGCGCAGGACGGCCCCGCCGCGTGAACTGGGTCGTCAACAACACGGACGCGATCGTCGCGAACCTGCTGGCGCACCTGGCCCTGTCGGTCCCGCCGATCCTGCTCAGCTTCCTCGTCTCGCTGCCGTTCGGCTGGTTCGCGAACCGCTACCGCTGGAGCCGCGGCACCCTGCTGACAGGGCTCGGCGTGCTCTACGCCATCCCCTCGCTGGCCATGTTCATCCTGCTGCCGGTCCTGCTGGGCATCCCGCTCCGCTCGACCGCCAACGTGATCACGGGCCTCACCCTCTACGGCGTCGCGCTGATGGTCCGCACCACCTCGGACGCACTGGGCGCGGTGTCGGACGACGTCCGCCAGTCGGCGACCGCGATGGGCTACTCCGGCTGGGCGCGCTTCTGGCGGGTCGAGTTCCCGCTGGCCGGTCCGGTCCTGCTCTCGGGCCTGCGCGTGGTCACGGTCAGCACGGTCAGCCTGGTGACGGTCGGCGCGGTGCTCGGGATCCAGAGCCTCGGCCTGCTCTTCACCGACGGCTTCCAGCGCGGCATCACCGGTGAGATCGTCACGGGCATCGTCCTGACGATCGTCCTCGCGCTGGTGCTCGACGGACTGCTGGTGCTGATCGGCCGTCTCCTCATGCCCTGGACGGCTCTGGACCGCACGCGCCGCTCGCGCAGACCGGTCGCGGTCGAGAGGGCGGTGACGTCGTGAACCTCATCGCCGAGGCCTTCGCCTGGATCGCCGACCCCGCGCACTGGACCGGGGTCTACGCGATCCCGACCCGTGTCGCCCAGCACGTCGGCATCAGCCTGCTGGTGCTCGTGATCGCGGCCGCGATCGCGATCCCGATCGGCTACCTGATCGGGCACACCGGGCGCGGCAAGGGCATCGCCGTGCCGGTCGCAGGCGGCCTGCGCGCCCTGCCGACACTGGGCGTGCTCGTCCTCGCGGCGATGAGCCTGGGGCTCGGCCTCGGCGCTCCGGTGATCGCCCTCGTCGTGCTCGCGATCCCGTCGGTGCTCGCCGGCGCGTACTCCGGGCTCGAGGCGGTCGACCGCCGCACGGTCGACGCGGCGCGCTCGATGGGCATGACCGAGTGGCAGATCCTGACGAAGGTCGAGATCCCGCTGGGGCTGCCGCTGCTGATCGGCGGGCTCCGCTCGGCGGCGCTGCAGATCATCGCGACCGCCACGCTCGCCGACTACATCGGCGCCGGCGGCCTCGGGCAGTACATCTTCCGCGGAGTGAAGTCGGGGGACTACCCGCAGATGCTCGCCGGCTCGATCCTGGTGATCGTGCTGACGCTCCTCAGCGAGGTCCTGTTCGCCCTCCTCCAGCGGCTCGCCGTGCCGCGCGGAGTCGTGCTCGGCCTGGCCGGCACCGCCGGCCGCACAGGTTCCCGCGCTTCGTCGCCCCGACGACGCGCGGTGATGGGAATCCCCATCGAAGAAGGGAAATAGCAATGTTCACAGCACATTTCACGAAGGGCCGTGTCGCGCTCAGCGCACTCGCGGTCGGTGCCGTCGTGGCACTGGCAGGGTGTTCCTCGAGCGATCCGCTCGATGAGGGATCGGGTGCGACTGCGGGCAGCGAGACCATCGTGGTCGGCTCGCAGGACTACTACTCGAACGAGATCCTCGCCGAGATCTACGCGCAGGCGCTGGAGAACGACGGCTTCACCGTCGACCGCCAGCTGCGCATCGGCCAGCGCGAGATCTACCTGCCCGAGATCGAGAGCGGATCCATCGACGTCTTCCCGGAGTACGACGGCAGCCTCCTGCAGGCGCTCGAGCCCGACGCGACGGCCACCACCGCCGACGACGTTTACTCCGCGCTCGGCGACGCGCTGCCCGACGGCCTCCGCGCCCTCGACGCCGCTGAGGCCAGCGACCAGAACTCGTACACCGTCACCCAGGCCTTCGCCGACAAGTGGGACCTGACCGACATCGCGTCGCTCAAGAACGTCACCGACCCGATCGTGGTCGGCGGCAACTCCGAGCTGCAGACGCGCCCCTACGGGCCCGACACCCTGCAGTCGAAGTACGGCATCACGACCACCTTCCAGGCGATCGAGGACAGCGGCGGATCGACCACCGTCGACGCGCTCACCAGCGACCAGATCCAGCTGGCGAACGTCTACACGGCCGACCCGAACATCCAGAAGAACGACCTCGTCGCTCTCGAGGACCCGGACGGACTGTTCGTGGCCGACAACGTCGTGCCGATCGTCTCGAGCAAGATCACGGACGACGCGGCCGAGGTGCTGAACGCGGTCAGCGCGAAGCTCACGGCGGACGACCTCGTCGCCCTCAACTCCGAGAGCGTCAACGAGCAGAAGTCCGCGTCCGCGATCGCGGGCGAGTGGCTGAAGTCGGCGGGTCTCGTCGACTGATCCTCCCCGGATCCACGCCCGGAGGCGCGTCACTCGTCGAGGTGACGCGCCTCCGCTCTGTTCAGGAGCTTCTTCCCGAGGAGCACGAGCAGGGCGAAGACGACGATGACGCCCACGAAGACGTAGCCGGCGCCGTGCAGGCTCTCCGAGAGCTCCCGGTAGCTGCCCGCCGCGGCCGCGCCGACGCCGACGTAGGCGGACGACCAGAGCACGCACGCCGGGATCGTCCAGGCCATGAAGGTCCGATAGCGCATCCCGCTCATCCCCACCGTCAGCGGGATCAGCGAGTGCAGCACCGGCAGGAAGCGCGAGAGGAACACGGCGAACCCGCCGCGCCGCGCGAGGTAGCGCTCGGCCTTCAGCCAGTTCTTCTCGCCGAGCCGGCGTCCCAGGCGCGACGCGCGGATCCGCGGCCCGAACCAGCGGCCGAGGTAGAAGCCGACGGACTCGCCGCAGAGGGCGCCGATGACGACCGTGACGGCCAGCGCCGCGAACTGCAGCGGGCTGGTCACGCCGGTCGCGCTGACGATCACGATCGTGTCGCCGGGGACGACGAGGCCCGCCAGGATCGTGGTCTCGAAGAAGATCGCGAGTCCGGCGAGGAGCGTCCGCCAGACCGGGGGGACGCTGACGACGAAGTCCAGGATCCCGGTGAGGGTGTCGTTCACCGGGCGCCCCCGCCCGCCGGGGACTCGATCGGGGGCTGGGGCCGACGGCGGCTCCGGATGCTCGGCATGGCTCGATCGTAGGGGCGCACGGCTGGGCGGCGGCAGGGCTGCGCCCGGGAGGCCGGTGGACGCCGAGCGGTCAGGGGACGGCGACGAGCGCAGAGGCCGCCGGGCCGGTGCCGTTCGCCGTGACCGCCTGCACCGAGAGGGTGTAGCTGCGGCCCGGGACCAGCTTCGTGAAGGTCTGCGAGCGCTTGGTCGCGGCGACCACGGCGCTCCAGGCTCCGGCTCCGCTCGTGTCGGACCCGTCGCGCGACACCCGGTAGCCGGTGACCGCCGAGCCACCGGTCCCCGCGGGGGGCGACCACGCGAGCGTCGCCGTGCCGTCCGAGCCCGCCGTGGCGGTGACCGTGGTCGGCGCGCCGGGGAGCCCGGCGGCGACGAGGGTCGCCGTCAGCGTTGTGCTGCTCCCGGGAGTGACGACGCTGTGCGAGGCGGCGCCGCCGTCCGACCAGGACGAGAACCGGTAGGCCGTGCCCGACGCGTCGGTCTGGTCCGGGACCTCCAGCTGGAGGGCCGAGCCCGCCCACGAGACGACGGTCGTGCCTCCGGCGACCTCGGTGCCGTTGACGACGACCGTCCGGCCGGCGGGAGCGGTGGCCAGGGTGACGGAGACCTTCTGCGGGGAGAACGTCCGCGTCGCCGTCGTCGACACTCCGCTCGAGTCCGTCGCCGTGACGCTGATCAGGAGGTCGCTGTCCGCGGCGGCGGCGAGGTCCTCCGGGCCGGGGGCGACGAAGGAGAGGTCGTTCCCCGTCAGCGGCCCGAGGAAGGGATGCGTGTGCTGAGCGTGGCGGCGCTGGACGGTCCAGGTGAGCGCCGAGGCGGGCAGGACGCCGTCCTCGGCGTCGGTCGCCGTGGCGCGGAGGCCGTAGCTCCGGCCCGTCACGAACACCCCTCCGTCGGCGGGTGCGGTGATGCTCACCGTCGGGGCACTGTCGCCCGAGGTGATCCTCGTCGTCGCGGGTGCGGAGACGGCTCCCTTCGGATCGCGGACGCGGAGGGACGCGGTCCAGCTGCCGGCGGCGTAGCTGTGGGTGAAGGTCGGGCCGGTCGTGATGCGGTCGGGGGTGCCGTCGCCGAACGACCACAGGTAGGTCAGGGCACCGCCCTCCGGGTCGCTGCTGCCCGAGCCGTTCAGCCGCGCGGCGAGAGGAGCCGCGCCGGAGGAGGGGGCGGCGGTGAGGGTCGCGGTCGGGGCGCGGTTCGCCGCGGCGGTGTAGGCGAGGCGCCGGACCTCGCCGCCGTTCGCGTAGCTGGTGTAGAAGAGGTCCTGGGTCCCGCGCGAGGGACCGAAGGCCATGGCGACGGCGCTGCTGCCGCCGAGGCCGGTCACGAGGTCGCCGGCCGCGCCGGTGCGGCCGAGGGTCCGGATCTTCCCGCACACGTAGTCGCCGAAGAGGTACGCGCCGTCGTAGGCGGCCGGCCAGACGCCGCGGGGGACGTAGGCGCCGCCCGTGATCGAGGCGCAGCCGCTGCTGTGCGCGTAGTCGTGGACCGGGTCGGTGAGACCGGCGGGCGCCGCGGCTCCGCAGTTCGAGGCCGAGCCGGTCTTCGCGCAGTGGCCCTCACGGGTGTTCCAGCCGTAGTCGGCGCCGGCGACGCCCTGGTCGATCTCCTCCCAGGCGTCCTGGCCCACGTCGTTGATGCGGAAGACGGTGCCGGTCGCGTTCGGGTCGAAGGCCATCCGGAACGGATTGCGCAGGCCGCTCGCGAAGGTCTCGCGGCAGCGCACGCCCGCGGCGGCCGGGGCGAGCCGGCAGGAGGCGGTCCCGGTGCCCAGGTAGGGGTTGCCGGCCGGGACGCCGCCGGTGAGGGTGATCCGGAGGATCTTGCCGTTCAGGATGTTCGGGTCGCGGGCGGCGTCGTTCCGGCCGCCGCAGCCGCTGCCGCCCGGCGAGCCGACTCCGCCGCGGTAGTCGCAGCCGCCGTCGCCGACGCTGACGTAGAGCAGGCCGTCCTTGCCGATGGCGAGGTCGCCGCCGTTGTGGTTGCTCGCGGGGGAGTAGATGCCGTCGAGGAGGACGCGCTCGGAGGCCGGGTCGATGCGGTCGTCGGTGCCGAGCTGGAACGAGGAGACGCGGTTGCGCGGGGCTCCCGCGGGGTTCACCGTGCCGCCGGCGTTGGTCGGGCAGGAGGAGTCGGAGCCCTTCGCGGTGTAGTAGACGACGACGGTGCGCGAGCCCGGTGCCGGGTCGACCGCGAGGCCGAGCACGCCGCGCTCGCCGTTGGCGCAGACCTTCGAGCGCAGGTCGAGGGCCGGGGTGGCGACCAGGCCGCCGGCGCGGATCACCCGGATCGCGCCGGTCTGCGAGGAGACGAGGGTGCGCCCGTCGGTCGTGAAGGCGAGGGCGGTCGGCGCGGGGACGGCCGCCACCCGCGAGTCGGTGAAGCCGGCGGGCACGACGGGAGCGGCGGACGCCGGACCCGCGGGCCCGGCGACGAGCGCGGCGGCCGTGATCGCCAGGACGGTGAGCAGGGCGAGACCACGGGGGCGGATCCTCGAGCGGGGCATCGGTGACTCCGAGACGGTCGGCGCTGCTGAGCGAGCGGCGGTCTGCGGCGGTGCAGAGGGCGCTGTCGGCGATGACGCGGGGCCAGGATAGGCGCGCGCGACGGAGGGGCCGTGTCCCCCTTCAGGGTCAACACTGGGGGCTCCGGACCCTGTGTCCCCGGGCCGCTCACGTCGCGCGGGGCTGCTGTGCGGCGGCCCGCCGGCTCACTCCAGAGCGGGCAGGACCACCGCGCGGACCGCCTCCGAGAACCGGGCGTAGCCGGCCTCGTCGAAGTGCAGGCCGTCGTCGACGAAGAGGGAGGGGTCGACAGAGCCGTCGGAGGTGACGAGCGCGTCGGCGGTGGGGACGAAGGTGACGCGGTCGTCCGTCTCGGCGTAGGCGCTGACCGCGGTGTTGGCGGCGCGGACCTCGGCGCCGACGGAGGCGCGGGCGGGCGTCTCCGCGATCTCGACGTAGAACAGCTCGGCGTCGGGGGCGACCTCCTCCACGCGCTGGAGGTACTCGACGACGGCGCCGGCGGTCTGGGCGCCGGTGCGCGAGCCCTCCTCGCCGCTGATGTCGTTCGCTCCCACGTACACGATCACGGCGCGGGGATCGAAGGGGGCGACCATGCGGTCCAGCCACGCGAGGTGATCGGCGACGGTCGTGCCGCCGATCCCGATGTTGTAGGTCTCGAGCGGGCGCAGGTCCTCCTTGGAGGTCGTCCAGCGGCCGATCGTGGAGCTGCCCGTGAGGACGATGCTGTGCTGCGGGAACCCGGCGGCGAAGCGCTTCTCGAGACCGGCGACGCGCTCGGCCATGTCGACGGAGGAGGTCGGGCCGGGGTCGGGGGAGCTCGCGGCCGGAGCGCCCGCGCCTCCGCTCCGCGAGGCGAGCGAGAGGGCGATGCCCGCGCCGGCGAGGACCAGCGCGAGCACCAGCAGCGCGACCAGGAGGCGGAGGCGGATGCGGCGGGGGCCGGGGGCGGAGCCGGAGGGCGTCGCTCGAGTCATGGCTCGATCCTCGGGCATCGGCGGGGGCGCGTCGTCCACGAGGAGGCCGTCCGAGGACCCGCGCACCCGGTGGCCGTCTCTCCGTCACCGGATCGCCGTGATCGAATCCGCGCAGAACATCACAGAGGATGCACAGCCGTGCAACACTTGCACATCGCCATCGTCATCGTCGCCGCCGGCCGACTTCCGATGGACGATCACGACGAGGACTCATGGCACGCGCACGCATCACCTGGGTGGACACGGCGAAGGGCATCGCGATCATCCTGGTCGCCCTGGCCCACTCCGTACAGTGGACCACGACGGCCGGGATCGCCCCCGACTCGTGGAACGAGATCAACCTCCTCCTCATCACCTTCCGGATGCCGCTGTTCTTCCTCGCCTCGGGGCTGTTCGCCGGCTCCGTGCTCACCCGGTCGTGGCCGGAGCTCTGGCGTTCGCGGCTGAGCCTGCTGGTCTGGGCCTTCCTGCTCTGGTCCGTGGTGCGGTTCCTCTTCTTCCTGGTGGTGCCCAACCCGGGCGGCACCGACGAGTCCGACCCGCTCGCGCTGCTCCTCCAGCCGGTGATGCCGCACAACGGGCTCTGGTTCCTCTACGCGCTCACGATCTTCTTCGTGGCCGCCAAGCTCGCGCAAGGCCGGATCGACTGGCGGGTGCAGATCGGCATCGCGACCGCGATCGCCGTGGTCTGGTACGCCGTCCGCTCCAGCACCTCCGAGGGCACCGGGAACATCGCCTGGGACGGCATGGCCCGCTACCTGATGTTCTTCCTGCTCGGCCTCTACCTGCGGAACGCGGTGATCGCGTTCGTGGAGCGCCGCGGGATCCTCAGCGGAGTCGGCTTCGGCGTGCTGTTCCTCGTGCTCGCCGGCGTGATCCTCGCCGTCCGCGCCCGCTTCCCGCTGCTGACGATCGGGCTGGTCCTGGTGAGCGTGCTGGCGGTCCTCGCCGGGCTCGTGGTCGCCCGCTTCCTCTCGAACCGGCGCGGCGCGGGCTGGATCACCTTCATCGGCCGCAACACGCTCCCGGTGTACGTGGTGCACGTCCTCTTCGTCTCGCTCGCCACGAGTGCCCTGCTGCTCTTCGACGGAGAGCGCTGGCTCGACGTCATCGGACCGGTCGCGCCGCTCCTGGTCTGCGGGATCGGCGTCGCGGCGGCGCTGGGTTACTGGCGCCTCACCCGCGACCTGCCCGTGCTGAAGTACGGCTTCCAGGCGCCCGCCTGGTTCTCCGGCTCCCGCTCGCGCGTCGACGCCGGCTGACCGCGGGGCGCCCGCCGACGGCACATCGGCATCGGCTCCGGGAGTCTCTTCACCGGGCGAGTCCGTCGATGGCGTCGCGCAGTGAACGGATTCCCAGAGCCGATCTCGCGGATGTGCGCCTGGGAATCCGCTGAAGGCCCGTGAGAGGAAGTCTCAGCGCTCCGTCGCCCGCCTGATCGCTCGGCGTCGAGAGGTCGCCGGCGGCGGGTCCGACGGAGGCGAGCCCCGCTCGGCAGTCGCCGCGCGGGGGACTCCCTCGACGTCGAGAGGGACTGTCTCGACGTCGAGCGACCGGTCGGCTGGAGCGCTCGGAGGGGCGTCCGGGGCCACCCCGGAAAGGGTGCCGCCAGGAGCTCGCGGAAGGCCGCACATCCGCCCCAGTACTGGGATCGGAGGCCGTCGGACCCCTTCCGCCGACCTACTCTCGGAGCTGTGAACGAACTCCTGGACCCGCTCCTGCTGTCGAGATGGCAGTTCGGTCTGACGACGATCTACCACTTCCTGTTCGTGCCGCTCACGATCGGCATGGCGCTCACCGTCGCGATCTTCCAGACCTGCTGGGTGCGCACCGGGAAGGTGCACTACCTGCAGCTGACGAAGTTCTTCGGGAAGCTCTTCCTGATCAACTTCGCGATGGGCGTCGTGACCGGGATCGTCCAGGAGTTCCAGTTCGGGATGAACTGGAGCGACTACTCCCGCTTCGTCGGCGACGTCTTCGGGGCCCCGCTGGCGTTCGAGGGCCTGCTCGCCTTCTTCCTCGAGGCGACCTTCATCGGCCTCTGGATCTTCGGCTGGGACAAGCTGCCCGAGAAGCTGCACCTGGCCACCATCTGGCTGACCACGCTCGGCACCACGCTCTCGGCCTACTTCATCATCGCCGCGAACGCGTTCATGCAGAACCCGGTCGGCTTCCGCATCAACGAGACCAAGGGCCGCGCGGAGCTCACCGACATCTGGGCGCTCCTCACCAACAAGGTCGCTCTCGCCGCGTTCCCGCACACGATCTTCGCCTGCTTCATGGTCTCGGCCGCCGTCATCATCAGCGTCGCGGCCTACCACCTCTCCCGGAACCAGCACCTCGAGACCATGCGCCCCGCGCTGAGGTTCGGCGCCTGGATGATGCTCGTCAGCGGCGGCCTGACCCTGTTCACCGGCGACTCGCTGGGCCTCGCGATGGTCGACACGCAGCCGATGAAGATGGCGGCCGCGGAGGCGCTCTACAGGACCTCCACAGGCGTCGACGCCTCCTTCTCCGTCTTCACCTGGGGCACGCCGGACGGCTCGAGCGAGCTGTTCTCGATCCGCATCCCCTACCTGCTCTCCTTCCTCTCGACGCACACCTTCACCGGCACGGTCGAGGGCATCAACGACCTCCAGGCCCAGTACACCCAGGTCTACGGACCCGGCGACTACACGCCGATCATCTGGGTCACCTACTGGTCGTTCCGCTGGATGATGGCGCTCGGCGTCCTGGCCATCGGCGTGGCCGCGGCCGGCCTCTGGTTCACCCGGAAGGGCCGCGAGCCGAAGCAGTGGATGTGGAAGGTCGCGATCTGGGCCGCCCCGCTGCCGCTGATGGCGATGATCGTGGGCTGGGTCTTCACCGAGATGGGCCGCCAGCCGTGGCTCGTGTTCGGACTGCTGAAGACCGCCGACGGAGTCTCGCCCGGAGTGAGCGGCCTCGAGGTCCTGATCTCGCTGCTCGCCTTCACCGCGATCTACGGCACGCTCGCCGTGGTCGAGTTCCGCCTGATCAAGCGGGCCGCGCAGGCCGGCCCCGACGACGCTCCCGATGTCGACGAGGAAAGCGGTCGCCCGCAGCTCGTCGGCACCGTCTACTAGGAGGCACCCCTCATGGATCTCGCCGTTCTCTGGTTCTGGATCGTCGCGTTCTTCTTCATCGGCTACTTCGTCCTCGACGGGTTCGACTTCGGCGTCGGCATGTCGCTCCCGTTCCTCGGGCGCGACGACACCGACCGCCGCGTGCTGATCAACACGATCGGCCCGGTGTGGGACCTCAACGAGACGTGGGTGATCGTCGCCGGCGCCGCCCTGTTCGCCGCGTTCCCGGAGTGGTACGCCACGCTCTTCAGCGGGTTCTACCTGCCGCTTCTGCTCATCCTGCTCGCGCTGATCGCCCGCGGCGTCTCGTTCGAGTACCGTCACCAGCGTCCGGAGGCGCAGTGGAAGCGGCGCTTCGACACGATGATCGTCGTCGGCTCCGCGGTGCCCGCCTTCCTCTGGGGCGTGGCCTTCGCGAACATCGTGCAGGGCGTCCCGATGGACGCCGACCACAACTTCACCGGCACCGTCCTGGACCTGCTGAACCCCTACGCCCTGCTGGGCGGAGCGACGACCCTCCTGCTCTTCTTCACGCACGGAGTCGTCTTCGTCGCCCTGAAGACGGAGGGGGAGATCCGCGAGCGTGCGCGCCGCCTGGCGACCCGTGCGGGGCTGCTCACCGTGGTCGTCGCCGCGGTCTTCCTGGCCTGGACCAACCTCGGCCAGGGGAGCACCGCCTCCTGGGCGCTCTCGGCGGGCGCGGCCGCGACCCTCGTCGGCGGCTGGCTCGCGATCACGCGGGGCCGGGAGGGACGCGCCTTCGCGCTGCTGGCCGGCACCATCGCGCTCGCCGTGCTCGCCCTCTTCGCGACGCTGTTCCCCGCGGTGATGCCGGCCTCGAACGTCCCCGCCTACGGGCTGACGATCGAGAACGCCTCCAGCACGCCCTATACGCTGACGGTCATGAGTTGGACCGCCCTGGTGTTCGTGCCGCTCATCGTCGGCTACCAGGCCTGGACCTACTGGATCTTCCGCAAGCGCATCAGCCGCGCGCACATCCCGGTCAACGCCCACTGACGTGAAGCCCCTCGATCCGCGCCTGCTCCGCTACGCCCGGGCGGCCCGCGTGTTCCTCCTGCTCGGCGGGGTGCTCGCGCTGGCGAGGACCCTGGCGATCGTCGCCTTCGCGTGGCTCGTGGCGCAGCTGGTGGCCGGTGCGGTCGACGGGAGGAGCGCCGACGATCTCGCGCCGCTGCTGGCCGCCCTGCTCGCGGTCGTCGCGGCGCGGGCGGCTCTCGCCTGGGCGACCGAGGTGAACGCTGTGCGCGGAGGAGCAGGAGCGAAGGCGCAGCTGCGGCAGGCGGTCCTCGCCGCACTGGTCGAGCTCGGCCCGGCGGGCCGCTCCGAAGGGGGCTCGGGCGGGGTCGTCGCGCTGCTGGGCGGCGGACTGGACTCCCTCGACGGCTACTTCGCCCGCTACCTCCCGCAGCTGATCGCCACCGCGGTGGCGACGCCGCTCCTGACGCTCGTGGTCTTCCTCGCCGATCCGCTCAGCGCGGTGTTCCTGGTGGTGACCCTGCCGCTCATCCCGGTGTTCATGGTGCTGATCGGCTGGGCGACCCAGGCCGTGCAGGCGCGGCAGTGGGAGCGGCTGCAGGCGCTCGCGTCCGGCTTCGTCGACACCGTCGGCGGCCTCGCAACACTCAAGATCTTCGGGCGGGCCGAGCGGCAGGCGACGCGGATCCGCGCGCTGACCGAGGACTACCGCGTGCACACGATGAAGGTGCTGCGGGTGACCTTCGTCAGCGGCTTCGTGCTGGAGCTCGCCGGCTCGCTCTCGGTCGCGCTGGTCGCCGTCTCGATCGGGCTGCGGCTCGTCGACGGCTCGCTGGGGCTGGCCGTCGGGCTGTTCGTCCTGGTGCTGGCGCCGGACGTGTTCCTGCCGGTGCGCCAGGTCGGTGCCGAGTTCCATGCGGCGGCGGACGGGGTGCAGGCGGCGGACCGCGCCTTCGCCGTCCTCGAGCGCGCGGCGGCCCTGCCCGCTCGCGGGAAGGCCCCGGCGGCGACGGGGGCGCTCGAGCTGCGGGGTCTCGCGGTCGACGACGGACGCGGGCGGACGCTCGCTCCTGTCGACGCGGTGCTCCCCGTCGGGTCGATCACCGTGGTGACCGGGCCCAGCGGGTCCGGGAAGTCGACGCTGATCGCCGCGCTCGCGGGCTTCGTGCCCTTCTCGGGCACGCTGCTGCTCGGCGGGTCGCCGGTCGCGGATCTGCGTTCGACGCTCGCCTGGGCGGGCCAGCGGCCCGACCTTCTCCCGGGGAGCGTCGCCTCCGCCGTCGGGCTCGGAGCACTCTCGCCGGACCCCGAGCGCGTGCGGCGGGCCCTGGCGATCGCCGCCGTCGACGTGGACCCCGAGCGCCGGCTCGACGCCGAGGGGACGGGCCTCTCGGGCGGGCAGAGCGCCCGTGTCGCCGTCGCCCGCGCTGTGCACCGCCTGCTCGAGCGCGGGTGCGCGGTGCTGGCCCTGGACGAGCCGACCGCCGCCCTCGACGACGAGTCCGAGCGGGCGCTGCTCGCCGGACTCAGGTCGCTGGCGGAGAGCGGGACGATCGTCGTCGTCGCCAGCCACCGGCCCGCGACCGTCGCGGCGGCCGACGCCGTGATCGCCCTGGCGCCGGCGGAGGCGGTCGCGAGGTGAACCGCTCCGACGTCCTCCGCGCCGCGATGCCCGGGCCGCGCCGCTTCCTGCCGGGTCTGTCCTTCGGGCTGCTCTCCTCCTCCGCCGTCGTGGCGCTGCTGGCCTGCTCCGCCTGGCTGATCGTCCGCGCGGCCGAGCAGCCGCCGATCCTGTTCCTTTCCATGGCCGTCGTGGGCGTGCGGGCCTTCGCGCTGGCGCGGGCCTTCTTCCGCTACCTCGAGCGGCTGACCGGCCACGACGCCGCCTTCCGCGCGCTCGCGGAGCTCCGGGCGGGCGTCTACGAGCGCCTGGTGCCGGTCGCGCCGGACGGGCTGGGCCGCGTGCGCCGCGGCGACCTGGTCTCCCGGGTGGTGGCGGACGTCGACGCCCAGCAGGACGTGCCGCTGCGCGTCGTGCAGCCGCTGGTCGTCGCGGCACTGGTCGCTGCGGTCTCGGTGGTCGGCGTCTGGCTGCTGCTGCCGGCGATGGGCGCCGTGCTGCTGGCGCTGCTGGTCCTCGCCTTCGCCGGTGGGGCCCTGGGCGCCGGCCGGCTCTCCGCGCAGGCGGATCGCGAGCTGGCGCCGCTGCGCGGGGAGCTCGCCGAGCGCCTCAACCTGCTGGTCACCCGCCTCGACGTGCTCATCGCCTTCGATGCGGCGGGTGACGCTCTGGCGGACGTGGCACGCGCGGAGGAGTCGCTCGCCCGGGCGGCGCGTCGGCGGGCGGCCTCCGCCGGACTGGCCGCGGCCGTCCTCGCCCTCTGCTCGGGCGGTGCGGTCTGGGCGGGCCTCGCGCTCGGGATCCCGGCGATCGGCGACCTCGGCGGTCCGGCGCTGGGAGTCGTCGCGCTCGTGCCGCTCGCGGTCTTCGAGGTCGCCGCCGCCGCGCCGCTCGCCGTGCAGGCGGCGCGCACCGCGCTCTCGAGCGCTCAGCGCCTGGCCGATCTGGACGCCGAGGCGGCGTCGCCGGCGCTCGCGACCGACGCGGACGTGGACCCGGATGCCCCGGCTCCCCGGGGCGCCGGCATCGTCCTGCGCGACCTGTCGGTGAGCTGGCCCGGCGCGCACACGCCCGCGCTGCGGGGCGTCTCGCTCGACCTGCCGGAGGGTGCGCGCGTCCTCGTCACCGGCGGCAGCGGCTCCGGGAAGACGACGCTCGCGCACGCTCTGGTGCGCTTCCTCGACCACTCCGGCAGCTACCTCCTGGGCGGGGTCGAGGCGCGGACGCTGCCGCAGGCGGAGGTGCGGAAGCGGGTCGGGCTCGTGGAGCAGCAGCCGTACCTCTTCGACGACACGATCCGGCAGAACCTCCTCTTCGCGCGGCCCGAGGCCGATGGCGCCGTGCTCGAGGCGGTGCTGGAGCGGGTCGGGCTCGGCCCCTGGCTTGCTGCACGCGGTGGGCTCGACGCGCGGGTGGGGGAGCGGGGCTCGCTCGTCTCGGGCGGCCAGGCTCAGCGGATCGCCCTCGCACGCGCACTCCTGGCCGACTTCCGCGTCCTGGTGCTGGACGAGCCGACGGCGTCGGTGGACGCTCCCGTGGCCGACGCTCTGCTCGGGGATCTGCTCCGCGCCGCCGAGGGGCGGACGGTGGTCCTGATCGCGCACCGGGTCGATCCCGGCCTGGAGTTCGACACGTGGATCCGGGTGGCGGACGGCACGGCGGCTCAGGAGCACCGGGCCGCCTGAGCAGGCGCCCGGCTCCGCGGGGCGGTCGGTCCGAGCGGCCGTTCAGCCGTGCTCCGTCGGGACCGAGGCCCGCGCCAGGGAGGCCGCGCGCGCCAGGCGCCCGCCCTCCGCCCCCCAGCGGTCGAGGACCGCGTCCGCCCGGGTCCGCGCCGCACCGCGCAGCCCTGCCAGGAGCGGAGCGACGACGTCGTGGGCCAGCGGGTCGCTCAGCTCGTCCACGCGGGAGTCGCGGACGAAGCCCTCGAGCCGGGTGAGGTCGGAGCCGCGCAGCCACTCGGCTCGGGACTGCAGCAGCACGACGGCCGCCAGCCGCGGCTCGAACACCGCCGGCTCCCACAGCTCGGAGGAGAGGGCTGTCACGTCGTCGTGCTCGAGCGAGCGGAACTTCCTCAGCGCGTCGCGGACGGTGCCGCGGACCGCCCCGACCGAGGCGCCCGTCGAGTCGAGCCCTGCTCCCAGGCGCTCGCGCACGTCCTGCGCGCGCCAGACGTCGCCCTCGTACTCCAGGGCCGAGCGGATGAAGTCGCCGGGGTCGCTCACCCCTCCATCATGCGTCGCGCGTCAGCCCCGGCTGGCCCAGACGGCCCGTCCGATGCCGTCGTACTCGACGAGGCGGCCGTCGTCCTGCAGCACGAGGCGGTAGGGCGCGACGACGCCGCTCTGGCCGATGCCGAAGGAGATCCTCGGGAACCGCAGCCAGAGGATCCGGGAGTCGGCCACGTCGAGCCGGCCCTCGGAGCTCATCGAGAAGGCGGCGCCGGAGGCGGAGGAGGTGTTCGTCGCCCAGTCCGCGCCGTTCGGCCCGTAGACGACGAAGTTGCCGTCGCGCTGCATCTCGGCCCGCCACTGCCCGCTCGTCGAGGTCAGCCGCGTGCCCGCGACGACGAGGCCGCTCGGGGAGAGCGAGTCGCGCACGATGAGCGCGGCACTGCTCCAGAGGACGCCGGAGTCGTCCGCGATCCGGAGATCGCCCTCGCGGAGGACCATCGTGGCGCCCGGCTCGCCGGACGTGTCCGAGGCCCACACGGGCGCGCCGTCCGCGGTGTAGACCACGGCGTTCCCGTCGTCCTGCATCCGGAGGACGTTGCCCCGGCCGCGGGTGCCGCTCGCCCAGAGAGCCCCGCCCTGCCCGTAGACGACGAGGTTGCCGTCCTCCTGCATCACCGCCGTGGTGCCTCCCGGGGTGGCGAGCCGGTTCCCCGCGTAGAGGGTGCTGCCGCGGCGGAGGGTGTCGGTGCGCGGCTCGTCGATCCGGCCGCCGATGCTGCTGGCCCAGGCCGCCGAGCCGCTGCGGCGGTAGATCACGAGATTGCCGTCGTCCTGCATCCTCAGCTCGCCGCCCGGGTCGGCCACCGTGCCGCTCGCCCAGACCGGGCGCCCGTCCGCGGCGTACACGACGAGGTTGCCGTCGTCCTGCATCCGCAGGCTGTCGCCGCGCCCCTGCGTGCCCGACGCCCAGGTGGGACGGCCGCCGGCGGCGTAGACCACGGCGTTGCCGTCGGTCTGCATCACGAGGGAGGAGGCGCCGTCGGGGGACACCAGCCGCTCGCCGCGCGCGAGCTGCTCGCCGGCACGGAGGACCGCGGCGGAGGCGACGGCGGAGGACGCCGAGGGCGGGGTCTCGATCGCGGAGGCGGGCAGCGAGCCCAGCAGGAGCGCGCCCGTGGCGGCGAGCGCCGCGAGGGAGGCGGTCAGGGAGCGGCCGGAGGGGAGGTGCGTCATCGCAGGGGTCCTGTCGGGGAG